>CAZEJO010000022.1:0-30198 GCA_964512285.1 uncultured Dehalococcoidia bacterium | reverse complement strand
CTGTCAGCGAGCAGTCGTCGCAGGTGTCGCTGTCCAGGTCCTGACAGGCGTACGGATTTAACGGCTCGATATCATCACCGTCATCCACCGTGTCGTTGTCGTCGTCGGGGTCGCCGGCATCGCAGAGGCCATCAGGTTCGTTGTCCGGACCGTCGTCGGCGGTGGAGGGAGGACCGCCTGTCACCGAACAGTCGTCGCAGGTGTCGCTGTCCAGGTCCTGACAGGCGTACGGGTCCAGAGGATCCGTATCATCACCGTCGAGAACCGTGTCGTCGTCATCGTCGGGGTCACCGGCGTCGCAGGCGCCGTCGGAGTCGGTGTCGGTGCCGTCGTCGGAGGTATCGGGCTGGCCAAGCACCGAGCAGTCGTCGCAGGTGTCGCTGTCCAGGTCCTGACAGACGTACTCATCTACCGGGTCGTCGTCGGCGCCATCGAGAATCGTGTCGTCATCGGTGTCGTCGTCGCAGGGGTCCGCGCCGGCAGTGTACTCGGCGAGGTTGTCCAGCCCGTCCGTGTCAGGGTCACCTGTGGAGTCACGAGCCTGGGGCTGGTTCAGACAAGCGTTTGCCAGCTCAAAGCCGTCCGGCATCACGTCGCCGTCAGTGTCGGCTTCAGTCGGGTCTAGCCCATTCAAGAATTCGTCCAGAAGGCTTGCATCATCTCCGTCGCCGTCATCTGTCGGCCCGGGGCTGTTCGACCCGAAGTACCATTCCTCAAAGCCGTCGAGCACCCCATCGTTATCGACATCCCCGTCCGGGTCCGTGGCCAGGTCTTCGGCGATGTGGAGCATTGGCACGAAGCGCCACTCGGCCCAGATCGAATGCAGGCTGTCAAAGTTAGGGTCGGGAGTGCCTGCGGAGGAGACGAATCCGCTCTGGCCCAGGGGGAAGATGAACTCGCCAAGCACCACCGGCCCGACCTCGACGATCTGCTCCCACGTGCCGCGGTTGCCCATGAGCACAGGATCGAACACGAGGCTCGGGAAGAGCCCGGCAAGAGGATGTACGTAGGTGTCTTCGGGGCGGGGCGGATCGGAGGGTATGCCGCCCAGTTCGACGATGGTGTCAGAGAAGGTATCGCGCACAACGACACGCCAGTCCGCGCCATTGAAGTAGTCGCCGCTGTATGCTTGCGTGTAGCGTCCAGCTGGACTGCCCGCGGCGCTATCGATAGCGTGCTGGACCAGGTTTAGGGCTGTTAAGCCTGTGGGTGTACCCACAGCGGTCCCCGAGAACTCGTCCCCATAGATGGCGCTGGCCAGATCGTCTATCAGCTCGGTCAGGAACTCCATCTCGCCGGCGGTGGTAGTCTCGGTCACTGGGTCGATGATGTAGCGGCCGAACTCGGGGCTTCCGTTATGGGCTTCGAGGGCGGCCAGCACCGTGTTCACATCCGGGTTGCCGCCATCTCCAACGCCATCGACGGCCAGACGGAGGCTCGGTACGAGGTACCGGCCCAACTTACCAATGGGGTCGACGCCAGCGACGTCCTTGTTGAGCTGGCGCTGATCGGCGCGGTTCCAGTCGCTGTCGGCGGCCAGTCGCTCCATGACGAAGGTGCTTCGAAACTCGCGACCGAACCCCTGACCGTCATCGGCGGTGGCCGCCTTGTTGTTCCAGCTGCCGGTGTAACCCTGGCTAGGGTTTATCGCCTCCGGCATGGCCACGATCTCGTATACCTCAAACAGGTCACCAGCGGAGGGGACAACACCCCAATCCTCTTCTAGAGTCAACGTATTGTCGTCCTCGTTGCTGGCGATGCGGCGAGTCTGCCTATATCCGGCGCCCCCGGTTATGGTCACGATGTACTCGCTGCCCTTTTGGCTCGGATTGTCCATGCGGTAGTTGTAAGGAGGCGGCGTGAAGTCCTTGCCGGCGAAGGCGCTGGCATCGGTGAGCGTGTTGGCGGTGGCGCTATCGACAGTGCCGCTGACGACAACCAACTCGTTGGCGGCCGTGCCGTCCATGGGCAGCCGCGTGTCGGTCGGGGACCCGCCCTGACGCACGCGGGAGAAACCGCCGGACCAATAGCCGATATTGCCCGTACCGGTCCCCAGATCTGTGCCGATGCCGTTGAAGGCCTGGTTGTCGGCGCCGAAGAAGTTGTGCGTGGTCGGCATCATGCGCGTGCCGCGGCGAATGTCCAGGATGCTCTCGGCCCGCTGGAAGAGGGACCAGCCCAGTGTGCTGGTGGACTCCTCTAGCCAATAAACCCTCTCCCGCGAGATGACGACGATGTCGTCTCCTGACCTCACGGCGACATACTCGGAGGTAGTGTCGGGTGTCGTCGTCCAGGCGTCGTCGCCGTGCAGCGTCAGGGTGTCGTCGTCATTGGAGAGGATGGGCCGCATCTGCCCAGCGCCGGTGCCTCCGACGATGGCGACGTAGCCGCCGGAGAAATCGCCAGTGAAGGCGTCGGCATCGGTGAGGGAGGTGGGGGCCGCCGATCCCGCCGTCCCGGCCGCGTCGCCTTGGAAGGCCTCAACGGTTCGTGAGCCACCGTTCCCTGCCCGCTCGTGGGTGCGCCAGACGAGGAGGGAGGTCGGCGAGCCCCCCGAATCAAGAATCTGCTCAGTGCGCACGTTCACGGCCGCGGGGGTGCCCTCATCGTTGTAGCGTAGCGAATTAGTCTTCTCCAGGATCAGCTTGTCCAGATAGAAATCATTGACCTTGAGCTGGGCCGTGGTGCTGGTCCACGCCACGCTGTCGGTGTGGCCGATCACAACGGCCGGTAGCCCAACCAGCGCGAAGCCGATGGCCCCGACGCGATGGTCATCCCCCTCGCCGCTTCGGTTCTCAATGAAATGCATGATGGAAGGAGTCTGGAAGCCCATCTGGGGGAAGCCGCCCAGCCAGGGGTTCGCCGTGGCGGAGCGTTCACCGTCGATGCTCCAGGCATAGCTCCCCATAGCCGGCCAAGCCCCCAGGCTGCGTGCGAACTCCTCGCGATCAGCCTGGCGCTCACGCACCGATTCCAGAGCCGCTTCGTAATCGTAACCGGGAAACTGTGCGACTAGGGCAACCGGATCGGTTTCAGGCACGGCATGATAGGCCAGGGGCCCGCCGAACCCTGGCGTCGTCGGGTCGGGCACGGACACCGGCGCCAGGGGATCGTTGAGGAAGTTCAGGTCGTCCCAGATCTCGTCGCCGGTGGCCGGGAGCTTCTCCAGCAGGCTCTGCAGTTCATTCAGACGTGACGGCTCATCGAAGCTTTTGTTGCCAAAGCTGCGAATCTGGAGCACCGCGATGGCCATGGCTATCTCCGGCGTGAACTGGAAGCCGGCGTTGGGCCACTCACCACCGGGCGCCGCGTAATAGGGGTCCACCTGATCGGAGATATTGGTGGCGTTCCCGAAGAGGTCATTACCTAAACCAAGCATGTTCTTGAACAGATTTATCTCCAGGGGTTCGGGAAGAGTCCCGGCGTAGATATCGTCGATGGTGTCATTGACGCCCTTGCAGTACTCCAGGATCTGAGCCTGCATATCGGCAGTCAGCTTCGCGAACATGTTGTTCAGCTCAGAGGACGTATAGCCTGTCCTCCGCACCTCCATGTCGTCGTTGAGGGTCGACGGGTCAAGTAGGCTAAAGGCCTGGTACAGAGTGCCCCGCCCTACGCGAGCCATAAGGATCAGCTGGCCCAGGCGATCCTTGGCGATCTCGCGACCGCCCTCACGTGCGAGCTCGAGGTCGGTATCGGCGTAGATATGCGGCAGGCCGAACGCTGGCTCGCGAACCGTCACCGCGCCGGGGGAAGCGACCGTGACCGAGACCTGGCTGCCTTCGCTACTCAGCGCGATGGCCAGCGCCAGGCCAAGCAGCAAGGAGAGGGAGAACAACCGGCGGATACGCATGGCAAACCTCCATACTCCAAGCCGGCAACCCCATTCTACTCGCAGTCGCCAGGGTTGGCAAGGGAAGAAAGCGCGGCCACCTCATCGCCGCCACGAGCCACACCATCGACACTTAGTGTGCGGAAGCTCTTCCCTAGTGCAGCAAGCCTCCCAGGTCATCCGCCGATCGGGCACCCCGAATCTAATCACCCTTAGATGAGGAAGCCCCCAGATGGAGGCCTCCTCTCCCTGCGGCGCACATTCCGTTCACATCTTCACTATATCTAGCCTCCTGGCCTTATCCTCCACAGCCCGGGTCGGCGCCGTCGGCGAGGCCATCCTTGTCGTTGTCTAGCCCATCCGAGCAGGTGCTGCGGATGAGCCTGTGCTCAGGCGTGCTGTCGGGGTTCTTGGAGTCGGAGCCAAGGAACTTCTCCCAGAAGTCGGTGTAGCCGTCACCATCGTCATCCCAGTCGCAGGCGTCGCCTTGGCCGTCGCCATCCAGGTCCTCCTGACCTGGGTTGGGGATTGTGCGACAGTTGTCGTGCTTGTCCGGCACGCCGTCGCCGTCGGCATCCGGCAGCGGGCAGCCTGGGTCGGTGCCGTCGGTGAGACCGTCCTTGTCGTTGTCCAGCCCATCCTGGCAAGTGGCAGGGATGGCGAAGTGCTCCGGAGTGCTGGTGGGGTCATCCGGGTTGGAGCCCAGCATTATCTCAACGAAGTTGTAGAAGCCATCGCAGTCCCTGTCCCAGGGGGGACAGTGAACCTGGCTGACAATCAGCGTCAGCTCTGTGGAGGCAGAGTTGTTTCCAGGATGAGGATCCACGACGTCGGGGGCCGCCACGTCGACATAATTGTCGAACCAGAAGGCCTTCTTCCCGGTTGAGGTGCAGCGTATGGTCCAGACTTCGTCGATGACCACGTCTGTGCTGACTGGCAGGTTGGCCTGGGCGGGATTCGTCGCGTCAGGCACAGCAGTGCAGTCGCTCGGTGCGGTAGCGTTGGCGGCGATCTGCACGTCCAGCGGGCCGTGGGGGCCGTTGTTGTGCAGGGTCTTTCGCAAGGTGATGTCCGCGCTCTGGTTGGCTCGGATTGTGGTCGGCGGGTCGACCAGTTCCTGGCTGGCGATCTTGACGTCGGCCATGAGCGAGGCCGTTATCGTGAGCTCGCTGGATGCCGAGTTGTTCTCTGGCTCGGGATCGTCCACGTGAGGATCCTTGGGCTCGACCCTGTTGGTGAAGACGAAGGTGTGCGCGCCGGGCTCCAGGCAGTGGATGGTCCAGCGCTCATCGACTGTTACGTCCACGCTGACCGGCAGGTTGGCCTGGGTGGGATTCGTTGGGTCAGGCAGGGCGACGCAAGCGGCGGCGCCGCAGGTCAGGTTGAGATCCTTCAGGCCGCCGGTGGCCTGGCCGGTCTCAGCCGCCGGATTGCCATCACACATGAAGCTGATCGTCCCGCCGGGGAAGCAGGGAGGCGTGATGGGCATGGTCTCGGGAACGTCCATTAGATAGGTTCCGCCGGAGGTGGTGGCGGTGGCCCATGTGATTCCGTCGCTGCCGATGGCCGAGATGAGCGTGCCGTCGGGCGCTGGTGCGCCGCCGACGGTCACTGTCCCCGTGAAGGTGGTGGGGAAGACGGGGCCGCAGAACTCGGGGGTGGGCGTCGGCGTTCCAGGCGTCGGGATGGGCGTTAGCGTCTCGGGCGTTGGCGTCTCAGGCGTTGGGATAGGTGTCGGCGTCGCGGGCGTTGGAATAGGTGTTGGACTGGCCTCCGCAGTGGAGGTCGCGTCGTCGTCTGGTGCGTGAACACAGCAGGGCACGCTGGCGTTGGTAGCGATGCCCACGTCGACAGGCCCGTAGGGGCCGTTGTTGTGCAGGGTCTTGCGCAGGGTAACCTCCACGTTCTCGCTGATCTCTATGTCGGCGGGCGGGTCGAGGATCTCTTGGCCAACGATCTTGACGTCGGCCTCTGCGATGGTGGCAAGCGTGACGGTCGCCGTCGCGCTATTGTTCTCCCAGTCAGGATCGGGCAGCATACTGCCGACGTCGGCACTGAATTCAAAGCTGTGGGAACTGGGCTCGCTACAGTGAATGCTGAAGCCTGCCGGTAGTTCCATGTCCACGCTAACAGGCAGGGTGATCCAGTCATAGACCCAGCCTTTGGGGGAGATCTCGCAGTCGGGCGGAGCCGTCCCCAAAACAGTCAGAGAGGCGCCCTCCTCAATCAGATCGGGGCCGTTGTTGTGCAGGATCGCGGCGCAGTGGACGCCTGTGTCCTGACTGATGGGTATCTCATGCGGGGCCGAGCACTGGAAGTCTGCAACCTTCACGTCAGACGCGATCACAGTGGGCCAGTGACGGGTGATGACGCCCTCGGGGTCGTGCAGGATGACGCTGACGTCCGGGTCTCTACCCAGCGGGTGCGCGATGACGATCCAGGCCTGGCACTCGTCCTCCTCGACGACGGGGCGGGCCTTGCCGTAGTAGTCAAGCACACGCTCGTCCTCGGCCAGGGCCACAGCCTCTCTGCGGTTGATGATCGTGCCGTCCTCTAGGCCGGTGACGCTCGCGTCGGTGAGGGGGGCGTGCGGGGCGCTGTAGAGGCCGCTGGGCGAGACAGCGATGATGGAGCCAACCTCGGTGTTGAGGATGAACTCGATCTCCTCACCCTGTACTGGGTTGAGGCTGGGGGAGAAGGTCACGCCGTTCGTGGCCGTGGGGTCGGACTTGACGTTGTATGCGCAGTAGCCGTCGCGGTCCTTGAGGTGGGCGATGATCGCCGTGTGGTTAGCATCGAGGCGCTCAGCGGTGAGGGTCTTGAAGCCGCCCCACTCCCAGGTCTTGACGGCGGGGTTGGAGAGGACCGCCGGGTGCTTGCGGAAGTAGGGGTAGTCGCCGATGACGGTGATGTTGCTCTCGCCGACCACGTCACCTGGGCTGCAGTCGGGTGCGCCGCTGACGGGGTTGGTGGGGCAATCGTCGAAGCTCAGGTTGTAGTCACCGTTGGCGAAGAACATGCCCTCGCCGCGGTTGTCGGTGTAGAACTCGATGTAGTTGGGGTAGGGAGCACCGGACATGCTGGTGATGGTCCAGAACTCGTAGGGGCCCAGTTGCCAGCTATCCCAAGCGTAGCCGCTGCTGCCGACGATGGCCGGGATCTCGGGATCGGCCGGGATCATGACGCTGTGGTAGTCGTTCGTGCTGCCGTAGACGTCGGCGCCCTTCATGGCCTCCTTGAGGAAGCCGGCGTCGCCGTCGGCGATTTCGGCCCTGATCTTGAGGGGCGGCATGATGGCGTCAGCCTCGCTGATGGCGCCGTCAGGGGCCACCGTCTTGCGGCCGAGCCAGGGCCGAAGCACGGCATCGTGGCTGTCCAGGGTGCTCTTGGGGCCGATTGCGGAGGTGCTGCTGTCTTCCGGCTCGCTCATCACGTCCCAGTTGGGGCGGGTGTTGATGGCGTCGGGGCCAGCCAGGGTCGGTAGGTCGTCGGGCAGCACCCAGTGGCCGTGGCCGACGATCTGGTCGTCGGGATCAGGGCAGCCCTCCCCGTAGGACGCGAGCGGGTAGGGCACGCCGGGCTCGGAGCCAGCCTCATCGCCGTCGCCGTCCATGTCGATGCAGACGGCGCCGCGGCCGCTGTTGTTGTGGTTGTTGAACCAGCCCTTGACCTTCACGCGCAGGAGGGTGTCGGCGGAGACGTTGAGGGTGTCCTCCTCGCTGTCCTCACCGTCGCCGAACGTCCAGTCGCCGTCGTTGTGGTCAGCGCGCTCGCCGTCCACGTTGGTCAGCTTGACCTGGTAGATCTTCAGGTACCAGACCAGCCAGGCGTGCTTGTTGACCATGGCCTCGGTGCAGGGGCCTCCTCCAATTGGGCAGACCTGCCTGATGATCAGAGCGCTGACATTCACTGCGCCGGGATCCTCGCTCTCGTATAGGGCCTTGGAGATGCACAGCCTGTCGATATCGCCCACGGCGATCCCGGACACTGGCAGATTCAGGCTATCCAGATAGCCATCGCCGTCATTGTCGGCGTAGGCCCCCTCCAGAGCGCCGGGGCTGGACCCCTCCCTGATGTAACGCACTTGGTAGTCGATAACGTTGCCGTCCACGACCCGCCCCATCAAGTCTGCGTCGTCGATGTCGATGTCGCCGTCGGCGTCTACGTCATATATGGTCGCCAGCGGGCACACGGGCTCGCCCGGGTTGGGATACCAGTCGTCGGGGAGAGCCCAGCGCCTGGCCAGCACGATCTCCTCGCCGGCCCAGCGGATCTGTGGCTGCTTGGCCAGTTCGATGGTGGTCCAGTTGATGCCGACCCACTCGTGCAGCCCCTCGCGCAGGGAGCCGGGCAGGTTCGGGTACTGGGCGTAGAAGTGAACGACTACCTGCTCCTCGCAGACGGTGTCCAGGTACACGACGAGGCGGCCCAGGTTGTCGGAGGTGGTCTGGATGATGTCGCCGTAGTTCACGGTACCGTTAGAGTTGGTGAAGAAGGTGCAGTTCCTCTCGGACTCGAGCTCTGCCAGGATCAGCGCCCCCGCAGTGGGCTGGTGGGTGGTGATGGACACGCTGTCGATGAGCACCTCGTGCTCGCCGTGGACGATCTCGGTGATCTGCAGCGGCACCGGCACCTTGATGCGCTTGATGGCCTCGTCCCAGACAACGCCGTGGTCCTGCCAGGTACCCTGCTTGTCCAGGTCGTGCTCGTCATCGGTGTCGCGCACGCCGTCGTTGTTGACGTCCAGGGGCAGGTAGAGCTCTTTGTACTCGCTGGTTCCGACGACAGTGTCGCCATCCTCGTCGTAGTACACCTTGACCTTCTCGAGGTCACCGTACTTGAGGATGACGCTGTCCACCAGGCTGTCCCACTCCTTGACCACGGGGTTGGTGGTGTAAACCAGGCTCCCGTCGTTGTAGGTCCAGGTGACGCGGGTCTCGCCCGGGGTGGAGGAGTGGATGACCAGGCAGCGCTCAGTGTCATTGGCGGTGTCCCAGCCGGGCCGGCTGGTCACCTCGGCAATGGTACCGCACGCTCCGTGAGCTATCTCGGTGGCGTTGGCGCCTGAGAAGTTCTCGATGTTCCAGCCAACGCCGGTCCAGGCCGGGTCGATCCCGTTGGTGCGGATGACGTGGTTCTGGCTGGTGATGTTGTTGCAGTCGTGCCAGGGGTTAACGATGGGCTTGTTCTTGCCCTCGCTCCAGTCGGTATCGGGGCAGTACGGGTTGCCCGCATAGTCGACGCCGCTGGGCTCGACGTGTACCAGGGTGAACGGTCCAGTAGGAGGTGCCGCGGCGCAGCCTTCGTCGTCGCCATCGGTGTCGCCGTCGCCGTCATTGTCCGCGCCGTCCGTGCAGACGTCACAGACGCTGGTATCCTCCGGCGTGCTGTCGGCGTCCTCGGAGTCGGAGCCAAGGTCGTCCTCCCCGTCGTCGCTCACGCCGTCTCGGTCTATGTCGTCCCTGCAGCCGCCGTCGACGTCATCGACGTACCCGTCGAGGTCGTTGTCCTCACCGTCGCTGCAGGTGCCCGACTCGCTCGTGTGCTCCGGCGTGCTATTGGCTGCCTCAGTGCCGCTGCAGAAATCCTCGTCATCACAGGGGTCCTGCCAGCACGAGCCAAGGTCCGCTTCTACTGCGTTGTCGAACCCGTCGCCGTCTGTGTCGCCCGGCGCCGGACATGACGGCCCGCGGATCTCGATGTCGCTCGTGAACCATACTACTGCCTTCGCGCCATTGGGCACGCTGGGGCTGAAGCCCGTCGGCTCGCCCGGGTCGGTGATGTCGCCGTCGTCGTTCCAGTCGTCCTGGTCACAGGCGTCGCCGATGGCGTCCTTATCGCCATCGGCCTGGTCTTCGTTCGACACCAGAGGGCAGTTGTCCTGGCGGTTGGGGAAACCGTCGCCGTCGGGGTCAACATCAGCCGCGTCCGGAGTGGGGTCGCAGGCGTTGTCGAGGCCGTCGTTGTCATCGTCGCCGCTGCCCGCCACTCTTGGGTCGCCCTCATTTGCGATGTGGGGGCAGCTATCCAGCGAGTTGTCGATGTCGTCTCCGTCAGCGTCGCGGATGGAGTGAGTGTAGCCGTTAAAAGTGTAGGTACCCGCGCGGTTAGGGTTCCAGCGCCATTCGTAGCCGGATTCGTCCACGGCGGTCTGCGGGTTGTCCTGGGTCAAGCCGTAGTAGGTGGTCTCGGTGTGCAGGGGCGGGCAATTGTCGGTTATCTGGTTCTTGATCAGGGGGGCGGTAGGGTCGTTGAGGACGGACATCGCGACATAGCCCAGCTCAGGGCCGAAAGGCGGCACCCCGGGCGCCGCGGTGTCGGGAATATCGGTGCCGGGCGGGAAGGTCATGAAGTTCAGCGACACCCAGACGCTGCCGCCGAGGGGGTAGAAGCCGGCATGGCGTGCAATGGGCGTCATGCCGGGGAACAAATCGTTCAGGAAGTCGGGGTATTTGGTGCAGCCTTCAGGGAGGCCGTCGGCGCCGATGACGAACTGGCCGAGAAAGTCCACCGTCTCGGACGAGTCTATGGAGCAGTTCATCAGCGGATCAAAGGAGAAGGCAAGCCCGCCACCAAAGGCGCTGGAGCAGGGGTTGTTGAACCAGCCCACGGTGGCATTGATGTCCATTTCTCCCACTGCGGCTCCTATGGGAATGTCGGCGGACTCCGCCACGCCCCACTCGGGGGGAATAAAGCTAATCTGGGCATCGTACATCGCGCAGGGCCAGGGGTCGTCGTCTACGTCGAACATGGCGAGGATATCGGCGTTGGCCAGGCAGTCGTAGTCGCTGATGTCGACGTTGTAGTAGACGGGGAACGGCGGTGGGTCTGGTGAGGGTGTGGGCGTAGGTGGAGGCGTGGGCGTAGGCGAAGGCGTGGGAGCCACGTCCACCGTCAGGGTACTGGAGGTGGAGTTGTTGCCGCTGACGGGGTCGCTGACATGCGTCGTCGTCACGGTGATCGCGTTACTGAACAAGAAGTCGATGGCGCTAGCGGTGTCCGGGCAATTGAGCGTCCAGAACTCGTTGGCTAGCGTGTCGCTGTAGGTGTTGACCGGGGCATTGGAGGGACCGCTCACAAAGGTCACACTGCAGGTGCCCGGCGGCGTCGCCGATTGGTTTATGGAGACGCCCACGTCGCCGGTGTACGGCCCGTCCGAGTGGAAAGTCTTCTGCACGCAGACGTCGACGTCCGTCCCCTGTGGTAGCTCGGTCGGCGCGGCGCTGCTGCAGTCGCTGGCCAGCACCACCTGCGTGACGCTGACGTCGGCCTCGGTCACCACGTTCGCGCTGTACGGCGTCGTCAGCGAGTTGTTGGCAGAGCTCGCGTCTGTGACGTCGGCCGTCGTGATATCGATGTCGTTCTGGAAGTTAAACGAGTGGCTGCTGGGGCTTGTACAGTTGACGGTGAAGACCTCGTCCACGGTGAGCGGCGTGCTGGTCAGGCCGGAGTACGACGTGGGGTTGCTGGGGTCGGGGGTGACGGTGCAGTCCCCCGGAGCGGCAAGGTCGGTCGTGATGCTCACATCAACCGGCGTTATGGGCCCGTTGTTGACGATGGTCTTGCGCAGACAGATGTCCGTGTCCACGCCGGCGCTGATGGTGGCGGGCGCTGCCGAGCTGCAGTCGTCGGCCAGTACCTCCTGGCTGAGGATCTCCACGTCCGCGTACGCGGGGCAGTTCGTGTTGATCGCCAGCAGGCCTGTGTCGTTGGTTGTGGGATGGACCACGTCCGGCGTCGATGTGTAGGCGCCCCTAGCGAAACTGAAGGTGGCAACGGTCGGGGTGGTGAAGTCGATGTCCAGATTTATCCTGACGATGGTGCCGTCGCCGGCGATGCCGGGGCCACCGCCGAAATAGAGGGCGCCGCCATTCAGCTGCGGCGGAACCTTGCCGGTGAAGTCTAGGGCCCCAGGCAGCTTGATGATCCCATCCCAGCTTACCGGGTCCACCTTGGTCGGCTCATAGATGACCCAGGCGTCATAGGCCACGGGTGCCAAGGTATCGCCTTGGACCACGACGTCGATGGTGATATCCGCTGTGCCATCGAAGCCACCGGAGCCATCGACCCGGTAGCAGCCCTGCACCCCGTTGCCGATGGTGCTGGCGGTGTTCCCGGTATTGTCGGGGTCGATGTCGAAATCAACGTTACCCTGGGCGGAGACTTCCTGCCCGCCCAGAAGGCGAAAGCCAAGCACAGCTATAAGCGCAAGTACGGCGCTGGCCGTTGCAATCCATGTCAGCTTCTTCATGGTGTTGCCTCCGTTCGCTATGAGTCCTTATTCCCTAGTCGAATCTCTGAGCTATGCCGAGTTGAGCTAATGAACGGCGATTAGCCGTCGCCATCGGTATCCGGCGGCGGGCAGCCTGGGTCGGCGCCGTCGGTGTCCGCGACCAGGTCGACGCTACGCGCTGCGGTGTTGTCAGAGGGGTCGCTTTCGTTGACCCCGCTGGTGGTGACGTCGAAGTTCACAATGTCTTGGGCGTGGGCAGGCGGGCTTGTGGGATAGAAGCTCCAGGCCAATAGCGCTGCCAGCCCCAAGACCACTGCTGTGCCCAGTAAATGCCACGCTCTCTTCGTCATGGTTCTACCCCCTTGGGGATGCTCCACATCCAGCATTCCCTCAAGCTCACTCTGCGGCCGTCTGCCATCCAAGGACGACTTGTCAAGACTGTTGTTTATCCTCACGACTCCACCGCCTCGGTCGGGCGGCCTCAGGTGAAAGCGTTGAACACACCAGAAGCCTGCCATCACTATACTGCTGGAGGCGCGCTGTCAAGAGAATCATTTAGGAATTCTTCGGGAAAATCCAAATCGTCTGCGGTGCCCCTGAGATCCTGGAGAGGTGAAGGGAGGGAGCGCGTTCTACTGCCACCCCATCGCCACCACGATGGAGTCATAGTGTGCGTCCATCTTGGGGACGGCCTCGGCTAGGAGCAGGGCGGCCAGGGTCTCGATGGGGGCGTAAGCAGGCCTTCAGCTATCCGCCGGGGAACCGCTCACACACCCCGACCGTACGACCTGCCGCCGTCTGAGGTGAGGACCGCAGCAAGCCTATCCATCGCCGCACCGCGCAGCTTCTCTACTGTGGCCTGCAATGTCTCCATCTCTTGGTCGGTCAGGACACGAGAGAGTTCCTCAACCAGAGCCGAGGCCGCGGGGAAAGCCTCGTCGAGCTTCTGTTCACCCTTCTTGGTAAGGCGGACCCAGGTCTTGCGGCGATCTTTCCTGTCGAAGACCCTTTCGACGAATCCCTCCGGCTCCTCCAGCCTGTCGACCAGGCCGGTGATGGTCTGGCTGGCCTTGACCATGGCCTGCCCTATCTCGCCAGTGGTGAGGATGCCCCCGCCTTGCTTCAGGGCACTCAGAAGGTGGATCTGGGGAAGAGAAAGATGGTGGGGCAGAAGGGTCAGCTCGCTGAGCTTGAAGATGGCGTTGTAGGTCTGGTAGATGGCTATCCATTGGGGCATGCCCCTGGTGCCATCAAGCTTGGCCTTCCAGTCCTGCTTCTGTCGTTCCGTCATTGAGTCTGATCCCCTCCTTGCGTACTCGGCGTCGGTAAGTAGGGCACATTGTACGCGGAGGGGTGAGGACTGGCAAGGGAGAGACCAGGCGCTGGCGGGGCGGCGGACTCACAGGGGCCAGTTATCTGCTTTTCGATGGCGGCTCTGAACAGCGGATAACTGAGGCGTTTTCGCTCGCGGGGCAGCTATGGGGAGCACAACGCCAGGACGGGAATGCTTGGGAAGCAGGTACTCTACCAACTGAGCTACGCCCGCCCGCAGATACGATCCTAGGCTTCCGCCGGGCCGTTGTCAATGGCGGGCGCAGCGGGCGCAGCCGGCGCCGCCCGCTGGCGCATCTCCAGCAATACCAGCGCCACGCCCACCAGCACCAGCCCCAGCCCCACAAGGGTGAGGATGGTGTAGTTGCGCAGCGTAAGCCAGGTCGCGTCGTTGCCCAGGTCCAGCAGGCGCATCAGCATATAGTCTTCCTGGTCCTCTCCGGCGGTGCGAAAGGTGAAGCGAAGGGCCACCGCCCCCAGCAGTGACGGCACCGCTGCTCCCAGGAGGGCGGCCCCCAGCGCCACGATCCGGCCCATCGCCTGCGTCGAAACGAGAACCAGTGCCGCCAGAGCCAGGGACAAGAGGCCCAGAACAATGGCGGCGATGCGCAGGGCATGATGATTGTCGTCGCTCAGGAAGCCCAGGCCTCGGTACACTCCCCCCTCCGACGACAGTGTGTCGATGTGCTGCTCCGCCTCGGGGTCGGCCAGAGCCCACACCGACATCCCATCCTTGTAGATCGCCTTCGCGGCTTCGCTCAGCAGGAGCGACCGCAGCTCCGCCGTCGATATCGTCGCTGCTTCTTCACGCGGTAGCTCCACCGCTATCGGGAAGTGCGGCACGACGATGGTGTCCTCTTCGCTGGCCGCGGCCGTCTCCGCCAGGTCGGCCTGGATCGTGGGCAGCAGGGCATCGATCTCCGTGAGGTCGGCCGTCGCCCGCGAGAGGATGCGCTGGGCCGTGCCCGAGGAGGTAAGCTGCATTCCGTTGATCACCAGGAAGAAGCCGATCAGGGCGACGGCAAGGAGGCTGCCGAACAGCCACTGGAGGGCGCCACGCAGGAGGGGTAAGGCGGACATCGGCTCTGGGCTTGTCATCTCGGCTCCACCACCAGCGTATCGGCCAGCCTATCGTGCAGCCCCCGTCGCTGCGGGTCGAAGGCGATCATCAGGAAGCCTGCGAACAGGAGCAGAGCCGAGAACAGGTAGCCCACCAGTCGCAGCAGCGCTGTACCCACTCCCAGAGGATGGCCATCCCGCCGCACCACCTTGATGGCCATCGCCATCTTGCCCACCGTTTGGCCTCGCCAAACCCAAAGCGCCAGGAAGTAGAGGGGCAGAAAGGGGAGGAAGTAGATCAGAAGGATGATGGCAGCCAGGTAGAAGGCCGAGTCAGGCGGGTCGACGTCGCCGAAGTCGCTGCGCAGCAGGAGCTGCAGGCCAGCGACGGTGATAAACAGCAAGAAGACGGAAAACAGCACTATCACGTCGAGCACAAAAGCCACCAGCCGCGTCTCGAAGCTAGCGTAGCGCAGACCCACCTGGCTGGAAACGTTGGCCTCCCTTTGTTCAACCATCGACGAAGCCCACCCGACGATTGGCAGGTTCAGCGGCGATTATAGCACGCCCGCCAGCGGGCAGGCAGACCCCATCCGGCACGTGGTGGCGATCAGCAGCAAGGCCAGCCATTGGTCAGATGGCCTCTCGTCGCTCATCCTGAGCCTGTAGCCCACCGCTCATCCTGAGCATGTCGAAGGAGCGAGGGCTCATGGTTCGACAAGCTCACCATGAGCGGAGATGCGCAGGCACCGCAAACCGCTCGTCCTGAGCCTCTCGCCCACCGCTCGTCCTGAGCTTGTCGAAGGAGCGGTGGCTTACGAAGGCCGGCCGCTATGCTTCTCCCTGGAGCACCGCGAGCATGTCGCGGGCCAGCTTCATCCCTCTGCCGATGCGCCCGGCGAACTCGACGTTCTGGCGGCTGAGCTCCTGGTTCTGCTGGCGAAGCCTCTCTATCTCCTGACGCAGGGCCTCTGCCTCATCTGTCCAGCCCGTCCAGGGCATGCCCTCCACCGGCCAGTGGTTGGCCGCCAGCGCTTGCCACCTGACCTCGTCCATGTGCTCGTACGACCAGAAGCTCACGCCCTTGCTGCCGCGCTCGCCGGCGCTCTGGACGAAGCGCTGTATCTCCTCGGCGCTGGGGTAGGCGACGGAGCCCTGGGCGTAGGCTCCTGCCACGGGGAAGATCCTGTCGGCTGCTATCCCCAGGGATGCGTAGTCCTCGTACGTCCAACCCAGCGCCTGTTCCACCGGCCAGCGGAAGGCGTTCCAGTAGACCTGGGGCAGCGTCCCCGAGCAGTGGCGCTCGAAGGCGGCATAGGGGAACTCCTGATGATAGCGGGCGATGGCGAAGGTGGAGTAGAAGAGGGGGAAGCTCTGGCCCACCCCCTGGCGAAGGCGCTGGCAGAGGGCCTCGGCCACGTCCGGGCGGCCCTTGAACTCGCTCTCCACGTCCATCACGTAGGCATCGGCCTCCCCGTAGTCGATCGTCTCGATCGCCCGCTGGGCCTCACCCTGCCAGTCATGTCCGTACAGATAGGCCCAGCCGGCTACCCTCAGCCCGAACGACTTGAGGGCACGGCATATCTCCCGCCAGGGCTGGTCCTGGTCGAACCAGTAGGGACCGTCGTGGGCTTTGACCAACGCGCCCGCACAGCCCGCCGTCTTCAGCCGCTGGGCGACTCTCGTCGCGTCGCCGCCATCGCAGCCACGCCAGTTCCAGAGCCAGACCCACTTACCATCCAGCAATTGCCTGCCTCCCAGTCGATGATGCCTAATCGGCACCGCCAGCTCCAAGAGCTAGCTGGCACGGCAACGGACCGCTGGCTGGGGATTGAATAGACCAGGGGCGAATCCTATACTGGTGAGAATCGACGCGGTTATCTTGGCAAGGAGGTCATCATGGCGGAGACCGGCAGAGCTGCCTTGTTCATCGACACCGGCCAGCCCCACGAGATTCGGGAGATACCCCTGCCCGAGGTGGAGTCCGATGCCATCCTGGTCAGAGTGACCAGCGCCGGCATCTGTGGATCCGACCTTCATGTCTGGCGGGGCGACATTCGTGTAGCAATGGCTGGCCCCGGCGCTCGCATCATGGGCCACGAGATGACCGGCCGAGTGTACAGGCTGGGTGCCAACATCAGCACCGATTCCCTGGGCCAGCCATTGAAGGAAGGGGATCGGGTCATCTATCCTTACTTCTTCCCCTGCCGTCGCTGCTACCAGTGCTTGCGGGGCGAATTTCACTGCTGTCCCACCCGCTATCCGCCCCCGCCTGTCGTCGACAACTTCCCCCATTTCACCGGCGCCTACGCCGAGTACTTCTATCTGCGGCCGGGTCACTTCGTGTTCAAGGCGCCTGACGACTTGCCCGATGAGATGCTGACGCCCATCAACTGCGCCCTGTCCCAGGTGACGTTCGGCCTGCACAAGGTGGGCCTAACCTTTGGCGACAGCGTGGTCATTCAGGGGGCGGGTGGCTTGGGCATCAACGCGACGATGGTGGCCAGGGAGATGGGGGCCAGCCAGGTCATTGTTGTCGATGGCATTCCAGAGCGGCTGGAGCTGGCCAAAGCCTGTGGGGCCGATCACGTTATCGACATGAACGAGGCCGCCTCGTCCTTTGAGCGCATTAACAAGGTGAAGGAGTTCACCGATGGACGGGGTGCTGATGTGGTGGTTGAGGTGGTGGGGGTGCCCGAGGTCATTGCGGAAGGGCTGGGCATGGCGCGGCTGGGCGGAAGCTACTTGGAGATAGGCAACATAAGCATGGGCAAGGTGGCCACGCTCGACCCCTCGCAATGGGTCTGGTCCAATAAGCGCATCGTGGCTCTGAATATGTATGACCCCTGGATTATGCCGGTGGCCCTGGATTTCCTGCGGCGGACGCGGGACAAGTACCCTGTGCACAAGGTGGTCTCCCACAAGTTCCCCCTGGAGCGGATAGACGAGGCCTTCCAGGAGGCTGAATGGGCCAACAAGCAGACCGCTATCACCCGGGCCTGCATTGTGCCCTAGGAGGCTCATGGGCCCTCCTCGTTACGAACTCGTGCGGAAGCGCAGGGTGATGATCTCGTTCGGTTTGAGTGACAGACGCACCCTGCCGTCCTCGACCTCGGCCTGGCCCAGCGGCTCCTCGTTCAGGTTGACCACCTCCGCGGCCGTGTAGGGCTCCTCCAGACGCACCTCGCCCCCGGTCGGCTGAGAAGCGATGTTGTACAGGCGGACGATGATGCCTTCCCCGTTCTCGGTTGCCCTCAGAGCCGATAGGACGAGGGCGCTGGGCGCGATCGAGAGGAGGCTGGCGCTGGACGCAAGCTCGCCTGTGCCCGCCGTGGTGGTCACGCTCCGCAGGCGATGGGCGAAGCGATGGGCTTCGACGAAGGCTGACTCCCAGCCGCCGCTGTGGGGCACCAGCGAGTAGTGGAAGACGTGCTTGCCCAAACACTGGGCAGCCGGCGTAGCGATGGGTGGGCCAGCTAGTTCCCGCCGGTTGGGCAGCCGTGGCCGGGCCAGCCAGCCGACGCAGCGCAGCAGGGTCAGAGCGATGGTGACGCCCTGGGGGCCATCGATGGCCTCGTACTCCGGCAGGCCGCGATTGGCCAGGAGCAGACCGCGCCGGCCGTCGTTCACATCCACGAACGACTTCTGGGGGTGGGTGCCGATCGGCGTCTCTGCCCAGGTGCCGTCGTCTTCCGGCACCGCGAGCGGTCGGGCCAGCACGCCGAAGTGCTGCTCGGCGTGGCAGAGCTGGCTTCGCAGGCCGGTGGGGAAGTGCACCCGCAGGCGATGGTCCTCGGCCTGGTTATCCACCTCCGTCTCGAAGTCCAGGCGGGGCACCCCCGCATAGATGCTGGCCCGGCTGACAATGCGGCAGATCCGCCGCTGGCCTGAGCGCCTCCGCCGGTCTGCGATCAGCCTCTTGGGCAGGCTGTAGTCCAGCGCGATCTCCAGCGTGGAGCGAGCGGGGCCGTCCTCCACCAGGCGGATGCGAGGCGCACGCCGGGGCCTGCCCACCAGGTCGTCGTGGGCTGGCGGGCAGTAGTTGTACTCGTCGCCGCAGTCCCCGCCGTCAACGAAGCGGTTCAGATCGTCGAGGGTCACGCCGGACGCCTTGTCCGTCAGGGAGATTGTGCCGTCCAGAGGGCTTGCCTCCACGCGTAAGTAGTCGTTCTCAATGGCCTGCGCTCGCCGTGGCCGTCTGGGACGGGTCGGCCTGCCATAGATGACGCCGAAGGTCTTGTATCCGTAGGCGGGGACATCGCGTGCCAGGAAGCCGGCATCCATTCGCTCCTGGGTGGCGTCAGCCGAGGGCAGGTCGCGGCGAAGCGGCTGCAGCGCAACCCGCCTGCCATCCTCATCCGCGAGTGCCAGCGGCTCACGCCCATCCTGAAGGGGAAGGCGGGCGGTGCAGAAATCGCTGCGGGGGCCATCGATAGGGTTGAAGACCACCACGTGCATCCGATCTTTCCGAGCGGCCATGTCGGCAATGTGGCTCAGGGCATCGTGGCTGACGGGTTGGGCCAACCTCTGGCAGTGCCGAAAGCGAACCGCCATCTGCTCGTGCACCTCGTCGATGCTGCAGCCGCAGATGGAGTCGTGGGCCTGGTTCTGAAGCAGAAGCCTCCAGGCTGTGCTCAGCAGGCCGGCATCGGAGGCGGCTCTATCATCGCCCTCGCTGCGCTGCCGCAGCAGGTTGGCCCAGGCGGAGAAGGGCTCGGCCCAGCGCAGGAGCAGGTCCTCGCACTCCTGATTGCACTGCTTGATCCACATGCGGGCTGATGTGACCCCGGACAGGATCGGAGCTCGCTGGCACGAACGCAGTTCCCCCTCGACGCGTGGCCAGGAATGACTCCTGGCGCCCATCTCTCGGCGAGCCGCCTCGATGAACGCGGGCACGGTAGCCTGCACCAGCTTGGCGTCGTCCAGGCTTTCGTTGGCCAGAGCGATGACGGCCGGGAGCTCGGGCTGCGGCTCGAGGTGGTCGTCCCCGTTCATCACCAGCAGATAGGGGGTGCTGGCCCAGGGCTCCAGGACCTGGCGAATGCTGCGCAGGCGATTCATCAAGGGCTCTCGCTCCAGGGGAAGGGCGCGGCCGAGGGCGTAGCCCTCGGGCAGGTGGATGGTCAGCACCTCCGAGCCGTCCGGTGCTCGCCAGAGGAATTCGGAGGTGGGGATCGACGTATCGACTCCCCGCCAGATGACGGCGGCGGGGATGCCGAAGCCGGCCAGGATGGAGGGCATGTGGGCGATCTGGCCAAACATGTCCGGCAGGTAGCCCACCATCATCGGCGGCCCGAACTGGCGAGCGATGGCGATGCCTATCTGAAGGTTGCGGATCAGGGCCTCGCCGCCAGCCAGGAATTCGTCCGCAAGAACATACCAGGGGCCGACCAGCAGGCGGCCGACCTGCACCTGGCGGGCGATGTCCTGGCGGCGGTCGGGGCGTATCTCCAGGTAGTCATCCAGGATGATGCTCTGGCCGTCCAGCGTGAAGTGCTTGTAGTCGGCGTTCGTCTCCAGGAGGTGAAGCAGACGGTCCAGCATGTCCACCAGGCGGCTGCGGAAGGCCTCGAAGGGGAGATACCACTCGCGGTCCCAGTGGGAGTGGGAGACCACCATCAGTTGCCGCTTCTGGACAGGCGTCATCCTTAGCTCCTATTTGGCATCCATAGTATCATAGGCAAAATTGAAGGCACACGTTAGCTGATCATGGTCATCGCTCTTGTCAACGCCCGCGTTCTCACCCCCGACGAGGAGATCCCCCGTGCCACCGTCGTCCTCGAGCAGGGCCGCATCGTCGCTGTGGACGAGGGCCTGCCGCCGCCCGCGGGCGCCCAGATCATGGACCTGGCTGGCCTAACGCTTGCCCCCGGCTTCATCGACATTCACGTCCACGGTGGCGGCGGCTTCTCCCTCATGACCGAAGACGCGGGGGAGATTCGCTCCTACGCTCGCTGGGTGGTGAGCAAAGGGGTTACCGCCTTCCTGCCAACCCTGGTGGCGGCCAGGCGACTCCAGATGGAGCGCTGGCTTGCGACGGCCGCCTCTGTCGGCGAGCGCCTGCCCGGCAGCGCCTCGCCGCTGGGCATGTACCTGGAAGGGCCCTTCGTCAACCCAAAGCGAAAGGCGTCCTTCCCACCGGAGGGCTTGCGGCCGCCGGACGTGAGAGAGCTCCTGGCCCACGTCAGGACAGCTCGGGGCCGTCTGAGGCTCATCGCCCTGGCGCCGGAACTGGTCGGCGCCCACGAGCTGATAGCCGCAGCCAGGGATCAGGGTCTGGTAGTGAGCATCGGCCACAGCGATGCGACCTATGAAGAGGCTCTGGAGGCCATCTCCCTGGGCGCCACTCACGCCACCCACTGCTTCAATGCCATGCGCCCCTTCCACCATCGCGACCCCGGCTGCCTGGCGGCCATCTTCGCCTCGCCTCAGGTGGCCGCTGAGCTGATCGCCGACGGGGTTCACGTCCATCCTGGGGCCATGGCCCTTCTCCTGCGGGCCAAAGGGCCTCAGAGGACGATCCTGGTGACCGATGGCGTGGCTCCGGCCGGCCTCGGTCCGGGAACGTACTCTCTGGCCGGACGGCAGATCGAGGTGATGGGTGGGATGGCCAACCTCGCCGACGGCACCCTCGCCGGCAGCGTCAGCACCATGGATCAGATGGTGCGAAACCTGGTGCGGCTGGGTCTGGCCACGCTTCAGCAAGCCCTGCGGATGGCCTCCCTCAATCCCGCCGCGGTCCTGGGCTTGGAGGGCAGCAAAGGCCGCATCGCCCCCGGCTTCGACGCCGACCTGGTGGCCCTGGATGATGCTCTAGGGGTGGCCATGACTTTCGTAGACGGCGACTTGGCCTTCTGTCGGCCCAAAGGCCCGGCCGTCTAGGCGGCCTCTCCCTGACTTTCCCCCGCCTATTCGTTCGTTCTCGCAAGCGCCACTGTAATGAAGGCGGCTGCTGTGCGTCTTTTCTGGGAGGGGATGTAGCGCAGCTATGGCAACCGAAAGCTCGATGCAAGAGGTGGTACGGGTACAGTCGGAGGACGGCCGTGCAGGGGAGCAAACGTGCGGTCCTTCTCCGCCTCCGTCCCTCTTGCTCTTGGCGAATGCCATTCTAGGCGTGGCGATCGCAGCGGCCATATTCATCGCCCACATCTATCGGGAGTACACCGTCGAGTTCATCATCGCTGTTTCGGCCGTTGCCGCCCTGGAGGTATTGGGCCTTGTCTCCGTCCACGTGTCTCGAAAAGGGCTCCAAGAATCGCAGCGACGATATCAAGCGCGGCTGTTCATTCGCAACTTGGAACTGCAGGACATGGCCATGAGGGATGACCTGACTCAACTCTTCAACCGCCGCTATTTCTACAAGCGCTTGGAGCGAGAGCTGGAGCAAGCGCGTGACTTCCAGCGGCCCCTGGCGGTGGTGGTGCTGGACGTCGATCGCCTCAAAGTGGTCAACGACACCTGCGGTCACAAGGCCGGAGACCTGCTCCTGGCCACCTTGGGCAGACTACTGGTGCAGCACACTCGCACCTGCGACCTGCCTGCCCGCATCGGCGGTGACGAGTTCGGTATCGTCATGCCCGAGACGGATAAGTCGGCGGCCTTCGCTGTGGCCAACCGCCTAAAACAGTCTTTGGAATCAGCGTCTGTGTTTGAGGAGGGAGGCAAACGGCTCAAGCTAGCCATATCGCTGGGGGTGTCCGGCTATCCTTGGAGCGGTGACGATGTCGACGCCATAGTGCAGTGGGCAGACACCTATATGTACGCCGCCAAGACTAGCGGCCGGAGCGCGGCCAAAGCTTCTCCCCCCACGTCCCACCGCAGCAGCAAGCGCTAGCGGGCGGGTTTTCGCTCAACCCCTGGGGGTACCGTCCACAAACTGTAACCGATAGTAGGCTTGGGCGTCTTACCTTCTGAGGGTAGGAAGGGCAAGACCAGGAACTTTTCTTATGCAAGACACGCAACAGGGAACTGCCGGCGTGCCGAGGAACTACACCATTACCAGGCGGGCCGAGCGTGATGGTGCGCCAGCCACCGATCTGGGGCACTTGCGCTGGGGGCTTCGCATCCTTGGAGCGGCATTCGTTCTTATTGGTGGTGCCACGCTATCGCTGGCGCACGTTTCTGAGCTGGGCTGGGAGTTCCACGCTGTCAACGCTCTTGTCTGCGTGAGCGTCGTCCTGGTGGCCTATGCGTTAGCGGCCATCTCCCGTAGATCACATGTCCAGTTGGAGCGGCGCTACCGCGCGCGCCTGTTCATTCGCAACCTGGAGCTACAGGACATGGCGATGCGGGACGACCTGACTCAGCTCTTCAACCGGCGTTATTTCTTCGAGCGCTTGCGGCGAGAGCTCGACCGGGCTCGCAGCCTGCAAAGCCCATTGGCCATCCTGGTGCTGGACGTCGACCGGCTCAAGGGTGTCAACGACACCTACGGTCACAAGGTGGGCGACATGGCACTGTCCAACCTGGCCAGGCTGCTGGTGAAGTGCACTCGCACCAGCGACATCCCCGCCCGCCTGGGTGGCGATGAGTTCGGCGTGGTAATGCCAGAGACGGATAAGGACGGGGCTTTTGCCGTGGCCAAACGCCTCCAGCAAGCCTTAGAGGTTACCCCTGTCTACGAGCAGGACGGTGATTCCCTCAAGCTGAGCGTATCCTTGGGGGTGTCAGGCTTTCCCTGGGGCGGCGATACTGTGGATGAGGTGGTCCAGTGGGCAGATACGCACGTGTATGCTGCCAAGACTTCCCGCAAGAACAACGCTGGCTCCTCGTCCAACGCCCGCGAGCGATCGCGGAGAAAGGTCTAGGCGCGGGAAAGGTCCCATCCACCCAGCATGGGGGGTGGGGCAATGAGTCCCCGATCGATCAAGGCACGGGTCCTGAGGAAGGGCGGCTTCCGCCTGAGAGCAGGGCCCAAGAGCATTTGGCAGTGGGTGACGGACCATGCCTTCGCATGGCAGTTCACCCTGCAGTTCACCCTGGTGTTCGCCTTGCTCAGCCTCGTGCTGGTCAGCCTCACCGGCTTTGGCCTCAGTCGTTATCTGGCCGACTCCATCAAGGAGGGCGAGATCGATGATGCGGCTGAACAGGTCGAGGAGAACGTCCCTCGACTCGTCATGGTCCACCTATCGCCCGGACAAGCTGTCACACCCCTGATGGGGGAGCAGTACGCTGAGTTCGACACCTTCGTCCAGAATGAAGTCGTGTCGGCCGACACGGTTCGGGTGAGGCTCTGGGGGCAGGACGGTACCCTGCTGTATTCATCGGACAGTCCAGGCCAGATTGGACAGGACTTTCCCTTTGACCAGAGGCGAGCGGCTGCCTTCAGCGGCAGCACTGTCTCCCAGGTGGCGGGCAGCCCAGATGATCTGGGGGGTCCTGCCAGCGTGGACTCCGGCTCGGTGCTGGCGGTCTATGCTCCTCTGGCCTTTGAAGGTGAGGCCGATGTGGCGGCTGCCGTGGAGGTACATCAGGTCTACGGCCCCATCGCCGACCGTATCGAGAGTTCACAGACGGTTGTCTACATAGCGGTGGCTGGTGCCTTGGGCTTCTTGTATGCGGTCCTTTTGGTCATCGTCGGGCGGGGCTCTGCCATCATGGGCAGGCAGAGGCGCCAGATGATGTTCCGTAGCCAGGAGCTGAAGCGTAGCCACGATTCGCTGCTGCAGATTCTATCCGCTGCCCTGGACCTGCGGGATCAGGCGACCAAAGGGCATACCCTGCGGCTAGCGCGTTTGGCTATGGCCATAGGGGGTGAGCTTGGCTTCTCTGATGAGGCGCTGAGTCACCTGGAGCGGGCGGCGATGCTTCACGATATGACCAAGTTGGAGTTGCCGAAGGCGATTCTGGACAAGGCTGGCCCGCTGACGGACGACGAGTGGCAGAAGATCCAGAGGCATCCAGAGTTGGGCTATGACATGGTGAGAGAGGCTCCCTTCCTTTGGGAGGCAGGGGAGATCATTCTTAGCCACCATGAGCGCCATGACGGCGGGGGATATCCTCGTGGTCTCGCGGGGGAGGAGATACCCCTGGCGGCGCGCGTACTCGCTGTGGCTGATACGTACGATGCCATGATCTCCGATCGTCCCTATCGCAAGGCAGTGTCCCATGCCGCTGCTGTGAGAGAGATCGAGGAGAGCGCCGGCAAACAGTTCGACGCTAAGGTGGTAGAGGCTTTTCTGGAGGCCAACCGCAAAGGGTTGATTGAGGACAAGGCCTTCCCGCAGGAGCAGGACGAGGAGGCGGCGGTCGCCGATCTGGTTGGCCAGGGGGCCTTCGGGGAGGAGGATCATGCCTGACGGCAGCCGCGGCTGCCCCTGGCGGCGCGCATCTTCGCTGTGGTCGATGCGTACGACGCCATCACCTCCGACAGGCCCTATCGCAAGGCCAGGCCTCATCAGTACGCTCTGGAGATGTAGTTCCGACAGTGGCAGGCGGTGTCTGCGAGGAAGGACTGTCGCACGACATGGCTTTTCGGGAGACGCTGGCGATGGTGGAGTCGAATCGGGTGTTGTCTCAGGCTGAGCTGATCACGGATGGCTTCTGCATGGTGGGCCGTCTAGACCTGCCTCCTGCCCAGGCCCGCCTGGTGGACTTCCTCAACTTCCGCGGTGAGCCCGTCATCGCGCTCCGCGATTTAGAGATGAGGAGGCTGGGGCCTGAATCGGACAAGGTGTTCAACTGGGCCATGGCCCAGATCCGCAGGGAAGCTATCGTCCTGGCGATACCTCATGAGCGTCGCGCGCCAGCAGCCGATGCTCAGCCGCCCCTGGAGCACGTGGACAAGGAACCGCACAGGGTCCACTTCCTCTTGCCTTCCTTCACTGTCGTCGGCGACCTCCACTTGGCCAAGGAGGCGGACATTGGCGCTGCTTCTCCCATGCGCCGCTCGGATTTTGTGCCCCTAACTGACGCCGAGGCCACCTATCTCCCTGACCCCGCCCTCGTGTGGAAGGCGCCGGTCATCCTAGTGAACGTCGCCAAAGCCGAGGCTTTCTCTCTTGCTGCTGGCCCATCCTTCCAATAGCCTTTCTAGGTAGCGCTCCCTCTGTAGCCAGCCATCAGCACGCTCACCGGTCGTGTAGTGTCTCCGTTGTTTGGCCAATCGAGGTAAAGACGCTGTAAAGGGGAGTGAACAGATGGTGGAAAAGGAGTATGTTCACCGGCCTTTAACTGACATAACGATGCTCATCGGCTTACGCTGGCATTGCGGGGGGCTGAGTCCCGCGATGACCAATGCCGAGAGCAAGTGTATGTTGGAAGATGACCTGGCTGGCGGCACGAGCCGCAGTGGCGTGCTGCTTGGCTCTAGCGCTCTTCTGGACAGTCACGATCGCTCTGTCCGGCGATGGCCCTGTGGCTTCCCACTGGCAGCAGGGACCTGCCCCCGCCCAGTTCTTCCGTTGGTTTCCCCTCTATGACAACGAGATCACCTTCTGTCTCGAGGACAGGGCCGGCGTAGGCGTCAGCGATGCCTGGGTGCAGGACAACCTCTCTCAGTACTGGGGCGTCGACTCCCAGCCCTTGTGCATACCGGGGGTGACGCCTGACCTGCACATCGTCATCGAGGACTTTGGCAACCCTCAGCCGGCTGGTTGGGCTCGTGTGGATGCGCCTACCAACCAGTCGAGCTGGTTGAACCTGCGCTTCTATCAGCACTGCGAAGTAAGCCTAAACGCCGCCATCTTCTGGCAGAGGTCTAGCTATGTCTGGCCAGGCACTTCCACCTGGCTGCCGGACGTCCCCGAAAAGACTCTGCTGCACGAGTTCGGCCACTGCGTCGGGATGTCACACCGCGAGGATGCCGGCTATCAGGGAGCCATGTATCCCATGATGCTCTATTACCCTAACGAGGAAGATGTCGCTTCCCTCCACCGCGACTATGACCCCTGGCTGCTCCTTCGCTTAGTTCGGCCTGTCCTGTGGGTCATGGGGGTAGCCGCTTAGGGCTGGCCCTCAGCAGGTAGCAGCGGCTGAACAAAAACGAGACCGCCCCATCGGGCGGCCTCCTCATGTCGGGCCGTTTTCCGTTAGCCAGCCAGAAGCCGAATGAGCGCCGGAAGTATCAATCCTAGGACGGCCAATAGGGACAAGATCACCAGCACTCTTCGTAGCCAAGGGTTAGGTTTCGCCGCTGGCTCCCACGCTCCATAGCCTGTCGCCTCCGACAGGTCGTGGTCAGGATGGCTGGGGTCGGTGGGGTCTAGCTCCCAGGTGGTGCCGTCCTCGTCAACGAAGCCCGTGTCGGGGCCCTTTTCCTCCTCCTGCTTCCGTTGCCACATCACACCACCCTCAAGTCAAACTGGTCGGGGCGACTGGAATCGACCCAGGAATATCCCCCCCAACAACCCCGATTCTGAATGGACTCCTGACTGCGTTGAGATTCTCGGCATCCAGACGTTTGTGCAGCGACTCCGCATGGGTGGAGCGGCATGAACCCGCTGCTGGAAGCCGCCCTGGCACGCGCCCGCGAGGGCGCGTATGTCCTACCGCTGTGGTGGACCGACGAGGCCGGCGTCTGCGCGTGTCCTAAAGGTGCCAGTTGTCCTTCTCCCGGCAAGCACCCGCTCCTCGAGCATGGCCTGCAAGACGCTTCGATCCATTTTAACACGATCGAACGGTGGTGGCGGCGATGGCCGGGAGCAAATGTCGGCGTCCGGACGGACGAGATTACCCGCATCGACATCGACCTGCCAGAGGTGGCGGAGGCGCTCGCCCAGGACACTGCCCTGCCCGACGAAACGGAGGTGGTGCGGACGCCTCGCGGCGGGATGCATATCGCCGTGATCTCCTCGCGTCCAGCCCGAGGTGGCCCGCTGTACCTTGAGGACGGTAGGAAGCTCGGCGACCTGAAGGCAGGCGGTGGCTACGTCTTGGTCCCGCCCAGCAGCATCGGCGACCGCCATTATCACCCGCTGAGTCCTGACCACGGCCAGGTGATGACCGTTGACGACCCCCGCCTGTGGCTGGCGGAAGTCCTCCCCGCCTTCGGCTTCGCTTTGGGTGACGGAGGCCGCGGCCCTCGGCAGTATGGCGCCCTCGGTGGCACCGTCCACGAAGGCGAAGGCCGGCACAACGCCCTCGTGTCCTACGCCGGCCGCGTCTGGGTCGACGGCATGTCTGGGAATACGCTTGCCGCGCTCCTGCAGGTCATCAACGAGCGCCAGTGCCAGCCGCCGCTCCCCCAAGACGAGCTGAGCGCCATCGTCGAACATTTTGTCGCCAGGCGCGAACCCCGAGGCCCAGCACCGACGCAGACTCGCGCACACTATTCGGTGGCAGTGTCCTCACAGGAGCGACCCTGCATCGTCATCACCAACCGCCACCTGCACGAGATAGCCGAGGACGGCTGGAGTGCTCTTCTGACACACAACGACCCGCCGGTCCTGTTCCAGCACGGCGCCGCCATCGCGGAGGTCGTGTCCGACGATGATGGCCACACCCGCATCGCCCACCTAGGGCTGGCGGCTCTTAAAGGGCGCCTCGACCGCACGGCTGAGTGGGTCAAGTTGACCGACGACGGCTACAGGCCCGCACGGCCGCCGCGGGACGTGGTCGAGGACATGGACGCTCTGCCCAAGCCCTTGCCTATGCTGCGGGGGATCGTCGGCACGCCGACGTTCGCCCCCGACGGGACGCTATTTGCGGCATCGGGCTACCAGGCGAGCACTGGCCTGTACTACGCGCCCAGCGGCGAACCCGTCCCAGTCGTGCCCGCCCAGCCAGACGCGACGGACCTGAAGCGGGCGAAGCAACTCATCGGCCAGGAGTGGCTGGCCGACTTCCCCTTCGTCGATGAGGCCTCCCGCGCCAACGCCATCGCTGCGCCCATCACCGCCATCGTCCGCGACCTTATTGACGGGCCGACCCCCCTGTTCGGCATGGACGCTCCGACGCCGGGCACCGGCAAGGGCCTGCTAGCAGCAGGGACCGGCATCATCGTCAGTGGCGCCACGCCGGCCGTCATGACCGAGGCCCGAAGCGAGGAGGAGCTGCGAAAGCGCATCACCGCGCTTCTGTGCACCGGTAGGTCGATCGTGCTATTCGATAACATCAGGCAGCCCCTCGAGTCAGGCACCCTCTCTGCCCTGCTTACGGCGCCGACCTGGTCCGATCGCCTGCTGGGCAAGACACAGACCGTCGAACTCCCTAACCGGACGGTGTGGCTCGCGACGGGCAACAACCTCCAGCTGAACAATGAGATCGCACGCCGCACGGCATGGATTCGACTGGACGCGAAGGTGGACCGTCCGTGGGAGCGGACAAGCTTCCGCCACGGCAACCTCATCAGGTGGCTGCAGCGGCATCGCCACGAGCTGGTATGGGCACTCCTGGTGCTGGTGCAGCACTGGATGGTCCAGGGACGCCCTCCATGGCAAGGAAAGAGTCTTGGTTCCTATGAGGCATGGTCCTCGGTCATCGGGGGCATTCTCCAGGCAGCCGGTATTGAAGGCTTCCTCGCGAACCGCGAAGAGCTGTATCGCCGCACCGACGCCGAGACAGAGGAGTGGCGAATCTTCGTGGCAGCATGGTGGGAGACTCACGCCGACGCCCCACTGAAAGCCAGCGACCTCTTTCAACTCGCCCTCCAGTGGGATCTCTTGTCCAGTGTCTTTGCCACAGCCAGGGATAACGCAAGCGAACGCGCCCTCAAGACACGGCTCGGCAAAGCCCTCAGCCAGCGCCGCGACCGCCGCTACGGTAACTTCTTCGTCCGCACCCTGGGCCAGGACTCCCATCAGAAGACCGCCCTCTACCGCCTCGAACTGGCTCCCTCACCCGACAATTCTGCGGGACGTCTTGCACCAGATGACCAACGTCCCGCAAACGTCCCGCAGGATAACCCGTCCACTCCAGATACGATTGCGGGACGTGCGGGACATGCGGGACCTGTTTTCAATGCCAGAGCAGAAAAAAGTGAGGGGCAGCAAAAAGAGGAAGGGATCGAGAAAAACGTCCCGCAACTACCGCAAGTCCCGCAAACAGATACGAATTCGGCCGATCTTGGTGCGGGACGTGGGCCTCACGAGGCCCCCAACGTCCCGCACGACGTCCCGCATCGCTGTCGAGAATGTGGTCTACCCATGAACGTGGCTAGGGTCAGTGACATCTGTGGGAGGTGTCAGCGTGATGGCTAAGTTGGCGAAGCACGAAGAGCAGCTCGCCATCGAACATGTCCCCATCGGCGACCTGCGCCCCCACCCCTTCAACCCCCGCCGCATCTCTGACGCGGAGATGGAGAGCCTCACCCGCTCCATCCGAGAGTTCGGGCTGGTGGACCCCATCATCGCCCGGCGGGAGGATCGCACCGTCATCGGAGGCCACCAACGCCTGCTCGCTGCACGGCGGCTGGGGCTGGACACCGTCCCCGTCGTATTCGTCGACCTGTCTCCCGAGCAGAGCAAGCTCCTCAACCTGGCCCTCAACCGCATCAGCGGCGAGTGGGATCAGGAGCTCCTGGCCCGCCTGCTCGCGGATCTGCACCAGGCACCGGACGTAGACCTGAGCCTCTCCGGCTTCGCCGAGGACGAGATCTCCAAGTTCCTGAAGTCGCTCGATGCGAGGGAGAAGCGCGACCGCCCGGAATCCTTCGACCTGGAGGCGACCCTCGAAGCCGCACGCGCCGACCCAGGCGTTGAGAGGGGCGACATCTGGCTCCTTGGCGACCACCGGGTAATGTGCGGCGACGCCACCGACAGCGGCGACGTCTCGCGCCTCGTGGGCGCACAGCGGGCTTCCCTCG
>CAZEJO010000021.1:8825-30808 GCA_964512285.1 uncultured Dehalococcoidia bacterium | reverse complement strand
CGCACGGGGTCCTCGAACCCCCGCAGGGCTACCTCGCCCCGGTCGGCGAACAGGAAGCCCTTGCCCGCCGCAAGCTCTCGCACGACATTGGCGGCGAGTATCTCTCCCCCTTCCGCCTTCGCAGCGATACGCGCCGCCACAATGACCGTCGTCCCGTACAGATCCCTCTCCTCCTCGATCGGCTCCCCAGCATTGAGGCCGATGCGCACTCGCAGCGGCTCCTCGTCCGACTCGTTGTGCTCAGCGAAGGCCCGCTGCATGGCGATGGCGCACTCCAGCGCCCGCGTCCCCGAAGCGAAGGAGGCCATGAACCCGTCCCCCAACGTCTTCACCTCTGAGCCCCCGTGCGACTTCAGCGCCTCCCGCACGATGCGCTCGTGGGCCCGCAGCACCTCACGAGCCTTCGCGTCGCCCAAGCGCTGGGTCAGCGCCGCAGAGCCCTCCACATCCGTGAACAGGATGGTATGAACGGTGCCTGCCGCTGACGGCTCGGCCCACACTGCGGCATCCTCACCCTCGCCCATGAACTGGTTGATGGCCCGTAGCGCCGCCGCAGTGTCGCCCAGGAAGATCGCACCCGATTCCCCTTCCAGGAGGGCCAAGCGGGCGTCCGGTATCCGAGAGGCAAGGCCGCGGGCGATGTCCGCGCTAAGCCAAGAGAGCTGTCGACGGTGAAGCACCAGGGTCGGCGCCTTCACCTGCGGCAACATAGCCGAAACGTCGAACTCCGCAGCCGCAGCAAGCGCCGTCTTCATCGTCTCGTGCGTGATGCATTCGCGCATCAGGTCAGCATAGCGATGCGCTGGCTCGCCTTCCGACCACCCCAGCAGGGTATGCGCCACCGCCTCGCTGTACACATGCCAATCCGTATCTCTCATTTGGGCCAACGCCCGAAGCTGCGGCGATGCCGCTTCGCGCGTCACTGCCCAGGAGTTCCACAGAATAAGGTGCGAGATGCGCTCCGGATGGCGCACCGCGTAGGCAATTCCCACCGGCCCCGAATGGATAGGGCACACCAGAGCAAATCTCTCCAGGCCCAGGCGGTCTACCACCGCCTCCAGGTCCAGCGCATAGGCGTCGAGCGAGAAGTCGCTCACGTCCCGATCCGACAGCCCGGCCCCCCTGCAATCGTAGCGCACCAGCATTCTTGTTCGCGCCAGCGACTCATACCAGCGGCGCCACTGGGGGAACTGCCACTCCATCTGGATATGACTGACCGGAATCGTTGGCATCTCCACAAGGGGCGTGCCCTCGCCGAGCGCCCAGAAGGCAATGCTCACGCCGTCGGCCGTCTGCGCGTACTGAATGCGTGGCTCCATAGTGCAACTATCCTACACTAAGGGCATCTCCCTTGCCTAGACAATCCGCCTCCGCCAGCCACTACCACTACTTCCTCCACTCACCGACGAACACGATCTCCGCCGGGCCTGTCAGGTAGCACTCCCCTGCCCCATCCCACTCGACGGTCAGCACACCGCCCGGTAGTGTTATGTCGACTCGTTCCCCAACTAATCCCTGAATCTGAGCCGCCACTACCGCCGCGCAGGCGCCGCTGCCGCAGGCCAAGGTGATGCCTGCTCCCCGCTCCCACACCCGCGCCTCCATCCGCTCACGCCCAAGCACCCGCGCCACCTCGAAGTTCACCCGCTGGGGGAATAGAGGATGGTGCTCCACCTTCGACCCGATGCCCTCCAGGGGGAACTCCGCGACCGGCTGCTCGACGAAGTGGACGGCGTGGGGATTGCCCATCGAGACGCAGGTCACCGCCAAACGTTCCCCCTCGATGTCCAGCGGCAGGTCTTTCACCGGCGGCTCAGCGTCCGCCAGCACGGGGATCTCCTGAGGCGCAAAGCGAGGCACGCCCATGCTCACCCGTACTCGCTCCACCACCCCCTTCTCGCCGAAGACCTGCGCGGCAAGAACGCCCACCGCCGTCTCCACGCTGATCCGTCCGTCGCGAGGCCGCGCAAGGCCCTCGTCCACGGCGTGCTTGACGACGCAGCGGAGGCCGTTGCCGCACATCTCCGCCTCCGAGCCGTCGGGGTTGAACATGCGCATCCTGACGTCGGCCCGAGACGACGGCAGCACCAGGATCAGGCCGTCGGCGCCGATGCCGTAGTGGCGCTCGCACATCGTCTGGGCCAGACGCGACCAGTCCTGCTCGTCCCCCTGCGCCCTCAGGAGGACGAAGTCGTTGCCCGTGCCGTGCATCTTGACGAACTTCATGAACAATCCCTACCTGGCCGCTGTATGAGCGCCCCTCTCCAGAAACTGCTCGGCCAGCGCCACCGCCTCATCCACGGCGCCGTCGCCCTCCAGCCAGCGGATGCGCTGGTCGTCCAGACGGAACCAGGTGTACTGGTGACGAGCCAGACGATGGGTGGCCGTCTTGATCCGCGCCACGGCCGTCGCCAGGTCCAGCTCTCCCGCCAGATGCTGACAGATCTGTTTGTAACCGATGCCGGACATGGAGGCAAGCGAGTGATCGTAGCCCATGGCCAGCAGACCCCTCACCTCATCCATCAGCCCCACCTCCATCATACCGTCCACGCGAGCATCGATGCGCTCATAGAGCTCCCGCCGCGGGCAGGTCAGCCCCAGGATGAGCACCTCCCACGGCGGCGGGCCCTTCTCCTGCCAGTAGGATATGGGCCGGCCAGTCGCTTTGTGTACCTCCAGCGCCCGAATGACCCGCCGCACGTTGCGCGGGTCGATGCGGGCCGCCGCCGTGGGGTCTACCTGCGCCAGCTCCCGATGCAAGGCTTCTGCTCCCTGATGAGCCGCCCGCTCCTCGAGCTCTCGCCGCAACTCCCGCTGAGGCGGCAGTCGCGGCACCCGCCATCCCTCCAGCAGGGCCCAGACGTACTGGCCGCTGCCCCCCACCAGCAGCGGCTGCTTGCCCCCCGACCATACGTCCTCCAGAGCAGCGATGGCCTGCTCCAGGTACTGGGCCAGGCTGAACTCCTGGTCGGGGTCGATCACATCGATAAGGTGGTGAGGTGCCAGCGCGCGCTCCTCCGCCGTGGGCTTGGCAGTGCCGATGTCCATGTGGCGATAGACCTGGCGTGAGTCGGCGCCCACGATCTCGCCGCCCAGACGTTGAGCGAGGGCGATGGCAAGGGCTGTCTTCCCCGTGGCCGTAGGGCCGACGATGGCGATGAGCCCTCGCGTCACGCCGCCTCGTTGTTCTGAACTGCCTGCTCCACGATGGCAGCGAAGACGTCTGCCTTGAGGCTGGCCCCACCCACCAGAGCGCCGTCGATCTGAGACTGGCTCATGAACTCGACGATGTTGTCGGGGGTGACGCTGCCGCCGTACTGAATGCGAGCGGCCTCCGCCAGCTCGCGGCCATACAGGGAGGTCAACTCCTGGCGGATGACGCCGATGGCTTCGTTGGCCATCGGCCCGTTGGCGGGGACGCCTGTGCCGATGGCCCACACCGGCTCATAGGCGAGCACAAAGCCTATCGGCATATTCACGTCCGCCAGCCCTCCCCGCACCTGCCTCAGCAGCACCTCTTCCATGCGGCCGGCCTCGCGCTCCTCCAGCGTCTCGCCCACGCACATGATGGGTCGTAGGCCGTGAGCCAGGGCTGCCTTCAGACGACGGTTCACCGTCTCGTCGGTCTCGCCGAAGTACTTGCGCCGTTCAGAGTGGCCGATGATCACGTACTCGCACAGGTCGGCCAGCATGGGGGGGCTCACCTCGGCCGTGTAGGCACCCTCCTCCTCCCAGTAGACGTTCTGCGCCCCCACCTTGATGGACGAGCCCGCCAGTTCCTGCTTCGCGTGCGCCAGGAAGACGAACGGCGGGCAGACCAGCTTCTCCACTCCCGCCAAGCCGTCGATGCGCTCCTTCAGCGAGCGGCAGAGCTCTGTGGCGCTGCGAGCGGTGGTGTACATCTTCCAGTTACCGGCGATGATCGGCATGCGTCCACTCATAGATCACGCTCCATATTTGGTGAATCGGTCGGCGTGGGCCATGGCCAGGGGCATTATCTCCGTGGCCGCAAAGAGGCCCAGCGACCCCTTCTGACAGTCCCTCTCGTTGAACGCCTCCGCCAGGTCGGGCTGACACCAGCGCGAGCGTAACATGAACGGCACCGGGTGCCAGGAGTGGCCACGATAGGTGGAAGGCGTCGAGTGGTCACCGGTGACAATGATCACGTCCGGTTTAAGGGTGAGCAGTTCGGGGATGATGGCGTCTACCTCCTCCAGCTTGGCCACCTTGCCCTGGAAGTTGCCGTCCTCCCCTGTCGAGTCTGTGGCTTTGTAGTGAACGAAGAAGAAGTCGAACTGCCCCCAGTGCTCCCGCAGAGCCGCCAGCGAATCGCTGAGCGACGGGCCGGTGGGCAGGGCGGTCATCCCCACCAGCTTGGCGAGGCCGCGGTACATGGGGTAGAAAGCGATCGCCGCCGCCCGCAGCCCGAGCACGTCGGGGAACGATGGCAGGTCAGGACAGCGCGCGAACCCCCGCAGGAGCACCATATTGGCGGGATGATGGTCGCGCAGCCGCTCTCGCGCCTGGGCCACGAAGGCGCCCACGAGCCCAGCCGCGCCCTTCGCCCCGGGAGCGATGGCCGCCACCTCGACGGGCGGCACGCCCACCTGCTGAGGGTCGGTCTCGCTCAGGGCGTCGGACAGGCCATCGCCTCGCAGTACCAAGAGGAAGCGGTGCTCCCGCACCGGCTCCACGAACAGCTCGGCGCCCGCCAGCTCGATGGTGCGTAGCTCGGCGCAGAGGCGGGCGCAGGTGTCGGTGTCGATGCGACCGGCGCGGCGGTCGACAACGAGGCCGCCGTCGTCCACCGTGCAGAAGTTGCCGCGAGCTGCCACGTCCCGCGGCCCCAGGTCGAAGTCGATGCCCACCGCCTCCAGGGCGCCGCGGCCGATGCGATAGTGCAGGGGATCGTAGCCGAAGAGGGACAGATGGCCGGGCCCACTGCCAGGCGTAATCCCGATGCCCACGTGATAGACCATGCCGCAGGCGCTCTCCTGGGCCAGGCGGTCCAGGTTAGCGATGCGGGCCGTCTCCATCTCCGTGCGACCGGTCTCAGGATGAGGCAGACCGCCCAGTCCATCCATCACCAGCAGGACGATCTTGGTCTCGCCGGGGATCGCTACTTCACGAATCAGGTCAAAATCCATGGCATCACCAATTATGCGGCATCGATCTTCCCAAGGGAACGCAGGCCAATCCTAGCGCTCCGCGCCCCGGTAGTCGATAGAAACCTCAAATGTGTGCGGTCCACCCTCAAACATGTTGTCGGTATTCATTGATACGATAGCCGTTCCCTTGCTGAACTCGACTTGTAGCACCCTCCTCTTCTGTTCGCCAGTGCCAAGATCGACGATGGGCACCTCTTCCACACGTCCCTGCCAATCCTGGCCCATGTTCTGCACATAGAAGTCGATGACTTCCTGGTCTGTCATCTCCGGCGGTGCCTTATAGATGACGTTGGTGGTCCATCCAATGGGTGCCCACCCCCCTTCCTCATAGTATGGATTGTGCTCCGTACTTAGCCACTCGGCACCAGGGAGCGCCGGCAGTGCCTCCAGGATGCCCTCGTTCTCATGCACATAGGAGGCTATGTCAGCGATGCAGGCGGTAGCCGCCAATGCCAGAGCAATGCCCGCGACAGCAATAGCCAATCTCATCTGTCCGTTGCCAGCACCTCACGCATCTTCCAGCGCCGCCACGCCCGGCAGCTCGCGGCCCTCCAGGAACTCCAGCGCCGCGCCGCCGCCGGTGGAGACGTGGCTGAACTTGCCCTCCAGTCCCAGTCGCTCCACCACTGCCACCGTCTCGCCGCCGCCCACGATCGTTGTGGCATCCAGACCAGCGATGGCCTCCGCCAGGCGATGGGAGCCCTGAGAGAAGGCCTCGAACTCGATGACCCCCATCGGGCCGTTCCACAACACTGTCTTGCACTCGCGCAGGGCGTTGATGAACGCCTCCGTTGTCTTCTCGCCAATGTCCATCGCCTGCCAATCGGCCGGGATCTCCTCCGCGGACACCTGCTGTCGGCGGGCGTCGGCCTCGAAGCGGTCGCTCACGATGACGTCCGAAGGCAGGAGAAGCGTCAGCCCCCGCTGAGACGCCCGCTCCATGACCTGGCGGGCCGTTCCCACGAACTCCTCCTCCAGCAACGACTGGCCCACCTCGAAGCCCTTAGCCTTGAGGAAGGTGCAGGCCATCCCCCCGCCGATGAGCAGGCGGTCCACCTTCTCCAGCAGGTTCTCCAGCACGCCCATCTTGGTGCTGACCTTGGCCCCGCCGATGACCGCCGCGAATGGCCTATCGGGGTTGACCAGGGCCTTGCCCAGGAAGGCCAGCTCCTTCTCCATGAGGAAGCCCGCTACAGCGGGGAGATAGGCGGCCACCCCCGCTGTGGAGGCGTGGGCACGATGGGCGGTGCCGAAGGCATCGTTGACGTAGACCTCAGCCAGAGAGGCCAGAGTCCAGGCGAAATCGGGGTCGTTGGCCTCCTCCTCGGGGTTGAAGCGCAGGTTCTCCAGAAGCAGCACCTCGCCGGGGCCGAGAGCCTGCGCGGCCTCCTCCACCTGCGGCCCCACGGAGTCGTCCGTCATCTTCACCGGCGAGCCCAGCAACTCGCTCAGGCGGCGGGCCACCGGCGCCAGGCGCAAGGAGTCGTCGACGCCTTTGGGGCGACCCAGGTGGGAGCAGAGGATGAGCCTCGCCCCACGCTCCCGCAGGTATTCTATGGTGGGCAGCGCCGCCCGAATGCGGGTGTCGTCCACGACGCGGCCGCTATCCGGATCGAGGGGCACGTTGAAATCGACCCGCACGAGAATCCGCTTGTCCTTGACGTCGATATCTCTGATCGTCTTCTTCATGGCCTCGCCCCCTATGCCGGCATCAGCGTCAGCTTGCCCGCTGCCTGTCGCTCGATTTCCCCTCGACCGAAGAGCAAGGGGTGGTACTCCAGCCACCGCCAGGCGTCGATCATATCGCTGTAGTGGCGACTCGCGGGGTGACCCGACTGGCCGCCGGGCAGGATGGCCACGCTGCGGTCGAAGTCGCTCAGGTCGATGATCTGGCGGTAGGACGCAGTATAGCCGTAGACCACATAGGGCCGGCTACCGATGTAGCTCGCCTGGGCGACGGTGTTCATATCGCCGCCAACCGGCACCGGGCCGCGGTTGAACAGAGGCCGCAGAGCGCGCACCCGGCCCAACACATGCTCGAACAGAGCGTAGTGAACGCGACCCCAGGTCCAGCGGGACATGTCCTCTCCCAGCGAACGCTTCAGGGCTGCGACGGCCTCCTCCAGACTCTGCTCCATCACCTCCTGCCAGCTTCGGCCGTCGAACCAATCGGCCGGAGCCTCCTTTATCAGGCCCAGGAGCCAGGAAGCAGAGCGATGGAAATAGAAGCTATCAGGAACGGCCGGGTGGAGCTCCTTTCCGACGAAGTAGTCAGTGAGGGGGCCCAGCTTTGCGGCCACCGTGTTGCGGAGCATCTGCAGGAAGAAAGCCTCTACGATGGTGGCCGCCACGCTGTCCGGCGAGAGATGGCAGTCCCAGACTCGCAGGAAGTTGAGCGCCCGCCTGGCATCCCCATTGGCGGGCTGAAGGCCGAGAAGATGCTGGGCCAGCTCGCAGCCAGGGATGGAGTAGATGTCGCCCTGTATGGAGCGAAAGTCCTCCAGTGAGTGCTTCTCCCTCGCCTCCAGCAGGTCGACGATGCGCCGGATGCGATAGCCATCCAGGTATTCAGCGCCGAGGAAGTGAGCATAATCGTCATCCACGATCTTGTTGTTGGCTGTCGCCACGTAGTGCGTGGGAGGATTAAGGACGGAGGGCAGCTCATCGAAGGGGACGAAGCCCTTCCAGTCGTACTCCCCCGTCCAGCCGGGCGACGGCACCAGCCCCTGGCCCTTGGCCCGCAGGGGCACCAGACCGGCCATCTGATAGCCTATGTTGCCCTCCACATCGGCGTAGACGAAGTTCTGAGCGGGCGACGGCCACTGGCGCAGGGCCTCGCGGAACCCTTCCCAACTGCCGGCCCGGTTCAACAGGAGGACGGCCTGGGTGTGCTGGCTCGGCTCGGCCACTATCGTGCGCAGGGCGAGAGCCCGGCTCTCGCCGGGGATGCTGGGGCTGATTATCGGCCCGTGGGCGGTGACCAGAACCTCCTCCACCACCGGCTCCCGTCGACCGCGCACGCGGATCTCCTCCTGCACGAGGTCGCCGTCCACCCACTTGCCCCCGCAGTCATACTGGCGAGGGTTGGCGGGGTTGATCTGCTCCACGAACAGGTCGTCGCCGTCGGTCATGGTGTTGGTGATGCCCCAGGCGATGCGATCGTTGTGGCCGATGATGACCCCCGCTACGCCGGGGAGAGAGACGCCGATAACGTTCAGGCCGCCGCCGTTGAGATGCACCTCGTACCAGACACTGGGCATCTGCAGCGGCAGGTGGGGGTCGTTCGCCAGCAGCGGCTTGCCGGTGGCCGACTTGTGGCCGTCCACCACCCAGTTGTTGCTGCCGCCCCCTTTGGCACCGACCAGATCCTGCACCTTGCGCAGCTCCTCCAGCAGCGGCGCTCCCAGACCGCGGCATTCGCCCCCGGGCGGAACGATAAGAGGTGCCCCTACCGGATAGGCAGGCTCCATACGAGCGGCCTCCTCAGGACCCAGCCGCTCCACCATCCACGAGCGCACGATCTCCGTATCCCAGTTGCCAGAGAGGCTCCAACCGACCAATTTGCCGATGGCCAAGCTGTCCACGGGCGTCCAGGGCTCCGGCCGAAAGCGCAGGATAAGGAACTCCGGCGGCAGGCGATTCCTGTTCCCCTCGACGAAGGCGTTTACACCCGCCGCATAGGCATCCACGTGCTCGCGCATCGCCTCGGTCAACTGCTCCACTTCAGCCTCGGCGGCGCGGCGCAACCCCACCCGTCGCAGCAGGCGGTCGGCATCCAATGCCACCGACCCGAATACTTCAGCGAGACTGCCCGAGGCAGCGCGTCGGGCCAGCTCTATATGCCACAGTCGGTCCTGAGCATGCACGTAGCCCTGAGCGAAGATAGCGTCCCTGACGCTGCCAGCGTAGATATGAGGCACGCCCCAGCGGTCGCGGATGACCTCCACGGCGGAATCCAGGCCCTCGAGGCGGACGGAGCCCTTGCTGCAAGGAACGCTACGCCGCAGAAGGGAGTAGACGGCTGCACCGCCCACCGCGGCGCCCAGGGTCAGCCCAAGCACAAGATAGCGAACAGCTCTCCCTATCGCCACGGCGCACCTCCTACGGCTCCATAGCCCTGATCTTCTCCAGACGGCGGGCGTGGCGCCCGCCCTCGAAGTCCTCGCTCAGGAAGACCCTCACTATCTCCTCGGCCAGGCCGCGACCGATGGTCCAGGCGCCCAGGCAGAGGACATTGACATCGTTGTGCTGGCGGGCCAGGCGAGCGGTGAAAGCGTTCTGGCAGAGAGCAGCGCGAATGCCCTTCGCCTTGTTGGCGGCGATGCTCATGCCGACGCCGTTGCCACAGATAAGGATGCCCCGCTCGTACTCCCCTGCCGCCACCGCCTCCGCCAGCGGCTGGACGATGTCCGGATAGTCCACCGGATCCTCTCCCTGGCAACCGAAGTCCATCCACTCCTGCCCCAGCTCGCCCAGGAGCTCCTTGAGGGTCTCCTTCAGGGCGAAGCCGCGATGATCGCTGCCCAGAGCTATCTTCATGCCGCTACCTCTCACCCTGTCTCCGACTCCATCTTGATCTGCTTCAACATATGCTTACCTGATTTGCCCAACCGTGAAAAGACGCTAATATCTTATTACAGAGGGCAACCAGCAGGCTACATCGCGATCGCGCATCTGGAGCAATTATGCTGATCCTGGGAATCGAGACATCCTGCGACGACACGACCGCCGCCGTGGTCGAAGACGGGCGTATCATACGCTCCAATGTCATCTCGTCGCAGACCAGCGCGCACGAGGCCCTCGGAGGGGTAGTGCCCGAGATCGCGGCCAGGCACCATGTCGAGCTCATCGTCGGAGTTGTCGCGGCGGCCATCGAGCGTGCCTCCGTGTCGCTGCAGGATATCGACGCCGTGGCGGTCACCAGCGCGCACGGGCTTGTGGGGTGCCTCGCGGTCGGTGTCGGGGCGGCGAAGTCGATCTCCCATGCACTTGGGGTACCCCTAATCGGCATCCATCACATCGAGGGCCACATACACGCCAACCTGCTCGACCACCCGCAGTTGGGCTTCCCCTTTGTCTGCTTGACCGTCTCCGGTGGCCACACGCTCGTCGCATTGGTCGAGGGCCATGGGGAATATCGGATTCTCGGCGAGACCCTGGACGACGCTGCGGGAGAGGCTTTCGATAAGACGGCCAGGCTCCTGGGCCTGCCCTTCCCGGGCGGGCCGGTGATCGACAAGCTTGCGCGTCAGGGCGATCCCCGCGCCTTCAATCTACCCAGGCCGCTCATCCGCTCCTCTTCTTTCGACTTCAGCTTCAGCGGACTCAAGACGGCCACCAAGCGCTGTGTCGATGAACTGCAGAACGCTGGCGGGCAACTCCCCGTCGCGGACCTGGCAGCGAGCGTGCAGGAAGCGATCGTCGACGTGCTGGTGGCCAAGACCATAAGAGCGGCAGCGGCTGAGAGGCTCGATATCATAGCTGTCTCAGGCGGCGTCGGCGCGAATTCGCGGCTCAGGGAGCGCTTCGACCAGGTCGCTCGCCGCAGCGGGCTGCGCGTGCTCTTCCCATCACTCGAGCTGTGCACCGACAACGCGGCGATGATAGCGTGCGCGGGCTACCACAGGCTCAGGATGGGATTCCGCTCAACCCTGGACCTGGACGCGAAGGCCAGCGCACCCCTTGGCCCCGTGTAAGCCAACGCCGCGGCCGCAACCGCGACGCCTCTCGCGGGATTCTTCGCTTCGCGGGATTCTTCGCTTCGCTCAGAATGACGCCAGCTGCTGCTGTCACCCTGAGCGAAGCGAAGGGTCTAACTCCAACAGCCTCACTGCCGTTACAATTCGGAGATAGTACACCTTAGCTGGCGGATCCTAGCGATACCACCCTCTCCACCTCGCTCCGCGATATCGCGCCCCCCCGCAGCATTCTCGGCTGGTCATGTGTTATGTCAATCACTGTCGACTCCGGCCCTTCCCTGCTGGGGCCGCCATCGATGATCAGGTCGACGGCGCTGCCGAGCTGGCGTCGCACCTCGCGGGCCGTGCGACAGCTCGGCCTACCCGAGCGATTGGCGCTCGTGCCGGTGATAGGCTCGCCCAGGCCGCGGATCAACTCGCGCAGGAAGAGATGATCGGGCACCCGCAGGGCTACGTTGTCGCCGCCGCCCAGGGCCGCGCTGTGGAAGGCGGGCGACCGCCGCAGCACCAGGGTCAGGGGCCCCGGCCAGAAGCGCTCGGCCAGGAGCTTGGCGGCAGGCGGAACCTCCGCGCACAGAGGGAGCATATCCTCGACATCGGCCAGGAGCAGGGACAGGGCCTTCCCGGAAAGCCTACCCTTAACGCCAAAAGCCCTCTCCACCGCACGTTCATCGCTCGCGGCTGCCCCCAGTCCGTATACGGTATCCGACGGGTAGGCGATCAGCCCACCGCCCCTGAGGACAGCGATCGCCTCAACCAGAGAGCCCTCCGCTTCAGCCTTCAGCACTTTCACCATGTCGGTAGCATGCAGTATAGCACCCCCAGACCGCCCCAGAAATTTGTTAGGGCGCGAACACTTTTTAGCGCAATTCCGCTTGACGCTCGCGATGGCCCGATGCTACTCTTGAGCCACGAGGGGACGCTGCAGGAACCATGACCGACCGCCCTGCCAACCACGTTCGTACCAGCGACGACATCGAGGTCTCCACCTATCTGGAGATCGCCCGCCAGCGCGAGGGCGCCGAAGCGGTCGCGCCCACGCGGCCCGTCGCTCCTACGCGCCCGGAGACAGTGGTGATCCTCGATTTCGGCTCGCAGTACAGCATGCTCATCGCCCGCCGTGTGCGCGAGTGCAACGTCTACTGCGAGCTTCTGCCCCACAACACCCCCTGGCGGCAGGTGAAGCGCCTGCGACCCAAGGGCTTCATCCTCTCGGGCGGCCCGGCCAGCGTCTACGGCGAGAACGCCCCGCTGGCCCCGTCCTACGTCTTCGACAGCGGACTGCCTGTGCTGGGCATCTGCTACGGCATGCAGGCCATGGTCCACCAACTGGGCGGTCAGGTGGCCCCCGGCGACAGGCAGGAGTACGGACACAGCATCATCTATCAGGACGTCGGCGACGCACCCATCTTCGAGGGCCTTCCGCCCAGCATGGCCGTCTGGATGAGCCACGGCGACCGCGTGGTGGAGTTGCCGCCCGGCTTTCGCTCCCTGGCCTACTCCGACAACTCGCCCGTGGCCGTGATGGGCAACGACCGCGGTGCCATCGGCCTCCAGTTCCACCCGGAGGTTGTGCACACTCCCCAGGGCAAAGCCATCCTGCGCAATTTCCTGTACAACGTCTGCGGCTGCCGCGGCGACTGGACGGCCGCCAACGTCATCGAGAAGAGCGTCCTTGACATACGCCAGCAGGTGGGCGACGGCCGCGTGATCTGCGCCCTCTCCGGCGGCGTCGATTCGGCCGTGACCGCCGCGCTGGTGCATCGCGCGATAGGCGACCAGCTCCTCTGCATCTTCGTGAACAACGGCCTCCTGCGCCGCGAAGAGCCGGATCGGGTCGTCGAGACCTTCCGCCGCAATATGAAGATCAACCTGGTGTACGTGGACGCCACCAACCACTTCATGGCCTGCCTGGACGGCGTCGGCAGCCCCGAGGCCAAGCGGAAGATGGTGGGCGAAGAGTTCATCCGCGTGTTCGAGTCCGAGGCCCGCAAGCTGGGACGGGTGGACTTCATGGCCCAGGGGACGACCTACCCCGACGTCATCGAGAGCGCCGCCGGCTCCGACGCCGCCGCCAAGATCAAGAGCCACCACAACGTGGGCGGCCTGCCCGCCAAGATGCGCCTCACCCTCGTCGAGCCGCTGCGCTATCTGTTCAAGGACGAGGTGCGCCAGGTGGGCCTGGCCCTCGGCCTGCCCGATACGATGGTCTATCGCCAGCCCTTCCCGGGGCCGGGCCTTGCCATTCGCGTCATCGGCGAGCTGAGCTGGGAGAGGCTGGAGACGCTGCGCGCGGCCGACTGGATCGTGATGAACGAGATCAAGAAGGCTGACCTCTATGGGGATCTGTGGCAGGTGTTCGCCATCCTCACCGACACCCGCAGCGTGGGGGTGATGGGCGATGCCCGCACCTACGGCCAGGTGGTCTGCCTGCGCGCTGTGACGGCGGAGGACGCCATGACCGCCGACTGGGCCCGCCTGCCCTACGACCTGCTGGCGCGCATCTCCAGCCGCATCGTGAACGAGGTGCCAAGCGTCAACCGCGTGGTCTACGACATCACGAGCAAACCTCCCGGGACGATCGAGTGGGAGTAGGCGCTGCGGAACCCGAGCGTATGGCCGGACACTCGCGTCTCTGCTTCGTCATCATGCCCTTTTCCGCAACCGCTTCGTGCACGAAGAGACAGTGGACCTCAATATTTGAGAATGTCCTGAAGCCCGCGGTGGAAAATGCGAACTACGCATGTCATCGCTCAATTGCCACACGAGGGAACATAATAGCGGCCATCCTGGAAAACCTCCGTGATGCCTACGTCGTCTTGGCCGATCTGACAGACCAGAACCCCAACGTTTTCTATGAACTCGGCGTCCGGCACGCCATGAAGAACCGGACGATCCTCATAGCCCAGGACGAGAAGTTCATACCTTTTGATCTCCGTCCCTATGCCACGTATGTCTACAACGGAAAGACCAAGCGAGGACGGGAAGAACTCGCCATCAGGCTGCACGAACTCCTGGCTGACGTTGAGCAGGCCCCAGACCGACCAGATAACCCGGTCAGCGATTTTCTCAAGGGCCATGCCACAACGCAGGCATCAGCGCAAGCCCTTACTATCACCCCTCAAGAGGCCGCTGTGGCGCAGGCGCTTGCTGGACCCGCGAGCAAGGGAATCGACGCACTGGTGTTGGGGCGGAGCATCGCGAGCGCCAAGGACAAGCCACGCCTGCGTGCCCTCATCACGCAAACGAGAGCGTTCTTTGCCGAAGAATGGCCCCGACGCATCGAGGCCCTGAACCGTCAAGCGGTGGAAGAAGCCCGGCTACCCGAGCGGATACCGGAGAACGAGATCTACCAGCGCTGCATACCATACGTTGCAGAGTTCGCAGGAGACGCGGGACCCGTGGAAGCGTTCGGGCTCCCGCTGGTCGAAGCGGAATACGCGGACGGCCTAGTGGAGATGCTCCGGATCGTCCAACACTGGATCGGCATGTCGGACAAGCCGTGGCCTAGCCCATCCCTGAAACCCATCACCGGAGCGCCCGCTCTTCTGGCTCTTCGAGTGCTGGCGACTTGGGGCGCGAAGGCCGCTGAGCAGACGTCAGCTAGCGTCCTGGCAACCCTTCTAACACACCCCCTGGAGACCGTGGAGTTCAGCGGCCAGCCCGCCACCCTGTGCCTGGTGGACCGCAGAGACATGTTTCACCCCGCTGCGCTACTTGATCAGGCCGACCTGGCAGTTCGGTATCTCCAAGAGGAGCCCTGGAAGAATAGCGATGGGGCCAAGATGTTTGCCGACCAGCAAGACTACCTGAGCGGCCTGTCGCAGTTTCTCTTCCTTGCGGCACTGCTGCGTGAAGTGAGGCACCCAGATGAGAGCTGGCCCCTCTACCCAGGCTTCAAACTCGTCAAAGGGAGTTCCAGATCCATTCACACGCTTATCAGCAGGATCTCGATGCGGCCGCAATTGATGGATTCGTTAGCAAGAATGGCCAACGAAGACGCTGAAACGTTTCGTTCAAACTGGCCCAGGAGGGCACGGCGCCTGAACGAGGCTGAACTCGGTGGTCGCCACTTCAGGTCTTCCCATGACATCCCAGAGGAAATCTGACGTCGTTGTTGACAACAACAACATTCCCTGCTATCATTGAGTCGCTATGGTCTCCCTCGATGGCATGATCACCGTCGCCGAGGCCGCCAAGCGCCTCGGCCGCTCCCTCGAGCAGGTCCGCCGCTATCTGCGCGAGGGCAAGCTCAGGGGCCAGCGCATCGGCGGCCAGTGGTTCGTGGAGGAGGCGTCGCTCCCCTTGCGCTACCAGCCTTCGCGGGGGACGGCCCAACGAATAAGGGAGGTCGGCGTGGTCATGGAAGCAGGCAAGCTCACGAAGGAAGAAATAGACGCCCTCATCAAGCGCATAGACGAAAACCGAGAGGCCATCCGCCGTCGCCTTGGCCACGGCTTCGACGTCGTCGAGTTGCTGCGACGTTCCCGTGAGGAGCGATAACTCTTGCCGGTCTGCGTAGACGCCAGCGCCGTGCTAGCATGGCTCTTGCCCTACGAGCGTAGTGCCCACGTCCGCCGCTCATGGTTGCAGCTTCTGGCTGCCGGCGAGCAGCTTCTGGCACCACCGCTGCTCCTAGCCGAATGCACCTCCGTTATTCGAGAGGCCTCCTTTCGCGACCTGCTGACACCAGCGCAGGCGGCGCAGGCGGTGGCTGACCTGGTAGAATTACCCGTCACACTGATTATGGATCGTTCTCTCTACATGCGCGCTCTCGATCTCGCGGCACGCTTCCAACTTCGGCGAGCGTATGATACACAATACCTAGCAGCCGCTGAGATCGACAAGTCCGAGCTGCTTACCGTCGACCGGGCACTATATCAGCAGGCTCTTGAGCTAGGGATTAAGGCTGAACTTCTCGCGTCATGAACATCCTTATCGTCGGCGGCGGTGCCCGTGAGCACACGATTGCCTGGAAGCTGCGCCAGAGCCCTCGCGTCGATGACCTGCTGGCCGCACCGGGCAACGCCGGCACCGCCCGCGTCGCCCGCAACCTGCCGCAGATAAAGGCCAACGACCTCGAGGGCATCGCCCAGGCCGCCCGCGAGCACAACGTCGAGCTCGTGGTCGTCGGGCCGGAGGAGCCCCTCACGCTGGGCCTCGTCGACCGCCTGGTAGCCGATGGCATCGCCGCCTTCGGGTCGGACAAGGCCGCCTCCCACCTCGAGGGGAGCAAGGCCTTCTGCAAGGAGCTCTGCCAGCGCTACGGCATCCCCCACGCCCGCGGCGCCTCCTTCACCTCCCGCGACGACGCCCGCGCCTACCTCAAGCAGTTCGACCACGTGCCGGTGGTGAAAGCCAGCGGCCTCGCCGCCGGCAAGGGCGCCATCCTCTGCGACACGCAGGAGGAGGCGCTGGCGACGATCGACCGCATGATGGTCGAGGGCGTCTTCGGCGAGGCCGGCCGCACGGTGGTCATCGAGGAGCGCCTGTCGGGGCGCGAGATCAGCGTCTTCGCCTTCACCGACGGCCGCACGGTGGTGCCGATGGTGCCCGCCTGCGACTACAAGCGCGTCTTCGACGGCGGCGAAGGCCCCAACACCGGCGGCATGGGATCCTTCAGCCAGCCCGCCTGGTACGACGTCGCCCTGGCCGAGACCGTGCGCACCACCATCCTGGAACCGGCCGTGCGCGGCATGGCGGCCGAAGGCCGGCCCTATCGGGGCGTGCTCTACGGCGGCCTGATGATCAGCGACGACGGCCCGAAGGTGCTGGAGTTCAACTGTCGCTTCGGCGACCCCGAGGCCCAGGTCACCCTGCCTCGCCTGAAGTCGGACCTGGCCGAGGTCCTGCAAGCGGTGGCCAGCGACCGCCTGCACGAGGTCGATGTCCAGTGGAGCGACGAGGCCTGCGTGGGGGTCGTGATGGCCTCCGGCGGCTACCCCGGCGAGTATGAGACCGGCTTCCCCGTCGTCGGCCTGAGCAACGTCGAGGAGGACGCGCTGGTCTTTCACGCCGGCACCCGCCTGGACGAGGAGGGCGGCGTGGTGACCAGCGGCGGCCGCGTGCTGACGGTGGCAGCCCTGGGCGCCAGCCTGAACGAGGCGCGCGGCAAGGCATATCGCAACATCCAGCACATCCACTTCAGCCGCTGCCACTACCGCCGGGACATCGCCGCGCCGAGCCAGGGGGCGGCGGGGGAATAATATGGCCCCCATCGCCGTTATCCTAGGCTCGAAGTCCGATGCCGCCGCTATGGAGGACTGCCTCCGCACCCTCGAGGCGCTGGGCATCCCCTACGAGTCGCAGGTCATCTCCGCCCACCGCACGCCGGAGAAGGCCCGCCAGTTCGCCCTCTCCGCCCGCGAGCGCGGTATCGAGGTGATCATCGCTGCCGCCGGCATGGCCGCCGCCTTGCCGGGCGTCCTCGCCTCCTACGCGCCCACCGTCCCCGTCATCGGCGTACCCATCGCCTCGGGCGACATGAGCGGCCTCGACTCCCTTCTCGCCATCGCCCAGATGCCGCCGGGGGTGCCCGTGGCCTGCATGGCCGTCAACGGCGCCCGCAACGCCGCCCTCTTCGCCGCCCAGATCATCGCCCTGCGAAACGAAGACGTGCGGCAGGCCCTCGAAAACTATCGCCGAGACCTGAGCAACCGTTGAAAAACCCGTTGCAACGGGCGGGGCTGGTGACGTAACATCTTGGCGGAGACCCCACCGGAGAGGGAGGCACAAGATGCTCACCAATCGCTCCGACGCAACGCCCGTCGAGATGATGCCCGGAGTCGTCCGCCGCACGCTGAGCGCCAGCGAGCGCATGATGCTCATCGATGTGGTCTTGGAGAAGGGCGCGGTGGTGCCCTTCCACAGCCATCCCCATGAGCAGATCGGCTACCTGGCCAGCGGCCGCGTCCTGTTCGAGCTGGAGGACGAGCAGCGAGAGCTAGGCCCCGGCGATAGCTGGCTGGTGCCTTCCAACGTCCTCCATCAGGTGACCGCCCTCGAGCCTTCAGTGGCCATCGACGTTTTCTCGCCGCCGCGAGAGGAGTACCGCCCGTGATAATCCCGTGCATCCTGAGCTTGTCGAAGGATGTACTGCTCTGTCTCGTCCTTCGACCACGCTCAGGACGAGCGTGTGGATAACGAGGAGTATCGCTAAATGATCGAACGCTATACCCGCCCGGAGATGGGACGTACCTGGTCCCAAGAGAACAAGCTGGACAAGTGGCTGGAGGTGGAGATCGCCGTCTGTCAGGCCTGGGCCGACCAGGGCGTCATCCCCCGCGAGGCGATGGAGAAGATCCGCCACGCCCGCTACGACATCCAGCGCATGGCTGAGTACGAGCGGGAGATGCACCACGACCTGCTCGCCTTCCTCCGCTCGGTGGCCGACAGCCTGGGCGAGGAGTCGCGCTACATCCACCTCGGCCTCACCTCCTACGACGTGGAGGACACCGCCCTCGGCCTGCTGCTGAAGCAGTCCGCCGAGCTCCTGGAGCGCGACGTCGCCGAGCTGATCGACGTCCTCCAGGAGCGTGCCCTCGAGCACAAGGACACGCTGATGATGGGCCGCACCCACGGCATCCACGCCGAGCCCATCACCTTCGGCCTCAAGCTGGCCCTGTGGCTGGACGAGATGCGCCGCCACGCCCGCCGCCTGGCCGCGGCCAAGGCCGAGGTGTCGGTGGGCAAGATCAGCGGCGCCGTCGGCAGCCACGCCACCGTCCCGCCGGCGCTGGAGGAAGCGGTGTGTAGCGGCCTCGGGCTGGAGGTAGCGCCCGTGAGCACCCAGATCGTCCAGCGCGACCGCCACGCTCACTTCATCGCCACCCTGGCCATTATCGCCGCCTCGCTCGAGAAGTTCGCCACCGAGATCCGCCACCTTCAGCGCACCGAGGTCGCGGAGGTAGCCGAGCCCTTCGCCGCCGGCCAGACCGGCTCATCGGCCATGCCCCACAAGCGCAACCCGGAGAAGTGCGAGCGCATCAGCGGCTTGGCCCGCCTCTTCCGCGGCTACACAACCGCCGCCCTGGAGAACGTCGCCCTCTGGCACGAGCGCGACCTCACCGACTCCGCCCCCGAGCGCATCATCCTGCCCGACGCCTGCATCCTCCTGGACTACGTGCTCGACCTGTTCACAACCATCATGCGCGGCCTCGACGTCTTCCCGGAGCGCATGCGGGAGAACCTGGAGTCGACCTACGGGGTGATCTTCTCCCAGCGGGTGCTCCTGGCCCTCGTCGAGAAGGGGCTGAAGCGCCAGGATGCCTACAAGCTGGCCCAGCGCAACGCCATGCGCGCCTGGAAGGAGCGCAGCCCCTACCTGGACGCTCTGTACGAGGACGCGGAGGTCTTGGAGCACATCTCGCGCGAGGAACTGGCGGCGCTGTTCGACTACGGCTACTTTGTGCGCTTCGTGGACGAGTCTTTCCGCAGGATAGGGCTGGCGTCTACGCCAGAGAAGGAGAGGATGAAGCGATGACAGTCCTGGTCCAGACCGCCCTTAGCGAAGCAAACCTGTTCCACCGCGGCAAGGTGCGCGATACCTACGACCTCGGCGACCGCCTGCTGATGGTGGCCACCGACCGCATCTCCGCCTTCGACGTCGTCCTGCCCAACGGCATCCCCGATAAGGGCCGCGTCCTCACCCAGCTCTCCGCCTTCTGGTTCGACCTCACCAGCGATGTCGTCCCCAACCACTTCCTCCGCCTCATCGACGGCACCGAGGTCGAGGGCGTGCCCTTCGCCATCCCGCCCGAGCTCATCGGCCGCTCGATGCTCATCCGCAAGGCCAAGCGCCTGGACGTGGAGTGCGTGGCGCGAGGCTATCTGGCCGGCTCCGGCTGGGTTGAGTACCAGGAAAGCGGCAAGGTCTGCGGCATCCCCCTGCCAAACGGCCTGCGGGAGAGCGACGAGCTGCCGGAGCCCATCTTCACCCCCGCCACCAAGGCCGAGTCCGGCCACGATATCAACATCTCCTTCGAAGAGGTGGTAGACCTGATAGGCGAGAGGGCGGCCAGCGTCATCCGATCCCGCACTCTGGCCGTATACGGCTTCGCCCGCGACTACGCCCGCGAGCGGGGGATCATCATCGCCGACACCAAGCTGGAGTTCGGCTGGGTGGACGACGAGCTCATCGTCATCGACGAGATCCTGACCCCCGATGCCAGCCGCTTCTGGCCCGCCGACAGCTACCAGCCCGGCCAAGCCCAGCCCAGCTTCGACAAGCAGTACGTGCGCGACTGGCTGATCTCCATCGGCTGGAACAGGGAGCCACCGCCGCCCGTGCTGCCCGACGATGTGGTGGAAGGCACCGCCGACAGGTACCGCGAGGCCTTCCGCAGGCTGACAGGACGGGAGCTGCTGGTGCCGTGAGCGTCTACATCGCCCGCGTCTACGTCAGCCTTAAGCCAACGGTGAACGACCCCCAGGGCCTGACCATCAAGGGCGGCCTCCACTCCCTGGGCTTCGCCGAGGTGGAGAGCGTGCGGGCTGGCAAGTACATGGAGATCCGCTTCCAGGCCAACGACAAGGCTCACGCCGAGAAGCAGGTGGCGGAGATGTGCCGCCTTCTCCTGGCCAACCCCGTCATCGAGGAGTTCCGCTTCGCGCTAGAGGACACGGAGGCTAGCCCTACAGCGTTCCCTTAGTGCTGGGGATATCGCTGATGCGCGGGTCGATGCGGGTGGCCTCGCCCAGAGCGCGGGCCAGGGCCTTGAACGTCGCCTCCGCCTTGTGGTGGTCGTTCGTACCGGCCAGCACCCGCGCGTGCAGGTTAAACCGCCCTTCCACAGCGAACGCCGCCAGGTGATGGGCGATCATCTCCGTGGGCAGCTCCCCTATCCGCTCAGAGGTGAAAGGCAGGTCTACCGCCGCGTGGCCCCTGCCGCTCAGGTCCACCGCCACCAGCGCCAGCGCCTCATCCAGGGGCACGACGGCGTGGGCCATCCGCACGATCCCTCGTCGCTCGCCCAGCGCTTCGGCCAAGGCACGTCCCAGGCCGATGCCCACGTCCTCGATCAGGTGATGGGGGTCGCGCTCTATGTCGCCACTGGCCTGTATCTTTATGTCGAATAGGCTGTGGCGCGGCAATTGCTCCAGCAGGTGATCCAGCATGCCGATGCTGGTGGCGATGTCGACCTGGCCGCTGCCGTCCAGGTTCACCTCCACCCTCACCTGCGTCTCCTTCGTCTCGCGGCGGATGCTGCCTTTTCGTTCAGGGGGCAAGGCTCCCTCCTATCTCCTTCAGGGCCGCCAGGAGCCGGTCGGTGTGCTCCGGCTTGCCCACGGTAATGCGGATGCAATCCCTCACGCCAGGCGTATCGAAGTGGCGAACGAAGATGCCCTGCTGACGCAGGCGACGCCAGAGCTCGCTGGCGTCGATGCCCTGGCTGCGATAGAGGATAAAGTTAGCCTCCGACGGGAATCCCCGCAGGAAGGGCACAGCCGCCAGCTCCTCCGACAGCCGCTCCCGCTCGCGCACGATGGCCTGCACCCGCTGCTGTAGCATCTCGCGATCCTCCAGCGAGGCCAGGATGGCCACTTGAGCGGCCACGTTCATGTTGTAGGGCATCTTGACCTTGCGCATGAGCGCGGCGATGCCTTTGGGGAAAGCGCCGTAGCCAGCCCGCAAGCCAGCCAGACCCGCCCACTTGCTGAACGTGCGCAGGACGATGAGATTATCCTGCTGCGGCACCAGCCCCACGAAGCTTCGGTCGCTGAACTCGACGTAGGCCTCGTCGACCACTACCAGCACGCCGGTGGAGAGCAGCGCCTCCAGCTCGGCAGCCGAGATGATGTTGCCGCTGGGGTTGTTGGGCGAAGCGATGAAGACGACCTTGGCACCCCCCCGCGCTGCCTCCTGCACGGCTGCCACATCTAGGCTGAAGTCCTCGCGGCGGGGCACCTCGACGACGCGAGCACCCCGGATTTCGCACACGAAAGCGTACATGCCGAAGGTGGGCACGCAGTTGACGGCCACGTCGCCGGCTGACAGAAAGAGGCAGGCGATGAGCTCCAGCAGCTCGTCGCTGCCGTTCCCCACCACGATGTGCTCGCTGTCCAGGCCCAGGTAGCCGGCCAGCGTTTCCCGCCCGACAAGCTGGTCCCCCTCCGC
>CAZEJO010000021.1:0-8815 GCA_964512285.1 uncultured Dehalococcoidia bacterium | reverse complement strand
CGGGTCGGGATAGATGTGGTACAGGTCGAAATCGGCCAGCGCATCCTTGACCCGCGGCGAAGGGCCATAGGGGTTCTCGTTGCCGTCCAGCTTCACGATCTGGTCGGCGGGCAGACCCAGCTCCTCGGCCAACACGTCCACCGGCTCGATGGGCTCATAACCCAGCAGGTCCAGAAGCTCCGGCCGCACCAATCGCAGCGCGTCCATCCTCGTTCGGGCGGGGTCAGGCATCAGCGTCCGCCCTCCAACCGCCGCTCGATGGCGCGAGCGTGGGCGGTGAACCCCTCGGCGTCGGCGATCACCACCGCCGCCGGTCCCAGTTCGGCCAGCGCCGCCTCGTCCAGGGATACGACGCTTATCACCTTCAGAAAATCGTGCACCACCAGAGGCGAGGAGAAGCGTGCGCTCCCCCCCGTGGGCATAACGTGGCTGGGGCCAGCCGTGTAGTCGCCCACAGCCTCCGCCGAGAGCCCCCCAACGAATACGGAGCCGGCGTTGGCCACCTGGCCCAGATAGCGCTCGCCGTCGCTCACCGCCAGGGAAAGGTGCTCAGGAGCGTACTCGTTGGCCAGGGCCAGCGCTTCCTCCAGCGTCTCCGCCACTATCGCCAGCCCCTGTCCCTCCAGCGCGGCGGCTGCGATCTCCCGCCGCTCCAGCGACTCCAACTGCTGTTCGATCTCTCGCATCACCGCCTCAGCTAGGGCATCGGATGTGGTGATGAGAATCGGGCTAGCCAGGGCATCGTGCTCGGCCTGGGCCAGCAGGTCAGCTGCGCACAGGGCAGGGTCAGCGTCACCATCAGCCACTACCAGCGTCTCCGTAGGGCCGAAGATGCCGTCGATGCCCACCAGGCCGTGTACTATCTTCTTAGCCAGGGCCACGAAGATGTTCCCCGGGCCGCATATCTTATCCACACGCGGGATGGTCTCGCTGCCGAAGGCGAGGGCAGCGATGGCCTGAGCGCCGCCCGCCCGAAAGATACCGTCCACGCCAGTGATGTCGGCAGCAACCAGCTTCAGGGGCGAGATGCTGCCGTCAGCAGCCGCCGGCGTGGCCATGTACACCTCGGCAACGCCAGCCACCCGCGCCGGGATGCCGGTCATAAGCACCGACGAGGGATAGGCCGCCGTGGTGCCAGGCACGTACATCCCCACTCGCCTCAACGGCCGCACCACCTGCCCGAGGCCGCCCTCATCGAAGCCGATCAGGGAGTGGTCGAGCTGCTTCTGGTGATAGGTCCGGATGCGGTCGGCGGCGAAGCGCAGCGCCCGCACCACTTTCTCGTCCACCTGCGCATAGGCGTCCTTTATTTCCTTTGCCGACACCTTCAGGGAGAGATCATCGCCCGCCTGGACGCCGTCGATCTCCTTGTTGTAGCGTCGGATGGCGGCATCGCCGCCCTCGCGCACGTCGGCCAGGATGCGATCCACCACTGCCTGGGCGTCCAGCTCTGCCCCGAAGACGCGCCCTATCTTCTGGCGGACGGCTTCGGGCAACTCGGCTTCTCCCAGAGGCCGACGCAGGCGAGCCAGCAGACGGCGGCCCTCCTTACTCCCGTGAACCAGCTTCAATCCAGATACTCCTTGATGGCCTCCCGACCCTCGTTCAGCGACTTCTCCAGAAAAGCATCGAGGCGCTCGCGGCTGACGTAATCGCTGGCCTCAGCCACTAGATCGGGAAGCGTCTTCACGAACTCGGCGAAGGCCGCTGGCGTATCGACTCCCGCCGCTTTCAAAGCGCGACCGCCGAAGTAGCGAAACCGCTCCCAGCCCGGCGAGTGGTTCAGCGACTCCGCCATCAGCTCTCGCCACCGTTCCAAAGCGCCCGCATCGATGAACCCCACATCCAGGTCCTGGACCGGACGGACGATCTCCTTCACGATGTGGGACATGGCCTGCCGGTCGGTGCGGGCTTGACGGTCTAGATCGTACTGAACAGCACGATCCATGATATTCGCTCGCGTATCACCGGTCATGGGCGAAGACCGCCCGAAGAAGGGCCGATAGACGTCATTGATCCAGACCTCGTCCATTACCAGATGAGAGACGTAGCCGGAGACGAAGGCCACCGTTGGCGGACTGAGTTCGGCTGGGCGGGCCAGATCCGGATGGGCCTTGAACATAGCGGCCACCGCGCTCTGCTCCTCGAACTCTCGCAGATCGAAGAAGTGAGTGCGCTCTCTCTCCCAGCCCATCAAGATATGGATGTCGGGAGCCGTAGCGCCCAGATAGAGACTCCCTGCGTCTACATCGAGGGCGCGGTGACGGAGCTGGTCGGCGATGCGACTAGCGACGGCGGCATGCAGGGCCAGCGCTGGCATCTCTCCTCGGGCAACCTCCCTCCGCCATTTTATCACCTGTCCGCCGTAGGCGGGGGCGAACCCGCCTGGCGGAAGCGCTCGATGAGCTGAGAGAGGAGCTTGGCCCTGCCAGGCGGCGGCCGCCGCTTGCTAGCGATGAGGCAGCTTGTGGAATGCAAGAAGCGGTCGATGGTCTTGAGCTTGTTTTCGGCCAGCGTTCTGCCCGTCTGGACACCCTCGATGAGCACATCGGCGTCTTCGGGGACAAACCCCTCGGAGGCGCCGCTGATAGGTATCAACTGATAGCGCCAGAAGTGGTTCTGGCGGGCATAGTGGTCGGCGATGGCGGGAAACTCCGAGGCCACCCGAATGGCCTTCAGTCCCTGGCGACGCCAAAGCTCGACCGCCTCGGCCAGGCTGTCAGCCGGCATGTCCTCACTGACCACCGCCGACAAGTCGAACTGGCCGCCGCCAAGGTCCACAACCTCCTCCACCGGACTGCTGGGAAACTGGAGAAGGTGCTCCATCAAACAGTCGCGGCCGCTGACAACCAGGTCGAAGTTGCCCAGCGCCACCTGCTGAGGCATGTCCTGGGGTCGAATGACCTTCAGATCCAGGCCTTCCAGAGAGCTTCGCGGCCTGCGCACCCACCCTTGCTCGTCATAGCCCTCGCATGACAGGCCAGCCGCCCGCAGGATGGCGGCGGCGCTGGGCTGCTGGTGCCCATCGGGCAGTGCCAAGCGCACGGTGGTGGACGGTCGCTCGGTCGCCAGGGGCGACCCTGGCGGCGCAGCCAGGCCGGCAGGCAACTCGAGGCCGTCTTCCCGCTGCCGACCACCCTCCAAAGCCATGAGAGGCCCCAGCACGGTGCTCAGGTCCTTCCCCTCGAGGCTGCGGCGGTGTCCGATGAGCCAAGGTGAGCCAACAAGCAGGCGACACAGCGGCCTCAGCCCCTGCTCTCGCACCTCCTCCTCGCTGCCGGCAGCAACGACCGCCAGGTCAGCATCCTCGGGCGGATAGGCCTCCGCCGCTCCCGACACCGCGAAGACCCGATAGGCGGGCAGGCGGGCGCTGAGCGCGAATGCCTCGGTCAGGTTGGGGTACTCGCTGACCAGGCGCAGGCCAGGCACCCCCGCCAGGCTGTCCAGGCTGGTCAGACCGCTATCGGACGCTGCCGCCACGTACAAGCTCGAGGGGCCGAGAGGAAGCGCCCTTAGCTGCACCACCGCCTCGCTGGGATAGCGAGTGAGCAGCTCCTTTAGCCAGGCCAGGCCACAAATGCCCAGGTCGTAGTTGCCCAAGGCGATCTGAATGGGAATGTCCTTCTCGCGGAAGACCCGCAGGAGCACGCCCCGGCGGCCGCTCAGGCGCGGTCGATAGGAGCGAGAGCCGTCCGTGTAGCCGCGGACGATCAGGCCAGCCCGTCTCAGAAGCTCATCCGTGGGCCGAGCTAGCTGGCCAGCGGGGAGGGCCAGCTTAAGAGCCACCGCCCGTCGCCTCCAGAGCAGCCAGCAGATCGTCGAGCTTGGCGAAGGCCCGCCGCCGCTTCTTGCTCCGATCGTAGAGAGAGTAGCCGATACCGCCGGCAGAGGGCTTCACCGTCACTTCCCAGCGACAGGCAGAAGGCGCATCGCGGACCAGGGCCACCTCCGTTCGCAGGCCCAGTTGCTGAAGCGGGCCAATAGCGCCGAAGGCCGCCACGACAACATCTGCCCGATCGGAGGAGGGCTTCACACAGACAGCTTCCTGCCAGGGAATGGCCTCCTCCGCTGAAGGCAGCAGCCTGGCCAGCTTGGCCACGTCCAAGGCAAAGCCACAGGCCGCCACATCGGGGCCGCCCACCAGAGCGATCAGCCCGTCGTAGCGGCCGCCCCCTCCAGCCCTCTCCCCATCGGCGACGAACTGGAAGACGGGCCCCGTGTAGTACTCGAAGCTGCCCACCAGCGCCGCAGCCACCTGGCAACGGCAACCCAGAGCCGACAGCGTATCGACCAGCGTGGCCAGTTCCTCCAGCGGACCCGCTATCTGAGGCACCGCCTTCTGGAAGGCGCTGCCGAGATTGGCCAGATAGGCGCTGCCAGCCCCCTCGCCCTCGAACAGCAGCCGCAGAGGCGCTCCCAGCGACGGCAACCGCTCCTCGACCTCGGCCAGAGCCGTAGGATCGCCGTCTAGAATGCGATCGTAGACGCGCACCTGGTCGGCGCGCTCCAGGCCGGCCTCAGCGAGAACGGAGCGCACGATGCCGGGATGGAAGAGGCGCACCTCGACCGGACCCAAGCCCAACCGCTCCAGCGTCTGGCAGGCCAAAAGGATAAGCTCCACCTCGCCTCGCGGCTGGGTATCGCCGACAAGCTCCACGCCGCACTGCCAGCCCTCGCGCGGCTCGTCCCCCTCCGCGAAGCGGAATACGTTCTGGATGTAGAAGAGCTTGGCCAGCTTCTCCTGCTGCAAGCGTTCCACGAACAGGCGAGCGGTCGGTATGGTGGCATCGGGACGCAGCACTACCCGCTCGCCGCTCCAGCCATCCCAGTCCAGGAACGAGTAGACGCGCCCCAGCATCTGAGGGGAAAGGGTACCAGCAGCCGTGAACAAGTGGAGGTGCTCGATGGTCGGTGTGCGCACCTCCTGATAGCCCCAGGCCAAGCAGGCAGTGCGGAACACCTCCTCCACCCGCCGAAAGCGAGCCATGTCAGCGGGCAGTAGATCACGCATGCCGCGGCAACGTGGTGACTCTTCGACCATGGACAAGCCTCTTCTACCCAGATTAGGCCCCATTCTACCGCAGGGGCCAGAGCCATTCAATGATCGAAGTAGTCGTAGACGGCACGGGAGAGGACGGCGATGGGTTCGGGCTCCCCGCCTCTGTCGGACAGGACAGCGATGATATAGATGGGCTGCGGATCGTAAACGATACCCACGTCGTGAGTGACCTCGTCCAGATCGCCCGTCTTGTTGGCCACCTCCACGCCAGACGGCAGCAGCGCCGGCAGGCGGTCGAGCACCGTTTGGGCTAGCATAAGGTCGAGCATCTCTCGGCTGGCTTCCCCGCTGACGGCCGCTCCCAAGACAACCATCTCCAAGAAGCGCGCCATATCCGACGCTGTACTGATCACGTCCTCTTGCCCGAAAGCGCTTTCGGTCAGCCCCAACGCCTGCAGGTCGCGATTGATGTTCCCCATTCCAACCTTATCCCGGAGCAGGAAGCCGCTCGTGTTGTCACTATAGGTGATCATGGCCCACAAAGCATGGCGTACCGTCAGCGTATCGCACACGTCAACAGGTAGGCTCCCTGCATCGAAGGAAGCATAGTATGGCGTCACCAGTAGCTCCTCATCCATGTCCACCAGGCCCAGTTCCACCTGCTTATAGACCTCATACATCACCCAGAGCTTGAACAAGCTCGCGGTTTCGAAACGCTTATGCGGGTTGACCTCCGCTACGGCCCCACTGACCAGGTTCCTGACCACCACTCCGTAGCTGTCCACTTCATCGCCGAGGCTGCTCCGTATAACCTCTTCCAGGGCAGCATCACGATGGGATGGCATTGGCGTGTAGGCGGAGGATAGAGGAACATCGGTGGGGCCAGTAAGGGGTTCCTCATCTGTGCACCAAACGTCCGCCGCCCACTGGCTGGGCTGAGGGAGAGGCGCCACCGACCGACTGGGCTGAGGCGAAAGCGTTTCCGCCTCTTCGGCAGGAGGGCTTGCGCCCGACGGTGCTGGGGTAGGAAGGCTTGGGGTCACTGGCTTCTCGACCGTGGGCAGAGGCGTCGGCGACTCTACCGATTCCTCCCCGCTGTCTGGCGGCGCAACCTCCGAAGAGGCGCCGCAGCTCACGCATAAGGCAACTGCCGCCAGCAAAGCCACAAAGAGAAGCCGCCAAGGGGCCCTTCGACCTGTTAACATTGCTTGCTGATCATAGCGCAAACCGTGGGAGTGCTGCACTTCCGCCCGCTTCTCCGAGACCGGCGGCGGCAGTAGGAACCAAGCGTCCAAGCGGCTATAATGACTCTAGACGAGGTTTCGCTCATGAGGAACCATCTTCTGGTCATGCTCCGAACGCGGCGATTGGTTTTTGCGCGCCGTCTGCTCCTCCTGGTCACCGCCCTGGCTCTCCTGGCCGCCGCCTGCGGCGGGCCCGGCGGCCCGGAGGGTGCTGTTCACGTCCTGAAGGCCGATGGCGACGTGAACCCTGTCATGTACCGCTACATCAACCGGGGCATCGACCAGGCCGAGGACGCCAAGGCGATGGCAGTGGTCATCGAGCTGGACACCCCTGGCGGTCTCATGAGCTCTATGGAGGACATTGTCAAACGTATTGAAGAAGACCGCATACCGGTTATCGTCTTCGTATCGCCGAAGGGGGCAAAGGCTGCCTCGGCGGGAACCTTCATCACCATGGCCGCCAACATCGCCGCCATGGCCCCCAGCACCCGCATCGGCGCTGCCAGCCCCGTCGGGGCCGGCGGCGAGGACATCGAGGGCACCCTGGGCAAGAAGGTGACCGAGGACGCCGTGGCCTATGCCAAGAGCATCGCCAACTACCGCGGACGCAACGCTGAATGGGCAGAGCAGGCCGTGCGCGAGGCTGTCTCAGCCACAGAGACGGAGGCAGTCGACCTGAACGTGGTGGATCTGGTAGCCGACGACCTCCCCTCTCTTCTGGAGGCGGTGGACGGGCGCGAGGTACAGTTGGTCGACCGCACAGTCACGCTCGCCACCAAGGAGGCCCTCGACCAGAACAAGATCGTCCACAACGACATGAACCTCGCGGAGCGCTTCCTGGACCTCATCAGCGACCCCAACATCACCTTCCTCCTCCTCAGCCTGGGATCGATAGCCCTCTTCTACGAGATCGTCAACCCCGGCCAGATCTTCCCCGGCGTCTTCGGGGCCATCGCCCTGGTCATAGCCTTCTTCTCGCTCAGCGTACTCCCGTTCAACTGGGCGGGGGTCATCCTCATCTTCCTGGCCTTCGCCCTCTTTATCGCCGAGATCTTCGTGACCAGCGGCGGCATATTAGGCATCGGGGGCGTGGTGGCCCTCGTTCTGGGAGGCTTGTTACTGACCTGGGGCAACCCGTCCGGATTCCAGGTGAACAGATGGCTAATCTATAGCATAGCGGCGGCCGCAGGCGCCTTCTTCCTCTTTGTGGTAACATCGATCATTCGCATCCGCCGCCAGCCGGCAGTGACGGGCATCAACACCCTCATCGGCCGCCACGGGGTGGCCCGTTCGCCCCTCGATCCCAGCGGCATGGTGTTCGTAGATGGCGAATACTGGTCGGCTACCTTGGAGGAGGGCAGCGCGGAGGAAGGCGAGGAGGTAGTCGTTACAGCAATCGAAGGCCTCAAGCTGACAGTGAGGAAAGTGGGAAAGGAGCTAGAGCATGACTAGTCAACCACCAACCGACAACTGGGTAGCCAGACTCCTCACCGCCCTCGGCTACATTCTGCTGATCCCTCTGTTCCCCCTGGCCGTGAAGATCGTCCAGGAGTACGAGCGCGGGGTCATCTTCCGCCTGGGCCGCCTGGTGGGAGCCAAGGGACCGGGCCTATTCATCATCCTGCCCATCGTGGACCGGATGGTGAAGATAGACCTGCGTGTCTTCACCGTGGACGTGCCCAGCCAGGAGATGATCACCACCGACAACGTAACGGTTAAGGTCGATGCGGTGATGTACTTCCGGGTGGTCAATCCCGAGGATGCCGTGGTCAAGGTAGAGAACTACTTCCGGGCCACCGCCCTCATCGCCCAGACCACCCTCCGCAGTACCATCGGCCAGTCGACCCTGGATGCGCTTCTGGCCCAGCGCGATGAGATCAACCAGCGCCTCCAAGTCGCCGTCGATGAGGCCACAGAGCCCTGGGGGGTGAAGGTGACCATGGTGGAGGTGAGGGACGTGCTCCTGGCGCCGGAGATGATCCGCAGCATCGCCCGCCAGGCGGAGGCCGAGCGAGAGCGACGGGCCAAGGTCATCCACGCCGAGGGCGAACTCCAGGCCTCCGAGAAGTTGTCCGAGGCGGGCCGCATCATTGCTGCCTCACCTGGCACCCTGCAGCTCCGCTACCTCCAGACCCTGACGGAGATCGCCACCGAGCGCAACAGCACGGTGATCTTCCCCTTCCCCATCGATTTGATCCAGTACTTCCTGACCAAGCTGGCCGTCCCCGAGTCGACCAGCCCTGCGCCCCAAGAGAAAAGCACCTAGGGAAGACAAACGGCGCGGAAGGTTCTGCCCTAGCGTAGGGTCACGTCGCCGGCGGCGATGGTTACGCGGGAGCCGTCGGCTCGGCGCAGGACGAGGTTGCCGTCGCTGTCCACGTCCTCGGCCAGCCCCTCTTCCACCTGCTTGCCGAAGCGCGCCTTCACCTGCTTGCCCAGCGTACCCAGACGAGCGCGCCACTCCTCCTGGATCGGCTCGCCCGCCTGAGCGGCGAGATAGAGCGCCTCGAACTCGTTGAGGATGCCAGCCGCCAGGCCCTCTCGCGACACCTCCCGCCCTAACTCGATCATG
>CAZEJO010000020.1:0-31749 GCA_964512285.1 uncultured Dehalococcoidia bacterium | reverse complement strand
CACAACCTGGTGATCATCCCCGTGATCAACAAGATCGACCTGCCCAACGCCGAGCCCGAGCGCGTGGCGCAGGAGATCGAGGCCGTCATGGGCTACGGCCAGGAGGAGATGATCTTCGCCTCGGCCAAGGAAGGCGTCGGCACGCAGGAGGTGCTGGAGGCGGTGGTGCAGCGCATGCCGCCGCCCAGCGGTCGGGTGCAGGCCCGCCTGCGCGCCCTCATCTTCGACTCGAAGTACGACCCCTACAAGGGGGTCATCGCCTACCTGCGCGTGATGGACGGCGCGCTCTCCACCAAGCGTCCCCTGCGCCTCATGTCGAACCGGCGCGAGCTCGACCCGCTGGAGGTAGGCGTCTTCCGGCCCGCCTTCGCCCCGACGCAGCAGCTCACTACCGGCGAGGTGGGCTACGTGGCCACCGGCCTCAAGACGGTGCGCGACTGTCGGGTGGGCGATACCATCACCTACAACGACCACCCCGCCTCGGAGCCGCTGCCCGGCTATCGTCCGGCCAAGCCGATGGTCTTCGCCGGCCTCTACCCCGCGAACGCCGACGAGTTCGCCCTCCTGCGCGACGCCATCGACAAGCTGCGCCTCAACGACGCCGCCCTCAGCTACGAGCCGGAGTCCAGCATCGCGCTCGGACCGGGCTTCCGCTGCGGCTTCCTCGGCCTGCTGCACATGGACATCGTCCAGGAGCGCCTGGAGCGCGAGTACGACCTCGACATCCTGGTGACCGCCCCCAGCGTGGAGTATCGGGTGCTGAAGGCCGACGGCGAGGAGCTGGCGGTGGACAACCCGGCCAAGCTGCCCCGCATGGAGGAGGTGCTGGAGATATCGGAGCCCTGGATGAACGTCAGCGTGATCACCCCCGAGCGCTACATCGGGGCGTTGATGGAGCTGGTGACCGGCCGCCGCGGCGAGTTCAAGCGCATGGACTACCTGGAGCACGGCCCGCTGGAGGACGCCGCCGGACGGCGGGTGCTGCTCGAGTACCAGATGCCGCTATCGGAGATGCTGCTCGACTTCTACGACCAGCTCAAGGCGCGCAGCCAGGGCTACGCCAGCATGGACTACAGCTTCGCTCACCACGCGCCGGCCGAAATGGTGAAGCTAGACATCCTGGTGAACCAGCAGCCGGTCGACGCGCTCTCGGCCATCGTCCACGCCGAGAACGCCCAGCGGCAGGGGCGGCAACTGGTGGAGAAGCTGCGCAGCCTGATCCCCCGCCAGCTCTTCGAGGTGCCGATCCAGGCGGCGATCGGCGGGCGGGTCGTCGCCCGCGAGACGATCAAGCCCCTCCGCAAGAACGTGCTGGCCAAGTGCTACGGCGGCGACGTGACCCGCAAAATGAAGCTACTGGAGAAGCAGAAGGCGGGCAAGAAGCGGATGAAGCGGGTGGGCAACGTGGACATCCCCCAGGAAGCGTTCATGGCGCTGTTAAGGTTGGGGAAGTAGGGGCAGCTTCAGCGGCTGACAGAGCAGAGACAGCGCCCCTCCACCCCAGAGGTTGCCTTCTAGTCCTCGTCCGCGAACGAGATGATGTCGCCGAAGTACTCCCACTGGCCCTTGCCGTCCGCCGTCACCGTAGCTTGCATCATCCTCATCTGCTCGATAGGCAAGTGATCATCCTCGCTGAGGGTGATGGTGATGCCGGGCAGCATGAGGTCGCTCTGGTAGTCCTGAAGGGAGTGGACGGCGTCCATCAGGCCCTCCCGCGTGAGGTCGTCGCAGGTCCTGCCCAGAGCGTCGACCGTGAGTTCGCCCGCGACTTGGCCAGTGATGGTTAAGTTGCCGGCGGGAAAGTCACCATACTCCTCCATGATCCGGTGGTGCTCGGCTACCGCCGGGTCGTCCAGCCAGTCGTACATCTTGCGGATATGGGCCGTCATGGCCCCATCGATCCACTGGGCCTCCTCCTGGGCATACACGAACGACACGTAGTCTCTAATGTGGTGGGGGAAGAAGAACTGGGCATCCCAGTCCCACTGGTAGGCCGCCTTGAGCGCCTGATAGCAGTGGCCTGGGATGCAGGCACCAACCACCACCTCCGCGCCGTCATCCTTCAGGTTAATAATCTGCGGGCGGATGTCGACGTTGGTGGACTCATAGCCTTGCTCGGACACCAACTCGTTCTTGGTGGGGTCGAGGCCGTTCTTCACGCCGGCCAGCTCGTCCCTGCCGAAATCGTCATCCTGGTAGAGGACGCCGACCTTCTTGCCCGACAGATTCTCCGAGATGTACTTGCCGAAGATCGTCCCCTCGACATAGTAGTCCGGCAGGAGGGGAACCGACCAGGGGTGCTCGTAGGGCTCAGCAGCGAACTTATGCGCCCCGGACATGATCCACAGGTCGGGTATTCCCATCTCGTTCAGGTAGTCCCAGATGGCGGCGTGGGTGTCCGTCCCCAGGCCGCCGATGATGGCGAAGACCTTATCCTCCTCCACCAGCTTGCGGACGACGCCGACGGCCTGGGCGGGGTCATACTGATCATCTTCCGCCTTGAAGACGATCTGGCGGCCGCAGACGCCCCCTTCCTCCGCATTGACGTACTTGAAGTAGGCTTTCATGCCCGCGAGGACGGGAGCGTACGCCGCCCCATAGGTGCCGCTCTGGGCGAAGTGGCTGCCCAGGACTATCTCTGTGTCGGTAATGCCGGGCACCACCACCTCCTCCTTCTCGCCCTCCTCCTCCCCACAAGCCACCACAAGCAGCAGCGCCGCCAGAGCAAGGAAGGTGAGCCAGAACTTGCCTAGGTTCCGCATAGCTGCGTCAGACTCCTTCCTTCGATTGCCGCTCTTGGCCTGCCTATCCGAGAGAGAGTGATATTGTAGCGCACCAAAACAGCCTTGCGCTAGAGACTGCTGGTGGCCGTTGGTGACCCGATTCTCAACCCCCGCCTGAAGGCGGGGGCATCGGATTGGCCTCCCCATGCCCCAGCCTTGAGGCTGGGGTTGGGTGTGAACCCAGGAGTCCGGAACCCACCAGCCACGAACCACTTATGGCAAAGACCCTCCACAGAGGGTTGTCTCGGGCGATGAGTTTAGCGCGCGATGATGTCCTCGGCACCGTCCACGCCGATGATGTTCCCCGTCATCCAGCCCGCCCGCTCGTCGCAGAGGGCGACGATGGTGCGGGCCACGTCCTCGGTCGTGGTGATGCGGCCGCTGGGGTGACGCGCGGCGGCCACCGCCAGCAACTGCTCGTGGCCGGGGATCTTGTGCAAGGCGGGGGTCTCAGTGATACCCGCTCGGATGGCGTTCACCGCGATGCCCCTGGCGGCCAGCTCGACCGCCAGGTGGCGAGTGTGATAGTCGAGGGCGGCCTTGGCGCAGCCCACCGGGCCGTACTCCGGCCAGATGCGCGTCGAGCCGGAGCTAGTCATGGCGAAGACCTTGCTGCCCGACCCCAGCAGACCGCGATAGACCATGTCCTGCACCCAGTACACCAGGCTGTGGGCCATCACGTCCAAGGTCATCTCGACCTGGCGCTGGCTGACCGCCTCCTTGGGATCATCGGGCACGTATGACCGGAGGGTGCCGAAAGCGAGCGAGTGGAGCATCACCACCACGTGCGAGGGCTCCTTCTCCGCCTTCAGCCGCTCCTCCACGGCGTCCAGGATCTGGCCTCGCTTCTTGGCATCGGCGGCGTTCATGTTGAAGAAGATCGCCTCGCGACCCATCTCCCTGATCTCCGCCACCAGCCGCTGGGCGTTGGGCAGGGTGGAGCGCAGATCGAGGTGAACGCCGAAGATGTGCATGCCGTTCGCGGCCAGCTCGAGGGCGGTGGCCGCCCCCATGCCGCTCGAGGCGCCCAGGATGAGCGCCCATCGGTCCTGCAGGCTGTTCTGGTCAGTCACCGCTCTCCTCCCCCGTCACAGCAAGTCTTGCAGGTAGGAACGCAGCTCCGGCCCCAGGTCGGGCCGCCGCAGGGCCATCGATAGCGACGCCTTGAGGAGCCCGAGAGGCCGCCCCACGTCGAATCGCTCCCCCTCGTAGCGGCAGGCGAACACCGGCTCCTCGCCGATCAGCAGGCCGATGCCATCGGTAAGCTGGATCTCGCCGCCCGCGCCCAGCGGCGTGCGCTCCAGGGCATCGAAGATGGCCGGCGTCAGCACATAGCGCCCGACGGCGGCCAGGTCGGACGGCGCCTCGCTGGCCGGTGGCTTCTCCACGATGCGCAGCACCTGATAGACTCTCTCCTCCAGCTGCTTGGGCTCGATGATGCCGTAGTGGGGGAGCTCCTCGCGCGGGAGGCGCTGCACCGCCAGGACGCTGCCGCCATGCTTATAGAAAACGTCCATCAGTTGCTGGATGGCCGGCACGTCGCTCTCGATGATGTCGTCGGGGAAGAAGAGGGCGAAGGGCTCGTCGCCCACCAGCGAGCGCGCTATGCGCACGGCGTGACCGATGCCCAGGCGCTCCTTCTGGCGTATGCAGACGATCTCCGCCATCTCGGCCAGCCGACGCATCTCCTCCGCCTGCTGCCCGCTGCCCTTCTGCTCGAGCCACCGCTCGAGCTCGAACTCGCGGTCGAAGTGGTCCTCCACCGCGCGCTTGGCGGCGGCGGTCACCAAGATGATCTGCTGTAGGCCGGCACGAACCGCTTCCTCCACCACGTGCTGGATGGCCGGCCTGTCCACCAGAGGCAGCATCTCCTTGGGTATGACTTTGGTGGCAGGCAGGAAGCGCGTCCCGTAGCCGGCGGCCAGGATCACCGCCTTACGAACATGCATAATAATCGGCCTTTCTCTGAACTCGGCTCATTCTACAATAGGATTAACGCCCCTTCAAGCGTTTATCCACATGTGGATAAACACCTTGACAGAAGCACACCGTTTATGTAGCATTAGCGGTCGGTCGTGCTAGACGGGGAGCTAGCGGTGCCCTGAACCCGCAATCCGCTATAGCGGGGTCGAATTCCTGCTCGAGGTCTTAGCACCGCGGGGACTGCCCCCGATAAGTAGCGTTGACAACCTGGCCCTGCGCAGCGGGACGCTACGAACCCCGTCAGATCCGGAAGGAAGCAGCGGTAAGTAGTGAGTTTCGCGTGCCGCAGGTCAACCTGGTTGGAGCTGGCTGTTGGGAGCAAGCCTACGGGCGAGATCGACAGCAGGTGCACGGCCGCTTTGCCCAGGACACCGGCAGGCCCAATCCTAAACGAGGAATATATTGACCGGAGAGCCATTCCGGGCGCGTCTTTATCCTAAGGATGCGCTCCCAGGAAGACTTGAAGGCGCCGACACGCCGCTAGCCCTCCTTGCGAATCCGCGCCGCATCCTTCACCTCCTCCTCGTCCTTCTCGTGGCGAGCGGCGTGGCGCTCTTGTTCCTCCTGGGCCCGGCAGCCAAGCGAGGGCGGTCAAACACTCCTGAGTTCACCATTGGCCAAGTGCCTGAGTTGGACGGCCATGTCGCCACCAACAGCGACGGCGATGACGAGAGCATCGCTATCGCTGCCGGCGACATCGAACCGATGGACGAGACAGTGTCCGCGGGCAGCGATGACGAGAGCATCACCATTGCCGCGCTGGACATCGAACCGATGGGCGAGCCAGTGCCACTCGTCCTGCACCAAGATGGGCTGAGCATGAGCACGGTTTCCGCTGGCTCTACCGTCGGCGAAGTGCTAGCCGAGGAGGGCATCGTGGTCGAGACCGGCGATTACCTGTTTCCGTCGGCAGGAAGCCTCGTGACCGCCGGGACGCACATCTACATCTATCGCGCCAGGGACCTCTTCCTGACGATCGGCGGCGATACCACGACGGTCCACAGCCGCAAGGCCACCGTGGCGGAGGTCTTGAACGAAGCGGACGTCTCGCTGGGCGCCCTCGACCGCGTGGAGCCCGCCCTCGATGCCCCCGTTGAGGACGGCCTGACCATCCGCGTGGTTCAAGTGCGGGAGGAATTCGAGGCGGTGGAAGAGGTCATCCCCCTTCCGGTGGTCTATCAGGATGACCCCACGATGGATATGGGGCGCTACCTGGTCCTAGACTGGGGCGCTGATGGCCTGATCCATCGCGAGTACCGCGCTGTGTATGAGGACGGACAGGAGATCGAGCGAGAGCTCCTGAACGAGTGGGAGCAGCCGCCTCGCGACCAGATCATCGCCCAGGGAACGAGGCCGGTGAACCTGGTGGAGACGCCGCAGGGCCCCCTGCGCTACAGCCACTCGCTGGAGATGTATGCCACCTGGTACAGGCCCGCCAGTTGTGGCCGCTCGCCCGAGAGCCCCTGGTACGGCATCGCCGCCACCGGCCTGACCGTGGAGCGCGGCATCGTGGCGGTAGACCCGAACGTCATCTCCCTGGGCACTCGCCTCTACATCCCCGGCTACGGCGAGGCACTAGCCGCCGACACCGGCTCGGCGGTGATCGGCAACATTATCGACCTGGGCTTCGCCGACCACGAGGTGCCCGACTGGGCCACCCGCTGGGTGACGGTCTACGTCCTGGAGTAGGGCTCAGCTCAGGGCGTTGGCCAGCAGAAGGAGGCTGGAGCCTCGATAGGAGGCCAGCCTTTCATCCCGGGCGTCACTCCAGTGCCAAGTAGCGCCGATCTTCCTTGTCCCAGCTAATGCTAGCTATTAGGAGCAGGTCTGTCTCCTCGCTGGGGATCTGTGAACAGATGTTGCCTTCCGTTGTTCCCCCGGGGAATAGCTCGGCCCCTAGTTCGTTCGGTATCAAGCCGCAATCGTGCTCCATTCCTCCGTAGACCTCGTTCCGTGACCCGACCATGTCGAAATCATAGGATGAAATAATGTCGGTCTCGTCGCCACTCTGAACGTTCGTTACACGAACCGTCACCATGAACATGCGATAGCCTTCGCCCGGCGGATCATTGAACGTATTCTCGGCCTGAACCTTCGACCAGGCATCGGGATCGACATTCAACACGGTTACCTCCCAGCCTGGCGGAGCCACAGCAGTCTCACCCATGGGTATCGGATTGCTGCGGCTGCGACCGGCCGCTGGAGTCGGTGTGGCCTTAGGAGTGCCAGCAGACTCGGGCGTTTGAGCGCCAGGTGTCGTTGGCGACGCCGTCAGGGTCTCAGGCGTAATAATAATCTCCACCTCGCTTCCCTCTGTTTCGCACCCTTCAGTATCCGGATCGGGCGTGAGTCGCCACCCGCCGTCTTCCTTGACATAGTGCTCAATCTCGGTCTCTTGCTCGCCAAGAACTTCGGCTGTGACCTCGGCCGTGGCTGTATCACCCTCGATCTGGATGTTCTCCACCCCAATAAGCTTCATCTCTTCTAGCAGGTCTTCCCATTCCCCCTCACCAAGCAAGGCCTTTGCCACTACCATTCCACCAAGGAATTCGTCTCGCGGGCACCTGTCTCTGAAATCCTGGGAGTAGAGCTCGTACATTTTCGACCAGCGCTCGTCCTGCATGTGGTGAAAAACGTCCTGATTTAGCTGCCTTATCTGCTCTTCGTCACTGCCACCTCCACCATCTCCACACGCCACAGCAAAGAGAAGAACCGCAGCTACTGATGCTAGAATCAGTGTCCATCTCATGGTAGCCCTCCCTCGCCCCATCTGGTCGATCCGATGGGTGACCGCCGATATGCCAGTATTGCCGCCATACTAGATCGCTATGGCGACCTCATCCTAATCGCAGGTGCTACGATTGGCAAGGGCACGAACCACCACAGTAGACCTCGCGGCGGGCTGCGAGATATGATCGGGCCATGGCGAGAGGTCAGCCAGGAAATCGCAGCGAATCGGCAGCGTCCGCACAGGCGGCCACGGCCGCCATCCGCCCCCGCAAGAGCCTCGGCCAGCACTTCCTGACCGACCGAAGGGTGCTCCAGCGCATCCTGACCGCGGCCTCGCTCTCCTCCGCAGACACCGTCATCGAGATAGGCGCCGGCAAGGGAGTGCTCACCCAGGCCCTGGCCTCAGCGGCGGGCAAGGTCATCGCCCTAGAGATAGACGAAGGGCTCTGCGACCACCTGCGCCGTCGCCTGGAGGGCCACCCCAACGTGGAGTCCGTCTGCGGCGACATCCTCTCCCTCTCGCCCGACGAGCTGCTGGCCCGCGCCCAGGCCTCACCGCCGTACGTGGTCGTGGCCAACCTCCCTTACTACATCGCCTCCGCCGTCCTCCGCCACTTCCTAGAGAGCGCCCGGCCGCCCACGAGAATGATCGTAATGGTGCAGGCGGAGGTAGGCCAGAGCATCGGCGCTCCGCCCGGCCGCATGAGCCTTCTCAGCGTCAGCGTCCAGTTCTACGCTCAGGCCAGGGTACTATTCTACGTGCCGCCGCGCGCCTTCCGTCCGCCGCCCAAGGTGCGCTCGGCCGTCATTCGCCTCGACGTGCGGTCAGAGCCGGCGGTGACCGTGGATGACCGCGACGCCTTCTTCCAGTTGGTGCACGCCGGCTTCGCCGCGCCCCGCAAGCAACTCCGCAACGCCCTCGCCCTGGGCCTGGGCATCGATCCCGCCTCCGCTCGGGGCCTTCTCGATGCAGCAAACATCGACGCCAGCCGCCGCGCCCAGACGCTCAGTCTGGACGAGTGGGGCTGCCTCTACCGCGCCTGGCGAGGGAACGGCCGCCCATCCGAGAGTGAGGCCCCATGCGCCTGAGACTAACGGCCCCCGCCAAGATCAACTGGACGCTCGAGGTGCTCAGCCGGCGGCCGGACGGCTTCCACAACGTGAAGACTATCCTCCAGACCATCGACCTCTGCGATAGCCTAGAGATGGAGACAGCCGCCGACTTGACCCTGAAGGCAACGGGTGAGGGCCTGCCGCCTCCTCAGGACGACCTGACAATGAGAGCCGCCCGCCTTCTGCGCGAGAGGACTGGCTACAACGGCGGCGCCAGGATGCGCCTGACCAAGACCATACCCATCGCGGCGGGCCTGGGCGGTGGCAGTAGCGATGCCGCTGCTGCCCTGTGCGGCCTCGATAGACTCTGGAGCCTCGCCTTGTCTCACGAACGGCTGGTCGAGCTGGCGACCGAGCTGGGGTCGGACGTGGCCTTCTTCCTGCGCGGCGGCACCGCCCTGGCCGAGGGACGGGGCGAGCGCATAACCCCCCTGCCCGACGCTGGCAGGACAGCCATCCTGGTAGTCGTGCCGCCGCTGTCCATACCAGAGAAGACCAAACGGATGTACTCCCTCCTGACCTTGAAGGACTACGGCGGTGGAGCCGCCAGCGACCGTCTCGCCGAGGCACTCAGACAGGAGAGGCCCTTCAAGGAGCGCGATCTGTACGATGTCTTCGGCTCGCTGGCCTTCCAGGCCTTCCCCGAGCTGCAGACCTGCCGCCGGGCGCTGATACAGGCCGGCGCAGGTGCCGTTCATCTCGCCGGCAGCGGCCCAGCCCTCTTCGTGCTGCTCAGGAACGAAGAGCAAGGGAAACGCCTCGCCGAAGCAGCCGCCAGCGCCGACGCGAAGGCCTTCGCCGCTACGACCCTCGCCGCCACACAGGCGCTGGCCGTGGAGCAACTCCCCGACTAACGCCATGGAAGAGGTCTTCGCTGGCTTTGTCACCGGCTACATCATGGCCCTTATCTTCACCGGCCTGGTAGCCCTCATGATCGTGCAGGCGCGCAGCCGCCTTCCTTATCTGGCCCAGGCCATCGCCGCCAACATATCGGCGGTCGCACTCACCGTCCCCATATCCCTGATCGCCTTCCTCTTGTGGACGGCAATCGGTATGCTCCTTGGCCTGCTCTATCGCTACACGCTGGAGGAAGCCCCCGGCGGTGGACTGGGCAGCCCCAACATCCTGTACACAGTGCTGATCATCAGCTTCGGTGGTCTGACCCTGACCGTCCTAGTAGCCGCCTTCCGACGCCTGCCCTGGCAGGTGGCAGCGATGGGCCTCTCCTTTATTGCCCTCTTCGGCTGGGTTCTGCCTCGCCTGGCCCAGGCTGCCGAATAGCGATACAATCGTATCCTGAACCACACCGATTGCGATTGGAAGGGCGGCCCCATGCCTGGCACCATCATCGACATGCACCTCCACACAGTGAAGGGGAGCTCCGATAGCAGCCTGAGCCCCCAGCAGCTCATGGCGGAGGCCAAGCGCATCGGCCTGGACGGCGTGAACATCAGCGAGCACGACCGCCTCTGGGACACTCACGAGCTTGAGACGTTCCGCAGCGAGAGCCGCCTGTTTGTGAGCGGGGGCATGGAGGTCTCCACCGACCTGGGCCACATCATCGTCATCGGCCTCGACCAGTACCTGCCGGGCATCCGCAGGGCCGCCGAGCTCAGGCGAGTGGTGAGCAAAGCCGGCGGCTTCATGTTCGTGGCTCACCCCTTCCGCCACTTCTTCGACCCCTTCCACTTCCGCCGTGACGACCGCGATCCTTCCGGCCTCTCCCCTGAGGAGGCGGCCCGCCTGCCCATCTTCGAGCTGGTGGACGAGCTGGAGGTAGCCAACGGCGGCTGCACCCCGCGCGAGAACTACTTCGCCCTGCTGGTGGCCCACATCCTGGGCAAGCGAGGCATCGGCGGCAGCGATGCCCACTCCACCCACGGTCTGGGCTGCTTCACCACCGTCTTCGAGCGACCGCTGGCGGATGAGCGAGACCTGATCGCCGAGCTGAAGGCCGGCCGCTACTATCCCGCCGAGGGTCTGCTGGCGGGCGGCATCACCCCCTTCGACGAGGGCAACGTGAACAGCGACACTCTGTTCACCCAATCCGGCTGACCCCTGCCCCTTCCGTTACCCTGCCTGATGAGTGCTAGAATAGGGAGCCAGCCTTTCAATCGAAGTAGGGAGCCCTCTTGGCCAGCACCTACGTAGCCCTTGACCTGGAGACAACCGGCCTCGAGCCGGACAGTGACGCCATCATCGAGGTGGGGGCGGTCAAGGTCGACCCAAATGGCGTCGTCCAAGAGACCTTCTCCACCCTGGTGAACCCCGGCAGAACCGTCCCCTACCGCATACAAATGCTTACCGGCATCGCCCCGGAGGAGGTGGCAGAGGCGCCCCCCATGAGTGACGTAGCGCCGCGGCTGCAGCAGTTCATCGCCGACCACCCCATCGTGGGCCAGCACGTCCTTGGCTTCGACCTTCGCTTCCTGGCGGCCGTCGGCCTCAGCTACAGCTCAGTGGTCTACGATACGCACGCCCTGGCCGTCCTCCTCGTGCCCATGCTCGGGGAGTACAGCCTCTCGGCCCTGGCCCGCCACTTCAACATCGCCATGCCCCAGCACCATCGAGCCCTGGCCGACGCCCAGGCTGCCAGCGAGGTCTTCCTGGCCCTGCGAGCCCACGCTGCCAGCCTGCCACCGCCCATTCTGGCCGAGGCCGCCCGTCTGGCCGCCGCCAGCCGTTGGCCCTGGCGCTCGTTTTTCGCCGAAGTGCTCAACGAGGCCAAGTCATCCCCCACGAGGACGCAGCGGCAGGCGCTGGAGCCTCTCTCGCCCGACGAGCGCCGCCGGCCGGTGGAGCCGTCGGAGGCGCTGTCCCTGCTCCAATCGCTGCAAAAGCGGACGGACATCCTGCCCCAGTTCGAGGAGAGACCGGAGCAGGGAGCGATGGCCCAGGCGGTGGCGGAGGTCCTCAACGAGGGCGACCAACTCATCGTCGAGGCGGGCACCGGCATCGGCAAGTCGCTTGCCTACCTCCTGCCCGCCGCCTGCTATGCCCTGCACAACAACGCCCGCGTGACCGTCTCCACCGCCACCATCAACCTGCAGGAACAGCTCATGACCAAGGACATCCCCACCGTCCAGCGCCTTCTAGAGGGTCAGCCTTCCGATGGCCGTCCTCTGACAGCGACCCAGCTCAAGGGAAGGCGCAACTACCTCTGCCTGCGTCGCCACCTGGCCGGTCGCCAGGCACCTTCCCTCTCCGATGAGGAGGCACGCTTCCTCCTCCGCCTCCTCCTCTGGCTGCCCCAGACCGAAAGCGGCGACCGCGCCGAACTGAGGCTCAACCCGACCGAGGAGATGCTCTGGTATCGCTTCTCGGCCCAGAACGAGAACTGCCTGGGCAGCTCGTGCCCCTTCGTCCTGGATGGAAGCTGCTTCCTGATGCGTGCCCGTCAGCGAGCGGAAGCGTCCCACCTGGTGGTGGTGAACCACGCTCTCCTCCTATCGGACGTAGCCATCGGCGGGCGCGTCATCCCTACCTACGACAATCTCATCGTGGACGAGGCGCAGCACCTAGAGGAGGAGACCACCCGCCAACTGGGCTTCGAGGCGCGAGAGGCCGACCTGCTGTCCTACCTCGATCGCCTCCAGCGGCGGGAGGGCCGCGAGCGCGGCTCGACGCTAGCGGCCAGCGTCCGCCAGAGCGTGCGGGGGCTGGCCATGCCTCTGGGGCCGGGCTCCCACCTCACCGGCCTGGCCGCGGCCATCGGCGAGGAGGTGGAGAGGGCCCGCCCTCGCCTGCGCCAGTTCAGCGAGGCGGCGCGAGTCTTCCTCCAGCAGCACGCCGAGGAGAGCGGCAACTATCAACAACGCCTTCTGCTGACCCGCTCCATGCGCGTCCAGCCCGACTGGGTGACGGTGGAGCTAGCCTGGGAGAACCTGAGCCTAGCCCTGGCGGCCGTCGAGGATGTACTGGCCCGTCTGCACATCGCCCTCAGCGACGCCGAAGGACTGGGTCTTCTGGGCTACGAGGGCGTGCTCGCCGAGACGGCCTCCCTGCTGCAAACCGGCCAGCAGCTCCGTCAGGGGATCGCCGCCGCCATCGAACTGGAGGACCCGCAGAGGATCGAATGGCTGACGGATGGCGGCCCGGCGGGGATTGCGGTGGCCTCGGCGCCGCTGGACGTAGCCCCCCTTCTCCAGGAGCATCTCTACGCCGAGAAGAACAGCGTCGTCCTCACCAGCGCCACCCTGACCAGCCAGGGATCCTTCGACTACATTCGCCAGCGGCTGGGTCTGGAGGACGCCCGCGAGCTGCTGCTGGGCTCCCCTTTCGATTACCAGCGGTCGGCTCTCATTCTCCTGCCCAAGGATATGCCTGAGCCAGGGGCGCGCCAGTACCAGGAGGTCACCCACCATGCCCTATTCGAGCTCTGTCGGGCCAGCCAGGGACGAGCGCTGGTGTTGTTCACCTCCCACGCCTCTCTGCACGCGGCCCACGCCGCCATCCGCGACCCCCTGAGCCAAGGACGAATCGCTGTGCTGGGCCAGGGCATCGACGGCGCGCCTCAGCAGCTCCTGGACGCGCTCAAACGCAATCCGCGCTCGGTTATCCTCGGCACCGCCAGCTTCTGGGAGGGCGTGGACGTAGTGGGCGAGGCGCTATCGCTGCTGGTGATGGCTCGCCTGCCCTTCAGCGTGCCCAGCGAGCCCGTCTTCGCCGCCCGCTCTGCCCTTTTCGACGAGCCTTTCACTCAGTACGCCCTGCCCCAGGCTGTGCTGCGCTTCAAGCAGGGCTTCGGCCGCCTCATCCGCACCAAGACCGACCGAGGGGCGGTGGTAGTGCTGGACCGCCGCATCAAGAGCAAGCGCTACGGGCAGGCATTCCTGGACTCCCTGCCGCCCTGCCGCATCGAGGAGGCTCCCCTGGCCGAACTGCCCGCCCTTGCCGCCGCCTGGCTGAAGTCGGAGCGCTAGGAGGAAAACGATGGAGGACATCTTTCGCCACATCGAGCAGCACCAGCAGGAGGCTATCGACGACCTCATTCGCCTCTGCCGCCTGCCCAGCGTGAGCGCCGAAGGAAGAGCCATCGAGGAGACGGCGGAGCTGGTGAGCGAGATGCTTCGGAGCCTCGGCTTCCGTAGCCAGATCCTCCCCAAGGCCGACGGTCATCCCGTGGTCTACGGCGAGCTAGCCGGCGCCTCGACAGAAAAGACCATCCTCTTCTACAACCACTACGACGTCCAGCCAGCGGAGCCCCTCGACCTCTGGTCGTCGTCCCCCTTCGAGCTCGCCCTGCGGGACGACAAGCTGTACGCGCGCGGCGTCTGCGACAACAAGGGGAACATCGCCGCTCGCCTGGCGGCCATCCGCGCCTTCCAGTCGCTGCGAGGGCAAGTGCCCCTGTCGCTCAAGTTCTGCATCGAAGGCGACGAGGAGATCGGCAGCCCCGGCATCGAGCCCTTCGTGGAGGAACGGCGGGAGCTTCTGGCCGCCGACGCCTGCCTGTGGGAAGGGGGCGGCGTCAACTGGCAGGGCCAGCCCCAGATCACCCTGGGAGCGAAGGGTCTCCTCTACCTTGAGATGGAGGCCCGCGGGGCCAACCGCGATGCCCATTCGTCCTACGCGACGGTACTGCCCAACCCCGCCTGGCGTCTCATCTGGGCCCTGGCCACCCTCAAGGACCCGCACGAGAACATCCTCATCGATGGCTTCTATAAGCGAGTGCGAGCCAACAACTCCCAGGAGAAGGCAGCAGTGAAAGCTATGCCCGCCGAGGAAGCGCACAGGGCACGCAGCCTGGGGCTCGACGGCTTCCTGAAGGGCGTCAGCGGGCTGGACTACCGCCTGCGCCACCTGTTCGAGCCCACCTGCAACATCGACGGGCTCAACTCCGGCTACCAGGGCCCGGGAACCAAGACGGTGCTGCCAGCGCGGGCCACGGCCAAGCTCGAATTCCGCCTCGTGCCAAACCAGGAGCCTGAGGAAGTGCTGGACAAGCTCCGGCGCCATCTTCACCAGAAGGGCTACAGCGATGTGGAGGTTCGCTGCTTGTCAGCCGAGCGGCCGGCCCGCACGCCCATCGATCACCCCTTCGTTGGCCTGGTGTGCGAGGCGGCCCGGCAGGTCTACAGCCAGGAGCCCATCATCATCCCCAGCATGGCCGGAACCGGGCCCCTCCACCCCTTCGTCGAGACGCTCGGCCTGCCGACGGCCGATATTGGTGTCGGCTATCCGGAGTCGTGCATGCACGCCCCCGACGAGAACATCCGCCTGGCCGATCTCCTCCGCAGTGCCAAACACATAGCGGCCGTGCTGGAGCGATTTGCCACGCAACAACCCTGATCACTGTTTTCCACCGCCCGCCCCTGGCACCTCAACTCTACCCGCCAACACGTCCCGTACCAGCTCTGCCTCCTCACCGCGAGTCCTGACCTTGCCGTCCAGCCGCGCCGCTTTCAGCAATCGCAGTACGTCCTTCATAGCCGGCCCCCGTGCCACCCCCAAACGCTCCAGGGCATTTCCATCGAGGGGAGCCTTGACATAACGCCACTCCGCCAGATAACGCCTCAGCATTCGTTTAGCCCTCGATTGCCCGGCCACTAAGCCGCTCGCCTCGACGGCCACCGGGGGATAAGGCTCAAGCCGTTCGACCACCTGGCTTGGACGCACATCCGCCCGCGAGAGCCAGGGCAACTGCTCGGCCAGCATGGCCGCCCCTTCCAGCGCCTGCCGCTGCCGCTTCGACAGGGCCAGCCTCAAGGCTACGGCCTCGGCATCAGCAGGGGAGAGACGAGTGCCCAGCAGGGCCAGGTAGAGCTCCGTCCGCGGCAAGGCCCGGCCAGCGCGACGCGCCCGCCGGAAGGCCGCAGCCAGCTCATCGTCGAAGCACAGATCGTTGTGGATAGCCGCCAGCACCCCTAGCTCCTGACAGCGCAAGAGGCCCTTCTCCGGCCGCTCCTCCGCCAGCAGACGCAGGAGGTCATGTCGAACGCGCGCGCCGCTGATCGTGTCCAGGTAGGCCAGGTCCCGCTTGAGCAGTGCCAACGTCCTCTCCTCGATGCTGAAGCCGAAGCGCGTCTCGTAGCGAACGGCCCGCAGGATGCGAGTGGCGTCGTCCATGAAGCTGCGGCCGTGCAGGACACGCACACGCCCGCCAGCGATATCGCCCATGCCATCGAACGGATCGAGGAGCTGCCCACGCTCGCGGCCGCACAAGGCTAGCGCCATGGCGTTGATCGTGAAATCGCGCCTGGCCAGGTCATCGTCAATGGACGCCGGCCTGACCTTGGGCAGTGCCCCCGGCCGTGTATACTTCTCGGCGCGGGCCATCGCCAGGTCGAGGCGGAAATCCCGACCCTCCACCGTCGCTGTCCCGAAAACCCGGTGCCCAACCCAGCGTCCACCCAACACCAACGCAGCCTTTTCGGCCAACGACATCACCGGCCCCTCGCCCACCAGGTCGATATCCACCTGCCCCCGCCGCAGCACCACGTCTCGCACACCACCGCCTACCAGATACAGCGTGCGCCCTTCCTCCTCGGCCAACCGCAGCACAACCTGGAGCGCCTCGCCGACGCCGGCGGCTAGCCCTCTGTGCAGGCGCGGAAGGAGGTTTGTGGTTTTGGTTAGGCTTCTCGCTGCCATGTCTCGCTTACGCTCCTGTCTTGCCACCGCCATTATTGGCTCTTGACAACGACCTCGCAGTCCTCTATCATTACCTGCGTTTGTAGGACTCTCCCCGCAGTAAGCCTCTATCTTTTCCTATCTGACTGAGCGCGGAGGAGAGATGTCCCCTGGACGCGGATGAGCGCTCAGCGGAGGTCTTTGAAGGTTAAGGTTTGGCATCTGAGACAGAGGTAACCATAGAACAGGGGCCACCCCTATCACGATTAGAAACGGCTCTTGGCCTGAAGTTCAAAAACCTTTCCTTGCTCCGACAGGCCTTAGTCCACGGGTCATATATTAACGAGGCTCAGGCCCCACGGCTAGAGTCCAACGAACGATTGGAGTTCCTGGGCGACGCCGCTTTGGGACTTATCGTCTCCCAGAAACTGTACCACGACTTCCCTCTCCTGGACGAAGGAGACCTCACCCAGCTCAAGACCTCCCTCATCCGCTGGGAGACCCTGGCTCGGGCTGCCGAAAGGCTGTCCCTCGGCGATTATCTCCTTCTGGGCCGAGGCGAGAAACTGACCGGCGGCCAGCAAAGACCATCCAACCTGGCCTGCACCTTCGAGGCGGTACTGGGAGCGGTCCTACTGGACAGCGGCCTGACCAAGGCCAAGGCGCTGATCCTCCGCTGCCTGAAGCCTGAACTTGCCCAAGTGACGGCTGGAAAAGTAGCCCTGGACAGCAAGTCACGCCTGCAGCAGATGGCGCAGTCCCGTTGGCAAGCGATGCCTTCTTACCGAACCGTGGCCGCCGAGGGACCAGACCACGCCAAGGTCTTCACCGTGGAAGTGCTGGTGGACGACCGGGCGCTGGGTCAGGGCCAGGGCAGAAGCAAGAAGGAGGCGGAGAACAAGGCCGCCCAGCAGGCCCTGAAGGCTATCGACACTGACGAGTCCGCTCCCCGCCAGGCAAGTTAGCTATGTACCTAAAGCGACTAGAAATCCAAGGATTCAAGAGCTTCGCCACCCGCACGGCGTTTGAGCTCGGGCCGGGCATCACCACCGTTGTCGGACCCAACGGTGTCGGCAAGAGCAACGTGGCCGACGCCCTCCGCTGGGTCCTGGGCGAGACGAGCAGCCGCCTTATTAGGGCTCGCAAGCTAGAAGACGTCATCTTCAGCGGCAGCTCTCGCCGGTCAGCAGCCAAGACAGCCGAGGTCACCATCACTCTCGACAACAACGACGGCTGGCTTCCGCTCGATTTCGCCGAGGTGGCCATCACTCGCAGGGCTCGTCGCTCCGGCGACAGCGACTACTACATCAACCGCAAGCGGGTCCGCCTCAAGGACATTACTGACCTTCTCATGCGGGCCAACGTCAGCCAGAGCAGCTACGCCATCATCGGCCAGGGCCTGGTAGAGACCACCCTCAACCTGCGCTCCGAGGAGCGCCGCTTCCTCCTGGAGGAGGCCGCCGACGTTCAGCGCTACCGCCTTAAGATCGAGGAGGCCCAGAGTCGCCTGGCGGCTACCCGCGACAACATGGAGCGTGCCCAGTTTCTCGTCGATGAGATAGCCCCTCGCCTATCCCAGCTCGAACGGCAGGCGCGACGAGCCAGCCGCCACGAGCAACTATCGCAGGAACTCACGGATGCCCTGCGAGCCTGGTACGGCCACCTCTGGCAGGAGGGCAGGGAAGCCCTGACAAGGGCTCGAGAAGCTCTCGACGGCTGCCAGCAGGAGCAGTCCCGCGCTGAGGCGGAGATCAAGACCTGGGAGGAGCAGCTTTCGGCAGTAAGGGAAGAGCTGGCCAGGCGGCGCTCGGCCATTGCCGACCGCGCCGTGCAGCACCAACGCCTCAGCGAGCAAGTGAACCGTCTGCAGGAGCGCATCGCCGCCGCCCATCAACAGCACAGCGGCGTGATCGGTCGGCGCCAACAGCTCAAGCTGGAGCTGGAGGCCACAGAGAAGGAGATGCTCAACCTGGCCCGAGCCTCGGTGGAGAGCAGCCGCCGCAGGAACGCCCTGGAGGAGGAACTGGAGGCGGGCCGGCGCGCCCTCGGCCAGTCACAGCAGGAGCTAGAGGGCCTCGAACAGGAGTCGTCCGGCATGCAGCGACAGGCAGCGACAGGCGAGGAGAAGGCCGCCCGCACCCGCGCTGCCGTGAGCGATGTTGAAGCGCGCCTGCGCAGCGTGGCCGACAACCGATCGCGCCTGGAAGAGGAGACCTCCCAGCAGGAGGAAAGCCGCCGGGCCCTCGTATCGCAGATGGGCGAGGCGGCGCGCAGCCTCAGCAGCTATCGGGCCGAGGAGAGGCGCCATAATGAAGGCATGGTGACCGCTCTCCAGGAGCAAGATGCCCTCAGGAGCCGCCTGGAGAAGAGCCAGTCCTCCCTCCTGGCCCTGCAAGAGAGCTGCCGCGTGCGCGATCTGGAGATAGAGCGCCTTGAGGCCCGCCTTGGCGTCCTCACAGACGCCCAACAGTCCTGCGATGCCCGAACACGGGCCGCCGCTGCCCCCGTCCTGGAGACCGGCGATATGCAGGTGCACGGCCTCCTGGGAGTAGTGAGCAGCCTCATTCGCGTGCCCAAGGGCCTGGAACGAGCCGTCGAGGCCGCCCTAGCCGAGAACCTGCAGGCGATGCTGGTGGAGCGCCAGAAAGACGCCCTGGCCGCTGTGCAGGATCTGGCCAGCCAAGAGGTGGGGCGAGTAGTCATCTTCCCCCTGGACAGCCTCAAAGAGGTCTACCCCCTCAACATCACGAAGGAACAAGGAGTCGTGGGCGTCGCCAGCCGGCTGGTGAAGTGCGACGGACGCTACCGCAAGGTCGTTGATACCCTCCTGGGCCGCACCATCGTCGTCGAGGACCTGGACATCGCTTTGCGTGTCCTGCGGCGAGGGATGGGCAGCGTGGTGACCCGCGACGGCATCCTCATTCACCCTATAGGTACCATCAGCACCGGCCGTCCCACCAGCGAGGGCAACATCTTCGCCCGCCAGCAGGAGCTGTCCTCTATACCGCGAGCCATCGAGAGGCTCGTTCGCACCCGTCAAGCGGCAGGGGAGGAGATGGAGCGACTCCGCTCGCGCATCGCCGAGGATGAGAGCGCCCTGCGCGAGGTATCCCAAACGCTGGCCACTCTCCAAGAGCAGCGCGTGCAAACGCAGGATGCTATCGCCGAGGGCCGCCGCGCCCTGGCCCAACAGCGAGGCGAGATACGCTGGCTTATCACCAGCCAACGGCGGTCGGCCAAGCAGGTGGCATCTCTGATCCAGCAAGGCCAGCGCTTGGAGGAGGAGCGGGAGCAGCTACTGGCCCAAGCCGACGAGGCCCAGGAGGTGACGCAATATCTGCGTTCGGCGGCTGGCCTGTTCGGCGAGCGCCGACAAACCCTGCTGCAAAGGGTCACCGAGTGCAGCACCAAGGTAGCCTCCCAGGACGGAGAGCTACGCTCCCTGAACGCCCTACAAGAGACGCGCCAGGCCACACTCACCAAGCTGGACAGCGAAATGACCACCAAGCAGGCCGAGCTGCGCGGCATCGAGATGGAAAGCACCTCCCTCACCGGAAACGTCGAGGCCGACTGGCGAGAGGTGGAGACGCTTACGCGTGAACTCAAGATCTACAGCGAAGAGGTGGAGCCTGCCCAGCGGGCCATCGCCGCCCTGGAGAGCCAGGAGCGAGAGCACCAGGCCAAGGAGACCGCCGCCCGCAGCCATCTGCTGACAGCGGAACGCCACCGCCTGGAAGCAGAGTCGGACATGCGTCGCTGCCTGGACGACCTCGATAGCCTGCGCCAGCGCATCGAGGCGGACGACCTGACGCTGACCGACGAGGGCGAGGTGGCACCGGCGTCCATGCCCGCGCCTGAATCGCCTACCTGGCTGCCTACCGTTGACAGCCACAGCGCTGCTAGCGACCGAATCAGCCGCCTGCCGCCGGTGGCCGGCGGGGCAATCATCGACCCCCAGCCCATGCAGGAGCGCATCCAGCGCCTGCGCGCCCAGCTTCGCTCTGTGGGGCCAGTCAACCCCGAGGCCGAGGCCGAGTACAGCGAGCTCAAGGAGCGCCACACCTTCCTTACCTCCCAGCTCGACGACCTGGCCGCAGGCGAACGCTCCCTCCTTGAGGCTATCGATGAGCTGGACGAGGTCATTTGTCAGCGCTTCAAGGACACTTTCCACCAGGTAGCCCAGCGGTTCAGCCAGTGCTTCACAACCTTCTTCGGTGGCGGCAAGGCTAAGCTCGTTCTCACTGAGCCGGAAGACTATCGCACCTCCGGCGTGGACATCGTCGCTCAGCCGCCCGGCAAGCGCCTGCAAAGCCTGAGTGTGCTCTCGGGTGGAGAGAAGGCCCTCACAGCGGTGTCTCTCCTGTTCGCCCTCCTCCAGACCAACCCCTCGCCCTTCTGCGTCCTGGACGAGGTGGACGCCATGCTGGACGAGGCCAATGTGGGCCGCTTCGTCGCCGCCCTTCGGGATCTGGCCCAGCACAGCCAGTTCATCGTCATCACCCACAACCGCCGCACCATCGAGACCGCCAACAGCATATACGGCGTCTCGATGGGCGACGACAGCATCTCCCGCGTCCTCTCCCTGCGCCTGAGCGACGTCCCCTCCAACTAGCGCCCCCTCGGCCCCAGGAAATGCCACGACTTCGCTCCTTGTCCCAATCGGATGACGTCCATTGCTTGATCGAGAACCAGGCCCATACTATGATCCAGCAAGCCATCTTCCTGACTCCAGGAGGTAGTATCTGTTCAAGCACTTCGGACGCTCTCCACAGACTGAAGAAAAGACCGCCGCCGCCCTCGATCGCACCCGACGCACCTGGTTCCGCCGCGTAACCGGACTCTTCGAGCGCTCCCGCATCGACGATGAGCTCTGGGAAGAGCTCGAGGAGCTCCTCATCGCTGCCGACGTCGGTGTAACTACCACCGCCAACCTCATCGAACGTCTTCAGGCCCGGGTGAAGGACGAAGGCATGAAGCAGCCGGAAGAGGTTCGCCAGGGTCTCAAGCAGGAGATGGTGGCCAGCCTGGCCGTGGAGGGTGCTGGCGGCCAGCTCTGGGGCAAAGACGCGGGAACTTTTGCCGCCAAGCCGGCCGTCATTCTTGTGATAGGGGTGAACGGCAGCGGCAAGACCACCAGCATCGCCAAGCTGGCCTGGAGCCTGAAGGACGACGGCAAGCGGGTGATCCTGGCCGCCGCCGACACCTTCCGCGCCGCCGCCATCGAGCAGCTATCGCAGTGGGGAAAGCGGGTGCAGGCAGAGGTGGTAGCCCACCAGCAGGGGGCTGACCCCGGCGCCGTCGTCTTCGACGCGCTCACGGCCGCCGAACGACGGGGCGCCGACGCCGTGATCATCGATACGGCCGGTCGCCTCCACACCAAGGTCAACCTGATGGAGGAGCTGCGCAAGGTCCAGCGGGTGATCCAGCGGAAGGACCCCTCAGGCCCACACGAGGTTCTCCTGGTTCTGGACGCAACCACCGGCCAGAACGCCCTCCTCCAGACCAGATACTTCACCGAGGCGGTGCAGGTGACGAGCCTTCTCCTGGCCAAGCTGGACGGTACGGGCAAGGGCGGCATCGTCTTCGCCATCTGCGACCAACTAGGCATCCCGGTGCGCTTCGTGGGCACCGGCGAGCGGCCAGATGACCTGGCCCCATTTGTAGCCGAGGACTTTGTGGAGGCCCTTTTTGCCTAGCGCGAAGTTGACGGTGCCATGCTAGAGACGCTGACCTGGTGGGCAGCGGCCATGCTGGTGGGGCTGGTATCATTCCCCATAGCCTTCGTTTTCTTCAATCGTCTGCCCGACCGCGGCTACGCCTTCACCAAGGTCATAGGCCTGCTACTGGTCAGCTACTGCCTCTGGATTGGCGCCACCCTGGGCATCTATCCCAACAGCCGCGGCTCCATCATCCTCATCGTGATCCTGCTGGCCCTCTTGTCGGCCGCCCTGGCTGGACGGCATCGCCAGGAACTCGGCGCCTTCCTCCGCAAAGGCTGGCCCTATCTACTGCTGGTAGAGGGCCTCTTCTTTTTCACCTTCGTTATCGCCGTCTCCCTGCGCTCCTTCGCCCCTGAGATCCAGTGGGGCGAGAAGCCCTTCGAGCTGGCCTTCGTTAACGCCATCAACCGCAGCGAGTTCTTCCCGGCTGACGACCCCTGGCTCTCCGGCAGCTCCATCAGCTACTACCACTTTGGCTATCTCATGGCCTCCACACTGACCAAGCTGACTGGCCTGGGGACCAACTACACCTTCTACCTCACCCTGTCGCTAGTGGCAGCGCTGGCGGCTACCGCCATCTTCGGGGTCGTCTACAACCTGCTGGCCTCCGCTCGAATGGCCACGGACAAGGCCCTGGCAGTGGCCCCGAAGCTGATGCCGCGCGTGGCCATCTTCGGTCTGGCGGGAGCCGGGCTGCTTCTTCTCGTGTCCAACCTGGAGGGCATCTTCGAGATGCTGGCCGCCCACGGCATCGGCTCGTCCAACTTCTACGCCAGGGTAGGGGTCTACAACCTAACCGGCCCCGAGTCCAGCGACAAGTGGTACCCCACCAAGTTCTGGTGGTGGTGGCGCGCCACTCGCATAGGCTCCGATTGGGATATCCAGGAGTTCCCCTTCTTCAGCTTCCATTTTGGTGACCTCCACCCCCATGTCCTAGCGCTCCCCTTCACCATCACCGCAGTGGCCATCGCCTTCCAGCTATTCCGCTCCGACGAAGGTCTGGACAGCCGTTGGATCATCCGTCATCCCTGGCGGCTCCTGTTCACGGCCATCGCCATCGGTGCCTTGGGCTTCCTCAACCTGTGGGATCTGCCCACCTTCTTCGCCCTGGCAGCGGCGGTCGCTTTCATGGCCAACTGGCGAAGGGAGGGAAGTCTCAATCTTCAAGCGGTGTCGTATACAGCCTCCTTCGCCGCAACGCTAGCTATCGTGGCCTTCCTCCTCTACCTGCCCTTCTACCTTACCTTCGACAGCAGCGCCAAGGGGCCGGCACTGGTGGAAGCGGCCACCCGCCCGGGCCATGCGCCCATCAATTCCACCGTCAGCCGTCCGCATCAGTTCCTCATGATCTGGCTGCCCCTCCTGTGGCTGAGCTTGTCTCTGACAGTGGCACGCATCCTCGTCCGGCCCTGGCCTCGCCTACGCTGGACGATGGTTGCCCTGTCTGTGCTACCCTGGCTGACCCCCCTGGCCATCTGGGCCTTCCTGATACTCCTGACGCGCGGCGCCGGCGGCTTCGCCGACGAACTGACCACTCGCGGCCCTAACTGGGGAACATTTGTCATGCTGGCCGCGTTCCTGACAGCCACCGGCTTCGCCTTCGCCCGCGACCTCTTCCGCGAACATGAGAACGAGGACGCGAGGCGCAGCTACCTCTTCGCCCTGATGCTGGTGGGCCTGGGGCTTCTCCTCATCCTGGGGCCCGAGCTGTACTGGATTAGAGACCTGTTCGACTTCCGAGTGAATACCGTCTTCAAGCTCTACTTCCAGGCCTGGATGCTTCTGAGCATCGGCGGTGCCGTCGGGCTGTACTACCTCACCGTCCACTGGCGGGCGAAGCGACCAGCCGTCGTCTTGGGCCGCCTTTGCTGGGCTGGGCTCACCGTCATCATCATCGCCGCCTCCTTGGTCTACACGGTAGCGGCCACCTTCGATCGAACCGGCGGCTTCACCAACGCCCAGTACATGGACGGCCTGATCCACGTGAAAGTGAATCACCCCGACGAGTACGAGGCCATCCACTGGCTGAACGACAACGTCAGCGGCACCCCGGTCATCCTCGAGGCGGTGGGCGAAGGCTACACCGATTATGCCCGCATCTCCTCCCGGACTGGCCTGCCCACAGTGCTAGGCTGGCCTCACCACGAACTCACATGGCGGGGCTCGGACGTGCTATTCAAAGACCGTCAGGCAGACGTGGCCCAAGCTTACATGAGCACCAGCCCACGCGAAACGCGAGATATCCTGGAGAAGTACGACGTGGAGTACGTATACGTCGGCTATCTGGAGAAGGAAGCCTACGGCGAAGCAGGACTGGCCAAGTTCTCCACTTTCATGGACGTGGCCTACAGGAACGACAACGTCATCATCTATCAAATGCCTCGGGAGGTAGAAACCATTGTCAGCGCCCCCTAGGGTGACAGCGAGGCGATGTCCGTGAGCGAACGCCCCGATGACACCCTATCGACTCAGCCCTCAGAGACGATAGCTAGGGCACCGGCGGCAGCGCCCGCTCTGTCCGTCAGCCTGACGACGGTCGTCTGGCTGGCCGTCATCGTCGCGGCCGCCGCTCTGCGACTGGCCAGCCTCGATCATCTCCCCCTAACCATCGACGAGAGTGCCCGCGCCTTCGCCGCCTGGCAGACATCTCAGGGCGACACCCCCGCTGGCTGGCCGGGCGATATGACCGCCTCTCTCACCGCCCACCTCTTCTCCATCTTCGGTTCCAGCGACCTTCTGGCCCGCCTGCTGCCGGCTCTGGCCGGGTCGGCTCTGATCGCCTTGCTCTGGCCCCTATCGCGATATGTGGGCGGCGCTGCCCTGGCAGCGGCAGGCCTGCTCACCTTCTCGCCCCTCCTTGTGCACCTCTCTCGCAGCAACCTGCCCTACAGTGTCGGCGCCTTTCTCTCCCTCACCATAGTCCTATCCCTCTTCGCCTACCTGCGGACACAACGCCCACTCTACTTCTTCGCGCTGATCCTGGGCCTGGGCCTGGCCCTGAGCAGCGATCCCGTTTCCACCTCTACAGCCCTCATTGTCATCGCCTTCCTGATATACGAGGCCGGCTGGCGGCGAAGCCGAGGCGTGCTGGCAGCCGTTGAGCCCATCGGGCGGAGTCCAGCCCTAATCATTAGCGGCCTGCTTTTCCTCCTGGGAACACTCGAGCTGGGCGTCACTCGCTTCGGCACCTCGGTCGATCGCCTCAGCCTGCCCGGTCTGCGGCAGTGGGTGGACATGTTCGCCCTGCCCCGCGACGGCCTGCCCTGGCACTTTCACCCCGGCATGCTGATAAGCTACGAAGCGCTGCTTCTTCTTCTGGGCGGAACGGCCTACCTCTGTCTCCTGAGCCGCTGGATCATCTCCAGAGGCAGGGATGTCTCCTTTTTCCAGCGCTTTCTCTTCTTCTGGGCCAGCGGCGCCGCCATCATCATCGCCATCACCACCCGCCGCGAGGCAGGACAGCTTGTCCTCCTCCTCCTGCCCCTTGCCCTCCTCGCCGGTAGCTGGCTCGAGCGGATAGCCGCCGAGGCCGACACCGCTTCCCTCCGGCGAGCGGCTCCCTACCTGGCGCCAGCGCTCGCCCTGATCGGCTACATAGTGTTCACCTTCACACAGTGGGCTCGCGCTGGCGAGGTGGGTTCGACAAGCGATAGGACTGGGGTGATCTTTGCCTCAGCCGGGGCGATCGCCCTGATATGGATCGCCTGGAACACGCTGGGCCGTCGGGCAGCCGCCGGCTCGCTGGCTCTGGTGTTGGTGCTGCTGGCGATCCCTGCTATCCACGGCTCCACGTCCGTGATGTACGGCCGAGGCAGCGAGTTCGTGGCTGACGAGCGCATCGATCCCCGCGTCTTCCAGTTGCAGGAGCGACTAGCCACGATCGAGGTGGAGACGCCTGGGCCGATAGCTGTCCACGAGTCGCTTCTCCCCGCTCTCGGCTGGTACCTGCGCGATGTGAAGGGCGTGGTCTTCGCACCTTCGCCGACGGAGGACGCCGTCGCCATTGTGACTCCGCCCGGCGAATCAGCCCCCTCCGGCTATCGACGGCAGGAGGTCTGGCCGATAGCCGAGGGCTGGCTGCCTCACTCCGTCGATCCCCTGAACTGGTGGCGATGGCTAGTCTATCGTGAATCCTGGGATGACCTATCATATAGGGAGGCGGACCTGCTGGTGAGAAGCGAATGAGCGACCAATTATCCTACTCGCCAGCGCCGGCGCCATCGGTCAGGCCATTCGAGCGCCTGGCCTCCCTGCGCCTGAGGCTGGACTGGGAGCTGGCCCTCTATGTTCTGTTCATCGGGGCTGGTTTAGCCCTTCGCTTCTGGGACCTGGGAGCACGCGCCTTCCACCACGACGAGAGCCTGCACGCCCAGTACGCCTGGTACCTGTTCCGCGACGGCACCTACGATCACAACGCGATGATGCACGGCCCCTTCCAGTTCTTCGGCACGGCCTTCAGCTATGTTCTCTTCGGAGCGAGCGATTACACAGCCCGCATTCTGCCCGCCGTCGCAGGCACCGCCCTCATCGGCGTGCCATTCTTCCTGCGACACCACCTGGGCCGCTCCGGCGCGCTGATCGCTGCCGGCCTCATCGCCTTTTCGCCCACCCTCCTCTACTACAGCCGCTTCGCCCGCAACGACATCTACATTGGCCTGTGGACGCTGGGGCTGGCTGTCTGCCTCTGGCGCTACATCGAGGAAGGCCGCCACCGTTATCTGTACATCGCCGCCGGGCTGCTGGCCCTCAGCTTCGCTACCAAAGAGGCCACCTTCCTCAACGCGGCGATCTTCATCGCCTTCCTCAACCTGTGGATAGCCCAAACGCTGGCCAGCCGAATCAGGGAGCGCCACGACCTCGACCCGCTGCTCGCTCCCTTCCTGTTCCTGGCGCTGGCGCCCTTCGCCTGGGCCATCGTCGCCCTCTGGCCCTTCCTGAGCGAGGATAGACGCCAGCGCATTGGGCTGGGGGAGAGGCCCCGCGCCGCCGACTTCCTGCTCATCCTGGGCACGCTAACTCTGCCTCAGTTCGCAGCGGGCATCCAGGTGCCGCTGGAAGCCCTCGGCATAGTGAAGGAGGCCGACTGGCCACGTGAGCTGTTCACCCTGAACCTGGGGCCGCTGGGCGGCAGCGAACAAATGACCGTCGAGGAGTTCACCGGTTTCCTTACCGTGACCGCCCTCATCGCCGCGACGGCGGTGGTCGGTCTGCACTGGAACTGGCGCTCCTGGCTCATCGTGGGAGCGATCTTCTATGCCATCTTCGGCCTGCTGTACACTACCTTCCTCACTAACCCGAACGACTTCGGCTCTGGGATGTGGAACTCCCTGGACTACTGGCTGGAGCAGCAGGGGGAGCACCGCGGCAATCAGCCCTTCTACTACTACCTGCTGCTATTACCCGCCTACGAGTTCCTGCCCCTTCTCTTCGCCTTCGCGACCGCAGCGGTGGCCCTGGCCAAGGCTTCCTTCGGCCCCAACACCCCCGAGGGCCACTTCGCCCGCATCTTGTTCTTCATCGCCGGATCGCTGGCCATTCTGGCCGTAACCGCCAACGCCGGGGGCGCCTCAACGCTCGCCATGGTGCTGGGGCTGCTGGCCCTGGCCCTGCTGGTCTTCAGCCTGCGGGTCAACCCTTTCCTCCGCTTCCTGACCTTCTGGATGATGCTGAGCCTCTTCGCCTACTCGGTGGCCGCCGAGAAGATGCCCTGGCTTAACGTGCACCTGGCTTTGCCGGTGATCATCCTCGCCGCGTACACCATGGGCCAGATCTGGGCCCTGATCCAACCGGGCGAGTGGCACTTCCGCCTCCCCAACTACACCCGCCCTCTGCTCGCGGCCGCCCTGGGCGCGGGAGCGATGGCATTCGGCGTGTTCGGTCCCAGTGACGCTGTGGTGGTCCGCATCTTGGTCGGCTTGGCGGCGGTCCTAGCCATCGTCGCCTTGATGCTCACCCATCGCGGCCGGGGGATAGCGCTTCGGATCGGCGCGGCGATGGCGGTGGTGCCGCTGGCGGCACTGGTTGGCGCCCTCCTGCTATTCAGTGTTCGGTCCGCCTGGATGGCCAGCTTCCAGGAAGGCGACGGCGCCGATGCCCGCGAGATGCTGGTCTATACCCAGAGCAGCCCCGACATCCCGAAGATCCTAGACCAGATCGAGCAGATGGCAGAGGAGACGGGCCTGGGCAAAGACCTGCCCATCGTTGTGGACAGCCGTGATGCTTTCTCCTGGCCCTGGGTCTGGTACCTGCGCAACTATCACAGCGTCTCCTATCCCAACCTGAGCGGCGGCCAAGAACCGCCCGCCAACGCCGTCCTTCTGGTCAATGCCAGCAATGATGCCGACATGCAGGCCTTCCTGGAGGGCTACGGCCCGGGGCAGCGCTATTCCCACCGCTGGTGGTTCCCCGAGACCTATCGGAACATCGAGTTCGAGGACGGGAAGCAGAAGAACGTGCTGACTACATTCGCCGACTTTGTGGCGACCCTAGGCGACGGCGACACCTGGGACACCTGGTGGCGCTACTTCCGTGACCACGAGCCATCGCAGCCCAACGGCTCAGCGGATGCGGTGGCCTATTTCCCCGAGGAGTTCGCCCCCGCGGAGAGCGTGGACAGAGAGGAGCCGCCCGAGACGCCCAAGGCCGATAGCGACGGCAGGTTCACGCTGGGCGAGCGGGGCACCGGCCCCGGCCGATTCATCAAGCCGGCCGGCCTGGCGGTCGACGCCGAGGGTAACCTCTACGTGGCCGACAGCGGCAACCATCGCGTCCAGAAGTTCGACAGCGAGGGCGGCTTCCTAGCTGAGCTGGGTTCTCTGGGAGACGGCGAGGGCGAGTTCAACGAGCCCTGGGGAGTGGCAGTGGACAGCGAGGGTAACCTGTACGTGGCCGACACCTGGAACAATCGCATCCAGAAGTTCGACCGCGACCTGAACTTCCTGACCCAGTGGGGTAAGCCAGTCTCCGACATCAGCAATCCCAAACCCTACGGTTTCTGGGGCCCGCGGGACGTGGCGACCGATGCTGAAGGCAACGTCTGGGTGGCCGACACCGGCAACAGCCGCGTCCTCAAGTTCGCCAGCGACGGCACCTTCCTGGCAAGCTTGGGCAAGCCCGGCTCAGAGACACGGCAGCTCCGCGAGCCAGTCGGCATCGAGATCGCGCCCAGCGGCGACATCTTCGTGGCCGATGCCTGGAATAGACGCATCCAGCACTTCGACAGCCAGTTCAATCCGGTGTCCCAGTTCCCCATGCCGGGCTGGATCGCCGATGACCCGTCCACCAAGCCCTATCTGGCCCTGGCGCCCGACGGCAGCATCATCGCCAGCGAGACCGCCCGCCATCGCCTCCTGCGCATCGGCGCCGACGGCAGCATCCTGTCCATCTTCGAGGGCCTAGGCGAGACGGCCCTGGTCAACCCGACCGGCCTGGCCCTAGACAACCGGGGCTTCCTCTACATCTCCAACAGCGGCACCAGTCAGATCCGCCGCGTCCTCCTGGCAGATCTGCCTGCACCCTGACCTCGCCCCTCTCTGCCACAGCCCGCGTTGCTTCACCATCTGCCGCCACCATATAATGATGCGTGCCCTCTTCGGGCGGGAGGAAAAGGCGGGCCAGACGTTTTGCTGCGCAACCGTCAGCTTTGGATCGGCATAGTCGGGACAGCCCTCTTCTTGGGCTTGTTCTTTGCCTTCACCAACCTGCGAGAAATGGGCGAGGCCCTGGCCGATGCCAACTACTGGTGGTTCGCCCCTGCCATCGCCATCTGGTTCGTCTCGGCCTGGTTCCGCTCCCTACGGTGGCGCTATCTGCTACAGCCAATGGGCAGCTTCTCCACTCAGACCCTGTATCCCATCGTTGTCATCGGCTACATGGCCAACAACCTCCTGCCTGCTCGAACCGGCGAGCTGGTACGAGCGTACATCATGGATAAGCGGCATCGCCTGAGCATCATGGCCACCCTGGGCACTATCGCCGTGGAGCGCCTGTTCGATGGCCTGGTGCTGGTCGTCTTCTTGATAGGCGTGGGGGCCTTCGTTGGCCTCAGCCAGGAGCTAGGCATTCTGGCCGCTGCCATGACCGCCATCTTCGTGGTGATCTTCGCCCTCTTCTTGTTCATGGCTTCTTCCCAGGAACGAGCCGAACGCTGGCTGGCAAGGCTTCTGCGCTTCCTGCCAGCGCGAGCCCAGGAGAAGGGCCGTCAGTGGGCTGGCTCATTCATAGTGGGGCTAAGCGCCTTGCAGAGCCCCTGGCGCATCGCCGCCGTGCTGATCACCTCGGTCGTGGCCTGGGCACTGGAGTCCACCATGTACTTCATGGTGGGTATCTCCTTCGACCTGGGCGAGGCCTTCCCCATCTTCATGATGGTGGCGGCGGCGGCCAACCTGGCGATAACCCTCCCCTCCACCTCGGGCGGCGTCGGGCCCTTCGAGCTCCTGACGAAGGAGACGCTGGAGTTCGTGGGTGTGAGAGGTGGGGTAGCGGGTGCATATGCCGCCGCCCTTCATGCCCTGGTGCTGCTACCGGTGGTAGCCGCCGGGCTGGTCTTCCTGTGGGCGATCAACCTGTCATTGGCCGAGACTCTACGCCGGCCGGCCCAGCCCAAGCTGGCCCCCGGCGTGGGGCTGAAAGGGGAGGGTAGCGAATGAAGGTAGGGATCATCGGTGGAGGACTGGCCGGGCTAGCCGCCGCCTATCGCCTCTGCCAGCGGGGCTTGCAGGTCCACCTGCTGGAGGCAGGGCCTGACCTGGGAGGACTCGTGGGCACGTTCGAGATCGGCGGCGGCCGCATCGAGCAGTTCTATCACCACATCTTCTCCAACGATACCGCCATCATCGCACTACTCGACGAACTGGGCCTGGCCGACCGCCTGGACTGGCGCCAATCGAAGGTGGGCATCTTCTACGATGACCGAGTGTATGACTTTGTCACGCCCCTCGATCTGCTGCGCTTCACCCCCATCTCCCTCATCGACCGCCTGCGATTGGGGCTGGTGGGTCTCCGGCTGCGGCGGCAGAAGAACTGGCAGCCCTACGAGGCCATCACAGCCAAGGAATGGATCATCAAGCACGCCGGCCAGCGCAACTACGACGTCGTCTGGGGGCCGCTCTTGCGCGGCAAGTTCGGCCAGCGAGCCGACGACGTGAGCATGGCCTGGTTCTGGAGCAAGATCCACCTGCGCTTCGCCTCCCGCAAGGGAGGGGCCGGCCAGAAAGAGCAACTGGGCTACCTGATGGGCAGCTTCGGCCTGCTGATCGACGCCCTGGCCAAGCGCATCCGCGCGATGGGGGGCGTGCTGGAGACGGGACGGCCGGTGCAGCGGGTCGTCGTGGAGGATGGACGGGCCGTGGCTCTGGAGGCTGGCGGGGGGAAAGGGAAGAGAATAGCCTGCGACGCCGTCCTCGCCACCGTCCCCAACCAGACCTTCCTCGGCCTGGCGCCGCAGCTCCCCGAGGACTACGCGACCAAGCTGGAGGCCGTGCAGTACCAGTGGGCTCTCTGCCTCGTGCTGGCCCTCAAGCGATCGCTATCGCCCATCTACTGGATGAACATCAGCGACCGCTCCATCCCGTTCCTGGCCCTCATCGAGCACACCAACTTCATCGAGCGCTCCCACTACGGTGGCCTGCACGTGGCCTATCTCTCGAACTACCTGGACGAAGCCTCGCCCCTGCTCCAGATGGGGATCGACGAGCTGTGCGACCTCTACTTCCCGCACCTGAAGCGGATCAATCCCCAGTTCTCGCAGGAATGGGTGGCCGACCGCTGGCTCTTTCGCGGGCCCTTCGCTCAGCCGATCATCGCCACCCACTACTCGCAGGCCATCCCCGAGCACCGCACGCCCATCG
>CAZEJO010000019.1:26318-32822 GCA_964512285.1 uncultured Dehalococcoidia bacterium | reverse complement strand
GAGGAGGAAGAGGCAGAGGAGGAGGCGACAGCCGAAGAGCCCACGGAGGACGAGCCCGGCGGCGACGGCGATCTATCCTCCAACGGCAAGGCTTCCCGCAAGGCGCTCCCGGACGCCCCAATTGGAGCTGCCGGGTTACCTCCCATGCAGCTCGCCTACCTGCTGCCCACGGGCGCTATGGGCGGCCTCGCCGCCTGGGTCACCGAGGCCATGGCTACCATCGGACCCCAGGACCTGGAGCGGGTGATCACCATACATCGCCTCTGGGGGTCAATCCCTCCCAACATCAGCTACGCACTGGCCCACCTCCAGCGGCTCATCCGCTCCTCCCAGCAGAAGGATCCGCCCTGGCTCAAAATAATGCAGGATATGGAGAAACTGGCCTCCTCCTGAGGAGGGGCGCCGAGCCGCCCCGACCCAGAGGTAGATCGTGGACAAGGTCATAACCTCCATGCTCCTCATCATCGCGGCCATCGTGGCCACGGTGGTGGTGATCAATGCTGTCCTCCCCAGCATCCAGCGCACCAGCAGCGACATCGCCGCCGCCAGCGATGTCGTGGGCGCCCGCCTGCGCAGCGACGTCAGGATCGTCGAGACCGCGGGCGTCGTGGGGGACGACTTCGTCCAGATATGGGCCAAGAACGTAGGCGCCTCCAATATCCCCTCCCTGGAGAAGATCGACGTCTTCTTCGGTGAGACGACTGACTTCGAGCGCATCGGCTACGACGCGGAGGACACCTGCCCCAACCCCTCGCCGCCGCCCCGCAGCGACAACTGCTGGCAGTACACCCTGGAGAACGACAGCGAGTGGGCCCCTTCCGCCACCCTTCGCATCACCGTCTATCTGACCTATGACCTTGAGACGGACAAGGACTACGTCAGCACCATCGTCCTACCCAACGGCCTTGTCGCCAGCAAGGTATTCTCACTGTAGGTGAAGCTATGGAGCACGCCATCCCGGCCCTGGTCATCGCCGCCCTCATCGTGGTCGGCGGCGTTATGCTGGCCGCCGTCACCAACAGCTCCATCGACAACGTGGGCCAGTCCTGGCGGGACATGGAAGCCCTCTCCGAAGAGCGCCTGGGCACCGAACTGTCGGTGGTGTCCACCGACGTGACCGGCGGCGGCGCCGACGTGACCCTGGTTCTGAGCAACGAAGGCCGCACCGCCATCCAGCAGCCACCCCTCATGGACCTGATCATCAACTACGACGGCACCGACGACGAGCGCTACGTCTTCTGGCTGCCCCACACCGATAGCAACCCCCCTGGGGACAACAAGTGGACTGTGGACAGCATCTCCGGGGACTACCGCAACCCCGGCATCTTCGATGGCGGCGAGGAGATGACCATCAAGATCCACCTTGACCCCGCAACCAAAGTCGGACCCAACCGGTGGCTCGTCCTCTCCACAGAGGCGGGCATCACCTACAGCATCTACTTCTGAGGAGCGACACGTATGGAGCCGCAAGAGGACGCCGTGAAGACACCGCAACAGGAGTTGCAAGAGGACGCCGCGAAAACACCGCAACAGGAGCCGCAGGAGGACGCCGCGAAGACGCTGCAGCAGGAGCTGCAAGACGAGGAGTCGGCCGACCCGACCGAAGAGCCGGAAGAAGAAGAGGAGGAGCGACAGCGGCTCATCACCTTGGGGGTGATGGACATCGATAAGCGGCTCGGGGGCGGCCTGCCCGCGGACAGCCTCACTCTTGTAGAGGGAGACCCTGACGCCGGCAAGAGCGTCATCGTCCAGCAGTTCACCTTCGGCGCCCTCAAGGAGGGGTTCAAAACGTCCCTCTTCCTGTCCGAGTCCAACTCCCGCGGATTCCTGGACCAGATGGATAGCCTCGGCATGTCCTCCACCGACTACTATCTGATAGGCCGGCTGTCCCTGTACCAGAAAGACCTGCGGGTGGAGCGGGAAAGGGCGGACAACATTCTGCAGAAGCTGCTCCGACACATCGAGAACTCTGACAAGCGCGACCTCTTCATCATGGACTCCATCACGCCTCTCCTCTTCCAGTTCGATGAGCACTACGTCCTCTCCTTCCTGGCCAACTGCAAGGACCTGGCAGACGTGGGCCGAACCATCATCGTCACCCTCCACTCCTACGCCATCAGCGAGGCCCTCCGCTTCAGGGCCGACTCCATCGTGGACGCCCACCTCCGCCTGCGCATAGAGGACCTGGGGCAGCGGCTGGTGCGCACCCTCGAGGTGACCAAGATCCGGGGAGCGGCCAAAACGGCGGATAACGCTGTGAGCTTCACCGTGCAGCCAGGGATGGGCCTGAAGAGCGTCCCCATCTCCAAGACCAAAGCCTGATGCCGCGCTATGCCCTATGTCCGCATCCCCTTTCCGGAGACCGAGCAAGCCCAGGAGGCACACAGCGAGAGCAGTTGCCCCATCTGCTCTGCCATATCGCCCGCGCTTAAAGAGCAGGCCCAGGAGCACGCCCACCTCTTCCGCTACCTGCACATGGTGCCCGTCGAGGAGTTCGGCGTCCCCCAATACCAGGAAAAGCTGGAGCGCAAGATGGGGGACATAGAGCAGCCCAACATCATCTACCCCGTGGGCAGCGCCACCTTCGCCCACATCTACCCCGACCCCGAAGACGCCCGCAACTACTACATCCCCGTGGAGCCCATTATCGGCGGCGACTATGGAGCCCTGTTCGAGATGGTGGAGGACCGGCTGGTCGATGTGGTGCACAAGCTCCCCCAGCCGACCTCCCCAGAGGAGCAGAAAGAGGTCCTGCTGGAGGCGCTGAACCAGATCGCCAGCGTGGGGCCCGGCAATCGCAATGGCGCTTCCGCCAACGGAGCCAAGACTAAGTCCGGCGGCCGCGCCATGCCCAAGTTCCTGGGCAACCGCAAGATCAAGCTCACAGAGCAGGAGTTTGTGGCCATCCGCTACCTCCTCCTGCGGGACAAGGTGTACATGGGGATCCTCCAGCCCCTCATCCTGGACCCCAACATCGAGGACATAAGCTGTAGCGGCCTGGGCCCCATTTACCTCGAGCACAAGATCCTCAAAGCCCTAAAGGCCGCCATCATCTTCGATGAGGACGACGACCTGGACAGCTTCCTCCGTCGCGTCTCAGAGCGGATCAACAAGCCTGTCACCTACCGCAGGCCCATCGTAGATGCCACCCTCCCGGACGGCTCCCGCGTCAACATCGTCTTCGGCACCGAGGTCTCCAAGCGGGGCTCCAACTTCACCATCCGTAAGTTCGCCACCACGCCCCTCAGCGTCCTGGACATCACCGAGGGCGGCGGCCTCAACTACCGCATGATCGCCTACCTCTCCATCGTCATCGAGGAGGGGATGAACCTCTTCGTCGCCGGGGAGACCGCCTCCGGAAAGACCACCCTCCTCAACGCCATCACCAACTTCTTCGCCCCGGACGCCAAGATCGTCACCATCGAGGACACCCCAGAACTCCAGATCCCCCACCCCAACTGGCTCCGCGAGGTGGTCCGAGGCGTCGCCGAAGAGGGGGCCGCCGTCACCATGTTTGACCTGCTCAAGGCCGCCCTGCGCCAGCGGCCCAACGCCATCCTGGTGGGCGAGATCCGCGGTGAGGAGGGGAACATCGCCTTCCAGGCCATGCAGACCGGCCACACCGTCATGGCCACCTTCCACGCTGCCTCGGTGGAGAAGCTCATCCAGAGGATCACCGGCAGCCCCATCAACGTGCCCAAGACCTACATGGACAACCTCAACGTAGTCGTTATCATCAGCGCCGTTAAGCTAGCCAACGGCAAGAGCGCCCGCCGTATCCTCTCCATCAGCGAGCTCTTCGGCTTCGACCCCGTCACCGACTCGTTCGCCTTCGCCGAGGTCTTCCACTGGAACCCAGAGAACGACACCTACGAGTTCACCGGCTACATGAACAGCTACCTTCTGGAGAACAAGATCGCCGTCAGGCGGGGCATACCCCCCAACAAACGCCGCGTCATGTACCAGGAGCTCGATCGGCGGGCCAAGGTGCTGGAAAAGCTCCACCGCTCCGGAGTTAAGAACTTTTATGAGCTTTATCAAGTTCTGGCAAAGGCTAAGAGGCAAGGCCTCTTCTAAAGAGGACGGCCCTCCCGGCAGGGACCCGGCTCTCGCTCACATCAAGAGCGGCTGGCTGTTCGATCCCGACGCCAACCAGTACGACCTGCTCACCGTCCTCACCTACCTCTCCTGCATCGCCAGCGCCAATGTCAGCCGCGAGCAACTCTTCGAGGCCGCCGCCAAGCTCAACTACGGCCCCTCCCCCTACTTCGCCCAGGTCGCCAACCTGGTCAGCAGCCTCGGCCACGACTTCACCACCGCCTGCCAGGTGGTCTCCGAGAGCGCCGAGGACGAGGTGATGCGCCATTTCCTCCTGCGCTTCGGCAACTCCCTCGCCTCCGGCGAGCCCGAGGCCGTCTTCCTGGAGCGCGAGACCCACGTCCAGATGGAGGACTACACCAACGCCTACGAGACGGACCTAGAGTCCCTGCGCAAGTGGACCGACGCCTTCGTCGCCCTCCTGGTGTCAGCAAATCTGGTGGTCCTCGTGGCCCTCATCTCCAACATGATCTACGCCATGGGCTCTGTGCTCATCGTCACCGTGGAGCTGGTGGCCATCGCCACCGCCGCGCTGGGCGCCTGGCTCATCTACCGCATCGCCCCCTTCGACCCAGTGATCCACAAGCTACGGGACAAGTCGCCGGAGCAGAAGCTCATGTCCCTCCTGGCCCGTATCCTCTTCCCGGCCGCCCTCCTCATGGGCCTCCTCGCCTACCTCGCCTTCCAGAGCTTAGGCCTGGCCCTTATCATCGCCGGCCTTCTGATCCTGCCGGTGGGCATCGTCACCCACCTGCTTGAGCGCAAGGTCGACGACCGCGACCGGGACATCGCCGACTTCCTCCGCTCCCTGGGGGGTGTCACCGCCGCCCGCGGCAGCACCGTCATCGAGAGCCTCGATCACATAGACCGGCGGGCCATCGGCTCCCTGGAGCCAGAGCTGAAGCGGCTGCTCGTCCGTGTCGCCGTCGGCGTAGAGACCAGCCGCGCCTGGCTCCGCTTCATGGCCGAGACCGGCAGCGAGTTGGTCCACCGGGTGGTCCGCTCCTTCTGGGACGCCGTCAACCTCGGCGGCGACCCGGAGAAGGCGGGCCGCTTCTCAGCCGATATGGCTCTCAGGGTCTCCCTCCTCCGGGCCAAGCGGAAGCTCGTCTCCTCCACCTTCAACTACGTCGTCGTTCCCATGCACATCGCCCTCGCCGGCACCCTGGTGTTCATGACCGAGATCGTCTCCGCTTTCAACACCAAGCTCATCCAGGCCCAGGCCGTCGTCGGCAGCGAGGAACCCACGACCCTCAGCCCCGAGGAGATCGGCATCCCCGGCGCCCTCACCTTCCAGGAGTTCGATACGAGCTTCATCACGTTCATGGTCATGACCGTCGTCTTATCGCTGACGCTGATAAACGCCTTCGCCCCCAGAGCGGCCGCCGGAGGACACACCTTCAAGATGGCACTGTTCGGCGCCCTCACCCTCTGCGCCACCGGTGCCGTACTCCTCCTGGTGCCTCCCATGGCCAGCAGCATGTTCTCTGACACCCTCACCCAGCCCACAAGTTAACGGGAGGTGCAGTCTATGAAACTCTTTCGTTTGAGACACAAGCCGAAGAGCGGCGAAGAGGAAAAGGAACTGGTCCTGGACACGGACGCCGAGGCGCAAGCCCCCGCCCAGGACACGACCGAGGCCGAAGTGGAGACCGCGGCCCCGACCGATGCCCCCACCCCAGACGCCGAAGCAGAGGCCGAAACCCCCGCGCCCGAGGGTGATCTCATGAGCCAGATAAGCGCCGAGGCGGACAGCGAGATCGACGCCGAAGAGAAGGAATCTGAGGAGGACGACCTCCTCGACCCCGACCTCGCCGACATCTTCCGTGAAGCCAAGAATGAGGTCGAGGAGAGCACCCTGGCTTCAGAGCTGGATGACATCGCCGCCCAGGACCTCCTGGACGACCTCGTGGGTATCAGACACCGCCTGAGCACAATGCCACAAGCCCGCCCTGAGGCCGGCAAAGACGGAAAGTAGCACCCATGAAGCTCTTTCGCCTGGCGCGCAAGCCGGGCAGCGGCGAAGAGGAACGGGAGCTCGTCCTGGACACGGACGCCGAGGCGCAGGCCCCCGACCAGGACAGGACAGAGGCCGACGTGGAGTCGGAAGCCTCGGCTGACCACCCCGCCCCCGACGCCGCGGCGGAAGCCGAAGCCCCCGCGCCCGAGGGCACCCTTGCCACCCAGATAGGCGCTGAGGCGGACGGCGAGATCGAGGCCAAGGAGAGCACCCCGGCCCCAGAGCCGCAGGACATCCCCATCCAGGAGCTACTGAGCGACCTGGTGGGCCTCAGCCACCGCCTGGGCGCAGCGCCGCGCGCCCGCACCGGGCCCGCCTTAGACGAGGCCCCAGACGCCAACGACCAGCCCAGCCCTGACGAGACCCCTGACGCCAACGACCAGCCC
>CAZEJO010000019.1:0-26218 GCA_964512285.1 uncultured Dehalococcoidia bacterium | reverse complement strand
AGACGCCAACGACCAGCCCAGCCCTGACGAGACCCCTGACGCCAACGACCAGCCCGCCTTAGACGAGGCCCCTGACGCCAACGACCAGCCCGCCTTAGACGAGGCCCCAGACGCCAACGACCAGCCCGCCCTAGACGAGGCCCCTGACGCCAACGACCAGCCCGCCCTAGACGAGGCCCCTGACGCCAACGACCAGCCGGACGAAGACGAGACCCCTGACGCCAACGACGAGCCCTCCTTAGACGAGACCCCTGACGCCAACGACCAGCCCAGCCCTGACGAGACCCCTGACGCCAACGACCAACCGGACGAAGACGAGGCCCCAAACGCCAACGACCAGCCGAACGAAGACGACGAAGCCCCAGAGCCGGACGACCCCTGGGACCCACAAGCGGAGCGACCGTCGCTGACTGGATACCGGCGCTACGCCCTACACGGCCTCTTCCTCAGCCTGGCCCTGACCGCGGCCGCCGTCGGACTCATGGGCGCCGAGCGCCTCGCCCGCACTGAGCCCGTCAAGCGCTCCCCCATCGTCGTGACCACCGTCCCCGGCTTTTCCCCCGGACTGAACGGCCAGCCCGAAACCACGCCCGAGCCAACCCCGGAGCCCCCACCCATACTCACCCCTGAGCCCACACCGGAGCTCCAACCCGCCTACTTCCTCTACACCGTCCAGCCTGGGGATACCGTCTCTGGCATCGCGGCGGTCTTCGCTATCAGCCCGTCCTACATCCTCTGGAACAACCCAGGCGTCGTTTACGACCCGAACCTCCTGCTGGTTGGTCAGCAACTCCTCATCCCCAGCGTCGACGGCATCATCTACCACGTCAGGCCGGGGGATAACCTCTCCGACATCGCCGCGCTCTACCTGATCGATGTCGAGAGCATTCTGGCCTTCGTCCCCAACTGCCTCGCTCTACCTGATAGCACCATCGAGGGGATGGTTCTGATCCTGCCGGGGGCCGTACCCCCATCCAACGCCTACCTCTCGCCCTGATACCACCACCTCACCACACCCGACGCTAGGCTCCCTTCCACCCTGGCCGCCATCCGCGCCGCCGCCGGGCGTGCCCTCCGCCGCGTTCGTGTAGGTGGTGCGGAAGCGGCACTGAGACGCCGATCATGATAGGCACATCCGCGGGAATAACGATGGGCGTGTCCGGGCTACGCTGGATGTCCTTGATCTCGTCCTCTCCCTCCTCCTCGCCGCAGGCCGCGGCGATCAGAGCTAGAGCCAGGAGCAACGTCAGGCCGAGCAAGATCGCCCGGCGCCTGGAACCGAACGGCATGATCATCAAGCCACCTCAGTCTGTCACGCGACGTTTGGCTTGGATTCCGCGGCTGAACAGCGGCAGTCTACCAGACGAGCCGACTAGAGGCTAATGCAGGGGATCAGGTCTGCTTTCGATGACCGAACCTTGGGGCTGACTCAACCGTCCAACTGGAAGAGATCGGTGCTAAGATAGCGTTCGCCAGTATCGGGGAGAATCACCACGATCAGCTTTCCTCTGTTTTCGGGTCTCTTGGCCACCGCCAAGGCTGCCCAGACCGCCGCCCCCGAGGATATGCCGACCAGTATCCCTTCTTGCCTGGCCAACTGCCGGGCGACCTCTCCAGCATCATCACTGCTGACCTGAATGATCTCATCGACCAGGTCCATCCTTAGCACCTCCGGCACGAAGCCAGCCCCGATGCCCTGGATCTTGTGGAGGCCTGGCTTGCCGCCGGAAAGGACCGGCGAGTCCACCGGCTCAACAGCGATGGCCTTGAACTCCGGCTTCCTTTTCTTAATGACCTCCGCCACGCCGGTGATCGTTCCTCCTGTCCCTACCCCAGCTACCAGGATGTCCACCTGACCATCAGTATCGCGCCATATCTCCTCGGCGGTCGTCGCACGGTGGATCGCAGGGTTGGCGGGATTCCTGAACTGATGTGGTATGAAGGCATTGGGATGGCTGGCGGCGATCTCCTCGGCTTTCCTTACGGCGCCTGGCATTCCCTCCGACCCGGGGGTGAGGACAACCTCTGCCCCAAAAACGGCGAGAAGCTGCCTTCGCTCGACGGACATCGTGTCGGGCATGGTGAGGATGAGCCTGTAGCCCTTGGCGGCGCAGACGAAGGCCAGGCCTATGCCGGTGTTACCGCTTGTCGGCTCGACGATCAGCGTATCTCTGGTGATGAGGCCATCCTCCTCAGCCGCCTCGATCATGGAGACGCCGATCCTGTCCTTGATGCTGCCGCAGGGATTGAAGGACTCCAGCTTTGCCACTACCGTGGCCTCTAGTCCCTCCGCCATCCTGTTCAATCGGACGAGCGGGGTGCTGCCTATGAGCTCAGTGAGGTCACCAGCGATCTTTCCCATAGCTGAGTCTCCCCCTCCCAGTTGGGACTAGGCGCGGCAACCCCCCGGAGGCAGAAACGCCTAGGCCCTATTTCCAGGCAGTATACCAATTCCCTCTGCCTGCCGCCTGGCCCTCCTGCCCCGCCGCCCACGGGCCGCTGGTTCTGATCCCAGCGTCTCTACAGACGCTTCGACCGGTTTATCCCAGGAAGTACTCGGCGCCCCGAATCCTGCGCACGAAAGGCAGCCTCTCTATGAGCGCGTCCAGGCCGAGAATACGGCCCGCTCCCAGCGCGCCCAGGAGCAGAAACACGCCGATGTAAATGATGTGCTCATCCAGGAAGGGGTTGTTCGCTGGCGGGAACTGGGCGATGTAGAACATGAAAATCATCGCCCCGGCCCAGAACAGGCTGAAGCGGGTGAGCACGCCCAGGATCAGGGTGATGCCGATGAGGATCTGGCCCGAGATGACCAGCCCATCGATGACATCGACAGCCGCACTGTTGGTCCCCAGATCCACGAACCAGCCCTCAAGGGGCCCCGTGGTAGCGTTGACCAGGAAGCCCGCCGATGTCCAGTCGCCCAGTAACTTGTCGAACCCTGACCAGACGAAGATCCAGCCCATAGCGACGCGCAACAGAAAGGTGAAGGGCAAGATAACGTCCATGTACCGGAACGTCAGGTTCCAACCGCCGAATCGTGCAGTCGATACATTCTCCGTCATTTTCTCCTCCTAAGACAATTCTTTCTACAGTTTCTGCATATTATATAGCGTTAATATCCCTTTGTCAACCTGGAACCCTGCGGTCGCTTCCGCCACGCCGTCCTGGGTGCGGCGGTGCGCAAGCGCACGCATGACCCTGAACAGAGGCTTGACCCAGCCCAACAGACTGCCTGAAACTAGGGGGTCGTGGAGCGGGCTGACCTCGCCACCCTACGCACCGTTTGTTCGCAGCCGTACGGCTTCTGGCTAGACAGCGCCATGGCCAACGGCCGTCTCGGCTCGCGCTCCTTCTGGGGTGCCGACCCCTCCGTTGTGTTCCGCTGCTGGGGGCGGCGGGTGCAGGTCGAGCGCTGCCACGGCGCCAGCGAGCGCTTCCAGGCCGACCCTTTCGATGTGCTCCATGCGTTGCTGTCCGAGCGAGAGCATATGCGTGGCGGCGCAGCCGTTGGCTACCTTGGCTACGGTCTCAGACAGCACATCGAACGCCTTCCCGACACAACTGTTGATGACCTGAAGATACCGGACTGCCTCCTGGCCTTCTACGACCGCGTGCATCCGTTCGACCCGCGTCCCCTGGCCCCGCTGCCACCTGTCCCGGGCCTGCCTCCCCATCTCGACGGGCTGCGGAGCACCTTCAGCCGGCAGGCCTACGAGGCCGCAGTGAGGCGGGCTTTGGCCTACATCCGGGCAGGCGATATCTACCAGGTCAACCTGTCGCAGCGATTTCAGGTTCCCTGCGGCCGCGACCCGTTCGACGCGTACCTGTGCCTGCGCGCCCAGTCTCCGGCTCCCTTCGCTGCCTACCTGCGCTACCCTGACTTCGCCGTCCTCTCGTCATCGCCAGAGCGCTTCCTCCACTATCAGTCAAGTGACCGCCTGATCGAAACGCGACCGATCAAGGGGACGCGCCCGCGCGGCCTCGACCCGCAATCTGACCACGCTCTGGCCAAAGAGCTTCTGGCAAGCGTGAAGGATCGAGCCGAGAACGTCATGATCGTCGACCTGGAACGCAACGACCTCGGCAAGGTGGCTGAGGTGGGGAGCGTTGCTGTGCCCGGCCTCTATGAGCTGGAAACCTACGCTACGGTCCACCATCTGACCTCCACCGTGCAGGCCCGCCTCCGGCTCGACAGAGACATCGTCGACCTGCTGAGGGCCACATTTCCTGGCGGCTCGATCACGGGCGCGCCGAAGATCCGCGCCATGCAGATCATCGACGAACTGGAGCCGGTGGCCCGCGGCGTCTACACCGGCGCCATCGGCTACATCGGCTTCGACGGCTCCACGAACCTGAATATCGTCATCCGCACGATGGTCATCAAAGACGGCATCGCTTCGTTCCACGTGGGCGGGGGCATCGTCGCCGACTCCGACCCAGCGTGGGAGTACGAAGAGACGCTGCACAAAGGCGCAGCCATGACGCGGGTGCTGGTCGGCGAGGGACTGCCGTGACGTGGGTCTACCTCGACGGAGCCTACCTCCCTTCAGCGGAGGCAAAGGTCGCCGCCGACGATGCCGGGCTGCTTCACGGTCGCGGCTTGTTCGAGAGCTTCCGAGCCCGCCGAGGCGTCGTCTACCTGCTGGAACGCCACTTCGACCGACTGGAAGCGGGAGCACAGACCCTCGGCATTGTGCTGCCCCAGACTCTGGCCGACCTACGGGCCGCCGTGCGGACGCTGACCGAACGCTGCGGCCTGGAGGACGCCCGCGTGCGCCTCACCCTTACGGCAGGCTCAGCCAGCGGGCGACCCTCACTCCTGATCCAGGCACGAGCCGCAACGGACTACCCGCAACAGCTGTACGAGCGCGGCATGTCCGCCCTCGTCGCCCGCGTGCGCCGCAACGAGACGTCTCCCTTGACCCGAGTCAAGTCGCTGAACTACCTGGACAGCCTGCTGGCCAGGGAGCAGGCCCGCCGCGCCGGCCTGGACGAGGCGCTCTTCCTCAACAGCCGTGGCCGCCTCGCGGATGGGAGCGCCACCAACGTCTTCCTCGTTCGGGACGGCGAACTTTTCACGCCGCCCGTGGAGGACGGCGCGCTCGCCGGTATCACCCGCGCTGCGGTGCTCGAGCTGGCCCGCGCGGCCCGCATCGGCGCCCGCGAAGTCTCGCTCACTCTGGACGAGCTGCGAGCCGCCGAGGAGGCGTTTCTCACCAACGCCGTGGCCGGGCTGCTGCCGTTGGTGGCAGTCGACGGCGCAAACGTGGGCAGCGGCAGGCCGGGGCCGCTTACGCGCCGCCTGAGGGGACTCTACGAAGCGGCCGCCACCGCTCCACCCGCCTAGCCGACAGCGGGTCGATGACCGCCCGCACGACGGCCAAGCGGCCAATCCTGCCTTGACGTGAGATGCAGCCCCGCGTACCATCCTGTCCGTCACTAATGTCGCCTGCTTGGGAGTCAGCGGAATCAAAGGAGGTTGATCATGAGGTGGGTTCGCTCCAGGACAGCAGTCGTAGCGCTTGTGGCGGTGGTGGCCGTCCTCACCATTGCTCTAGGCAGCTGGCAGGGCTGGCTGGCCGAAGCCCAGACGGTGCGCTGGGTCAATGACGCCGATGATGTCGGCCAGCCGAGCGAATGCTCCACGACAACGGCCTACGCCAGCATTGCTGGCGCCCTCGGAGCTTCCGCCGACGGCGACATCATACGGCTCTGCGAGGGGACATACGACGCTGGCATAGTGGTGGACAGGAAGCTCACCATAGAGGGTCAGGCGGATGTCGACATCGACAAGATCGTTATCGACGGCACAGTCGGCTGCATCGACGGCATCGACGTGACTGCCGACGACGTCACCATCCGCCACCTCACGTTGGCGGGGCACGGGCCCGGCGGTGGCGATACGGGCATCGACGTTCATGGGGTGGACAACACCACGATCACCGACGTGGACGTGAGCGCCTGGGGTGCCGGCATATTTGTGGATATAGGCGCCACCGATACCATCATCGAGGCCAGCAACATCCACGCCAATGGGGACGGCATAGTTCTCATGGGCAGTGAGGCCACCCATATCCTCAGCAACGATATAGTTGACAACACGGACCATGGTATCCTCACGGACGGCCCAGACCTGGCCCTCGTGGCGGACAACACCATCTCGGGCAACGACATCGCTCAGGTGTATCTCACCAGCACGAACCATATCCGGCTGCTACGCAACGATATTGTCACCGACAGCGACGGCATCCTGGTATCGCCCATGCCAGCAGAGTCCTTCATACAGATCGGCGGCTCACCGGAGAACGCCAACAGCTTCAGCGGGCCTCTCAGCGCTGGGCACTACTACGTGTCGCTGCACTGTGGTGCCGAGAACACCGTTGATGCCACCTACAACTACTGGGGAGGCGCAGGCCTTGCCAGGAGCGACATCGCCAACCGCATCTTCAACGATGAGGACGACGACGGTACCGAGTGTCCCCCTCCAGACGACGTCAGGGGTGCGGTTGTCTTCCACCCCTGGGCCACAGAGCCCGCTCCTACCCCGAGCCCCAGCCCTACCCCCACGCCGACCCCTAGCCCCACTCCCAGCCCTACGCCCAGCCCAACGCCGGCCGCGGACACCCGCGACTTCGACCTGCCGATCGGCTGGAACAACTTCGTCTGGACGGGAGCCGACGCCACGGCTGCGGACACGGCCCTGAACTGCATCGCCAGCGACTTCGCTATCGCCTATGGACTAGACGCAGGGGGCTGGCAGCGCTACGTGCCCGATCAGCCCGACATCACCACCCTCGCCACAGTGGACAAGTACGACAGCCTGCTGGTGCTGATCACCGCCAGCGACGTGCAGTGCCTGGGGATGCCGGTAGACCCGTAGCTGGCATCACCATCGACTGACATCCGAAGGGGGAGGGCAAATGCCCTCCCCCTTTTCCGTTGGCCAGCAGCGGAACGAGAGCCCTTCTACCCCTCGTGCTCCTCGACCTTCACGCCCAGCGGCTCCAACCTGGCCAGGAAAACCTCCGGATCGATCACCGCCTCCGGCGCGAAGACGCCCCGCTCAGCGATCTCCCCCTGCGCCAGCATCACTGCCCCCAGCGCAGCCGGGATGCTGGTGATGTTCTTCATCCGGCCCACGCACGTATATCGGCGATGCGCTTGGCCGCCGTCCTGCTCCCCGTACACGTCCACCCGAAAGCCCGACACCGTGCATTTTCCTGCCGGAAGCCGCGGCAGCACGCGATGGAAGGTAGCGGCCCAGAATCTCTGGCTCCGCTCGCCTCGCACCAGGCCCACCCGCTCCAGCAGGATGCCCGCCCGGGCCAGCCAGGCCGGCCAGATGCCGCCCTTGAGCGTTACCGTCTCCAGCCCCGCGATATTTCGGGGGATGGTCACCGGCTCAGCGTGACCGGTGTGGTAGACCGGCAAGCGACCGCACGGCGGCGGGAACTGCACCATCTCCTTGCCACTGCCAGAGCGAACCAGCACCTCTCGCCCGCGTCTGAACGAGGGCACCTTCCCGCAGAAGATGTGCACTGCGTGGCGATAGTTTGCATAGCCACCGGCATCGTCGGCCCCGCCGAACCAGGCGATGTGAATGCGGCGAGGCTGGCTCATGGCCAGCGCCCCCTTCTTCGCCATCAAGTTAGTCAGGCCAGGGCAGTTGCCCAGGCCGGTTAGCACCGCCACGCCCGCCTTCTTCGCCGCTTCGTCCAGCGCCAGGGCCTCCCGTGCCGCCTCGTAATCGTCGGCGATGCTGACGTAATGCACACCAGCCTCGATGGCAGCGCGGGCCAGCGGCCCCTCAAAATAGACAAAGGGCCCAACAAAACCGAGCGCCACGTCATACCCGCGAATGGTCTCCACCAGCGCCTGGTGGTCAGTAGCATCCACTCGGCAGGCCTGCACCACGCCGCCTAGCTCCCCGGCCAGCTCCTGCGCCGCCGCCAGGTTGAGCTCGGCTACCATCACCTCGCTCACATCCGGATGACTAGCCAGGGTACGCACTGCCTGGTTCCCCATGTCGCCTGCCCCACCCAGCACCACGAATCGCATGGCTTGCCCCCTTCCTGCCTACGGCAACGGCTACCGCTCGATGATTGCCGGCTCGAAGGGCACCTTGTTCAGCGGCTCGTTTCCGTCCTTGGTAATGAGCACCGTCATCTCCATCCTCATGCCGCCTACGCCCGGCCTGTTCAGCACTAAGGCCGCAACCTCAACCATGTTCGGTTGAAGCACCAGGTCTCCCTTCGACTCGTAGGGCACGCTGGAGTTCATCAGCAGGGGATACCATTCGTTGCCCAGTATGCCTATGCCGTGACCGTAGCCCGGCAGGGCATACTGCCTATAGCCCGTTCTATCCATGAAGGCGTCCACCTTGTCCGACACCTCACCGTATGTCACCCCCGGCTTCATGCTCTCCAACAACAGGTCGCAGGCAGCGACAAAGACGTCCGCTAGCTCCCGCTGCTCGGGCGTAGGCTCGCCCATTATGGCGTTGCGGGCCAGGTCGCCCAGATACAGATTGTACATGGCGTGCAGGTCCAGCAGTACGTTGTCGCCGGGCTCGATCCGTTTCCTGGTGGGCGGAGTGCACCCTCCCCAGTAATACGCCGTTCTCACGCCCGAGCCTATCTCCTGGCCGCCGGTGAACGTCCAGTTGAGTTCGCTGCCCGCCTTCCTCATGGCGTACTCGGCGATGCCCGCCACCTCCGTCTCCGTCATGCCAACCCTCAGCTCCTTGAGCACCACGCCCAGCCCCAGGTCACAGATCTCGGCGGCCTGCCTGAACGATTCGATCTCGGCCTCGTCCTTGATGATGAATATCTCATTCAGAAAGTGGGTGGCGTTCTTGAAGGTCGCCTGAGGGAAGGCCTCCCTCAGGAGCTCGTACTCGCTGGCCAGCAGGAAGGTCTCTATCCTGATAGGCGAGTGGCCCAGCTCGATCCCTATTCTCCCCTTCTCCAGCCCTTTCGCTCTAAGATGTGAGAGAATCTGGTCCCACAGAGCCATCCCCGGCAGGGGAGCCACACCGGTCACATTCTTGAAGAAGCCGTCGTCCTTCACGCGTTCGCTATCGAGTCCCAGCACGTATAGCTGCGGCTCGCCATCGCGCGGAATGACGGCGACGCCCCGCCAGGGGACGAAAGCGCCAAAGACGTACCCCACGGTGCTCAGCCTCGTGGCGATCAGCACGTCGATGTCCTGCTCATCCATCTTCGCCTGGATCTTCTTCAGCCTGGCCTCGTGGTCCGCCTGCGTGCTCAACTTCCCACCTCCTGCTGCCTGCTTGAGACAGGAGGGACATCCGTCACTGTCCCTCCCACGCTGCTAATCTAGCACATAAGCGGTCAAGGGTCGCGACCCGACGGTCAAGAAGCGGCAGCGGCGTCGCTCGCCGCGAAGTTCATCGTGAAGCCAAGAAAGCGCCGATGGTGCTCCAGCAACCGGAAGCCGCTGGCTCGGCAGAGGTCGCGGACGACATCCGGGAACTGATAATCGGGGTCCGGCAGGGCCTCGGTGATGGACAGGATGCCGCCAGGCTTGAGGACTCGTCGCAGCTCGGCCAGCGTCTTCGCCCGGTCAGGAACCTCTCCCAGGACGGTGACCAGGAAGGCGCGATCAACCGAGCCTTCAGCCAAAGGCAAGTCTAGAGCGTTCCCCACCACCGGCAGAGCGTTCGTAACTCCTTCTTGCAGCAGACGGAGGCGAAGCGCCCCTGTCATCTCGGGCTGAATGTCCACACAGACCAGCCGTCCCTCAGGGCCAACCCTGCGAGCGACCTCGACGCTGAAATAGCCCGGGCCCGGGCCCACCTCAAGAACCGTGTGGCCTCTACCTACGCGAAAGCTGTCAACTATCTGCCGAAGCGGGTGCACCACCCGCCGCGGCAGGTTATCAAGCATCCAGCGCCAACTGTATGGGCAGGCGCGACTGCTCTTGTATCGCTGTGTGAGCGCGTACAGACACCACGTGGCCACTACCGCCCAGGCGACAACTACAAAGCGAAGAAGAAGAAACAACGCGCGCATCGCGGCCTCCCTCGCTCTCGATTCAGCTTGGCAGCCGTGGGGAGCAGTATATCACTGTTGCTGCCTTGCGCGCTGACGCCCTCCCACCGGCCCTCGCCCCAGCAGAAGCGCAGGCACCACGCCTGCCCAGACGAAGATCGCCCCCACCAGGAACGAGCGCTCGAACGCGTTGGCGACCTGCCCTGCAAAGACGACCTGCAGCTCCTGCGATAGCTCGTCAAGGGTTGGCCGCAGCGGATCGGCCAGCTCCGCTCCGACAGCTTCCTTCACCTGTTCGTAGAGGTCGAACGTCGGCTTCGTGCCTGACCGCACCGCCTGCTGTATCTCCTCCGGCGGAGCGCTGCGCATCCCTTCGATGATGCCCTCCTTGACAGGCGCCGGCAGCTCGGACTGCTCGACCAGAGTCTGCGCCTGCTCCTGAGCCTCGGCCATCCGCGGGGGTAGAGCTCCCACGAAGACCGCTACCAGAATGGCCAGCCCCAGGGTGAACCCCACCTGTCTGGCCGCATTGAACACGCCCGCGCCCACGCCCGCCCTTCCGCCTCTCACCGAACCCATCACAGCGCTGGTCACAGGCGCGAAGGTCAGCCCCGCTCCAACGCCAGCCATTACGAATCGCCACGCTATCTGCGGATAGGGCACTCCGCCTGTCATACGCGAAGCGGAGAACAGAGCGGCGCCGAAGATCAGCACTCCCGCTATCACCATAGGCCGTGGCCCGAAGCGATCCGTCAGCCGCCCCGCCAACGGCCCGGTAAGCATGATCGATGCCGAGAACGGCGTAACCGCGAGCGCCGCCCTCAGCGTCGAGTAGCCCTCTACGACCTGGAGATACTGAATGGCGAAGAACAGCGCGCCGAAGAAGCCGAGCCCAAACAACAGGATCATCACGCTGGCGGTGGAGAATGTCCTCTCACGCAGCATACGCAGGTCAACTATCGGGTGACTGACGATACTCTCCACCAGAACGAAGAGCACCCCGGCCACAGCCGATGTGACAAGCAGGCCAATGATGAAAAGCGAGGACCATCCGACCGCCTGACCGCGGATGAGCGCGAGCGTGAGCGAGAACAGCGAAATGGACAGCATGGCCGTCCCCGCTGGGTCTATGCCCGGCATCGCCTCGGGGTCCTTCGACTCCCGGATGATGACGAAGCCCGCCAGCACTGCCACCAGCCCGACCGGAACGTTGACAAGGAAGATCCACTCCCAGCCCGCGTATTCGGTGAGGATCCCGCCGAGCGTGGGGCCCACCGCTCCCGCCACTCCTGCCATAGCGCCCCATATGCCCAATGCCAGACCTCGTTGCTGAGCAGGAAAGGCTAGCGTGACGATGGCCAAACTCACCGGCACCATGATCGCTGCGCCGATGGCCTGAGCGGCGCGCCACGCGATCAGCACCTCGATCCGCCCCGAAAGGCCCGCGCCCAGTGAGCAAAACGCAAAGATGCCGATGCCGAGCAGGAAGAGCCTCTTACGGCCGAACCTGTCTGCCAGGCGGCCGGCCGGGATCAGCAGCACCGCGAACACCAGGTTGTAGGCGTTCAGCACCCAGCTAACGGTCTCGATATCGGTGTGAAGGCCGCGTTCGATAGAGGGGATCGCGATGTTGACGATGGAGGAGTCGAGGATGGCCATGAACAGGCCGAAGACCGCCGCCACCAGGACGAGCCACTTGTGCTGGACCAGCATCCTAGCTCAGCGGGGCCGACGGGCCTGAACCGAAGCAGATCACCAAGATGGTCTGTTCCACGCAGCCACTATGTCATACGCTTCACCACTACCGCAACCAGGGCAGGTGGAGCCCTTCGTCCTGCACGGTGGAATCCCGAGTAAGTCTGTAAAACACCTTGACATCTTATGCGGATTGGTGTATAGATCACGTCACCTTAGACAAAGGAGGCCCGATCATGAAACGTCTGCTGCTGTTCCTACTTGTTCCCGCCGTGGTCGCTGCCCTGGCCGCTGGCTACGCGCTGACCAGCGATACCACCTACTCCACGGAGCCCCTGCCCGAATATCTGGCATTGGGAGACTCGCTAGGGTGGGGCTACGGCGCTTCTGACCCTGCCACTAAGGGATACGTACCGCTCTTCCGCGACTTCTTAGAGTCAGAAGATGCATGGGACGCTGACCTGTTCCTGAACAACCTGAGCATACCTGGCGCCACCAGCACCTCGCTGATCAGTGACCAGTTGCCCGCGGCACTGGCGGAACTGGAAGCCCGTAACGGCGATGAGGACCCCAATAACGACGTTGAGGTGGTGACTGTCGATATCGGCGGCAACGACTTGTTGGCACTCCTCGGCATCTGTGCAGGTGGTTTTACCCCGGCGTGCCAAACCGCCATCGGCACCACTTTCGCAACGTTCTCCGCCAACTTCGACTTCACCCTAGACGAGTTGCGCACGGCGGCGGGCCCTGATACCCCGATAATTGTCATGACTTACTTCAATTCGCTCGCGGGGCCCGGTTGCCCGCCTGCCATGGTGCCACTGGGTGAGATAGTCCTTGAGGGGGATCCTGGTCTAGGGCTCCCGCAGGGGGCTAATGACCTGATCCGGTCGATAGCTGCCGCTCACGACGCCAGAGTCGCCGACCTTGTCCCTGGTGGCGTCTTTCCAGCCCTTTTGGGACCCTCTGACATCCTGCCGGACTGCGTCCACGCCAATGACAGCGGCTACCAGATCATCGCCGACGCGTTCGCGGATGTCTTCCACCCTCGATCTGTCGGCGGCATAGTGGAACTGCGGGTGGACAACAGCGCCGATCTGTCGCTTCACCAGTCCGATACGGCAAGTTCCTCCTACTACTACATCGGCCTCGCAGCAGGGGGCATCGCCGTAGCAATCGCTCTGGCGGCAGGCGCGTGGTATGCCAGGAGGCGCTGGCTGGGTAAGAGTGTTTGAGCCTGCCAGGGGCTCCCCGCATCTACTTCCGGCAGTGACGACAGAAGCTGGTGATGCGCTGGTTGGAGGTGATCTCGGTGATGGGGGAGCCGCACTTGGGGCAGGGCTGGCCGTCGCGGCGGTGCACCTTCAGGTGGTCCCGGTACTCAGCGACGGGCAGGCTCTCATTCTCCACGCGGTCGGCAACGATGGCGGCTGCTTCGCCCAGCACAGAGCGGATGGCCTGATAGAGGCAAGCTTCGGCTTCCGGCGGTAGCTCTATGCGCTTGCGGTAGGGGTGGATGCCGGCGGCGAAGAGGATCTCGTCGGCGTAGGCGTTGCCGATGGCGGCTGGGCTTCCTACGCCTACGTCTGCCACTGGATAGGAACCAGAGTGCTGGCCAGCCCTAAGCTTGGCCTCGCCTTCGCCTCGTCCTCTTCTTGGCTCCTTTGCCCCCGCCACCTCTCGCCCGAAGTCGCAGAATCGCGCCTTACAGGAAGCCAGTGTATAATCGGCTCAAATGAAGGGAGACCACATCCGACGCCGATGTCTGGATGAAGCAAAGCGATGACAAGCCACGAGACCGAGCAAGAGATCTTCCGCCTGGGACGCGAGCTGATCGAGGTGATGGACCGCCATCGCCCCCACCTCTGGGAGGGCGAATGGTGGTACGAGCAGCTCCTCCGCCGTGCCGTGTCCGACGAAGCGCTCAAGACGCAGGTCCTGCGCTTCGTCGACGTGTTTCCTATGCTCCAAGACGAAGAGGCGATAGTCAGCCACTTCCGCGACTACTTCGGCGGCGAGGAGTTCAGCCTGCTGCCCCGGCGCCTCGCCACCACCCTCAGCTCGAGCGCGCTGGCCCAAAAAGACCTCGCCCGTCTCGTGCAGAGCAGCGTCCTGGAAGTGGGCCGGCGCTTCAAAGCCGGTCGCACGGCGCGGGAAGCCGTGCCCGTCCTGGAGAAACTGCACGCCGACGGCCTCGGCTTCTCGCTCGACCTGCTGGGAGAGGCCACCGTGAGCGAGGCCGAGGCGGACGAGTACCAGGCCCGCTATCTCGAGCTCTTCGATACCCTCGATCAGGTTGTCCGGGGCTGGCCCGCCAACCCTGCGCTCGACGAAGCGCCGTGGGGTGCCGTCCCCCGCCTCAACGTCTCGATCAAGCTGACGTCGCTCTACTCGCAGTTCAACTCCGCCGCGCCGGACGACACCACCGCTCGCGTTCTTGAACGCATCCGCCCGATCATGCGCCGCGCCGTCGAGGCGGAGGCCTTCGTCAACGTGGACATGGAACAATACGAATACAAGGACCCGACCCTGCGCATCCTCCGCGAGCTGCTGGCGGAGCCTGAGTTCGCCAGCTACCCGCATATCGGCGTGGCCCTGCAAGCCTACCTCTTTGACACCGTCGACGACCTCCGCGGCCTGACGCAATTCGCGAGAGACCGCGGCGCTCCCCTGACGATCCGGCTGGTCAAGGGAGCCTACTGGGACGAGGAGCGCATTGTCAACGCCCAGCACGGCTGGCCCACCGCGGTGTTCGAGAGCAAGGCGGAGACGGACGCGAACTTCGAGCGCTGCACGGAGGTCCTGCTCGACGCGTACCCTCACCTGCTCCCAGCGTTCGGTACGCACAATGCACGCTCGATCGCCCACGCCATCGTGTCCGCGCGCCAGCGGGGATTGCCGCCGCGCGCCCTCGAGTTCCAGCTCTTGTACGGGATGGCAGAGGCGCTACAGGCAGCCGTCGCCACCCACGAGCGACTCCGCATCTACGCCCCGGTGGGTGATCTCATCCCCGGCATGGGCTACCTGGTGAGACGCCTGCTCGAGAACGCGTCCAGCCAGTCCTGGCTCTTCGAGATGTTCGAGGAGAGAGCCCCCATCTCCGAGTTGCTGGCCGCGCCCGACGTGACGCCGCCCGCAGGACCACCCTCGGCGACAATTCCCCGCGTCCGGCCCACCGACGTCCCCGGCCCGTTCCGCAACGTCCCCGACACGCCCTTCCACACGGCGCGCGGCCGGCAGGAGCTCACCGCTGCCATTGAGCAGCTCAGGGCGCGCCTTCCCGAGACCTGCGGCCCGCTTGTGGCCGGCGAGCACGCCGAGCCGACCGAGCGGCAGCCGAGCATCAACCCGGCCCGCCCGGACGAGGTCATCTGCGATGTGGCACTGGCGGACATCGATCTCGCGCGTCAAGCAATCGAAGCCGCCAGACAAGCGTTCCCCGACTGGCGAGACCGATCGGCAAGGGAGCGAGCGCAGGTCCTGTTCGACGCGGCGGCCATTATGCGACGCGAGCGCCACGACCTGGCCGCCATCGAGATCCTGGAGGAGGCCAAGCCCTGGCGCGAGGCCGACGGCGACCTTGACGAGGCCATCGACCACCTGGAGTACTACGCGCGCGAGGCGCTCGCCCTGGCCAGCCCCAAGGAGTTGCTCTCCCTGCCCGGCGAGTACAACGACTATCGCTATCAACCCCGCGGAGTGGCCGCCATCATCTCCCCCTGGAATTTCCCGCTGGCCATCTCCTGCGGCATGACGACGGCGGCGCTCGTGGCCGGCAACACGGTCATCCTCAAGCCAGCGGGGCCGGCGCCGTTGATTGCTGCCCGCCTCATCGAGATCCTCCACCGCGCCGGAGCACCGCCTGGGGTAGCCCAGTTCCTGCCGGGTCCCGGCAGCGCCGTGGGCGCCACACTCGTGGAGCATCCCGATGTTGACCTCATTGCCTTCACCGGCAGCCGCGAGGTGGGGCTGTGGATCGTGGAGACGGCCGGTCAGACCAAGGAAGGCCAACGAGGCGTCAAGAAGGTCATCGCCGAGATGGGCGGCAAGAACGCCGTCATCGTCGACGACGACACCGACCTCGACCAGGCCGTCCTCGGCATCGTGAAGAGCGCCTTCAGCTACGCGGGCCAGAAGTGCAGCGCCTGCAGCCGCGTCATCGCCCTCGACACCATATACGATCGCCTCGTCTCACGGGTTGTCGAGGCCACGCGCAGCCTGCGCGTCGGCCCGGCCGAAGACCCCACCACCTTCGTGCCGCCCGTAATCACCGCCGAGGCCAAGGCCGGAATCGAACGCTACATCGAGATCGCCCGCAGCGAGGCATCCCTCCTCTTCCAGGGCGAGCCCCCACGGGACGGAGGCTTCTACGTAGCCCCTGTCATCTTCGGCGACGTCGACCGACACGCCGTCATCGCCCAGCAGGAGATCTTCGGCCCTGTGCTGGCGATCCTGCGCGCCTCGACCGTCGAGGAGGCCATCGACATCGCCGTCGATACGCCGTATGCGCTCACCGGCTCCTTCTACAGCCGCAGCGCCTCCCACATCGAGCTCGCCCGCCAGCGCTTTCGTGTCGGCAACCTGTACATCAACCGTGGCTGCACCGGCGCCATGGTCGCCCGCCAGCCGTTCGGAGGCTTCGCCATGTCCGGCATCGGCTCCAAGGCCGGCGGCCCCGATTACATCAGGCAGTTCATGGAGCCCCGCACCGTAACCGAGAACCTCATGCGGCACGGCTTCGCCCCCACACAGAAGCCGCCGGAGGCAACCCCCTAGCTGCATTCCCACCACCGTCGAATAATTCCCCCGACGATGCAAATTCCGTGTAACACTTCGGCGCTGTCGATGTCTTAACTATAGAGCCTAGTTATGTTAACTGGGTAACTCCAAGCGGAACGTCCACACTCCCGATAAGAGCAAACCGTCCGAAAGGGCGGAGCGCAAAGCTACGGGCCTAAGGCCGACAGGCTATGGCCGCCGGGCTGCCGAAGGAGGTTGGGACATGGCATCCGACAGCGTACCTGCGAACGCCGCAAGTTGGCCAGGGGGCTACCCCGGCAATCCTTGGCGGGAAAGCCCCTTGCGGCGTTCGCCTTTGTGTCAGTGGTCTCCACCCTCCTTGCTAGGTCTAACGGAGCGCTCACCGCCTATGTGAAAATCGCCGCTATTGCTGTAGCGAAGAGCCCATCCCTACCCCCAGGGGTGCTCCGTAGAGATGCCGACCAATCGGAGCACCCCTGCCCCATTTCCGCCCCGACCGAGCACCAGCAGACCAACCTCTGGTCAGCCCAGCGACATCCCCTGGCATACGGTATAATGATGCCGCTGAAGCACAGGGGAGAAGAAACAGCAGTCATCCGGCGGCTCCACGACGCGGTGAGCGTGAGCTGAATCGCTCACCCTCCCGCACTGCTTACGCCCGCCACGCTGAGCTGAATTGACTTCCTGATAGAGCCGAGCTACGATAGGACATCAGGTTCAGGCATGGGGGGAAGAGGACGTATCAGAACATGAGGAGGTGGGTGTGGACAGCGGCGGCGGGCGCCATTCTTCTGCCGCTGCTGGCAATGCTGCTGATCTTCGCCACCCCTCGCAGCCTCAAGGCCCAGCCCACTGCCCCCCCCGCTTCCGCCACCCTCATTGGCCAGCCCTACACCCTCGGGGTCGAGAACACGTCCCTCTGGGTGCAGAACGCCGGCATGTTCCCTGCTTCGCTCATTGTCGACTACTATGACCCCGACGGCGTCCGCATCGCTGAAGATAAGCTCGACGAGCTCGCTCCCGGCGCCTCGGCCGTCTTCAATCAGGCCGACCAGCCCGACCTGCCCCACGGCTTCGCTGGCTCTGCCGTGGTCACGGCTGATCAGCCCATAAAGACCGTCATCCTCAAATTCATGGAAGAGGGAGACATGCTCTCCGTGGGCGGCGACAACGGCCTCTCGGCCGGCTCCAACCGCGTCTACCTGCCGCTCATCTACAGCCGCTTCGGCCCTGACGCTGCCTGGAACACTCGCTTCGCCCTTCAGAACGTCAGCACAGGCACCAGCGCCTGTGTCCAGATGACCTATCTCAGCCACGACGGCACGGTCGTCTTCAGCGAGCCGGAGGCCGGTACTCTGGTGGATCCCGAGTGCCCCAACGGCGGCGTGTCCCTGCCAGCGGGAGGCGCCATCCTGCGCAACCAGGCCAACATGCCTGAGGAACTGCCCGAACAGTTCGAAGGCTCTCTCATCATCGATACAGTGTCTGGCGACGAGGAGGAGGCCGCTGCGTTGTTGGCCGCTGGCGTTGACATCTTCAACAGCGTGCAGCCCAGCTTCGCTTCGTACAGGGGCCTGGGATGGGACCCTGCCGGGACCGGCGACTTGTCCACCGCCGTCCTAGTGCCCGTGGTGTTCAAGAACTACGGCGAGTTCACCGCCTGGAACACCAAGCTTGCCATTAGCACTGCCGACCCCACCCAGACGACCGAGGTCACCGTCACCTACTGCTGCGATGAGCGCCTTCCCGAGGCCGACGGCTCCTTTCGCAAGACCTTCATCGTGCTGGGCTCCACCGTCATCGACCACGCCCTGGAAGCCGAGCTACCCGATGGCTTCGTGGGCTCAGCGGTCATTACCGGCGAGCAGCCGCTGGCGGTTGTCCAGACGACAGCCTCGAACCTCCCCGACAAGGCCTCCTTCTGGGCCTTCGTCGGCATCCCCCAGTCGACAGCCTCCACCAGCGTTTGGCTGCCGGTGCTCTACAAGGACTCCGGCTGGAAGGGGCCGCTCGGCGATGCCGCCGGCTGGAACTCCTGGTTCCGGGTTCAAGTGGCCGACGGCGGTACCGCCAACATCCAGGTCACCTATCACAGCAACGAACTGGCCGGCGGATCCATCAGCTTCAGCGACAGCGTGACTGACTCCAAGACCTTCGATCAGCATACCGACCCCCTGCTGCCAGCGGACTTCGAGGGGGCCGCAGTCATCACCTCCGATGAGCCCATCGCCGTGGTCGCAGGCATCTGGTCCGACGCCTATCAGGGTGATGCTGATGCCATATTCGCCGGCTTCGGCCCGGACCTATGGCCCGGCCCACCCCCACCAGAAAACAAAGTCCCTGTTCCGCTCACGCTCGGCTGGAACACTGTGTGCTACAGGGGGCCGGAACGACCCGTCGAGAGCGTTCTTGCCGACGTACTGAACAGCGTCGTAGCCCTCTACCGCCTGAGGCCCGATCAGCAGTTCGACAAGTGGTTCGCCGGCCGACCGGACATCAGCACAATCACCACTCTCAGCCCATACGATTCGCTGTTCGTTCTCATGGGCAGCGACGCCACCTGGCAGCAGGAAACCTCCAGCATAGCCCTCACGAGTGTGGCCCTGACCCCGGGATGGAACACTGTCTGCTATGCCGGCCCCACGCAGGACACGGAAATGGCCACAGCCGACATCGGTAGCCAGGTGGGAGTGATCTATTCCCTCAGCATCAATCAGATCTGGACCCGCTTCATCCCCGCCAGGCCAGATATCAGCGGCCTCGCTGAACTCAAGCAGTTCAGCTGCGTCCTTATGCTCGTCACCGACCCCGGCGGAGCCACCTGGACGTTCACCCCCTGATGTCACGTCGGTCCGCCGTGGATAATTCGATTACCGCGAGTTGCACCTGTCGGTCCAGCGGCGCGATAGAGATTGGACTTCCGATTTGTCGCTAATTCGCACGATCAGCCTGACCAAACGCTTCGCCAGGGTCACAGCGCTGGACGGGCTGGACCTCGAACTGGAGCCCGGCATCATTGGGCTCGTGGGTGCCAACGGCGCCGGAAAGAGTACGCTCATCAAGATCCTGCTAGGGCTGCTGCAACCGACCAGTGGGTCAGGCGAGGTCATGGGGTTCGATGTCTTCCGGCAAGGACCTGAACTTCGCCAGTTCGTCGGGTACATGCCGGAGCACGACTGCCTTCCCACTGAAGTTTCAGCCACCGAGTTCGTAGCACACATGGCGCAGATCAGCGGCTTGCCGCGCGCCGCCGCGCGCGAGCGCACGGCTGAGACGCTGCGGCATGTAGGCCTATTCGAGGAACGGTATCGCGAAATGCGCGGCTACTCCACCGGGATGAAGCAGCGCGTCAAGCTCGCCCAGGCGCTGGTGCACGACCCCAAGCTGATGCTCCTAGACGAGCCGACCAACGGCCTCGACCCGGAGGGCCGAGACGAGATGCTGCACCTCATCCGCCGCATCGGTACCGAGTTCGGAATCACCATTGTCCTCTCGTCCCACCTGCTCAGCGAGATCGAGCGGGTCTGCGACCATCTCGTCGAGATCGAGGACGGCCGCCTCGTCCGGTCGGCCTCCATGGCCGCACTCACCGCGCCCACCAGCGTCCTCGCCATCGAGGTCGATGGCGACGCCGGTCAGCTCGCGGACCGGCTGCGGGAGCAGGGCGTCGCTGTGAACAGGAGCGGCCGCTTCCTCCTCGTGCAGAAAGAGGACGACGCCTTGCTGGACATCATTCGGGATAGCGTCGTCGACCTGGAACTAGGTTTGGTGCGGCTGGAGCAGAGCCGGCGGCGCCTCGAAGAGCTGTTCCGGTCCCTTCCAGTCGAAGAGGAGCAGGAAGGCTCCCGTGTCTGAATCAACAGCCGGCAGCATCTACGATCTCGGGTACAAGCGCTATGAGGGGTCGCGGCTCGGTCGGCGGCATGCGATCTGGGCCCTATACATCTACAGCGTCCGTGGCGTCTTCGGCATTGGGCGGTCTCTCTCGAGCAAGGTTGGACCAATGGGGCTCGTGATCATCGCGCTTCTTCCCGCTGTTGTGCAGCTCGGCATAGCGGCTGTCGCCCCGGCAGATATAGAGGTCATAGAGCCGGAGGAATACTATGATTTCATCCAGATCGTGCTCGCGGTCTTCTGCGCCGTCGTTGCGCCCGAACTCGTCGGCCGCGACCAGCGCATGCAGACGCTCTCGCTGTACTTCTCGCGGGCGCTGAGGCGCCAGGACTATGCCCTCGCGAAGTTCGCCGCGCTCATCACCGGCATGCTCGCGATAACCCTGATTCCCCAGGTGATCATGTTCGTCGGGAACGGGCTTGCGGCGAACGACTTCGGCGACTACCTGCAGGACAAATGGAGGGACCTGCCCTCGATCCTCGGCAGCGCCATCTTGCTGTCAGGCTTCATCGCCGGTATTGGACTCGTGATCGCGGCGCAAACGCCCAGGCGCGCGTACTCCACCGTCGCCATCCTCGCCGCGTTCGTCCTCCCCTCGGTTGTTGGGGGAGGCCTGTTCGAAGCAGCCGATCAGGATGTCGGGCGGTTCGTTCTGCTCATCAGCCCGCTTCACGTCGTCACAGGGTTCACGCTCTGGTTCTTCGACGCCGCACCCGAGGTCGGGAGCGAGATCGCTGAGGCTGACTTGCCTGGCATAGCGTACGCGATAGAGGCCGCATCAGTCGCGCTCCTAACGCTCGCCCTGCTGCTCCGCCGCTATGGGAGGATTTCGGCATGACGGCGACATCGCAGGGTGGGCTTTCCGATTCCTCAGCTCCTTCGCCGACTGTGGAGCTCGTCAACGTCTCCCGCTGGTACGGCAACGTCGTCGCCGTCAACGACGTGTCGTTCTCACTGGGAGCCGGCATCACCGGCCTGCTCGGTCCCAACGGCGCCGGCAAGAGCACGATACTGCACATGACTGCCGGCTTGCTCCGCCCGTCGAAAGGCACGGTGCGGATCGCGGGTAGACCCGCGTGGCGCAACCACGAGATGTACCGGGATGTCGGCTTCGTGCCGGAGAAGGAAACCCTCTACGCATTCCTCACCGGCTACCAGTTTGTGCTGACGAGCGCGAAACTCTTCGGCCTGAGCGATCCTGCCGAGGCCGCGCGCCGGGCGATCCGCGCGGCCGACATGGAGGCGGCCCAGGACCGCCGCCTCGGCGGCTACTCGAAAGGCATGAAGCAACGCATCAAAGTCGCCGCCGCCATCGTGCACGACCCGCAGGTCCTCCTCCTCGACGAGCCGTTCAGCGGCACCGATCCCGCGCAGCGACTCCAGATGATGGAACTCCTGCGCCGCATGGCCGACGAAGATCGCACGATCGTTTTCTCCTCCCACATTCTGGATGAGGTCGAGCGCCTCGCCCGAAACGTCCTCGTGATCGTCGCCGGTCGGCTCGCCGCCTCCGGTGACTTCCGCGCGATCCGTCACCTGATGACCGACCGTCCGCACACGTTCACCGTTCGGTCAAGTGACAACCGGCGGCTCGCGGTCGCGCTTGTGGCGGACGAGTCCGTCTCAGGAGTCGAACTGAACGACGAGCATCTGACAGTGCGCACGTCGCAATTCGCCGACTTCATCCGTGCGGCGCCGAGAATTGCGAAGACGGAGGGGATCAGGCTCCAGGAACTGGTGCCGACCGACGAGTCGCTGGAGAGCGTCTTCTCGTACTTGGTGAAACGATGAACCTGACCGTCTTCACGCTTACACTGAAGCAGTTCGCTGGCCGACGCCGATCCCTTCTGATGTTTGGCCTTGCGCTCATCCCTGTGCTCGTTGCTCTCGTCTACCGCCTCGGCGAGCACCTCGACCAGCACGACTGGACCGCGAACATCCTCCTAGACGGCATCGTGGTCACCAGTATCCTCCCGCTCGTCTGCCTCATCCTCGGGACGTCCGCCCTCGGCTCGGAGGTCGAGGACGGAACCGCCGTGTACATCCTCGCCAAGCCCGTCCGCCGGCGCGAGATTGTCGGCGCGAAGTTCGCGGCTGCGGCGCTGGTCGCGGCCGTGTTCGTGCTGCCAGCCACCGTTGTCTCCGGCCTCATCGCGCTCCAGGGCGTGTCGGAGGAAGGGATCGTGATGGGGTTCGCGATCGCGACACTGCTCGGAGTATTCGCCTATACCGCTGTCTTCATACTGCTTAGCGTGGCTACCAGCCGCGCCCTGCTCATCGGGCTCGGCTACGTTTTCATCTGGGAGGGCCTCGTCACGGAGCTATTCACCGGCACCCGCTACCTCAGCATCCGCCAGTACTGCCTCGGCATTGCCGACCTCATCTCGACGGTCAGCGCCGGGGCTTTCGAGGCCGACCTTGGTGGGTCCGAGGGCTTGATACTCGCCGCTGTGGCCGCTGTCCTCGCTCTCCTCCTCGCAGTACGTCGCCTCGAGGCCTTCGAGTTCACCGACACGGACTAGCTGTCAGCGTTCATCGAACCGAGAGAGCACCGGCGCTTTCATGCCCTGGTTCCCTCGGCCGCAGTGCTAGAAGATGCAAGGCCAGCCGCCGAATAGCGCGCTACCGGAAACCCACCGCCGCCGTTTGACAACCCCACCTCTGAGGTGGATTATGTGAGGGCCAGAAAGGAGAACGCCATGAGCAAGATATTGGGAGCCGATGTCCTGGTCAAGTGCCTCATCCAGGAGGACGTACGTTTCGTCTTTGGCATCCCCGGCGGCCAGCTAACCACCCTACTGGATGCCATCCACCGCTTCGGTCGAGAAGAAGGCATCGATTTCATCATGACCCGCCACGAGCAGGCAGCCGCCCACATGGCCGACACCTACTCCCAACTGACGGGGAAAGTCGGAGTCTGCCTGGGCACCGTGGGCCCGGGGGCAGTGGACCTGGTGCCCGGGGTCTACGAGGCCTACGTCAATAGTATACCCATCCTGGTATTGACCCCCCAGAACCAGACCTGGAAGTCCTACCCCGACCACGGTTCCACCCAGGGATGCGACCACGTCGGCTTGTTCAAGCCCATCACCAAGTGGAATGCCCTCGTCTCTCACTGGAAGCGCATCCCCGCGATGGTGCAGGAGGCCTTCCGCCAGGCCACCACCGGCCGCCCCGGCCCCGTTCACCTCGACGTGCCGGTGGACATCCTCTTCGAGGAGGGCGAAGAAGAAGGTCTCGACATCCTGCCGCCCGCCCGTTATCGCCCCACCGTCCCTCCCAGCGGCGATCCCCAGTTAGTCAAGCAGGCGGCCGAGATGCTGGCCCAGGCCAAGAACCCTATCATCCACGCTGGCGGGGGAGCCCTGCGATCGCGAGCCACCTCTGAGATCATCGCCCTGGCCGAGCTTTTGGGATGCCCCATGTCCACCAACGTCACCGCCCGCGGCGCCATCCCTGAAGACCACCCCCTCTGCCTCATACCCCTGGGGTTCGGCTCCATCGCCGCCCACGCCCAGGCCGACCTGGCGCTGGTCGTCGGCTCGCGTCTGGGGGCCTTCGACCTGTGGGGCAAGCCGCCGGTGTGGGGTCAGCCCGACCAGCAGAAGATCATCCAGATCGATACCGCCCCCGAGAGCATCGCCGAGAACCGCCAGGTCGACCTCGCCATCCTCGGCGACGCCAAAGCGACACTGCGCGATATCTACGCCGTTCTCGACACCATGATCGAGCCGCGAGAGGAGAGCCCGCAATTCGCCCAGTATCGGGCCGCCCAGACCGCCTGGTTGCAGAACTTCGAGAACCTGGGCAACTCCGACGCCGTGCCCATCCACCCCTTGCGCGTGGTGAAGGATGCCCGCGCCTTCTTCCCCCGCGATGCCATCTTCGTCACCGACGGCGGCAACACCAGCATCTGGACCCAGTACCTGACCCGCACCTACGAACCGGCCACCTATCTTTGGGCTGCCGACTCCGGCCAGGGCGGCGGCGGCCTCCCCAAGGCCATCGCCGCCAAGCTCGTCTGCCCCGAACAGCCGGTGTATGCCATCTGCGGCGACGGCTTCTTCATGATGAACGTCCAGGAACTTGAGACCGCCACCCGCCTGGGCACCAACATCGTCATGATTGTGGTCAACGACCGCGCCTTCGGCATGATCAAGAACGCCCAGGACGACGCCTTCGCCAAGCGTTACATCGGCGTCGACTTCACCGACGTCCGCTACGACAAGATGGCGGAGGCCGCCGGCTGGTACGGCGAGCGCGTGGAGGACCCCAAAGAGCTAACCCCGGCGCTAAAGCGAGCGGTGGATTCGGGCAAGCCCGCCCTCCTCGACGTCATCGTCGACGGTCAGGCCAACTTCAACCCGCCCGACCTCACTACCGCGCTCAACGTCTGGTTCGAAGGGGTCAAGTTCCCAGAGTACTAACGAGCGACGCAGGCGGAAGGCCGCCTTCAGCTACGGAACGATCTCTAGGTGGAAGCCGTAGGCCGCGTATCGGATCGCCGCGTCGGCGAAGACGTGCACGATGTACGTGCCGGGCGGCAGGTCGGGCCGCAGCTCGATCGTGCGAGCGGGCGGGGGCGTCTCCTCTAGCACCGGCTCCTCGGACCGAGCAGGCAGCCAGTTGAACGCATCGACCAGCGGTTCTCCGACGACGACCTCACCCTGGTCCACTCGCCAGACCATCACGTGAACCTCGACCGGGTCAAAGCCCAGCTCCAAGACTAGCGGCTCGCCCGTCGCCAGCGGTAGGAACTCGGTGGGCACAACGAGGCCGAACGGATCCGCGAAGAAGCCACCCCAGTAGTAAATACCGATGCCTCCCGTCTGGAGGGCATCGCCAGCCCTCAGAACCGCCGAGGGAGGCAGAGGCACTTCCCGCTCAGGGCTCTCGGCCGCCGCGGGTGTCACCTTAGGGCTTGGGGTAACGGTCGGCGTCGGCCCCGGCGAGGGCATCGGGCTCGGCGTCGGGGTAGCGGGCTCCCCCCCACCATCGCCGCACGCTGGCAACAGCAGGCAGCTCGCCATCAGCGTCGCAATCACCAGCACCCACCGCCATGGAAACCTCACGCCGCACCCCCCTAGGGAACAACCTGGATGTGGAAGCCGTAGTATGCGTCTCCGTCCACCGCGTCGGCGAAAACGTCCACGATATATGTGCCGGGCGGCAGTCAGGCTGCAACTCGATGGTGCGACCAAGCGGCGGCGTCTCCTCTAGCACCGGCTCCTCGGACCGAGCAGGCAGCCACGAGAACACACTGTCCGACGGTCCCCAGACGACCTCGCCCTGGCTCGATCGCCAGACTGTTACGTGGACCTCGGTGGGATCAAAGCCCAGCTCGAAGATCAGCGGCTCGCCCGTCGGCACAGCCATGGGCTCCCTGGGCACAACAATGGCAAACGCATCCGTGCAGAACCCCGCCCAGCAGAAGGTGCCGGGCCCTCGCGTCTGCCGCGCATCGCCAGCCCTCAGAACAGCCGAGGGAGGCACTTCCCGCTCAGGGCTCTCGGCCGCCGCGGGTGTGACTGTGGTGCCCGGGCTGGCCGTCTCACTGGCACCTGCTGTCTCGGTGAGGCTCACCGTCGGCGAAGGCACTGGGCTCGGCGTCGGCATAGCGGCTTCCTCTTCGTCCCCGCCACCGCACGATGCCGCCAGCACACAACCCACCACCACCGCAACCACCAGCACACACCGCCACGGGAGCCTCATGGCGCACCTCCCACGAATCAGGCTTCGGCGTCCCCAATACTACTCGTAAGCGCGAGGCTTGGCAAGGCAGGACTCGCCGTCTTCGGAAGCGGGCGTGACAGGTGCTTCTCGCGCGCTACAGCGGCGGCAGTTGCTCTTTG
>CAZEJO010000018.1:10819-33002 GCA_964512285.1 uncultured Dehalococcoidia bacterium | reverse complement strand
GCTTGCCGGCGTCGTCCTTGGCCAGATAGCGCCGCTCCAGGACGAGGTGGGCGTTCTCGGAAAGGGCGACGGGCCTGCGCTGCCTGTCGATTTGGCTGCGGCCGGACGTGATGGTCATGGCGTTGCTCCTTGTCTGATCATGGACTCTGAGCGGGAACATATCGCCTGGGCGGTGGAGTCAAACAATTCCTTTGGGGACAGTTCCAGCTTCATGCGCGCAATCTTCGTGCCCCCGTGAGTCACCCACTTGTTGACGGAACGATGTAGCCGGACATACGCTTTCTTCAGGTAATGTCCCCGCAGCGGCGAGCCGTAGATCCGGTCGATAAAGGTTCGTCGGTCACTCACAGCGTTGCCGTTCTGATCCTTCACTCTGTTTTGCGAACGCAGGTATTGGATTGCTGCTTCCTGTCTCTTGCCCGACATGTCTATCTGAGACGCGAGCGCGCCGCTGATTTGGAGAGCGCCCGGCTGAATCTCGACGTTGAAGCCTTTGCGGCCGGTGAAGAAGATGCGGAAGTCCTGGGCGCTTAGCTTCCACGAATCCGTCACAAACTCGATGACTTGTCTCGTTACTCGTAGCGCGTCTTCCAAGTCCTCTCGATAGCCGTCATCCCAGTCGGAGTTATCGATGTCAATTAGGAACGGCCCAAGTAGGGCTCCTTCCTGCGCCTCACGGGAAGGACAAAGTTCCAACGTTCGGAAGACTTCACTGTTGCCGCAAGTATGCCGCCACTCGTCAAGGTAGGTGAGCGGGTGGCGCTTCTCATCCGTCGACAGTTTCCCTCCTGGATCAACCGAGCGATACCAGGGAACCGCGCACGGATTGTCATCGTCGACGAGGGGCGAACGGTGCCCCACGCCGACCAGCCACGGCTGGCTTGCCTCTCTCTCAGTCAACCACCAGAAGTCCGATCCGTTCATCAGTTTGCTCGACCTCTATCGCGTCCTCGCCCGTCACCACTGGCGGCGGTGGCCTTGCCCGCTCGTCCCTGGCTGCGTCGCGCTCGCCCCCGCCGACGGCGAGGCGAAAGCCCCTCCAGCGCCTCGGCGGGCAGCAGCGGTAGCTGGGCGGTGGCGACCGCCGGCTGGGCGCGGTTTCGCTCCAGGGTGGCCAGCTCCTCCTTCAGGTCGTCCACGTCGCGGAAGGCGCGGTAGACGCTGGCGAAGCGGATGTAGGCCACCTCGTCCAGGTCGCGCAGGCGGTCGATCACCAGCTCGCCGACGAAGGTGGTGGGCACCTCGGCCTTGCCCTGGGCGTGCACCTGCGTCTCCACATCGTCCACCAGGGTCTCGACGGCGCCCTGCGGTATGGGGCGCTTCTCGCAGGCCTTGCGCACGCCGAGGAGGAGCTTGTCGCGCGAGAACTCCTCGCGGCGGCCGTCCTTCTTCACCACCATCAGGCCGCCGAGCTCCACGCGCTCGGCGGTGGTGAAGCGCTGGCCGCAGGAGAGGCACTCGCGGCGGCGGCGGATGCCGCCCTCCATGGCGCGCGAGTCGGTCACCTTAGAGTCGTCGAAGCCGCAATAGGGACACTTCATCTCTCTACTACCCGTTGGGGCACGAGGGCTAGAATACCACAATATGTTGGGGATGTCAAGGGATTGGACTCAACATATTGTGGCTAAAAGTGTGAAAGTCGTTGAAAGAGCGCTCTCGTTTGCCCTTCGACACGCTCAGGGTGAGCGGTTTGAGGTGTCCGCACATTTCCGCTCGTGGCGAGCCTGTTTCCGCTCATGGTGAGCCTGTTTCCGCTCATGGTGAGCCTGTCGAACCATGGACGGAGCGGGGGTTTTCAACAGCCTCGCGTGGTGGGTGAAAAGGGGGCAGCGGGCTGGTTTGCCCCGGCCATGCCCGCTGCCCAGGAGGAGGTGGTAGAAGCGCCCGAGATATTCAGTTTCGGCCGCCCGGTGAGCCGTTGCCTCTTAGCGGTTGACCACCGGGCGTCGCAAAAAACTTGGTAGCTCTGTGTCGACTATACCTTGCTGCAGAGATTCGTCTCTGAGGTGGCGCAACCTCTCATCTCGCGTAGGCTCCTCGTAGAGCTCCGGCGTGGCGAAGCCGACAGCGATGAGGGTGACCTGAACCTCATCGCCCATGCTGGGGTCGGTGGCGGTGCCAAAGATGATCTCGGCATCAGGGTCCACCACCTCGGCGATAACCTGGGCGGCCATGTTCACCTCGTGCAGGGCGAGGTTCTTGGAGGCGGTGAAGTTGAACAGCACGCCGCGGGCCCCGTGGATGCTGATGTCGAGCAGGGGGCTGTTGATGGCGGCCTTGGCGGCCTCCACCGCTCGGTTGTCGCCGGAGGCGCGGCCGATGGCCATCAGGGCGGGGCCGGCCTCGCTCATGATCCCTCGGACATCGGCGAAGTCCAGGTTGATGTCTCCGGGGGTAGTGATAAGTTCGGAGATGCCCTGGATGCCCTGACGAAGGACGTCATCGGCCACCCGGAAGGACTCGGCGACGGTGGTCTTCTGGTCGCAGATAGAGAGCAGGCGGTCGTTGGGGATGACGATGAGAGTGTCGACACGGTCACGCAGCATGGAGATGCCGTTCTCAGCCTGAAGGCGACGGCGCGAGCCCTCGAAGGAGAAGGGCTTGGTGACCACGGCCACGGTCAGGGCGCCGGCCTCCTTGGCTGCCTCGGCCACGATGGGAGCGGCGCCGGTGCCGGTGCCACCGCCCATGCCAGCGGTGATGAACAGCATCTCGGCATCGCGTATGCACTCGATGATCTCATCGCGGCTCTCTTCGGCGGCTCGCTGGCCCTTGTCGGCGTTGCCGCCTACGCCCAGGCCTCTGGTTAGGCGATCGCCGACGCGCAGGCGCGACTCGGCCTCGCAGCGCATCAGGGCCTGGCTATCGGTGTTAATGCCCAAGAACTCGACGCCCTTCACGCCGGCCTCGATCATTCGGTTTACGGCGTTACAACCGGCGCCACCCACGCCCACCACCTTAATGGATGGTAGGCCTTCAGTGTCTGCCCTGTTCGCCACCTTTGCCTCCTTTCCCCTTTTGTGCTGTCCTATCCGTCTGTTGCGGTCGCTATTGAGGCAAAAGGAACCTGAACCAGCGACCAATGCCACGCAGCCACTCCAGAGGAGAGGCGCGCGTCTTCTCGCCCAGCCTACGCCTGTGGCCGTTTGGCTGCTTCTCGTGCTGGGCCCAGTTGAGAAGCCCCACGCTGGTGGCGTAGGCCGGGTTGGCCAAGATGTCCGATAGGCCGTGGAGACCGCGCGGTACGCCGATGCGAGCCGGCATCCGCAGGACCTGTTCGGCCAGGAGGTCCATGCCGGGCAGGTTGGCCGAGCCGCCGCTGAGGACGAGGCCGGCGGCGAGCATCTCGTCGTAGCCGGCGCGGCGCACGTCCATGTAGATCATCTCCAGGATCTCCTCCACGCGGGCCTGGAGGATCTCGGTCAGGCGACGGCGGGAGACAGTCTTTTGCCTATCGGCACCGAAGGTGTCTATCTCTACCATTTCCTCGGCGTCGATTGTGCTGGGGATGGCGTGGCCGTAGAGGGTCTTGGCCTCCTCTGCGGCGTCGAAGGGTGCCCTGAGGCCGGCCACTAGGTCGTGGGTGAGGTGATAGCCGCCCACCGGCAGGATGGTGGTGTGGAAGGGGGTGCCTTCGGCGAAGACGCAAACGCCGGTGGTGCCACCACCGACATCGGCCAGCACCACGCCCTGGCGCTTCTCTTCTTCTTCGAGCACGGCCTCGGCGCTGGCAAGGGAGCTGAGCACGAGGTCTTCCACCTGAACGCCGGCTCCCTCCACGCACTTGGTGAGGTTCTGGATGGCTGCCACGCTACCAGTGACGATGAGTGTCTCTACGTCCAGACGCTGGCCGTGCATGCCCACGGGGTCGCTGACGCGCTCCTGACTGTCCACCACGAAGCAGCGGGGGATAACGTGCAGGATCTGACGGTCGCTGGGGATGCTGACGGATTCCGCTGCCTCCATGACGCGGGCTACGTCCTCCGGGCCGATGGGTCGGTTGCGGCCGGGGATGGCAACGACGGCGCGGTTGCTCATGGAGCCGATGTGGCTGCCGCTGATGCTGATCTGGGCTGAGACGATGCGGGTGCCGCTGGATTTCTCGGCTTTCTCCACCGAGTTGAGGATGGATTCGGTGGCCTGCTGGATGTTGTCGACCGTGCCTCTGTTCATGCCGGCAGTGGGAGAGATGCCCACTCCCACGATGCGCATCTCACCCTCGGACGCCAGCTCGCCCACCAGGGTGCACACCTTGGTGCTGCCCACATCTACCGCGGCGAAGTTGCCATTGCGATACATTTTTCTCTCCCCTTTCAACGAAGGGAGGGTCTATCGCCGAACCTTAGGTCGAGTACTTGTCCCTGCATCTGCTGGCGACCGAGCTTGAGCTCGAGGGCTTGCCACACGGCGAGCTTGTATTCCAGGCCGTGACTATCGCCCACGATCACGCGATAACCGGCATCGGTCATGAGGGACAGACCCTCGCGGCCATTGTATTCAAGGCGCACCAAGCCCGTATCCAGAGTGACGGGCAGAGAATCCCAAAGCTGTTTGGCCAATTGAACAGCATCGGCGTCGATGACGTCTCCCGTTTGGAACTGAGCCGAGCCGTCCTGGTGGTAGATGATGGGCGCGTCCGGTGCGGGCATGGCCCCTTCCAGGACGACGCCGTCGGCGTCCACGACGTACTCGTCCTTCTGGGTGTACCAGTAGGCCCAGGGCTGTCTCTCCTCGACGACCAGGCGGATGGTGTGGGGCCAGTGACGCTCGGCCTTGACCGACTTGATCATAGGCAGGGCGGCCAGTCGCCCCTGGGCGTCGTCCAGAGGGACGGTGAACATGCTGGCGTCCTCGAGGTCGGCGAGCTCTGCCAGGGAGTGAGCATCGAGGGTCTGGGCTCCTGTGACCTGCACTTTCTGCACTCGAAGGACGGGGGAGAAATAGAGGGCCACGCCGCCGCCGATCAGGCCAGCCACCAAGAGCAGCATCAGCAGCCGTCGCCAAAACCGCGGGCCGCCGGGCTCCTCGTCCTCCCTCAAGAGGACGTGGCCCCGCAGGGGACGCTCCGACATGGTTTGCCAGTCGCCTCTACTCACGCGCTCGCTTCTCTCGATGCCGCTCCAGGGCCAGCTCGATAAGGCGGGTTATCAGGTCGCTGTAGGACAGGCCAGCGGCCTCCCACAGCTTGGGGTACATGCTCATGGGCGTGAAGCCGGGTATGGTGTTGATCTCGTTGACATAGGGCTGGCCGTCCTGGGTGAGGAAGAAATCGACCCGCCCCATGCCGGCGCAATCGATGATCTTGAACACAATGATGGCCATGGCCCGCAACCGGTCGCTCACTTCGGGCGACAGGTCGGCGGGGATGATGAGGCGGGTGTTGGGATCTTCGTACTTGGCCACGTAGTCGTAGAAGTCACGGCTGAACACTATCTCTCCCGGCGGTGAGGCCTGGGGGTCGTCGTTGCCCAGGACGCTGCATTCGATGTGGCGGCCCTCGATGGCCTGCTCCACCACGGCTTTGCGGTCGTAGTGGAGGGCCTCGGCCAGGCCGTCGGCTAGGCCCTCTCGCGAGTGGACCTTGACGGTGCCAATGCTGCTGCCGCCGTTCGCTGGCTTGACAAAGCAGGGATAGGCCAGATCGCTCTCTATCTGGCCAACCACGGCGGTCATTTCGTTCTTCCACTGAGGCCAGGTGACGACGAGGGAAGGGGGCACGGGAAGACCCGCCTGGCGAAAGACCATCTGCTGGAGGGCCTTGTCCATGCCTACGGCGCTGGCGGTCACACCGGCCCCCACGTAGGGAATGCCCACCATCTCCAGGAGGCCCTGGAGGGAGCCGTCCTCGCCGTAGGTGCCGTGCACCAGCGGAAACAGCACATCCAGCTTGTGTAGGACGGTCAGGAACCGACCGGTGAAGCCGCGGACGGGATGCTTCTCCGCACTCTGCCTGCCGCCAGACAGGCTGGCCATGCGCTTGCCTTTGATGGCGGTCAGGGCGGTCTGTGTCTCGCGGGGGGTGAGCCAGGTGCCGTCCTTGGTGATGCCGATTGGCACCGCCTGGAAGCGATCCTGGTCGATGGCGTCCATCACCCCCTGGGCGGAGATGACGGAGACCTCGTGCTCGACGGAGCGGCCGCCGAAGAGGATGCCTACCAGCGGGGGCCTTTCCCTAGCCATCGGATCCCTCTCCCACGAGCGTTACCTCTGGCTCCAGGCGAAGGCCGAAGCGTTCTTCCACTCTCTCTTGGGCTAGGGCCATAAGCGCCTTGACGTCGCTGGCGCTGGCATGACCACAGTTGACAATGAAGTTGGTGTGTTTGGATGAGATCTGGGCGTCGCCGATGCGGTGGCCCCGCAGGCCTACCTGATCGATGAGCCACCAGGCGGGATGCTCGGGGGTGTTCTTGAACACCGAGCCGGCGTTGCGCTCTCGCGGCTGGGCCGCCTGGCGGCGAGCGTCCAGTTCGGCCACTCGTGCGGTCAATGCCTGGGGGTCACTCTCGTGCAGAATGAGGTCGATGGAAAGGACGACCTTTCCCTGGAGCACGCCGCGAGTGAAGGCGCTGCCGCGATAGCCCAGGGTCAGTTCGCTGGCCGCCAATTCCGCCACTTCGGTGCTGCTGTTAGCAACGCGCACACTGCGCAGGCAGTCGGCCAGGCAACCCCCATAGGCCCCCGCGTTGTAGATCACTGCTCCGCCCAGGCTGCCGGGGATGCCACAGGCCCACTCCAGGCCGGCCTGGCCGGCCTGGGAGAGCCGCCGCGCCAGGCCAGCGATGCTGATCCCCGACTGAGCCCGCACGAGCACGCTGCCGTTGTTCTGGCGGATGGGCTGGTCGACGCGGCTGCTGCGATTCTCGATGACCAAGCCGCGGATGCCGCCATCGCCCACGAGGATGTTGCTGCCTGCGCCGAGGATGAAGAATGGCACAGCGTGGCGGTGGGCCGTATCAGCCAGCGCTTTCAGTTGCTCTTCCGATTCGGCGACGGCGTAGGCGTCGGCTGGCCCGCCAATGCCGAAAGTGGTGTGATCAGACATTGGCTCGTCCAGGCGGGCAGTTGCTGCCTGGCGCAGTTCTGCTAGGAACTCGCTGTCCATGGTCCCTTTTTCAGTGCCTCCAGAACATTCGGTCCCACCTGATCGATGTCACCAGCACCGATGGTGAAGAAGACATCGCCCGGCCGCAGCGTCTCCACCACCTTTGACGGTGCTTCTTCCAGGCCGCCGGCGTAGCTGGCGGGTGGGCTGTCAATGGCCTCGACAAGCTCCTGGGCGCTCATACCCGCCGAGGGCTCCTCCCGGGCGGCGTAGGTTTCGGCGATGAGAAGTTGGTCCACCCCCTGAAAACAGGTGCGGAAGCCGTCCAGCAGATAGCGGGTGCGGCTGTAGGTGTGCGGCTGGAAGAGGCAGACCAGACGGTGATCGGGGAAGCGCTCTCGGGCGGCGGCGATGGTGGCGCTGATCTCAGTAGGGTGATGAGCATAGTCGTCCATGATGGTGATGTCGGCCGCTTGGCCGACGAACTGGAAGCGGCGCTGGACGCCTCGGAAGCGGGCAAGAGCTTCGCGCACGGCCGGCTTGGGCAAACCAAGGACATGCGCCACAACGATGGCAGCTAGGGCATTATTCACTTGATGACCCCCTGCCAAATGGGTTTCAAAAGCTGAGTATGACTCTTCGCCGTATTTTAACAGAAAAGCATACCCGCATATACCCTTTGGCGAAATATTTTCCGGGAAAAATTCTCCGTTTTTCTTCAGACCGTAGCGGATGATCCTGGCCTGGATGGGCGGCTCGGCTTCCGGATGGGCCAGGATGTGGCGGACAGTGGGATCGTCGGCGCAGGCGATGAGAAAGCCGTCGGCTGGCACCTGCGACATGAACTGGCGGAAGGCGTCGGTCAGGCGCTGGAAGCTGCCGTAGAAATCCAGGTGGTCGGGCTCGATGTTGGTGACCACGGCCACCTGAGGGTGATAGTGGAGGAAGGCGCCAGCGAACTCGTCGGCCTCCACCACGATGTGCTCGCCTCCGCCGGCGCGAGCGTTGGTGCCCAGGTCGGTTATTTCGCCGCCGACCAGGAAGGTGGGGTCGCAGCCGGCCTCTTGCAGCATGAAGGCGATGAGGGCGGTGGTGGTGGTCTTGCCGTGGCTGCCCGCCACGGCGATGGCCTGCCGTCCCTCGAGCAGACGGGCGATCATCTCCGCTCGCTGGAGAAGGGGCAGGCCGCGGCGCTTGGCCTCCGTGAGCTCGGGGTTGTCCGGGCGGGCGGCTGCCGTGTAGACCACCAGCTCGGCGTCGCCCAGATGGCTGGCGGCGTGACCCTCGTGGATGGTGGCCCCCTGGTCTTGCAGGTGCTCGGTAAGGGGCGAGAGCTTGAGGTCGGAGCCCGAGACCTGGTGGCCCCAGGCGAGGAGGACGTGGGCGATGGCCGACATGTGGATGCCGCCGATGCCCACCAGGTGGACGCGGCGGGGTATGCCCTTCGCTGTCACTTGGCCACCTCCATCAGGAGGCGGGCGATGTTCGTGGCGGCATCGGGGCAGGCCAGGCGGCGAGCGGCCTCGGCCATAGCGGCCCGTCGCGGTTCATCAGTCAGGAGTTCGCCCACCAGAGGCAGGAGGCCGTTCAGCTTGTTGTCCTCCACGATTATGGCCGCGCCAGCGTCGGCCAGGAAGCGAGCGTTGAAGACCTGGTGACCGCCGGCGTATGGGTAGGGCACAAGGATGGCAGGCAGGCCAACGGCCGGCAGCTCGCCCATGACCGAGGCGCCGGCCCGCATGAGGGCGAGATCGGCGGCGGCCATGGCCCAGGGGAGGTCCTCGTGCATGTAGTCGTACAGGTGATAGCGGGGGCGCAAGCGGTCGGGGAGATCGCGGCGCTGGCGGTCTAGGTGCGACTCATCGCGGTGACCGCTCAGGTGGATGATTTGACATAACTCTAATAACTGAGAGAGATGGTCGGCGACCATACGGTTGAGGCTGCGGGCGCCGTGAGTAGCGCCGGTGATGAGGAGGAGACGCTCGTTGGGGTCGATGGCGAGGCGGCGGCGAGCCTCTGTCTTGGCTACCTGCGAGAAGGCCGGGCGAACGGGGTAGCCAGTGACCACCGTCTTAGCCTTCGGGAGGTAGGGAAGAGAGCGGTCGGTGGTGACAGCGACGCGTCGGGAGAGGCGGGCCATGAGGCGAAGGGCCCAGCCGGGGCGGACATCGGGCAGGTAGACGACGAGGGGAGGGCGGAGGGAAGTGCGTGCGGCCAGGGCCGTGGGCACGCTGGCGTAGCCGCCGGTGGTGAGGATGGCGTTCGGCTGGAACTGGGCGATGACGCGTCGGGCCTGGGCGACCCCGCGGGTCAGCTTGACGACGCTGGCCGCCAGCCCCCAGGGCGAGCGCCCGCGAATAGCGCCGGCAGAGACGGCGCGGAAAGGCAGGCCTGCCCTGGTCACGAGCTCCTTCTCGATTCCGCTGGCCGTGCCGACGTAGAGGGCGTCCAAGGGCTCGCTGTCGCCCAACTCTTGGGCAAGGGCTGTCGCGACGGCTAGGGCGGGATAGACGTGGCCGCCAGTGCCGCCGCCGCTGAAGATGACCTTCATCTCCTTTTCCTGCTGAACTGGACGCGGCTTCGAGGCGGGTCCCGGTCCAGGTAGCCCTTATTGCGGCCGTAGCGGGATACACTCAGAAGGACGCCCACTCCGGCCAGGATGGCCATCAGGGATGAGCCGCCGTAGCTGATGAAGGGCAGGGGTACTCCTGTGAGAGGTATGGAGCGGGTGATGCCGCCGATGTTTATCAGCGTCTGATAGGCGATCCAGCCTATGATGCCCACCGCCAGGTAGGCGCCGAAGGGATCGGGGGCGTTGATGGCGGTGCGTACGCCTCGATAGACGAGGAAGGCGAACAGGGCGATGACGGCCACGGCACCGATGAAGCCCAGCTCTTCTCCGATGATGGCAAAGGAGCCGTCGGTGTGGGAGCCGGGCACGTAGAAGAACTTCTGACGGCTGACCCCCCAACCCAGGCCGGTCGGTCCGCCGCTGCCCAGGGCGATGAGCAACTGACGGATGTGGAAGCCGGATCCCTCCGGGTCTGCTCCGGGGGCGATGAAGGAGAAAATCCTCTCCACTCGGTAGCTGGCCAGGAAAATGATACCCCAGCTTATAAGACCAGCTCCTACGATGAGCAGCAGCAGGTGTCTGTACGATGCCCCCGCCACGAAGAAGAGGGTGCAGGTGGTGAGTACGATGATGATGGTTGTGCCCATGTCTGGCTCGACGACTACCAGGCTGGCTACCAGGCTGACCATCAGGACGAAGGGCAGGAAGCCGGCCCAGAAGTGCTTGATGTCGTCGCCGTGGCTGCGGCTGGCGAGCCAGGCCGAGATGTAGACGATGATAGCGAGCTTGGCGAACTCCGATGGCTGAAGAGGAGGCAACGGCCCCAGAGCAAGCCAGCGTTTGGCGCCGTTCTGCTCCACGCCTATGCCCGGCAGCAGGACGGCCAGAAGGCCCGCCAGAGCGATGGCCATTAGGGCTACGCTGAGGGGCCGCAGAAAGTGGTAATCGAGCCGCATGAACACCCACAGCAGCACGAGCCCCACCATGGCGAAGGCCGCCTGGCGGGCGATGAAGTAGTTGGTGTCGCCGTACTCCAGGTGGCCGATGGCAAAGCTGGCGCTGTACACCACCAGCAGCCCCACCACAAGTAGGGCAGCGGTGGCCAAGATGAGGATGTAGTCGGGCGGACCTGGTCGCAGGCGACCCGTCTCTAGCGTGGCGATGGCTCTACCTCCTGGGCTAGGTGCAGGATCAGTCGGCGGAAATCGGCTCCCCGCTCCTCAAAGTTGTCATAAGCGTCGTAGCTGGTGCAGGCGGGTGACAGGATGACAGCGTCCCCCGGCTGGGCCAGGGCATGAGCGGCTTCCACGGCTCCGGCCAAGGTCGTCACCCGCATCAGTCTGGGGCGGTCGCTGGCCGCCTGCTGGGCAGCGGCTCGCTGTACGGCCTCCTCCAGGAGGGGGCCCGACTCGCCGAAGAAGATGACCGCGCGACAGCGTTGGCAGGCCTCTTCGGCCAGCTCCTCCAGGGGCAGGTGCTTCTCGCGCCCGCCCAGAAGGAGGAGCAGCGGCTGGCTGAAGGAGCGTAGGGCGGCTAGGGTGCGTTCGGGGGTGGTGGCGATGCTGTCGTTGTAGTAGGCGACGCCGCCGAGCTGGTGGACGAATTCCAGGCGATGGGGCAGCCCCTGGAACTCGGATGCTGCTCGGGCGATGGCTTGTGGGCGCAGACCGCAGACGCTGGCCACTGCGGCGGCCGCCACGGCGTTCGCCCAGTTGTGGCGGCCCGGCAGGTGCAGGCTCTCGATGGGGAACAGTCGTTTTTCGCGGTCGCCCCGTGCAAAGACGACCCAGCCGTCGCGGAGGAAGGCGCCGTCGCCGGGGATGTCCGAGGCCAGGCTGAAGTAAAGCACCTCGCCTGGGGCGCGCTCGGCCAGGGCGCGCGCCTCAGTGTCGTCGTAGCCAAGGACGGCGTGATCGTCGCTCTTCTGGTAGCGCAGGATGTTGGCCTTAAGACTGCGGTATTCGTCCCAGGAGAAGCGGTCCAGGTGGTTGGGCGTGATGTTCAGCAGGCAGGCCACGTTGGGGCTGCGTTCAGGTAGAAGCTGGAGCTGGGTGTGGCTTATCTCCAGGACAACCCAGGTGTCTGGGGTCAGGTTGGCTAAATGCGATAGCAGGGCGACGCCGATGTTGCCCCCCACGAAGTGAGGGCGGGCGTCGCAGCGGAACATCTCCCCCACCAGGGCGGTGGTAGTCGACTTGCCGCTGCTGCCGGTGATGCCGGCTACCGGCCCGGGGCAGAGCTCCAGGAAGAGCTTGAACATCGAGCTGATGGGTATGCCCTGTTGGTGCGCCTCTGTCAGTCCGGGCAGATCGAGGGGGACGCCCTGGGAGAGGAAGATGGCGTCGGCGGTCAGCAGGTCGTGGGGGTCGTTGGCGCCGAGCGACAGGCGGGCGGGAACGTCGGCGATCTGCTCCAGCCGGGGCCGAAGCTTCTCGGCGGGCTTGGTGTCGCTGACGGTGATGCGGGCGCCCTGAGCATGGAGGAAGCGCACCAGGTCCACCCCTTCGATCCCCAGGCCGACCACCGTCACCTGCTTGTCCTTGAAGTCGTGCTGGCCTGCCATAGTCCCGTCTATACCTTCGCCGCCAGGGTCACCCCCAGAAGGGAGCCCACTATTCCCAGAAGCCAGAATCGCATCACCACCTGGGGCTCGGACCAGCCGAGCAGCTCGAAGTGATGATGCAGGGGGCTCATCTTGAAGATGCGTTTGCCCCCGCTGAGGCGAAAGAAGCCGATCTGAATGATGTCAGATAGTCCCTCCAGGACGAAGACGATGCCGATGATGGGCAGGAGCAGCCAGTGGCCGGTCATCAGGGCGACCACGGCCAGGGAGGAGCCCAGAGCGAGGGCGCCCGTATCGCCCATGAACACCTGGGCGGGGTAGCTGTTGTACCAGAGGAAGCCGGCGGTTGCTCCGACGACGGTGAAGCAGAAAGTGGCCAGGTAGATCTGCTCCTGGAGTAGAGCAATGACGCCGTAGGCCAGGAAGGCCAGGGCGGTGGTGCCACCGGCCAGACCGTCCAGGCCGTCGGTGATGGCCACGGCGGTGGTGGTGAAGACGATGATGAGCACTGCCAACGGTATGTATCCGGGGCCGAGGTCGAACTCGCCAGCCCAGGGGATCTTCACGTCCTGAACGTCCAGGGCAAAGTAGAGGACGAGAGCGGCCGTCAGGCCTAGGACGGTGAGGAGGAAGACCTTGAGACGCTTGTTGAGGCCCGTTCGGGCTCTGCCGACAATGGTGCGCAGGTCGTCGACCAGGCCCAGGAGGCCGGCGGCCACGATGGTCCCCAAAGGCAGGAGGATGGACAGGCGGTCGACGATGTTGGCGGCCAGGGTGATGGGAAGGGCCATGGCGAAGATGAGCACTCCGCCCATGGTGGGCGTGCCCGCTTTGGTCGAGTGGGAGGGCGGGCCATCGGCGCCGATCTCCTTGCCCAGCCCTCGCCGGCGCAGGAACTCCACCAGCGGCTGCCCGACAACCACCGATACCATAAAAGCCATCGCTCCCAGCATCAGGGCTCGAACCATGTCAGCCCGTCAGTTCCTCGATTACCGTCTCTAGAGCCATGACCCGCGAGGCCTTGACCAGGAGGTGATCGCCCTCCCTCAATGCCTCGCGGATGGCTGCTGCTGCTTTCTCCTTGGAGGGCAGGAAGTGCACCTCCGGGTGGCCAGCCGCCTGGGCGGCCTCGCCGATGATCCGGCCTCGCTCGCCCAGGGTGTAGAGGACGTGGGTGGTTCGGGCTGCCTGCTCGCCCACCAGGCGGTGCCCCTCCTCCTCGAAGCTGCCCAGCTCCATCATGTCGCCCAGAAGAGCCAGGCGGCGACCGGGAAGCTCGGCCAGGAGGTCGAGCGCGGCCAGCATGGAGGTGGGGCTGGCGTTGTAGGCATCGTCCAAGATAGTGCTGCCACGAGGGCCTGTGAGCGTACGCAGGCGCAAGGGGACATCGGCCGCGGCCAGGGCCGCGGCTACCTGTTGAAGGGATAGACCGTCGGCCAGGCCCACAGCTGCCGCCGCCAGGGCGTTGTAGAGGTTGTGACGGCCAGGCAAGGGCGCTGAGACGTCTGCAGACTCATCGCCGCAGGTCAGGCGGAAGGAGATGCCCTCTAGTCCGCTGGTGGACAGAATGGTGCCTTGCACGGAGCACTGCGGCGATTCGCCGAAAAGAACGGCGTGGGCGGTGGTGCGCTCGGCCATGGGAGCCACCAGGGGGTCGTCCCCGTTGAGGATGGCCCAGCCGTCGGACGGCAGGCTTTCCACCATCTCCGCCTTGGCGTTGGCGATGGCCTCCAGGGTGCCCAGACGCTCCAGGTGAATCGGGCCGACGTTGGTGACCACGCCCATCTGGGGGCGGGCTATCTCGCAGAGGAGGCGAATCTCGCCCAGGCCGTACATGCCCATCTCCAGCACAACTTGCTCGTGCTCCGGCCTGAGCCGAAGGAGGGTCAGGGGCAGGCCGATTTCCGTATTCAGGTTGGCCTCGCTCTTGAGGACCTGATAGCCGGAGCTCAGGACGGCGGCTGTCAGCTCCTTGCAGGTGGTCTTGCCCACGCTGCCGGTGATGCCGACCACCTTCACCCTGTGCTTGCCTCGCCAGTAGGCGGCCAGGCGCTGGAGGGCGGCAAGGGTGTCGTTAACCTCGAAGAAGGCGACCTCCTCGGGTAGGTCGGGTGGCTGGAGTTGGGCGAGCACTCCCGTGGCGCCGCGGCTGACGGCGTCGGCGATGAACTCTTGACCGTGGCGGTGCTCGCCTGGCAGGGCTATGAAGAGGTCGTCGGGCTGGACCTGACGCGAGTCGATGGCCACGCCGCTGAACGCCTGCCTCTCGATGGTTCTGTGCACAACGACAAGCAGGGGGTCGAGAGCTGCCGTTATGTCTTGAGTGGTTGGCATGGCCCGATTTTATCCCTAAGGGCTCTCGCGCACTAGAGCCTCCGGCGCCGGTGGAACTTTGAGATAATTCAGGATCGACTGAGCCATGCGGGCAAAGACGGGGGCGCACACCGCTGAGCCCCAGGGCACATCCTTGGGCTCGTCGATCTTTATCAGCATGGCGAGAACGGGGTCGTCGCTGGGAACGAAGCCAGCGAACGAGGCAATGTAGGCATCCTCTTTGTAGCCGCCCGGGACGGAGATGGATGCCGTGCCTGTCTTGCCCGCCACCTGATAGCCCGGTACTGAGATGGCGTAGACGGTCGTGATGCCATCTACCACAGCGTCCATCATCTGGGTAAGGGTGTTGGCCGCCTCAGCGGTGACGACCTGTCGCACTTCCATCGGCTGGAACACCTGGCGGTCGTCGCCGCTGCGGACCTCCTGCACGACATAAGGTCGCACAAGCTTGCCGTCATTGGCAATGGCCGAGATGGCGGTGATGATCTGCAGGGGCGTGACGTTGATCCCCTGGCCGAAGGAGTTGGTGGCCATGTCCACCTCTGACCAGGCGTCCTCGGTGGGGGTGCGCACCTGGCCAGCTGCTTCTCCCGAAAGGCCGACGCCGGTGGCCTGTCCGAAGCCAAAGCGTTCAACGTAGTCGTAGAAGCGGTCGGGCGTCAGGAGCTCGCTCAGCCAGACGGCGCCGGTGTTCAGGCTCTTGACCAGGAGCTGAGTGGCCGTCTGGGTGCCATGAGCGCCGTAGTCCCAGTTGACGATGGTCCAGCCGGAGACGCGGGCCACGCCTTCGTCTACGTAGACGCTCTCGGGCGACACCAGGCCAGCGTCGAGGGCAGCAGCCATGGTTATCGCCTTGAAGACGGAGCCCGGCTCATACAGGTCGGTGATGGCCCGATTGCGGTAGAGATCCGTCATGCTCTCATCGCTGAGGTCGAGGTTGGTCAGGTCGAAGGAGGGGCGGCTAGCCATGGCCAGGATGGCCCCCGTGCGGGGGTCCATGATGATGATCGTGCCACCATTGGCCTCGTGCTTCTCGATGGTGGCGTCTAGCTCTCGCTCGGCCATACGCTGCATGTAGCGATCGATGGTGAGAATGATGTCCGCCCCCGGCTGGGGCGGCACCTGCTTGCTGGAGCCCAGAGCGATCTTGTTGCCCAGGCCGTCGCGCTCGTAGAATAGGGAACCGGCGGCGCCACTTAAGTCACGATCGTAGTCAGCCTCCAGGCCGGTGAGGCCGACATTGTCCCGGCCAATGAAACCGATCAGTGACGCCGCCAGATTCCCTTCTGGGTAGACACGGCGACTGGTGCGCACGAGCCTGACGCCCGGCAGGCCCAGGTCTTCGACGCGTACGCTGCCCTGATAGTCCAGCCCGCGGCCAACGATGACCTCGCGGGTTATGGATGTGCTCAGGTCTGTGAGAATATCCTGCGGCGGCTGGCTCACGACATCGGCTAGAGCCGCTGCCCGCTGTTGGGCCTTGGCAGGGTCGTCCCACACCTGACTGTCCACCACCACGTCGTAGGCATCGACGCTGGCGGCCAGGGGGTAGCCGTTGCGGTCGAGGATGGCGCCGCGGCGGGGGTTCAAGACGAGGCTACCGTAGTGTTCATCCTGGGCCTGTTCCCGGTACTCCTGGTGACTCACGAGCTGGAGGTGAGCCAGGCGACCCACCAGACCAAGAGTGGCTATCAGGAGAAGGACCATCACTACACTCAGGCGCTTGGAGATGCCGTTGCCTTGTCTTGCCACTACTTACCGTCCGCTAGTTTACAGAACATCAGCTATCGAGTTCTTCTTCCCGTTTTTCGATGTGCTTCCGCTGTCTTTGACTGCGCTCGATCATCTGGAGTCATATTAGGGAAAAGGCAGTAGGTCCAGGAGGGACTGCCACCAAGATTGGTTCTCTTCAACGCCTTCCTGCTTCTTGGGAGGCAGGAAGCGGTCAGGGACAGGCTGGCTCGCCGGGCTGGCGACATCGACGGTGATGTACACCGTGTGCTCGGGTGCTTCCATGTGCAGGCGCTCGCGGGCCTCCCTCTCGATGCGGTCCAGGGACACCAGGGAGGCGATCTCTGCCTCCAGTTCGTGGCTGCGCGCTTCCCAGTCGCTGCGCTGGCGCTCCAACTGGCGAATGCTGTAGCCGATAGCGGTGGTCTGGCTGCTTTGAAGCAGCGGCAAGAGACCAGCCAGGCCGACGGCGACTATGGCGATGGTCAGCACCACTGGCATGCCAAGAGGCAGCCCCTTGGCGCGTGGGGCGGAACGCTCATCAACGACGGCTGCATGCCCTCTTGCCACGATGTTAGAGCCTTTCCGCTACCCGCAGGCGGCCGCTGCGACTGCGTGGGTTGGCTGCCACCTCGTCTGGTGTGGGCTTGATGGCGCCGCGCGTGACCAGCTTGAGGTCGGCCTTGTGGTCGCAGACGCAGGTCGGCACGTCCGGTGGACAGATGCAGTCGCGCGATTCCTGACGGAAGTAGTTCTTAACGATGGCGTCCTCCAGGGAGTGGAAGCTGATGGCGACCAGCCGGCCTCCGTAGCCCAGGAGTTCTCGGCTTCCCTCCAGGGCAGCCGAGAGGTTCTCGAGCTCTTGATTGACGGCGATGCGCAGGGCCTGAAAGATGCGGGTGGCAGGATGGATGCGACGGTGGCCGCGCCCCACGGCCTTCTCCACGACCTTGGTTAGCTGGGTCGTGGTCTCCAGGGGCCGTTCGCGGACGATGCGGCGGGCGATGCGACGGGAGAGAGGTTCCTGCCCGTAGCGCCAGAGGAGGTCGGCCAGGGCCTGCTCAGAATAGGTGTTGACGATGTCTGCCGCAGTGGCTGTCTGCTGGGGGCTGAAGCGCATGTCCAGGGGAGCCTCCACCTGGAAGCTGAAGCCGCGTCCTTCCTCGGCCAGTTGCAGGGAGGAGAGGCCCAGGTCGAAGAGGATGCCGTGCACGGGGGCGAAGCCGTGGCTGCGGCAGATGGTCTGCACGTCGCGGAAGTTTCCTTCCACCAGCAGGACAGCGTCGCCAAATCGGGCCAGGCGGCTGTGGGCTATCTGGAGGGCCCTGGGGTCGGCGTCGATGCCTAGAAGAAGGCCGCCCGGCGAGGCGGCTTCGAGGATGGCTTCGGCGTGGCCGCCGCCACCGACGCTACAATCGACGTAGCGGCCGCCGGGCTGAACGGCCAGGGCCTGCAGCACTTGCTCAACCATGACCGGCGTGTGGCTTACTGTCGGCTGGGTTGTTGTGTTCACTTGGCTAGACCTCGCTCATCGGGCCCATCTCCTGGGCCCAGCGCTGAGGATTCCATATCTCCAGGCAATCCTCACGGCCGCATATGATGACGCTCCCGTTGAGGTCGCCCCACTGGCGCAAGAATGGCGGGACGACGGCTCGTCCCTGACGGTCGAGCTCGGCGTCGAAGGCATGGGCATAGCGAGTGCGACGAAGATGGCGGCCGTGCCTGGTGACGACGGGCTCGGCGGTGTAGTCCTCGGAGCTCACTTCGAAGTCGTGGGGGTTGTACACCTCGACGCAGCCGTCCTCGCCCCGCACGAGGATGACGCCTTCGCCAAACAGATGGCGGTAGCGTGCCGGGATGGCTACTCGCCCACGGTCATCCAGGGTATGCTCATAGATGCCCCGAAAGGCCATGCCAGGCCTCCTTGCGGCCCGTCGCTAGGGAGGCTTCCCCCAAGAACGACGCTTGTGATATCATCAGTGAGCGAAGAATGCAGAGGGAGAAGCCCCACGGTTGGGACGAAGCCCCATAATTCCCCACTTCATGGGCATCTTATCACGCACTGATCTCTTGTCAAGTGGAACTGAGGGGAATTTGTGGGAATCTTAGAAATTTGATCGGGAAAGTGATCATGGCTTTGCGGGTTGGCATCCTCACAGTGAGCGATAAGGGAGCACGCGGCAAGCGGGTCGATACCAGCGGCGAGGCCATCCGCGAGATGCTGGCCTCTCTGGAGGCGACGGTGGAGCACTATGAAGTGGTGCCCGACGAGAAGGAGGTTATCGCCTCTCGCCTGCGGGAGTGGGCCGATGAGGCAGACCTGGGTCTGGTCCTTACCGACGGCGGCACCGGCCTCTCGCCGCGAGATGTCACCCCCGAAGCTACGCTGGAGGTAGTCGAGCGGCTGGTGCCAGGCATGGCCGAGGCTATGCGCCAGGAAGGGCTCAATTACACGCCGATGGCAATGATCAGCCGAGCCGTGGTTGGCGTGCGCGGCCGCACACTGATCATCAACCTGCCGGGCAGCGAGCGGGGGGTGCGTCAGAACCTGGCCTACCTCCTGCCGGTGCTGGCCCATGCGGTGGAGATGGTACGAGGCGAGGCGGGTGACCACCTGGCCTCAGGCGAGGACGTGGAGCGGTTGCAGGGATAGCAGGCGTCATGCGCATCGATATCCTCACCATCTTTCCGGCCATGTTCAGCGGCCCTTTCGAGGAGAGCATCGTCAAGCGGGCGGTGGAGAAGGGGCTTGTCCAGATATTCCTTCACGACATCCGTGACTATGCCAGCGACAGACATCGCACGGTGGACGATTACACCTTCGGCGGTGGCCAGGGTATGCTGATGAAGCCGGATCCGCTGTTTGCCGCTGTGGAAGACGTTCAGGGCCAGGCGCCGGAGCGGGGGCCGATAGTCCTCCTGACTCCTCAGGGTAGGCTCTTCGACCAGGATATGGCAGTGGAGCTGGCCCGTCAGGATAGGCTTATCATGGTTTGTGGACACTACGAGGGCGTGGACGCGCGCGTGCACGAGAACCTGGCAACCGACGAGATCAGCATCGGCGATTACGTGCTCTCGGGGGGTGAACTGCCGGCCATGGTGGTGGTGGACGCCGTGGTGCGCCAGATCCCGGGCGCCCTCGGCTCGCCCCTGTCCTCGGCCGACGACTCGTTCGCTCAGGGTCTGCTGGAGCATCCGCAGTACACGCGGCCGGCTGAGTTTCGGGGGATGAGCGTGCCGGAGGTGCTGCTATCGGGTAATCACGGCGAGATCGCGCGCTGGCGCCGCCAGCAGAGCCTCTTGCGGACAGCCCAGCACCGGCCCGATCTGCTGGCCAGCGCCGAATTGACGGAGGAGGAGAAGCAGTGGCTATTGACTAATCTACCCAGCCCGTAGTTCACTAGAGGGTAGTCATGACAGATCTAACATCGCTTGTAGAGTTGAAGGACCGACCCGAAATCGAGGAGTTCCAGCCCGGCGACAGCGTGCAGGTGAGCGTCAAGGTGGTGGAGGGGGAGAGGCAGCGCACGCAGGTGTTCGAGGGTGTGGTCATTCGCGGGCGCCGGGCTGGCAGCAGTTCGAGCTTCACCGTGCGGCGGGTCACCCACGGCGTGGGGGTCGAGCGGACATTCCTTGTCCATTCGCCTCGGGTGGAGAAGGTGGTGGTAACGCGGCGGGGACGAGTGCGCCGGGCCAAGCTGTACTACCTGCGCGGCCTGACGGGCAAGGCTGCTCGCATTAAGGAGGGGCGGAGGGCGCCGCGCGAGCAGCGAAAGGCGGCTGAGGAGAAAGAAGCCGAGGCCGAGTAATTCCGCCGACGAAAGAGGAAAACGCGGGGGCTGTGATGACAGCCCCCGTTTTGATCTACTAACGGGCGGTGATATATTGGCCTGGGATGGGTCGCCTATGCCATTCGCGGAAGTAGCGGTTAACTCCACTGCGCCTCATCACCGTACGTTCACCTACTCTCTGCCCTCCGGCTTGGCGGTGACTGCGGGGCAGGCTGTGTACGTCCCCTTCGGCAATCGCACCCTCCAGGGGGTGGTGCTGGAGGTGACGGAGGAACCGTCCTACCCTGAAACGCGCGACATCATCGGCCCGATGGAGTCGCGGCCGCTGCTCTTGCCTCATCACACTGTCCTGGCCCGCTGGATCAGCGACTACTACCTGGCTCCCCTGTTCGATTGCTTGGCCCCTATGCTTCCGCCGGGCTTTCGCCGTAAACCCCTCACTCTGCTGCGACCGCTGGTCTCGGCCGAGGAGGTGCCCTCTCTGGAGCTGACGCCTCGTCAGAGGGAGGTGCTGGAGCAGGTGGTGGGGCATCGTCAGGTGGATCTGGAGGACGTGCGCAAGGAGCTGAAGCTGCGCGGCCTGTCGGAGCCAGTGAAGGAACTGGTGCGCCGCGAGCTGGTGGAGCGGACCTATGAGTTGGCGCGCCCCAAAGCGAAGCCCAAGCTGGTGCCGCACGTGCGAGCCCTGCTAAGTCCTGTCGGCCTTCGGCGGTCGGCCGACAGCGTGCAAGGCAGCCGCCGCTCACGACGAGCGGCCCTGCTGGAGCGCTTGGCACAGGGCGGCCCGGTACCTTACGGCGAAGCCAAACGCACAGTGGGCGGTGAGGCGTGGGTGGGCCGGCAGGTGAAGCGAGGCACCCTGAGGATACAGGGTGGGAATGTGGGTCTGGCGACCAGCGCCGAGCTAGCGCTTGCTACCGCTAGAGAACTGCGCTTTTCCGGCGACGAGCGAGCCATGGTGGCGGCTTTGAGGCTGCTAGCTGAAGAGGGGCCGCTCGTGCCGCTGGCGCAACTGCGTGCGCGCACTCGCATCACCAACGCTGGCCTGGAGCGGTTGGTGGAGAGAGGGCTGGTGGCGCTGGAGGAGGTCGAGGTGGAGCGCGACCCGCTGGCCGCCCGGTCATATCCTCCGCGAGAGCCGCCCGTGCTGACGGCGTTCCAGCAGGCAGCCTACGAAGAGGTCGCCCAGGCGCTTGAGCGTCCGGCGGCTGGCGACGGTGGCTCACCCTGCGTCTTCCTCCTGCATGGCGTCACCGGCAGCGGCAAGACGGAGGTCTACCTTCAGGCCCTGGAGAAGGCAGTGGCCCTGGGCAAGAGGGGCATCGTTCTGGTGCCGGAGATATCCCTGACGCCACAGACGGTGCGGCGCTTCGCCGAGCGCTTCCCCGGCCAGGTGGCGGTGATGCACAGCGGTCTGTCGCTGGGCGAGCAGTTCGACCAGTGGCGGGGCATCCGCGATGGCCACTACGCCGTGGTCGTCGGGCCGCGCAGCGCCATCTTCGCCCCTCAGCCAGACCTGGGGCTGGTCGTCATGGACGAAGAGCACGAGTGGACCTACAAGCAGCAGGACCCAGCGCCCCGCTACCACGCTCGCCGGGTGGCCGAGAAGCTGGCGGAGCTGACGGGGGCCGTCCTGGTCTTGGGGAGCGCCACGCCCGACCTGGAGAGCTATTATCGAGCCAGCTCCGGCAGCTACCGCCTACTGGAGCTGAGGGAACGGGTGCAGCCGCTGACCTCGGGCGATGAACGCTCCTGCGTTGTGCGGCCTCTGCCCGAGGTGGAGGTGGTGGACCTGCGGCAGGAGCTGAAGGCGGGCAATCGCAGCATCTTCAGCCGCTCGCTGGCTCAGGCGCTGGGAGAGGCCCTGGCCGCGGGTGAACAGGTGATCCTTTTCCTCAACCGTCGGGGCGCCGCCTCCTTCGTTCAGTGCCGCGACTGCGGCTACGTACCCATCTGTTCTCGCTGCGCCGTCTCCCTCACCTATCACACCAGCGAAGGGCGGCTCATCTGCCACCACTGCCATCGCGGGCGGCGCCTGCCTGAGCGGTGCCCTCAGTGCGATAGCCCTCGCATTCGCTTCATGGGCATCGGCACTGAGACAGTGGAGCAGGAGACCGCTCGCGCATTTCCTCAGGCTCGCCTGCTGCGCT
>CAZEJO010000018.1:0-10719 GCA_964512285.1 uncultured Dehalococcoidia bacterium | reverse complement strand
GAGACAGTGGAGCAGGAGACCGCTCGCGCATTTCCTCAGGCTCGCCTGCTGCGCTGGGACCGCGATGTGACCCGCCATCGGGGCGCGCACGAGCGCATCCTGGCGCGCTTCCTGGCCAAAGAGGCGGACGTTCTCATCGGCACTCAGATGATCGCCAAAGGGCTGGACATGCCTTCGGTAACTCTGGTGGGGGTGATCTCAGCCGACGTGAGCCTCAACCTGCCCGACTACCGCAGCGGCGAGCGCACGTTTCAGCTCCTGGAGCAGGTGGCCGGACGGGCCGGTCGAGGGCCGCTGGGCGGGCGGGTGATAATCCAGACCTATACGCCGCAGCACTGGGCGATCCAGGCGGCCGCCCGCCACGACTACGCCGCTTTCTACGAGCACGAGGCGAGCCTGCGGCGGCGTCTGGGCTATCCCCCCTTCGGGCGGCTGGCGCGGCTGATCTTCGCTCACACCAACCCGCTGTACGCTCAGGAGCAGGCCTTGCGCATGGCCAAGACCTTGCTCCGCGAGAGGGACGTGCGGGGGATTCCTCATCTGGACGTCCTGGGGCCTGCTCCTTCCTTCGTGCCCAAGATGCGGGGTCGTCATCGCTGGCAGATCCTCTTGCGGGGCGACGACCCCGGTGAGCTTCTGGAGGAGCTATCCTTCCCTCAGGGCTGGACGGTAGATATCGATCCGGTGAGTCTGCTGTGAGGCATTACACTGCCAGAAGCGTCGCGCCTGCCGTTGAGGGGCGACAGTAGGCATACTATGTCCTAAAATGGTAACGATTGCTTGAGGAACGGGAGGGTTTGTCTTGGCGGTTCGAGAAATAACGGTCTTGGGTGATGATGTCCTTCGTCAGAAGGCCAAGCGGGTGCCGCAAGTGGACGCTTCCATCGAGCGTCTGGTTGAGGACATGATCGACACCATGCGCGACGCCGACGGCGTTGGCCTGGCGGCGCCTCAGGTGGGTGTTCCTTTGCGAGTGGTGGTCATCGGCATCCCGGGGGAGGAGATCATCACGCTCATCAACCCTGAGATCGTCAAGCGATCGGGCGAGCGCACAGTGACGGAGGGTTGTCTATCCGTTCCCGGCTACTGGGCGGAGGTGACCCGCTCGGTGAGCGTGACCGCCAAGGGGCGCGACCTTCAGGGGCGGCAGGTGCGCATCAAGGCGAAGGATGACCTGCTGGCTCAGGCCTTGGAACACGAGTTGGATCACATCGATGGTATTCTTTACGTTGATCATCTGGAAAGCCTGGACGAGTTAAGAAAGACGGCGCCGGGGCAGGAAGGGGAGGTGTCCGCTGAGCTGTAGGGCCGGCGGTCTGTTGGCACAGGTGGAAGCAGATAGCTTAGGGATCGATCCTCGAACCAGGGGCGTCCTCGCTGCAGTTGCTTCTTTTCTGGGTTCTCAGGGCCTGGAGGCATATGTGGTGGGGGGCTTTCTGCGAGACGTTCTGTTAGGGCGTGAGAGCAACGACGTGGACCTGGCGGTGGCTGCCGACCCGCTATCGGTGGGCGGGCAACTGGCCGACGCGCTGGCGGGCCACTTCGTCCGTCTGCACGAGGAGCACAAGGCTGCCCGCATCGTCCTGCCCGCGGGCGGAGCCGTCCGCAGCCTCGACCTCCTGCCCCTTAAGCTGGAGATAGAGGCCGACCTGGCGCAGCGCGATCTCACGATCAACGCCATGGCCGTGCCCATCGAGGAGCTGGCGCCTGAGCGAGAGCTGTCCATCATCGACCCCTGCGGCGGCAGGCGAGACCTGGACGATGGGATTGTGCGGATGGTGCGGCCAGAGGCTTTTCGCGCTGACCCGCTGCGCCTGCTGCGGGCGGTGCGCCTGTGCGCCGAGCTGGACTTCGCGCTCGAGCCGGAGACGGCGGCTGTCATAGCAGAGAACGCATTCCTCCTTTCCCAGACGGCTCCGGAGCGACAGCGGGATGAGCTGATGCGCATCCTGGCCACGCCGCGGGCGGCGCCGGGCCTGCGCCAGGCCGACGAGCTGGGGCTTCTCGAGCCGCTTCTGCCGGAGATGACCGCCACTAAGGGTGAGGAGCAGCCCAAGGAGCACCAGTGGGACGTCTTCGACCATAGCCTGGAGACGGTGGTTGCCCTGGATGCCCTTCTGCGTTCAGAAAAGCCTACGGATGGGCGCTGGGCTCGTCTGTGGCGTGAGCTATGGGAGGCGATGGAGCAGTTCCCGGCAGTTCGGGAGCATTTTGAGGAGGAGGTCTCGCAGGGGCATCCTCGGGTGGCCCTTCTCAAGCTGGCCGCTCTCCTGCACGACATCGCCAAGCCCGAAACCAGAACGATCGAGGACGGCGGGCGCATGCGCTTCTTCGGCCATGCCCAGACGGGGGCCGTGAGGGCAGCGGCGGTGGCGCGACGGCTGCGCTTCAGCGGCGCTGAGGTGCGTCAGGTGGAGGCGATGGTCAAGGAGCATCTGCGTCCGCTTCAGATAGCTCAAGGCGGGCCGCCCAGCCGTCGCGCTCTCTATCGCTACTTCCGCGATGCGGGCGAGGCGGGCATCGACGTGCTCTTCCTCAGCCTGGCCGACCACCTGGCCACAGTAGGGCCTCGCCTGGACTGGGACGGCTGGCGGGCTCACGTGGGCGTGGTGGGCTTCATCCTGGCTTGGCGTTTCCAGGAGGAGGTGGCGCCGCCGCATCGGCTGATTACAGGCCACGATCTGATGGATGCCCTTGAGTTGACGCCTGGGCCGCTGGTGGGGCGGTTGCTGGAGGCGGTGCAGGAGGCTCAGGCGGCAGGAGAGGTGACCACACGAGAGCAGGCTCTGGCCCTGGCCCGCCAGGAGCTGGAGCGGACGGGAGTTGAGCCCTGATGCGCAATCGCGCGAATCTTTTGAGCTTCGCCTTCATTGTCATTCTTACAGCCATTGCTGTCGTCATCGTTTGGCCCTCTGACCCCGGGCGCTATCTGCCCGATTTCTTCCCCTGGCCGAAGGGACACGGCCTGCAAGTCGGCGGCTTCGATCGGGAGACGATGCGCCTGGGGCTCGACCTCAAGGGCGGCACATACGTCCTGCTGGAAGCTGACACCAGCCAGGTGCCGCCCGACCAGCGGGAAGACGCCATGGAGGGGGTCAAGGACATCATCGAGAGGCGGGTCAACGCCTGGGGAGTAGCTGAGTCGGAGATTCAGCGGCAGGGGTCAGACCGTTTGGCCGTGCAGCTTCCGGGCATCACGCCGGAGGAGGCTCGCGACCTCATCGGTCGCACTGCGGAGTTGGAGTTCAAGGAGCCGCAGCGAGATGAGGAGGGCAACTTCGTCTGCTGCACTGCTGCGACGTGCGGTAGCGAAACGCCGGAGACTTTCACCGTGCCATCAGACGTGGTCGGAACGGGGGATGACGCCAGGCCGTCCAACCTGGTGCCGGCGAGCGAGGGGCACGACTGGGGCTGCGTGCCTACCGGTCAGACGTCACCCACGGGTAATGTCATGTGGGTGGTGGCGACAGGCATCGGCACGGATGATAAGGAGAAGGCCCTGACGGGCCACTTCCTCAAGGCCAACGCTCGCGTGGAACTGTTGGGTGCTGGTGGTCAGCCGATTGTCTCTATCCACTTCAACTCTGAAGGCGGCGAACTCTTCGAGCAGATCACCAGCCGTCTGGTTGGCCTGCCTATGGCCATCTTCCTGGACGAGGAGAACATCTCGGCACCCACGATCAGGTCGGTCATCGCCGGCGGCGATGCTGTGATTGAAGGTGTTCCCCTGGAGGAAGGGCGCAGGCTGGCCATCCAGCTCAACTCGGGCGCTCTGCCTGTGCCGCTGGAGGTGATCCAGGAGTCTACGGTGGACGCCACTCTGGGCGATGACTCGGTGCGCAAGAGCGTGCAGGCGGGCGAGATAGGCATCCTGGCTGTCATCGCCTTCATGATTCTCTACTACCGCCTGGCCGGCGGCCTGGCCAGCACGGCCCTGATCACGTACGTCTCGGTTCTTCTAATGATCTTCAAGCTGATACCGGTGACCCTCACCCTGGCGGGGATCGCGGCCTTCGTCCTCTCGGTGGGCATGGCCGTGGACGCCAACATCCTCATCTTCGAACGAATGAAGGAGGAACTGAGAGCAGGCCGTGGTTTAGTCACGGCCATAGAGACGGGCTTCGCGCGCGCCTGGCCCTCGATCCGCGATAGCAACGTATCGACGTTTATCACCTGCGGTATCCTGTGGTGGTTCGGCGACCAGTTCGGCGCAAACCTGGTGAAGGGCTTCGCGCTCACCCTGGGCATCGGCGTGGCGGTGAGCATGTTCTCGGCGATCGTCGTCACTCGCACGTTCTTGCGATTGCTGGTGGGGACGCCGCTGGCCGGGTCTCTGGGGCGGTTGGGCGCTGAGGCGAAGGCGGGGATGCCGGCTGCTCCTGCGCCGGCTTCGTCCGGCCCCTTGCCCGGCAGGAGGGCGGGCTTGCTGGACTTCGTGCATCGCCGCGGCTGGTACTTCCTGCTGTCGGTGGTGATTCTGATTCCGGGTGTCATCTCCCTGCTCGTTCCGCCTGCTCTGAAGCCGGGCGTTGAGTTTGCCGCTGGCACCAGCATGACCGTTCGCTTCGAGGAGTCGGTGTCGGCGGATGACCTGCGGTCGGCGCTGGCCGACATCGGCCATGATGAGGCGCGCGTGCAGCGCACCAGCGAGGGCGATTTCATCATCCGCATGGGCGAACTGGAGGGAACGGCGGACGTCCCGCCGGTGGGCCCGGCCATGCCGTCTGAGCGGGAGGGCATCGAGGATGCGCTGGTGGATCGCTTTGGTGCACTGACGGTGCGGGACTTCGCGGCCGTGTCGGAGATTGTGTCGCGGGAGATCGCGCGCAACGCGACGATAGCGGTGCTGGCGGCAGCGGTGGGCATCCTGCTGTACATCATCTGGGCTTTCCGCCATCTGCCGAAGCCGTGGCGCTACGGCGTCTGTGCCATCATTGCCGTGCTACACGATACGTTGGTGATACTGGGGGTGTTCTCCATCTTCGGCAAGGTGTTCGGGATGGAGATCAACACGATGTTCATCACGGGGCTGCTGACGATCATCGGCTTCAGCGTGCATGACACCATCGTGGTGTTCGATCGTATCCGCGAGAACATAACCCGTAATCCGGGGGTGGAGTTGCCCGAGATCGTCAACGCGAGCCTGACCGAGACGCTGGCGCGCTCGCTGAACACATCTCTGACCCTGGTAGTGACCATCGCCGCTCTGCTCCTGCTGGGCGGGGTGACGATTCAGAGCTTCCTGCTGGTGCTGCTCATCGGCGTGGTCAGCGGCACGTACAGCTCGATCTTCATAGCCGCGCAGCTCCTGGTGAGCTGGGAGGAAGGCGACGTGCTGCGCATCTTCCAGCGGCTGTTCCCCAGGCTGGCGCCTGCGCCCGGCACCTAGGGGCGTCTGCTGGCGGTTGATGGGGGTTGGTTATGCCCGTCGAGTTCATCGGCAAGCCGATCGAGGTGAAGCTGAGCGACGACGATCCGCCCGTTCCGGTGGCCTTCCGTCTGGGCGACAAGGAGTACAAGGTTGCCGATGTCCTCCAGCACTGGCAGGAGCATGCCTCCGGCCAGGCGATCCGCGGCCATGACGACTGGCGCTCCGGCCCTCAGCGCCTCTACTATCGGCTGCGCACCACGGAGGGCGAGGTGTACGAGGTCTACGTGGACTGGCTGGCCACGCGGCGGCAGGGCAGACGGAGGCAGGAGAAGAGCAAGTGGTTCGCCTATAGGCGGCTGTAGCTCCCTCCTTTGCCAACCCTCGTGGCTGCGATTAGGATGGGATGACAGTTCCTGGCAGGATATTCGGTGGGAGGCTGACAAGTGAAGTACGTCAATGGCCAGAACGTCCGCCTGCATGGGCCGATCGCGCTCCAAGGCCCGCTAGGGCAGGCTTCTGTGGGCGCTGAAGAGTCCGTCCCGGGCAGGATTGTCATGGCCTATAGCAATAATACCTACGATGTCCAGACGGCCGAGCCGCTGGCGGGCATCAATTACTTCCCCGCTGTGAAGGAAAAGCAGATAAGCCCCGCGTAGTAGTCACCAGCGGCCACCTGTGTCCACGTGCTAGCGCTCGTCGCTCACAGGGGGCCTGGGTTCCTGCGACTGGGCCGAGCCTCCGCGCAAGAACCGGCGGCTGTAGCTCCTCCCCTTGCTTGCTCTCGCGCCTGCGAGTAGGATGGGGGGTCAGGTTTTATAGTCGATCGGGGGTAAGCCGTGAAGTCTCTTTGGCGATGTGCGTTCGTCTTGTGCATTCTTGTGACAGCCTCCCTGTTGCTGGCAGCGTGCAACGGCGGGGGCGAGACGGCGACGCCGACCGCGGCACTGCCGTCGCCGACGCCCGCGCTCGAGACGGCAACCGTCGGCGCGGCGACGAGTACGCCCTCACCGCCCGCGACCGCAACCGTCGTTGCGTCACCGACGCCCGCGCTCGGGACGCCAACCGTCGGCGCAGCGACGAGTACGCCCTCACCGTCCGCGACCGCAACCGTCGTTGCGGCGCCGACGCCGTTCACGTGGGCCGTCGACCCTTGCACGCTCCGTACTTCGCTCGAGGGACGGCCGCTCGCCGAGGGGCCGTCATTCGCCCTTGATGCGAGCACGGAGTGGCAGCTCTGCCTCGGCGGCGCGGCGGCGGGCAGCAGTGAGAAGTACCTCTTCCACACCACTGACGGCGGCGAGGCGTGGACGCTGATCAGCCGCACCACGCTCGGCAACCCGCCGCCGGAGGCCGGCGTCGGCGACCTGCCGAACGGCAACGCTGTGGTGCAGATCCTGTTCCTCGATGCGGCGCACGGTTGGATGGGCTTGAACAGCTCCGGCGTTAACCTGTTCCGCTCGCAAGACGGCGGTGTGACGTGGGCGGAGGTCGCGGTGATCCCGCAGGGCGTGCCCGTCACGTCGATCAGCTTCAGCGACGCGATGAACGGCACGGTCGTCACACCGGAGGGCACGTGGACGACGTCGGACGGCGGCGTCACGTGGACTCACCTGAGTCTAAGAGGCGAGGGCGACGAGTCGGAGGACTTTGCTACACAGATCTATCGCTACGAGCCTAGCGTCCCTGATGACGTTCTCCCACGCGACGACGCCAATTACTGCTGGACTAGTTCGTTCTCTAGCCGTCGCAGCGACGCCTTCCGGTGCGCTCTGGAGAACTTCGTATCATATGCTCGCGTCTGTGATCCTTGTTTCAGCATCGCCTCGATGGAGATAATGGTGTGTCCTGGCGATCCTCGGACTGACAGCGACGACATCGCATTCACTTTCGATGCAAGTGCCATATTGCCAAATCTGTATCCTCAAGACAACGTGTGGTTCATGGTAGTGAGCGAGATGGACTGTCGAGGTGTGTCGGGCAGCTTGCCCGACATTATGGGGAAACGCTACGATTTCAACTGTTCGCAGACATACTGTACAAAACCCGTGCAAGGGCCTCAGGGCTTTGTCTGCGACTGCTTGGACCCCGACACTGGTCGAGACAAGCAATACACTGTGGATGCCGTGTGGTACTAGCACAAGGCGTGCCGTCCGTAATGAAGCCTAACCTCAGCGCAGGCGGGTGGTACGCCTAGCGGCGGCTGTAGCCCCGTCGCTTGCGGCCCCTTGCGGGTGCGGGTAGGATGGCGCTTCGCCTTGACTCCTCACGAGAGGTTCTGGCATGATGCCAGGGCCTCGCTGGACGTGTTCGTGGTATCAGTATGCCCTCGAGGAGGCGGTCATGAAATGTCGAGTTATCCCATCAGTCGTAGGTATGGGCATCGTGGGGATCCTTGTCGCGTTTGCGGCGGTCATGTCCCTCAGCCTGGCGTTTGCCTTGTCCGGTACCGGAAGCGTTTCCTCCCAGAGCTGCAACACCACCCTGGCCCAGGCGGCCAGTGCCGGGGCTGACAGTATCATGGTGAGCGACGCGACTGGCTGTGACATAGGCGACAAAATCGTCATCAACCAGGGCGAGAGCAATGAGGAGTGCCAGCAGATTGAGAGCCTCGTTGCCGGTACCCCAATGCTCTACCTGTACGGCACGCTTCACAACGCTCACGGTGCGCGCGAGGACGTGATCGAGGTTGGCGAATGCCCTACGCCTACGCCCGAGGCCACAAAGATGCCGATGCCTACGCCCGCGCCCACACCCACGCCACCACCAGCCGAGTTCATATGCACGGAGCCACCTGCCACTCGTACCTTCGACCTACAGATGGGCTGGAACAACTTAGTCTGGACGGGCGCTTCGGGCGTGGATCCAACCACAGCCCTGGGCTGCATCGAAGGCAACTACGCTATCGCCTATCGCTTCGTGGCCGCTGACCAGACCTTCGAGCGCCACGTACCCGGTCGTTGCGACGAGCCAGGACTCTGCAACATGACCAGCGTCAACACGGACGACGACCTGCTGGTGCTGGTCACGGCCCCCGGGCTCGTGTGCGAAATCCCCGTCGTTCCTCTTTCTACACGAATAGGCGAGGCCTCCAGCCTCACCCTGGACCTGGAGCCCGGCTGGAACAATTTCGTCTGGAGGGGCGCTTCGGGCGCGGATCCGGCGACAGCCCTCAGCGCCATTGAGGGCAACTACGATATCGCCTATCGCTTCGACCCCTCTGGTCGGACATTCGAGCGCTATGTACCCGGTCGTTGCGAGGAGTCGGGGCTGTGCGACATGGCCAGGGTCAACAAGTTCGACGTCCTGCTGGTGAAGACGGTCTTCAGGTTGCGGAACCCAGCCCTGAACTCGGCAACCGCAGCCCACGGCGATACCGACTGGCACATCAATACCGCAGAGGAGTTCCTGTTCGGTACTACCATGTTGGGCTCGCCTGCAGCGGCCAACCACACCCCTGACACATGGGCCAAGTGGCACATGCATTTTTTGCTGTCGAACACGGCGTACTTCTACTACGATAGCGACCTCACGCCCAGCGGAGCCGATAGCGACCCGACGGGCGGTATCGACGCGGGGGCCATGCTGTTCTTCTACGCCGGCCACGGCGGCCCGACGGGTTGGGACACCCTCGGGAACAGCGCGGGCCAGGTCTACATGAGCCTGGGCGACTGGCAGGACGGGGGACTGCTGCGCTACTACTGGCAGTGCTCGTGCGAAGTGTTTGCCCACGGACCGCTGCTGTGCTCAAACGTAGACCCGGACTGGTGGTACGCCTGTCCAGACAAGTTCAACGGCGCGGCGGATTCGCTCTTCATGCGTAACGTCTACGAGCGCTGGGGCCCTGTATTGGAGCCGGATCTGCGCATGGCCTGCGGGGCATCGACCCCGGCTTACTGCCACGAAGGCCAGACCAACGCGATCTGGAACAACTACAACAACCTTGGGCTCGACGTGGCTGATTCCTTCATCGAAGGCTTGGCAGTGGGGGGTGTGGTGCCGCTCTGCATCACGATGGGCGGGTTCAACGTGACCACTACCCCGCTCTATGACACAACGTTCACCAACCAGCCCAATACCTCCGGGACATCACACTATCACATCCAGTACCTCTCCAACTTCGCGTCGAACCCGTCGTCCCCAGTACTAGACCCCCATCAGATCCCGGAGTTGCTGCCAATCTTCGAGATAAAGCCAATGCCCTTGCCAGACCCAATCCGTGACCTGGAGTTCCAGTGCGAGGGCGATTTCGTGACCCACGACGGCGACCGAGGCGAGCCATGGACACAGGTGCGGGTGAACCGTCTCAGTGGCGCAGTGTATGTCCTTGGGGAGCGGAAGGCGACCGTCGACGGACCTGTGCTCGAGGAGGAAGAATACATCGACCGTGCGTTGAACTTCATTGGAGAGCAGGATTGGGAGCGCAGGGACTTCGCGGAACCGATGGGTGCGCGATTTGTGATCGAGACAATGCCTGTGGACGCCGATGCGGACGTCCAAGGTTTTACCGTTACTGGCGGCGACATTCAGCAGTCGCAGAAGAATGTTATCCTCACCTTCAAGCGGCAGGTCGACGTGGATGGCATGCCGGTCAGCGTGCTCGGCGAAGGTGGTGAGATGACGGTGCAGATGAACAACGATGGGTCGGTCATAAACGCCTCGATTGTCCAGAGGCAGATCTCGGGCGTCAAGGAGGAAGCGGCGCCCGTCAAGACGTACGACGAGGCCTACGAGGAGGCATTGGAGCAGCTCGAGGACCCGCAGGCGTACGAACTGGACGACTGGACGTGGGGATATCTGGAGGCCGCCGGCAACGTCGAGCAGACCGAGTTGCGCATCGTGTTCCGCTTCTGGTTTGTGCCGACTGATCCCGACGCTTTGGAGGATTACCCGCCCCAGATGATCGAGATCCCCGGCCAGCCCCAGTAGCCGTGGGTAGTGCAGCTATGCGTGCCGTTCATTGGGCAATTAAGGTGAATGCAAGCTTGCCGAGGCCGCCCCATCGCAAATCGGCTCGTCGGGCGAGCCGGAGTGAGTGCAGCGCCTGGATCCGAACGTGGCCAGCTACCCCTGCGTGGTCGCCGTGGTAGGGAGCGCTACCCTCACCACAGGCGCGTGGTACGCCAGGAGGCGGTGGTAGCCTAGAGCGCCCACCTTCTGCCTTGACGCCTTCGAGACTTTCTGGCAGATTATTTGGGATATGACCCTTGCTGACGACTTCACGCGCGACCGGCCACTGCTGCGCGGCGTATCCCATATTTTGGCGGCAGTCGCCGCGACGGTGGGGGCGGCAGTCCTCTTGCTGGTTGCGGACTCGCCACGGGCGTACGTCGGCGGGGCGATCTTCGCGG
>CAZEJO010000017.1:0-34335 GCA_964512285.1 uncultured Dehalococcoidia bacterium | reverse complement strand
CGCATCGCCTACGTCACCATCAATCGACCCCAGCGCATGAACGCCATCGACCCCAACACCAGCCGCGAGCTGCGCGAAGCCTTCAGCGACTTCCGCGACGACGACGACCTGTGGGTCTCCATCCTCACAGGCGCGGGCGAGAAGGCATTCTCGGCCGGGGCCGACCTCGTGGCTATGGCTCAGGCCCTCGCTGGTGGCGACGCTAGCTTATACGACATACCCTTCGGCGGCATCAGCAGAGGCTTCCAGACCTGGAAGCCCATGATCGCCGCCATCAACGGCTACTGCCTCGCCGGCGGCCTCGAGCTGTCCCTCTGCTGCGACATCCGCGTGGCCGCCGACCACGCCACCTTCGGCCTGCCCGAGCCCACCCGCGCCATCATCCCCGGCGCCGGCGGCACCCAGAGACTCCCGCGGACCATTCCCCTCTCCTTCGCCATGGTGATCCTCCTCACCGGCGGCCACATCGACGCCCAGACCGCCCTCCGCTGGGGCCTCGTGAGCTACGTGATGCCCCTGCCGGAACTGATGCCCAAGGTCGAGGAGATCGCCAACGCCATCTGTGAGTGCGGGCCGCTGGCCGTGCGCGCCATCAAGCAAGCAGCCTACGTGGGCTTGAACACAACCCTGGAAGAAGGTCTGGCCCTGGAGCTTAACCTCCAGGCCGACGTCCTCCGCACTGAGGACGCCCGCCAGGGCCCCTTGGCCTTCGCCCAGAAGCGCAAGCCCCAGTACAAGGGCCGTTAGGCGAGACGCTATGCCCACAGCGCGCTTATTGACACAACCCTTCGCCTCTGATAGCATCGTTAACAGCTACTGCAGGCAAGCCTCTTCGAACTAGGCCGAAGAGGTTTTCGATTTTGTAGATGAGCACTCTACAGCCTTGGCCAGCGATAACAATGGCGATGTCCCGCCCCGACGAGGTCGGGGCAACGGGAGAGGGCATCACACTGCCATGAACAGGCAGTGGCCAACCAAGGGAGAATCGCCAACATGTCTTACGCTAGTCATCTACGCTGTAGAGAATGCGGACGCTGCTATCCGCTAGAACCCATCCACGTCTGCGAGTTCTGCTTCGGCTCCCTCGAGATAAGCTACGACTATCAGGCTCTGGGCCGGACCATCAGCCGCGAGAGCATCGAAAAGGGCCCCCTCACCGTCTGGCGCTACGGCGATCTTCTGCCCGCCGATAGAGAGCAGGCGGTGGACATCGGCGCTGGCTTCACGCCCCTCCTGCGCGCTCAGAACCTCGCCGAGGTCCTCGGCCTGCGCCGCCTCTACATCAAGAACGATTGCGCCAATCCCACCTGGTCGTTCAAGGACCGCGTGGTCACAGTGGCATGCACCAAGGCCCGTGAATTCGGCTTCGATACCCTGGCCTGCGCCTCCACCGGCAATCTGGCCAACTCCGTCGCTGCCCACGCCGCCAAGGCGCGGATGCGAGCCCTGGTCTTCATCCCGGCCGACCTGGAGCAGGGGAAAGTCGTAGGCTCCGCTATCTACAGCCCCACCCTGGTGGCTGTAAAGGGCACCTACGACGACGCCAATCGTCTGTGCAGCGAGCTGACCGACAAGTACCCCTGGGCCTTCGTCAACATCAACATCCGCCCCTACTACGCCGAGGGCAGCAAGACCTTGGCCTATGAGGTAGTGGAGCAGCTTGGCTGGCAGGCCCCCGATCACTGCATCGTCCCCATGGCCAGCGGCTCTCTACTCACAAAGGTCTGGAAGGGGATCAAGGAGTTGGCCTGGCTGGGCCTGGTGGATTGGGCTCACACCCGCATGTCAGGGGCCCAGGCCAAGGGCTGTTCGCCCATCGTCGACGCCTGGGACCGCGAAAGCTTCGACATCCGGCCGGTGCGCCCCAACACCATCGCTAAGTCGCTGGCCATCGGCAACCCCGCCGAGGGCTACTACGCCCTCAAGGCAATGGCCGACTCAGGCGGAGCCGCCGTAGCCGTGACCGATGACGAGGTGGTCGAAGGGATTAAGCTCCTGGCCGAGACCGAGGGCATCTTCACCGAGACGGCCGGTGGCGTGGTTATCGCTGGCCTGAGGCACCTGGTGGCCCAGGGCCGCATCGACCCCGACGAGCTGGTGGTGACCTTCATCACCGGCGCCGGCCTCAAAACCCAAGAGGCGGTGCTGGACAGGCTGGTGCCTAGCCTCGTGATCGAGCCGCACCTGGCCTCCTTCGAGGAGGCCATCGCCGAGCATCGAGAGGCCGTGGCTGCCAATCGGCAGACTAGCCGAGGAGAGAATCATGGCTAAGCAAAGGATGAAGTTCACTTTCCCCACGGAGCTGATCAAGGAACCCATTATCCACAGGCTGTGCAAGCAGTTCGATCTGATCACCAACATCCGCCGCGCCGACGTCACCGAGGACAGAGGCTGGGTTGTCCTGGAGCTGGAGGGCGAGATGGGAGAGATCGAGCGGGGCGTCCAGTGGGTGATCGACCAGGGGGTGCGCGTGGACCCCGTGGCAGGCGACATCGTGGAAGGCTAGGATGCGAATATGCGCGTCATAGTCAGAATACCCACGCCTTTGCGCAAGCTCACCGCCGACCAGGACAGCGTCCCCGCCGATGGTGCCAGCCTCTCGGAGTGCATCACCTCCCTTGAGGCTTCCTATCCCGGCCTAAAGGAGCGCCTGTGCGACGAGTCGGGCGAGATTCGCCGGTTTGTCAACATCTACGTCAATGGAGAGGACGTGCGCTTCCTCCAGGGCCTCGCCACAACCCTCAAGGACAGCGACGAGGTCAGCATCGTGCCGGCGGTGGCCGGGGGTGGGAGAAAGGCATGGCCGTAACCGTCTACATACCGGCACCATTCCGCAGGCTCACAGGCAACCGCAGCTACGTCGAAGGCCACGGCCAGACGGTGGCTGATCTCTTGGAGGACCTCAAGACTCGCTACCCCACCCTGGGCCACATGCTCCAGAACGAAGCGGGCGAGCTCCCCGCCCACATCAACATCTATGTGAACAATCACGAGATTCACAGCCTTCAGGGCACAACGACCCCTTTGAAGGACGGCGACGAGGTGGCGGTGCTCCCCGCCATCGCTGGCGGCCAGCTTCTCACCCCAGAGCAAACGCAGCGCTACGACCGCCAGATCATGATCCCCCAGGTGGGGCCCGCCGGTCAACGCAAGCTACTGGATGCCAAAGTGCTCATCGTCGGCGCCGGCGGTCTCGGCTCGCCCGCCGCGGTCTACCTGGCCGCCGCCGGCGTCGGCACCCTGGGCATCGTCGACAACGATAAGCTGGATCTCTCTAACCTCCAGCGTCAGATCCTCCACCACACCCCCGATGTTGGCCGACCAAAGGTGGAGTCGGCTCAGGAAACCATCGCCCGCTATAATCCCGACGTGCGGGTCATCCCTCATAAGATGCGCTTGACCTCAGCCAACGCCACAGACGTTATCGCCCAGTACGATATGGTGGTGGGCGCAGTGGACAATTTCGCCACCCGCTACCTGCTGAACGACGCCTGCTACCTGGCGGGCAAGCCCTATATAGACGGCGCCGTCTTCCTCTTCGAGGGGCAGGCCGCAGTGTTTATCCCCGGCCGCGGCTGCTATCGCTGCCTTTTCCCGGTGCCACCGCCCACGGGCGTCGTGCCCAACCCCTCCGAGGTTGGCCTTCTCGGGGCTCTGCCGGGGGTCATCGGCGTCATCGAGGCCTTCGAGACCCTCAAGCTCATTCTGGGCCTCGGCGAACCGCTGTCCGGCCGCCTCCTCATCTTCGACGCCCTGACCATGGAGTTCCGCCAAGTCAAAACTCGCCGTGACCCCCACTGCCCGCTTTGCGGCGACGCCCCCACCATCCGTGAGCTTGGCGACTACGAAGCCTCCAGCAGTTCGCCTCCGGCCGCGCAACACACCGACGAGGAGGATGCGGCATGACCCAAGAGGTCCACCTTACCACCACCCTCCAGCGACTGGTGGACTGCACCTGATAGGAAAGGTCATGCCCTACGCCAACATTCTGGAAGCTATCGGCAATACCCCTCTGGTAGAGCTGCGGAACGTCAGCCCCAATCCCCGCGTGCGCATCTTCGCCAAGCTCGAGGGGCAGAACCCCGGCGGTAGCCTCAAGGACCGCATCGCCCACTACATGATCAAGGCCGCTGAACAGAGCGGCGAGCTAACCCCTGACCGGATCATCCTCGAGGCCACCAGCGGCAACACAGGCATCGGCCTGGCCCTGATCGGCATCGTCAAGGGATACAAGGTCAAGGTCGTGATGCCCGACAACCTCAGTCAGGAGAGAACGCAGCTCCTGCGGGCCTTCGGAGCCGACATCGTCTACTCCGACGGCGCCCTCGGCACCAACGGCGCCATCGTGATGTCCCTGAAGATGGTGGCGGGAGACCGCCGCTACTACATGCCCTTCCAGTTTGGCAACGAAAACAACCCCCGCGCCCACTACGAGACCACCGGCCCCGAGATCCTGCGTGACCTGCCCGACCTGGACGTATTCGTGGCGGGCTTGGGCACCGGCGGTACCCTTACGGGAATCGGCCGACGCCTCAAGGAGCACAACCCCAACATCAAGGTCGTCGCCACGCTGCCTCCCCTCGGAGATCTGGTGCAGGGCCTGCGTAGCCTGGAGGCAGGTTTCATACCGCCGGTCCTGGATCAGTCGCTGCTCGACGATCGCCTGGTGGTGAACTCGCGCACCGCCTGCGCCGCTGTCAATGAACTGCTCAAGAAGGAGGGCATCTTCGCCGGCGTCTCCTCCGGCGCTGTCCTGTACACCGCCCAGCGCGTCGCCCAGCAGATGGACGAGGGCAAGATCGTTGTCCTGTTGGCCGACGGCGGCTGGAAGTACCTGTCCATGCCCCCGGACCAGGGGCTGTAAGGAGCCGCTGGAGGACATCGAGAGCAGGGTGAGGCAGTGGTGTTCACCATCGAGAAGCACTACATCGACGATATGATCGCCCACGCCCGCGACGAGGCGCCCATCGAATGCTGCGGCATCCTCGGCGGCAGAGATGGGCGCGCCCTCAAGCTCTATCAGGCCACCAACGCCGAGCACAGCCGCTACCGCTACAACATCGACCCCCAGGACCTCTTCCGCATCAACCGCGAGTGCGAGGAGAACGGCTGGCAGTTCCTGGCCATCTACCACTCTCACCCCGAAAGCGCAGCTTATCCTTCCCCTACCGATGTCCGCCTGGCCGCCCTATGGCCGGAATCACTGCACTTCATCATCTCGCTGATCAGCCCTGAGAATCCGGAGGTGCGCGCCTTCCGCATCCGCGATGGCGAGGTCACAGAAGAGAAGTTGGAAACCGTTTAGCATGCCCAGGGCTCATGTGCACAGCCGTCCTGACCGGCGCGCCATGCAGATGAGCCGTCGCAGCAGCAAGAGGTAGCGCAGTGGCAGTACTGGCTCCTATCACCATCCGCGACCGCCTGTTCGTCTGGGGCAGCCGCACCTACGTCATGGGAGTGATTAACATCAGCCCGGATTCGTTCTCGGGCGACGGCCTCGGCCGCGATGTGGACGCGGCGGTGGAGCAAGGCCGCCGCTTCGAGGAAGAGGGCGCCGACATCCTCGACGTGGGGGGAGAATCCACCCGCCCAGGCTTTGAGCCCGTATCCGCAGCCGAGGAGATAGAGCTGGTTGTGCCTGTCATCCGCCGCCTGGTGCGGGAAACGAGCCTGCCCATCAGCATCGACACCTACAAGGTGGAGGTCGCCGAAAGGGCGCTCAAGGAAGTCGGCGCGCACATGATCAACGACATCTGGGGCTTCCGCCAGGATGGTGAGAAGATGGCCCTGCTGGCGGCGGAGACAGGCGTGCCGGCCGTTATCATGCACAACCAGCGCGGTCGCCCCTTCCACGACATCGTCGGCGACCTCCTGGCCGGATTCAGGGAGAGCCTCCGCATCGCCCGCCAGGCCGGTGTCCCCGAGGAGCGCCTGATCATCGACCCTGGCTTCGGCTTCGGCTGGGATGCGCAGCAGAACCTGGAGATGCTCCGCCGCCTGGGCGAGCTGCGCGTCCTCGGTCGACCCATCCTTATCGGCAGCTCCCGCAAGTCTACCATCGGCAAGGTCCTTGAGCTACCGGATCACGAGCGACTAGAGGGCACAGCGGCCACCGTCGCCATCGCCATCGCCAACGGCGCCGACATCGTGCGAGTGCACGACGTGAAAGCAATGGTCCGCGTAGCGCGCATGACCGACGCCATCGTGCGCGGCTGGCGGCCAGCAGGTTGACCGACCTGTGGGAGATCCCTACCCTTGAGAAGGCTTCTTTGTTTAACCTTGGCAACCGTGTCCTTAGCTACCCTCCTGGCCTGCAGCGAGGAGGGGCCAGGAGTGGAGCAGCCCTCTCCTGAGCAGACGGCAGGGCCCCCCACTCCAGTAATCGCCGAGGAGGGACCAGGAATGGAGCAAGCTTCTCCTGAGCAGACGGCGGACTTTCCCGCTCCGGTAACCATTGCCGTCACCTATGACAATAATCCTTACGACGATAGACTGAGGACGGCCTGGGGATTCTCCTGCCTGGTCAGGCTTCCTGAAAGGACCATCCTGTTCGATACCGGCGGCGATAGCTCCATTCTGCTCCACAACATGGAGCTGCTCCAAATTGACCCGCAGGAAATCGATATAGTGGTGCTATCCCACATCCATGGTGACCACGTAGGCGGGCTTGGCGGCATCCTGAACCAAAATAGCGATGTCACAGTTTATCTTCCCGCATCCTTCCCTCAAAGCCTAAAAGAGGAAATCAAGCTCTACGGGGCAGAGGTGCAAGAAGTTCACGAACCCCGTGAGCTCTTCGATGGCGTGTATACCACGGGTGAGCTCAACGGAGGGATACGGGAGCAGTCGCTGATCGTGAAGACCGATGAGGGTCTGATAATAATCACCGGCTGTGCCCACCCGGGCGTGGTGAACATCGTCCGAAAAGCCCGGGAAATAGCGGGCGACAAAGTGTACCTGCTGTTGGGCGGCTTCCATCTAGGCAGTGCATCCGCCTCGAAGATCGAGTCTATCATCGACAGCTTTGAGCAACTGGGAGTGGAAAGGGTGGCGCCCTGTCACTGCAGCGGAGACAACGCTCGAAAACTATTCCGAGAGCACTATGGTGAAGCCTACATTGAATGCGGAGTGGGCAGAAGGGTGACATTGGCACCCAAGAGTTGATGACTGCAAGGCGAAATCGTGACGGAATGCCGCAGTTCGCCGCCACCGTCTACCTGGGCCTCGGCGCCAACCTGGGCGATCGTCTAGCCAATCTGCGGCTCGCCCTGGCTCACCTCCAAACGCTGGCCCGCCTGGAGGACATCTCCTCCCTCTATGAGACGGAGCCGCAGGGGGTGAGCGACCAGCCCCTCTTCTTGAATGCCGTCTGCCGCGTCACCACCGGCCTGGAGCCGCAGGCCCTCCTGCGCTTCCTCAAGAACCTGGAGCAGGAGATCGGCCGCCAACCGGGCGGTCAGAAATGGGGGCCGCGGCCCATCGATCTGGACATCCTCCTCTATGACGACCGCGTGGTGGATGCCCCCGAGCTAACGGTTCCCCATCCGCGCCTGGCCGAAAGGGCCTTCGTCCTGGTTCCTCTGTGCGAGCTGGCACCTGAGCTGTGTCACCCGCTACTGGGAAAGACTATGAAAGAGCTGCTGGCCTCAGTGGGGGAGAAGGGGGTAAGGAAGATAGCTCCCAGGGCCTGGGAGAAAGGGGAGCGAAGCGAGGGGATAGCGGACGCCGAGGCTTAAGGAATCGCCTCCTCTTCCTCGAACTCCTCCTCCAATTCGCTCTCTGTGCTGAACATCGTCCAGCCGATCCAGAAGGCGAGGGCAGAGATGGCAGCGAGAACGCCCATCACCGGCAGCGCCACCGCCATGTAACTACGCCTGGCGGCAGCCCAAAGAAACAGCATCATCTGGAGGACAGCGCCCACCATGATCAGGACGCCCGTCATCTGTGATCGTTCCATCCTTATGACACCTCCCAACATCACATCCAGTAGGCCTTGCCCACGCGCTATTCCCGCAACTCCGGTGGCAGAAGATTGGGGATAGAATCAACGATCGGGTAGCGCTGCGAGCACTTGGGGCAGAGGAGAGAGCCACTGACAACCTCTGCTCCCTCCTCCTTTTCCACTGTGAGCTCAAGCGGGCCCTTGCAGAGGGGACAGGCCAGGATCTCCATCAGGTCTTTTCGCATCACCTTGCTCCAATCGCTTCTTGGACAGCGGCCATTGTAATCTCCTGCCGCTCACCCTGTCAACGAACGTAGAGGCCCCAAAGGTGGTGCCTTTGACTGCTATTGGGCTAGATGCTACAATTGATGGCGCCTGGGAGCAGGCGTTTGGATGAGGAAGCGAGCGCCAGTATTCGCAGTCGCAGCCGTCATGCCCCTGGTGGCAGCGATAGGAGGGCTTGCGTATCTGTTGTGGTGGGAGACCAGTCACTGCCTCTTCTGCGGCAAGAAATTGGGCCCAGACGGCAAGTGCTCCAACCCCAATTGCAGCTTAGGTCGCCTAACAGATTGAACGCTGCGCTTTCCTGCCAGACCGCCGCTGTCAGGATGGGGCATTAGGCAGGGAATGAGTTCACATTCCAGCTTACGAGAGTCCTGCGGCGTCTTCGGCGTCTACGCGCCAAACGAAGACGTAGCTAGGATTACCTTCTACGGCCTGTATACCCTCCAGCATCGAGGCCAGGAAAGCGCCGGCATAGCCACTGCCGACGGTACCAATATCCATCTCCGCACCGGCATGGGCCTTGTCACCCAGGTGTTCGATGAGGCCGACTTGTCCTATCTGCCCGGCCACATCGCTGTAGGCCACACCCGCTATTCCACCACCGGCTCCAGCCGACCCGAGAACGCCCAGCCCTTCTACCTAGAGAGCCCCCGTGGGCCAGTGGCTCTCGCGCACAACGGCAACCTGGTGAACTCCGAAGTGCTCCGCCACGACCTAGAGGAGCAGGGTTATCGCTTCGCAACCTCCGCCGACACGGAGATCATTGCCAACGTCTTGGCGTCGGCCCCCGGCACCACCTGGGAGAAGCGTTTGGGCCACGTCATGCGGCGCATCCAGGGCGCCTATTGTGTGGTAGGGCTCACCCCCAGCGGTCTCCTGGCCATGCGCGACCCCTACGGCGTCCGCCCCCTCTGCTTGGGTTCCCTCAACGGCGGCTGGGTCGTAGCCTCCGAAAGCTGCGCCCTGGATCACCTGGGCGCGACCTTCCTGCGCGAGGTGGAGCCCGGTGAAGCCCTTTACATCGACGAGAACGGTGTCAACTCCTACAAGCCCGTGCCCCGCCAGCGCGACGCCCTTTGCATCTTCGAGTACATCTACTTCTCGCGACCCGACACTATCCTCCGCGATAAGCTCCTCTATCCCGTGCGCATGGCCATGGGAGCCGAGTTGGCGCGCCAATACCCCGTGGAGGCCGATCTGGTTATCGGCGTGCCGGACTCGGCCATCCCTGCCGCCATCGGCTACTCCCACACGTCAGGCATCCCCTACGCCGAGGGCCTGATGAAGAACCGCTATGTCGGCCGCACCTTCATCCAGCCCGACCAGCGCCTGCGGGAGGTGGGTGTCTATCTGAAATTCAACCCCATGCGAGAGCTCCTGGAAGGCCAACGACTGGTCGTAGTGGACGACTCCATCGTTCGGGGCACTACCACCCCCAGAGTGGTGGAGATGCTTCGCAGGGCGGGCGCCCGCGAGGTGCACATGCGCATTACCGCCCCGCCGATCTGCAACCCCTGCTTCTTGGGCATCGATATGGCCACCCGCTGGGAGCTCATCGCATCCCACAACTCGGTGGAGGATATCCGCCGCCACATAGGTGCCGATAGCCTTGCCTATCAGACCGTCGACGGCCTGCTGCGAGCGGTGGGCCAGCCCCGCGACACCTTCTGCCTGGCCTGCTTCACCGGCGATTACCCCATGGAGGTTCAGCTCCAGATGGACAAGCTGGTCTTCGAGCGCCGCCCGACGCGGCCTGGCGAGAAGCCCGAGCCAGTGCCCGCCGCCTGGACCTGGGAACGAGACCGGCGCTAGCCTCTCATGGAGGAGGATCGCCCCCCTGATGGTATGACCTACTCCCAGGCGGGTGTGGACGTGGATGCTGCCTCTCGCCTGGTTGACCACATCAAGAAGCTGGCCAGAGCCACCCACCGGCCCGAGGTGTTGGCCGGCGTCGGGCCCTTCAGCGGCCTGTTCCGCCTGAGCGGCTATCGAGACCCCGTGCTGGTGGCCAGCGCCGACGGCGTCGGCACCAAGCTCAAGATCGCCTCTGTCCTCGCTCGCTACGACACGGTAGGCATCGACCTGGTGAACCACTGCGTTAACGACATCCTCACCACGGGCGCCGAGCCCCTCTTCTTCCTCGACTACCTGGCCAGCAGCGACTTGTCCGAGGAAGCAAAGACGGCTGTCGTCCAGGGGATGGCCTCGGCCTGCCAGGATGTGGGCTGTGCCCTCCTGGGCGGCGAGACAGCCGACATGCCCGACATCTACGGTCGGGGCGACTTCGACCTGGTGGGCTTCATCGTGGGCGTCATCGAGCGCGGCCAGATCATCGACGGCAGCACCATCCGCGAGGGCGATGTGCTGCTCGGCCTGCCCTCCAGCGGCCTGCACACCAACGGCTACTCGCTCGTCCGCAAGATCTTCGCCGTCGGCCTCGGCGGCGACCCAGACGAGGAGCGCGCCCGCCTGAACCGCACCTACCCCGGCTTGAAGGCCACGCTAGGAGAGACGTTGCTCGCACCCCACCGCTGCTACTACAATGAGATGAAGATCATCCTGGGGCGCGTAGAGGCAGTTCGCGAACCGCCCCTACCGAAGGGCATTGCTCACATCACCGGCGGTGGCATACCGGGCAACCTGCCCCGCATCCTGCCGGACGGCCCCTCGACAGGCTCAGGGCAGGGCCTGGCCGCCCGCCTGCGCCGCAGGAGTTGGCCGGTGCAGCCGCTCTTTCGCCTTATCCAGGAGCGAGGCAACGTGGCAGAAGACGAGATGTACCGCACATTCAACATGGGCCTGGGCATGATAGTAGCCTGCGCCCCCGACGACGTGGATACGCTCCGCGCGCAAGTGCCCGAGGCGCTGCCAGTGGGGGAGGTCGTCGCCCAGAAGGACGAGCGACGGGCCATAATCGAATAGGAGCGCTCGCGCATGCCCAACTTCCGTATCTACTACGTCGCCCGCAGACCGCATGGCATGCGGATCGACTCGGAGTACACACGCTCGCTGGAGGAGCCTCGCGGCCTTCTCCGACACGGCGAGATGAACTGGGAAGAAGACGTTGAGGCCAAGAACCTCCGTGAGGCCCTGCGTGCGTTCTTCGAGGAGCACTTGGAGCGCCTCTCGGATCTGGCGTACGTCGATGAGGACGGCCGCACGCAGCGCCCCCGCCGCATCGATGACTTCGACCCCAACCGCACCTACGTGTGGACTGAGGACGACAAGCTCATGGAGTTCCAGGGCATCGAGGCCCTCGAGGGCGGACTCGTGCCCTGCCCCCTGTGCGGCGGCAGCGGCGAGGTAACGCCCGACGTAGCCGCGGAGTTCGAGGAGATTGAAGCGGAAGGCGAGGAGGAGTACTACAGGTGAAGGCCATAGTTTCCGTTTCCGACAAGACAGGCGTTGTCGATTTCGCCCGCGGCCTGGCCGAGCTGGGCTTCGATGTACATAGCACCGGCGGCACCCACAAGGCCCTGGCCGAGGCCGGCGTCGCCGTCGCAAGCGTGTCGAAGCTCACCGGCTTCCCCGAGATCCTGGACGGCCGTGTGAAGACCCTCCACCCGGCGGTACACGGCGGCATCCTCGCCCGCCGCGATCAGCCCTCGCACCTGGAGGAACTGGCCAAGAGCGGCATCGACGCCATCGACCTCGTCGCCGTCAACCTCTACCCATTCGTCGAGACCGTGACCAAGCCCAGCGTGACCCTGCAAGATGCCCTCGAGAACATCGACATCGGCGGCCCAACCATGATCCGCGCCGCCGCCAAGAACTTCCCCCACGTGCTGGTGGTGGTCGATCCTGCGGATTACAGCAGCCTGCTTGACCTCCTGCGAAGCGGAGCAGTGCCCCTGGACGAGCGTCGTCGCCTGGCACTCAAGGCCTTCCAGCATGTCGCCTCCTACGACACCGCCATCGCCCAGTACCTGCGGGCGGAGGAAGCAGGCTTCCCTCAGCACCTCACCGTCTCCCTCAGCAAGCTCTTCGACCTCCGCTACGGCGAGAACCCCCACCAGGGAGCGGCCGTATACAAGGAGGAGAACGTCCTCTGGGGAGGCCGTACCCGCGGCATCGTCTCCGCCGAGCAACTCCACGGCAAGGCCCTCTCCTACAACAACTTCCTCGACGCCGACGCCGCCTGGCGGGTCAGCCTCGACTTCGCCGAGCCCACGGCGGTCGTCGTGAAGCACACCAACCCCTGCGGCCTCGCCTGCCACCAAGACCTGGCCGAGGCCTATCGCCGCGCCCTCTCCGGCGACCCCGTCTCCGCCTACGGAGGCATCGTCGCCGTCAACCGAGAGCTCACCGGCGAGGCGGCGGAAGAGATCGGCAAGACCTTCTACGAAATCATTATCGCCCCTGCCTTCTCGGAAGAAGCCCTGACAATCTTGCAGAAGAAGAAGAACCTGCGCATCCTCCAGCTTGATGAGGAAGCCGCCGCCGGCTACGCCACCGCCCTGGAATACCGACGCGTCTCCGGTGGCTTCCTCGCCCAGCAGCCCGACGTCTACCTGGACGACGACATCGAGCTGAAGGTGGTGACCAAACGCGCTCCCACCGACGAGGAGCTGGCAAACCTGCGCTTCGCCTGGAAGGTAGTCAAGCACGTCAAGTCCAACTCCATCGTCATAGTCAAAGACCGCACCCTTCTGGGCATGGGCGCCGGCCAGCCCAACCGCGTCACCAGCGTCCATCTCGCTCTGCGGCGGGCCGAGGACCGCGCCCGCGGCGCCGTTCTCGCCTCCGATGCCTTCTTCCCCTTCCCCGACGGCGTCGAGCTAGCCGCCGACGGAGGCGTCACTGCTGTCATCCAGCCCGGCGGCTCCATCCGCGACCAGGAGGTCATCGAGGCGGCGGATGCCCGTGGCATGGCCATGGTCTTCACCGGCATCCGCCACTTTAGGCATTGAGCCATGGCTAGCGTCGACGTCGTCATACCCGTCTACAACGAAGAGCACGTCCTGGCCGAGAGCGTGGCCACCCTACGCCGCTTTCTGAGCAAGGGCTTTCATCATAAATGGCGCATCCTCATCGCCGATAACGCCTCCACCGATGACACCCTCGCCGTGGCGCAGGAGCTGACCGAGAAGCACTCGAACGTGGCCTCCCTTCACATCCCTGAGAAGGGCCGAGGGCGGGCGCTCAAGGCGTCCTGGCTGGGCAGCGCGGCCGATATCGTCAGCTACATGGACGTGGACCTCTCCACCGAGCTCGAGGCCTTCCCGCCCCTCATCGAGGCCATCGCCAGCGAGGGCTACCACGTCGCCACCGGCAGCCGCCTGGCGCGCGCCTCCGACACCACCCGCTCCCTGAAGCGCGAGACGATCTCCCGCGGCTACAACCTGATGGTCAAAGCGCTCTTCTTCACCCGCTTCTCGGACGCTCAGTGCGGCTTCAAAGCCCTCAGCCGCCAGGCCGTTCGCGAGCTGGTGCCGCTCATAGAGAACAACGAGTGGTTCTTCGACACGGAACTCCTGATCCTGGCCGAGAAGGCCGGCTATCCCGTGAAGGACATCCCCGTGCGCTGGCTGGAGGACACCGACACGCGCGTGAACATCCGCAAGACCGTCTGGGAGGACATCCGCGGCCTGGCCCGCCTCCGCCTGCGACGCCCCTGGCGAGGCGTCAAGGCCAGGCCATGAGGATCGCCCCGCCAGGTCAGCTCGGGATCGCATGCGGCAATCGGAGAGTGTGCGCAAAAGGTTGACACGGGATGGAGCCTGAAGTAGCAAGCTGCTCGTCGAGACGGGCCTATTTGGGCGTTGCCAGGTTGAAAATGGACAATCCCAGTTACCACGTTTCTGGAGCGAGTCGGAGCCGTCCCTCGGTCTGGCGGCTGGCCACACTCCCCTTGGACGGAGGCACGCAACCGCCTGAAAACGCAACAAATGTTGGTGGCTACCGACTCTTCAGAAGCATCAGATTACGCATGAAGAACAGGAGGATAAGGTGAAGGAGATCGATGAACCCCCACTACGTGGCCATAGCCTAGTTCTCAGGATCAAGAGCAAGAATGTGCCAGGAAAGCTGGCCAAAGTGGCTGCGGCTATCGCCAGTGCCGGAGGCAGCATTGGGGCAATAGACACGCCAGCGATCACTACGAAGACTGTAACCCGCGATCTCACTGTTTCTGTCCTAGATGATGAGCATGGCCGGATGGTTGTAGAGACGATAAAGCAGATCCCAGACGTCAAGGTTCTCGACGCTTCCAATCCCATCCTGATGGCGCATCTAGGGGGCAAGATAGAAATTGCTGGCAGACGAGCGCTGAAGACAAGAAGAGACCTCTCGACGTTCTACACGCCGGGCGTGGCTGAGGTGTCCATGCGGATTCATGATCAGCCGGAGAGTGTCTACCGTCTCACTATGAAGGGCAACACAGTAGCGGTGGTAACTGACGGGACCGCGGTACTGGGGCTGGGAGATATCGGCCCCGAAGCCGCTTTGCCGGTGATGGAGGGCAAGGCTCTGTTGTTCAAGGAGTTTGGCGGGGTTGATGCGGTGCCTATCTGTCTCAACACGAAGGACCCCGAAGAGATTGTGCGGACGGTGAAATACATTGCCCCCGTCTTTGGCGGCATAAACCTGGAAGATATCTCTGCGCCTCGCTGTTTCCAAATTGAAGAGCGTCTAAGAGCGGAACTCGACATCCCTGTCTTCCACGACGACCAGCACGGCACAGCCGTGGTGATCATGGCTGGCCTGATCAATGCCCTGAAGATTGTAGGGAAGAAGCTGGAAGACCTGAAGATCGTGTTCAGCGGCACTGGTGCCGCTGGCACTGCCGTCACCAAATTCCTCCTGGGGGCGGGTGCCCGGAATATCATTGGCTACGACAAGGGAGGAGCGCTCTATCGGGGAAGGCACGAGGACATGGACCCGATCAGGGAGTGGTACGCTGAGAACACGAACCCTGACGGATTTCGAGGGCCGCTTGTGGATGCTCTGCAAGGGGCGGACGTCTTCATTGGTGTTTCCGCCCCTGGGCTTCTGCCCGCGGCAGCCATAGCCAAAATGGCGAAAGACCCCATTATCTTTGCTATGGCCAACCCTGTGCCTGAAGTCATGCCCGAAGAGGCTGCGCCCTACGCCAGAATCATAGCTACAGGCAGATCGGACTACCCCAATCAGATAAACAACGTGCTTTGCTTCCCGGGCCTCTTCAGAGGAGTACTGGACTCAGGCGCGCGGGAAATCAACGAGGATATGAAGCTGGCCGCTGCCCAGGCAATTGCCGGCATGGTCTCGGAAAGACACCTTCACGAAGACTACATTATCCCCAGCGTCTTCGACAGAAGGGTGGCGAGAAACGTCGCCAAGGCTGTTGCCAGGGCCGCCCGGAAGACCAAGGTTGCCTGCAGAGAGTGCAGATCAGCCTATACGGGGTACATGAGCTCCTGAGAACGCTGCCTCTCGCTGGGATTCTTCGCTGCGCTCAGAATGACGCCAGCCTTCGCTGTCACCCTGAGCGCAGCGAAGGCTCTCACTTCAGCGGGCCCCCTATCGCTACAACTCGGGCATAGTACGCGCTAGGCCACCCCGCTCAGCGCTTATGCTATGATAGCGGCGCATTTCCAGCGGAGCGCCGATAGTGACTGAGCAAGCCCCCTTCGATGTCGCCATCATCGGCGGCGGCCCCGGCGGCTACGTCGCCGCCATCAGGGCCGCCCAGCTAGGCGCGCGCGTGGCCCTCGTGGAGAAGGACCGTCTGGGCGGCGTCTGCCTCCACCGCGGCTGTATTCCCACCAAAGCCCTCCTTCGCAGCGCCGAAGCCCTGCTGGAGTCGAAGAACGCCCCTGCCGTGGGCGTGGCCGTGAAGAGTGCCGCCGTCGACTTCACGGCGATGATGGCCTGGAAGGAGCGAGCTGTCGCCCAGCAGGCCGACGAACTGGAGAAGCTGATCGCCTGGCGGAAGATCGCCGTGTTCAGGGAAGAAGGTCGACTCGTTGGCCCTGGTTCCATCAAGGTCGGCAATGAGCTTCTGGCCGCCAGCAGGATAATCATCGCTACCGGCTCCTTGCCCAGCCACCTGCCTATCCCCGGCGCGAACCTGCCCGGCGTCCTCACCAGCGATCAGATCCTGGAGCTTGAGGCAATGCCCGAGAGCCTGGTCGTCATCGGCGCTGGCGTCGTGGGCTGTGAGTTCGCCTCCATCTTCTCCGCCCTCGGCGCCCACGTTACCATCCTCGAGCTCCTGCCCCGCATCCTGCCCCCGGTAGACGAAGAGATCGCCCGTCGCTTCCAGCAGATTCTCCGCGGCCAGGGCATCACTGTCCACACCAACGCCTCGCTTCAAGAGATCAGGACCGAGCGTGACCGCCTGCGCCTGCTCTTCACCCTCGGCGAGGAGCAGCAGGAGGTGGTAGCGGACAGAGTGCTGATGGCAGTGGGACGTCGGCCCTGCTGCGATGCCCTAGACGAGATCGGCCTCGCCCTCAGAGACGGCTCACTGGCAGTCAACGACCGCCTGGAGACCAGCGTCGAGAACGTCTACGCCGCCGGCGATGTCCTGGGGCTCTACATGCTGGCCTACGTCGCCTCCTACCAGGGGATCATCGCCGCCGAGAACGCCCTCGGCGGCAGCCGCCAGGCCGATTATCGAGCCGTGCCCAACTGCGTGTACACCCTGCCGGAGATCGCCAGCGTCGGCCTGCGCGAGGAGGAGGCCCGCGCCCAGGGCATTCCCTACAAGGTGGGCCGTTTCCCCTTCTCGGCGGTGGCACGCGCTCAGCTCCTGGGGCAGCCGCTGGGCCTGGTGAAGCTCATCTGTGAGGAACCCTCGAGCCGCCTCCTGGGGGTGCATATCCTCGGGCCCAGAGCCACCGACATCATCGGTGAGTGCACACTCGCGCTGCGAATGGGCGCAACCGCTCAGGATCTGGCGCACACCATGCACGGCCACCCCAACCTGTCCGAGGCCATCTACGAGGCAGCCTGGGGCATTATCGATAGCCCCTTCCACCTGCGACGTCTCTAGCTTCAAACCTGCGATCGCAGGGCTTGCGAGCAGAAGAACAATGTTCTAAGATGTTCGGGCCGCAGGAGGGCGGCCATCTTTTTAAGCGCCGAGAGTGAGCCTTCGATGTCCAGAGACCTGAGTATCGCGATTGTGGGCGCCACCGGCCTGGTAGGCCGTGAGCTCATCAGATTGCTCTTCCAGCGCCGCTTTCCTACCAAGTCCCTTCGACTGCTGGCCTCACCTCAGTCGGCGGGCAAGAAACTGACGGTGGGAGAGCAAGAGATAGAGGTGCAGGAGACCAACCACACCTCCTTCACGGGGGCGGATATCGCCTTCTTCGGGGCCACTCCGGAGGTGTCACAGAGCTTGGTGCCGATGGCTGTCAAGGCAGGGGCCGTGGTCATTGACGATAGCTCCGTCTGGCGCATGGAGCCCGAAGTACCTCTGGTGGTGCCGGAGGTGAACAGCGACGACCTGCAACATCATCGCGGCCTTGTTGCCATCCCCAACTCCTCCACCACACCCATAGTCTTGGCCCTCTGGCCCATCCATCGAGTCAACCCCATCGTCCGCCTCATCATCGATACCTACCAGCCGGTCTCGGCTACGGGCGCCCGCGCGGTGGCTGAGCTGACAGAGCAGGCCCGCGCGGTGCTGGATGGCAACAAGGCCATGCCTCACGTCTATCCTCATCAGATCGCCTTCAACCTCCTGCCGGAGATCGAAGTCTTCATGGACAACGGCTACACCAAGGAAGAATGGAAGCTGGTTCAGGAGCCGCGCAAGATCATGCATGCACCCGACCTCTCGATCTCGGCCACCTGCGTACGGGTGCCCGTGTTCGTCGGCCATAGCGCGGCACTACACGTGGAGCTGAGCCACCCCATGCCAGTAGAGGAGATACGGGACATCCTCCGCGAGGCGCCGGGGATCACCGTCCAGGACGAGCCCAGTATCAGCCTCTATCCCCAACCCTGGACGGCCGCCGGCCGCGATGCCACCTTCGTCGGTCGCCTCCGCCAGGATGCCTCCCACCCCAACGGCTTCGCCATGTGGGTGGTGGCCGATAACCTGCGCAAGGGGGCGGCTCTCAACTCCATTCAGATCGCCGAAGAGCTTATTGCCCGCAACTTGATTTAGAGGAGGTTTGCAATGGCGGAGCTGGGACGACTTCTAACGGCTATGGTAACCCCCTTCGACGATAAGGGGGCAGTTGACTACGCACAGGCTAAGCGCCTTGCCAGCGCCCTTCTCGACTCCGGCAGCGATGGCATGGTGATAGGCGGAACCACAGGCGAGACTCCGACCCTATCGCACGAGGAGAAGCTGCGACTATTCGCTGAGGTGAAGGCGGCCGCCGACGGCCGCGGCGTGGTAGTCGCCGGCACCGGCAACTACAACACCGCCGAGAGCATCGAGCTCTCCCGCGAGGCGGAGAAGCTGGGCGTGGACGCCCTCCTCCTGACGGTGCCTTACTACAATCGCCCCCCGCAGGAAGGGCTGTTCCGCCACTTCGAGGCCATCGCCAAGAGCATCAGCCTTCCCTGCATCCTATACAACATCCCCGGTCGCACCGCCACCAACATGACGGCGGAGACCACAATCCGCCTGTCGCGCGTCCCTAACATCGTGGGGGTGAAGGAGGCCAGCGGCAACTTCGGCCAGATCGCCGCCATCATTCAGGGCGCCGACGAGGGCTTCCGCGTCTGGAGCGGCAACGACGCCGACACCCTGCCCATTCTTGCCCTGGGCGGCTACGGCGTGATCTGCGTCATCTCCCACCTGGCGGGCCTTCAGATGCGACAGCTCATCGAGAGCTTCCTGGCAGGCCGTACGGAGGAGGCGGCGCAGATTCATCACAGGCTGTTGCCTCTCAACAACGCCCTGATGACCCTGTCCGTCAACCCCATTCCCATAAAGTACGCCCTCAACCAGGTTGGCTTCCGGGTGGGGCCGCCGCGCCTGCCGCTAGTGGAGCCCGACAAGGCGACCGGCGAGAAGATCATGGCCGAGGTGCGCCGCCACCACATCGACCTGCCGGGGGCGTCGTAGAGGGACCATACACCCGCTCGTCCTGAGCTTGTCGAAGGGCGAGCGCAGGGCTGCTCGTGGTTCGACACATCTCACCATGAGCGACGAGTTGGAGATGCGGCCGTGGCCCCTCAGATGATGGGGTTGATGATGACGGCCTGCTCGCGCTCGGGCCCCACCGACACCATGTCTATCGGGCAACCCACAAGCTCCTGGATGCGCTGGACGTATGCCCTGGCCTGCGGCGGCAGGTCCTCAAAAGTCCGGGCGTCCTTGGTCTCCTTCTGCCAGCCGGGTAGCTCCTCATAGATCGGCTCCACTCGCAGAAGAGCCCTGTTGCTGCTCGGGAAGATGTTGGTGACCTTGCCGTCCAGCCGATACGCCGTGCACACCTTGATGGTGGGGTACTGGTCGAGGATATCCAGACGGGTCATGACCATCCCCGTCAGACCATTCAGGCGAAAAGTGTAGCGGCTGGACACGGCGTCGAACCAGCCGCAGCGGCGCGGCCGACCGGTGGTGGCGCCGTACTCCTTCCCCCGCTCACGTAGGGTGTCCCCTTCCTCGCCCACCAGCTCGGTCGGCATGGGGCCGTTGCCCACGCGCGTCTGATACGCCTTGTAGACCGCCACTACCTTCGTTATCTGGGTAGGCCCAATGCCAATGCCTACGCCAGCGCCCGAGGCCATAGAGGACGGCGCTGCAGAGGTCACAAACTCATAGGTCCCTGCGTCCAGATCAAGAAGGGTACCTTGCGCTCCCTCCAGCAGAACCGTCTCGCCCCGATCCAGTGCGTCCTGCACCAGCTCTGCTGTATTGGTGACGAACCCTGCTATCTTGGCGGCATACTCTGAGTAGGTGGAGTAGACCTCCTCGAAGGACAGCGGCTCGACTCCGTAGAGCTTCTCCAGAACGGCATTCTTGTAGGGCAGGACGAAGGACAGCCGCTCGCGAAAACCCTCTGGATCGATGAGATCGGCCATGCGGATGCCGGCGCGGAATACCTTGTCGGCAAAGCAGGGCCCCACGCCCCGGGCGGTGGTGCCGATGGCCGCCTTGCCCCGTAGCTCCTCGTCCACACGGTCGATTATCAAATGCCAGGGCATGATGATGTGGCAGCGGTCGCTGATTTTCAGCTTCTCGAAGCTCACCCCCCGCGACTGCAGATCGTCGATCTCCTCCAGGAGCACCTTGGGGTCGATGATCACGCCGTTGCCAATGACGCATACCTTATCGGGGTAGAAGATGCCCGCCGGCACCAGATGAAGCCGGCTCTCCCCGAATTCGTTGATTACGGTATGGCCGGCGTTGTTGCCCCCCGAGTAACGGGCCGCCACGTGAGCCTTGCGGGCGACGAGATCCACTACCCGTCCCTTACCTTCATCCCCATATTGACCACCAAGAACAATGATTACTGGCATAACTTAAGGGCGCCCGACTGCAGTCGCGCCCTCATCTCCTTTCGTTTTGATTCCTATCCGCGGCGAGTATAGCAAGAAAGAAAAGCTACTGCAAAGAGACGAGGCCTTCGACAGTCACAAAATAGCGGGGCGCAACTGTCAGTTCGAAGGCCTGAGCCAGGGTCTCCCCATCTCACCGGAGCCGTAGAGGCAAGCAGCGGGCTTGCTTCTACATCGCGTCCTTGAGGGTCGCCAGGAATTCGGCGTTGTTCTGAGTCTTGCTCAGCCGATCGAGGAGCAGTTGCGTGGCGTCGGTGCCGCTACTCGCATCGGCGTTCACCAGAGCCAGCATCCGCCGCAGGAGGATCACCTGCCTGTACGTGTCGGCGTCGAAGAGAAGGTCATCGCGACGGGTGCTGCTCCGCTGCACCGCGATCGCCGGAAAGACATGCTTCTCGGCCAGACGCCGGTCGAGGTGTATCTCCATGTTGCCGGTGCCCTTGAACTCCTCGTAGATCACCTCGTCCATCCGGCTGCCGGTGTCGACCAGGCAGGTGGCGATGATAGTGAGGCTGCCCCCCTCCTCGGTGTTCCGGGCTGCCCCAAAGAAACGCTTCGAAGGGTGAAGCGATGCCGGGTCGATTCCGCCCGACAGGGTGCGACCACTGGGAGGTACGGCCAGGTTGTAGGCACGAGTCAGGCGAGTGATGCCGTCCAGCAGAACCATCACGTCCTTGCCGCACTCCACCAGCCGCTTGGCCCGCTGCAGCCCCATCTCTGCCACCCGCGTCTGATCCTCCACCGCATCGTCGAACGTGGCCGCGACGACCTCCGCCTCCACCACCGTGCGCTTCCAGTCTGTCACCTCCTCCGGCCGCTCGCCGATGAGAAGGATCATCATATGAATATCTTCGTAGTTGGTGATGGCGGCCTTGGCTATGCTCTTCAGGAGCATCGTCTTGCCCGCCTTGGGCGGCGACACGATCATTCCCCGCTGGCCATGACCGATGGGTGCCACAAGGTTCACCAGGCGAGCCGATAGCGCCTTCGGACTCGTCTCCAGATTGATCAGCTCATTGGGGAAGATGGGCGTAAGGGACCCGAAGTGCGGTCGATTCTTGGCTACCTCCGGGTCGACGCTGTTGACCGCCTCCACCCGCAGCAGGCCATAGTACTTCTCGCTGTCCTTGGGCGGCCGCACCTGTCCCGTAACGTAGTCGCCCGTCCTCAAACCGAAGCGGCGAACCTGAGACTGCGAGACGTAGACATCGCCAGCACCGGGGCGCAGGCCATCCCCCCGCAGAAAGCCGTACCCATCCTCCACAATCTCCAGAACGCCGCCGGCCAGCAGATTACCCTGCTGCTCGGCACGCGCCTGAAGGATGCGGAAAACGAGGTCCTGTTTCTTGAGCGAGGTGTGACCACTGATGCCCATATCCTTGGCCACATCCATCAGCTCTTCGCGGGTCTTAGCCTCCAGCTCTGCCAGGTTCATCATGGTCTCCTGCGCAGCTTGATCTCGCGAATGCCGTTTAGAAAATGGGGAGATGTCATACGGTACAAAAGAGGCACTATCAGGGTACTACAACTACCGCTGCAACACAAGTGCGTCAATGCACTCGCCTGCTATTCCCCTCATCCCTCCTGCTGCTGTATGCGTGGGCTCCCAGCCGAACCAATCCTCGACCAGAACTGAACCATCAATCCAAGCCGATGAGCCTGTCCAGCCCTACTACCAGCTCCTGGCGATTCATCACCTCTTTGATCGCCAGAATCACGCCGGGCATGAAGGACTCGCGGCTGGTGGTATCGTGCCGAATGGTGAGCGTCTGCCCCAGCGTCCCCAGAATGACCTCCTGATGGGCAACCAGTCCCGGCAGCCGCACGCTGTGGATGCCAACGCCGTCCAGAGCGCCCCCGCGGGTACCCGCCAGCGTTTCTTTTGCCGTTGGAGGGCGCTCGAAAGGCCGCCCGCGAGCCGAGAGCATCGCCCGCGCGGTAGCCAAGGCGGTGCCCGAGGGTGCATCGGCCTTCTTCTCATGATGCAGCTCGATGATCTCAGCGTAGTCGAAGTGACGCCCCGCCAGCTTCGCCAGGTGCATCATAAGCACGGCACCGATGGCAAAATTGGCCGCCAATACCGCTCCCAGCTCCCTCTGGCGACACTCACGCTCAAGCTCTGCCAGAAACTCATCGGAGAGCCCAGTAGTACCGCTGATAAACCGCGCGCCCACGTCCAGAGCAGCGCGCGCTGCGATGGGCGCCCACTCAGCGTTAGTGAAGTCCACAACCACCTCAGGGCGGGCCCGCGCCAGCAGAGCAGCCGCGTCCGCTCCCAAGGGCACCAGACCGGAGCTGTCGGGAAGAGAGAGGACCTCCTCCGAGGAGAACTTCTCCAGCACACCCACCGGCTCCAGGTCGGGGTCTCGGCAGACGGCCAGCAGGACCTCCCGTCCCATATTGCCGGTGCCGCTGACCACTACCCTGATCGCCACCTGGATTACCTCCCTGATGCGGGACCGAGGCCTCCCCTACTAGCGCCTGCCCTGGGTCGGACGGGGCGGCGGAGGCGGACCCGGCGGCCCGCTCGGCCTGCTCGGCCCGCTCGGCCCGCTCGGCCCACGCCTGTCGTCCCAGGAGCGCCTCTCACGCGGCCGCCTGTCCCTGTCCCTGAAACCGCCGCCACCCTGCTGGCGCCGTTGCTGTGGTGGCCCATTGCCCCGAGGTCTCCTGCCGGAACCGCCGCCGGAAGGGCCGCCGCCTCGCACAGGGGCTCGGTCTCGGTCTCGCTCCGGCCCCCCCCGGACGCCGGCGGACCGTGGCTCCGAAGTGCCCTCCAGTACCGCCCGCCGCGATAGGTTAATACGCCCCATCTGGTCCACCTCGATCACCATAACCATGACCTCATCGCCGACCTTCACCACATCATCAGGCCGGGCAACGCGATACTCGGCCAGATCGCCCAGTCGCACCAGCCCATCCTTGCCGGGCAGGATCTCCACGAAGGCACCAAAGGACGTCAGGCGAGTGACCTTGCCGGTGTAGATCTCGCCCACCGTCACCTCCTTCGTGAGTCCCTCAATTATCTGGATCGCGCGCTGGGCCATCTCCTCCCGGCTCGAGCCAATGAGAACCGTGCCGTCGTCCTGAACGTCAACGCTACACTTGGTCTCCTCAACGATCGACCGAATCACCCGCCCGCCAGGGCCGATGACCTGCCCGATCTTCTCCTGCGGGATCTGAATGCGATACATCCGCGGGGCATACTGGGAGAGCTCCGACCGGCTGGCAGGGATCGTCTCCCGCATCCGGTCGAGAATCTCCAGACGGGCGTCATGCGCCTGCGCTAGCGCCTTCTCCAGTATCTCCAGGGTGATCCCCTTCACCTTGATATCCATTTGAAGCGCGGTCACGCCCTCGGCGGTGCCCGCCACCTTGAAGTCCATATCCCCCAGCGCGTCCTCCAGTCCGGCGATGTCGGTGAGGATAGTGTAGCCGTCGTCCTCGCCCATCACCAGACCCATCGCTATACCTGCCACCGGCGCCTTAATGGGCACGCCAGCGTCCATAAGGGCAAGAGAGCTGCCACAGACGCTGGCCATAGACGTGCTGCCGTTGCTGGACAACACCTCCGAGACAAGACGAATGGTGTAGGGGAAGTCCTCCTCATCGGGGACCACCGACTCCAGGGCCCGCTCGGCCAGAAGGCCATGGCCCACCTCGCGCCGGCTGGGACTGCCCACACGTCGCGTCTCGCCTACCGAGAAGGGGGGGAAGTTGTAGTGGTGGAGGAAGCGCTTGCTCTCCTCCGGATCCAGGCCATCCAGCCGCTGCTCCTCGCGCTGGGACCCCAGGGTGGCGATGGTCAACACCTGAGTCTCGCCGCGGCTAAAGAGACCCGAGCCATGAGTTCGCGGCAGTAGACCCACCTCGCAGCTAATGTGTCGAATCTCCCCGGGCGGGCGATCGTCCGGGCGAATGCCATCCTGGAGGATCTTCTGCCGCACCTGCCTCTTCAGCGCATCAGCGAACGCGGCCAGCACCTGCTCGGGCGGATAGGTCTCGCCCAAGCGTTCCAGCAACTCCTGCCGCCTTTCCGCCAGAGCTGGCTCCCGCTCATCTTTCGGACGCGCCAGCAGCTCCCACCCTTTCTCGCGGACGAACTCGTCCACCGCCTCACTCACGCCCTCCTCCATCTCGACAGGGACGAAGACGGCCTTGGGCTTCCCTTCGGCGGCCACCACCTCCTCTTCCAGAGCAATGATCTGCTGATTCACCTCGTGGCCGAAGGTCAGCGCTCCCAGTACGAGCTCTTCGGGAACCTCACGCGCACCTCCCTCGACCATCACCAGAGCATCCTTCGTGGACGCTACCACTAGATCGAGAAGGCTCTCCTTAAGCTGGGAGAATGTGGGGTTGGCCACATATTGACCATCCACATGCCCCACTCGCACAGAGCTCACCGGCGTGTCGAAGGGGATGTCCGACATGCAGAGCGACGTGGCTGCACCGATCATGGCCAGGATGTCAGGATCGTTCTCTTGGTCAGCCGACAGCACGGTGGTGATGATCTGGATGTCGTTGCGGAAGCCCTTGGGGAAGAGAGGACGAAGAGGGCGGTCAGTGAGCCTGTCCGCCAGCACCGCCTCGGCACTCGGTCGCCCCTCCCGGCGGAACCAGCCGCCGGGGATCTTGCCGGCCGCGTACAACCGCTCCTCATAGTCGATCGTCAGGGGCAGGAAGTCCACCCCCTCGCGCGGCTGCGAGCTGACGCAGGCCGTGACCAGCACCACCGTATCGCCGTAGCGCACGGTGGCTGCCCCGTTCGCCTGCCCGGCCAGCTTCCCCACCTCGATCACCAGCGGGCGACCGCCTATCTCTCGTTCATATGACTTTGGCATAATAGTGTCCATCCTCCCGAGCGTTCAGGAACACCTCAAGATCCCTCCGATAGCAACCCTAAAGCTCAGGTACTGCCTCAAAAGGGCGTTGCAGGGGGATCCTCTTCTGTCAGATACTCTTTTGCCTACCTGCGAAGGCCTAGGCTCGCGATGAGCTCGCGGTAACGTCCGACGTCCGTCCTGCTCAGATAGCGCAGGAGCCGCCGCCGCTGGCCCACTAGCTTCAGAAGGCCACGCCTAGAATGATGATCCTTGCGATGGACCTTTAGGTGCTCAGTCAACTGCTTTATGCGCTCGGTGAGGAGTGCTATCTGCACATCCGAGGAGCCCGAGTCGCTCGCGTTGAGGCGGTGAGCGGCGATGATTTCCTGGCGTCTTTCCTTGCTGAGCATCGCCCTCCGATTCGATAGTTGGAGGTGTCCCTTCCTTTCCTTACTTCGAGCCGAGTATAGCACAGCACTGTAGCCCGTGCAAGATAATGTGCGCTATACTTGTCCAGGAATCGCGACGTGTCGCAATCATTCCCATTATCTGTCATGGCGAGACTGGCCATAGTAACGGATAGCGTATGCAGTATCCCCCAGGAGATGCAGGAAGAGTACCAGATTACGGTTGTTCCCTTGGCCTTCCTGCTTGGGGAAACCTCCTACGTGGACAACGTCTCCCTGACCTGGGAGGAATTCTACTCCCTGTTGAAATCGGCCCGGCGGCTGCCCTCCACTGCCTCGGCGCCACCGGGGGCCTTCCTCGACGCCTTTCGAGAGGCCTATCAGCGAGGCTCTAAGGAGGTTCTCTGCATCGTCACCAGCAGCCAGCTCACCGCCACCTACAACTCCGCCCGCGATGGCGCCGCCCTCGCCGGTGAACAGATGCCCGACCTCACAGTAAAGGTGATCGATTCCCGCTCCGCCGCCGCAGCCCTGGGCTTCATCGTGCTCGCGGCGGCCAGGTCAGCAGCCAACGGCGCCAGCCTAGAGCAGGCGGCCAGCAAGGCCGAGGCCCTGATCCCGCGGCTGTATATGCTGGGCGTCCTGGATACCCTGGAGTACCTGGCCAAGGGCGGGAGGGTGCCTCAGGTGGCCGCCTGGCTTTCCGCCCTCCTCCAGGTGAAGCCCCTCTTCCAGCTCCACGATGGCCAGATCACCCGATTGGGCGCAGTGCGCACCAAACCCAGAGCAGTGGCGCGTCTCCTGAGACTCGCCGGGGAGCGCCTGCAGATGCAGAAACCCTCTCATGTTGCCGTCTTCCACAGCCGAGCAGCACAGGAAGCCGAGGAGTTGGCCGAGAAGGTGCGAGAAGAGCTCCGGCCAGCCGAGCTCTTCGTCGCCGAGTTCAGCCAGGTGATGAGCATCCACACCGGCCCGGGCCTGGTTGGCCTGGCCTTCTATAATGAGCAATAGGCCCGTGGAAGAGCAAAGTCAGCAGCTTCTGGAGGACGCTCGCAAGATCGAGGAGTGCATCCAGCCGCTGCCCCCGTCCCGAACCAGCCCCACCCTCGTGGTTCTGAGCGGCCTCCCCGGCAGCGGCAAATCGCACTTCTGCCACCGCCTCGCCTCTCGCTATCCGATGGCCAGCCTCATAAGCGATGCCCTACGCAAGGCGCTGTTCGGCCAGCCCACCCACTCCGCCGAGGAGAACCGTCGCCTCTTCGCCGCCTGTCACCTGGTCCTGAGCCGCCTTCTCGCAAGGGGAATCCCCGCCATCTTTGACGCCACCAACCTGCGCGAGGTGCACCGCCGCCAGGTCTATAGCATCGCCGACGAGCACAACGCCAAGCTCATCCTCGTGCAACTCCAGGCGCCCCCAGCCGTGGTGCACAAACGCTTGCAGGCCCGAGTGCAAGCCCCTCATCCTCAAGACCTCTCCGACGCTGGGCCGGAGGTCTATGAGCGCATGCGGCACGATGTGGAGCCCATCGACAGGCCCCACATCAACGTGGACACCTCCGCCGACATCGAGCCCTCCATCACAGCCATCCTGCAGCAAATGGAGCAGCCATGAGGTCTCCCAGTGGGTGATAAGCCTCTCTTGGTGATCCAGGCCCACATTAACCCGGAGATCCTGCCGGAGTTCGAGCGTTGGTATCTGAAGGTGCACCTCCGCCACATGTTCAAGATCCCAGGCATCACCGCCGGCTTCCGCGTTCGCTCCTCCCGCCCCGGCCCCAACTGGATGGCTGTCTTCACGTTCTCCAATGAGACCATCATCCAGAAGGCCCTCTCCAGCAAGGAGGCCAACCAGGCCCGCCAGGACTGGGAGCCCTGGCTCTCCCACGCCAGCGAGGTCTCGGTGGAGGTCTATGCAGCACTCAGGCCCCTGCCCGCCTACCGCCACTGGGACTAAGAACCCCCGAGCCTGGAGGCCAGTTCCCCAGCGCCTTACTAGACCGGCGAGCGCCCTTGCTCCTCCTCGGAACCCCCCACCCAAGGCAGGCGTCTGACCAACCTCCCCAGGGGAGCATAGGCCCAGCGTTGCAGGGCCACTGCGATGGCCAGGCCAAGGAGGGCAACCCCCATGCCGGCAAACGCGTCGAGGAAGTAGTGATTGGCAGTGACCACGATGGCCAAGAGCTGCATCACCGGCAGAGCGACGCCCAGCGGCCAGACGAACGGATAACGCCGGAATGCCCAGATGATCCCAATGCCCAGAAGGAAATCCCAGCCGAAGTGGAGGCTGGGCATCGCCGCATAGGGGTTAACGAACGGCTGCATCGACTGGGCCTGGTAGCCGTATCCCAGATGGACGTTCATGGTGTCCACAAAGGACTGCAAATCGGCATCGAGGACAACCTTGAACTCTTCTGCCAGCCCCAGCAGGAGGCGGGGAGGCGCCACGGGGTAGAGACCGTAGATGATCAGCGATACAGCTCCCGAAGCCAGAAAAGCATCGCGCATAACAGTGTACTTGTGCCTGTCTGCGACATACAAAACCAGACCGAAGACGATGATCAGGGGGAAATGCAGCCAGAAGTAGACGTAGTTCGATGCCTGGACCAGGAACCTATTGTCTATTATCCAGTCCTGCATGTCCGGCTCCCAGAAGATGCCCAGCCACTTCTGCGCATCAATGACGTCTAGGGCATTCTGGAAGGCGTCGTGCGGCCGGTCGATAACGGAGCCCCGCACCAAGAAGTAGAGGAGGAAAGCCAAAGCAACCAGCGCGGCCTCCAGAAGGTCGCGCCGGCCAATGCGTCGTATCACTTGTCGCAACAGGGCAACAAGCGCCCCCTGTGTGCTCTTTTCTCCCTCCACAGCGAGGCTTTAGCAGCCTACCTGACTAAACCCCAGGCGACCCAGCCAGGTGCTTAAAGATACGATCGGGGAGGATCAACCGCCACAGTCGCTGGCCATAGCGCTGGAGAAGAAGAGCGAGGGCCAGGCCTATCAGGGCCACCACTGTGCCGGCCAGGACATCGATGATGAAATGATTGCCAGTAACCACCACCGCCACGAACATCGCCACGGGCATTGCCACCCCGAAGGCTATTCCGAAGAAGTTTCGCATCGTCCAGACAACGCCAATGCCCAGGAGCAAAATCCAGCCGAAGTGGAAACTGGGTATGGCCGCGTAGTGGTTCACAAAAGTCGCCGGATTCATGTCGTAGTGGATCCTGGAAAAGGCCGACATGGTGTCCACCACCTGGTCGCTCAGAGGCCAGGGGAGAAGCCGTGGCGGCGCTGTAGGCAACAGGTTGAAGATGATCAGACCGATGCCTCCCGAAATGAGGAAAGCGTTGCGCAGGAGCACATAGCGTTGGCGGTGGAAGAAGAACAGCCAAACCCCCACACCCACGATGAGTGGAAGGTAACCATATATGTAGATGGCGTTGAAAAGATATACCAGCAAATCGCTAGACACGACCCAGGCCTGCATCTTGCCTTCCCAAGCCCACAAGCCCAGGCGCTGCTCGAACTCCATGATGCGGATGGCGCGGGACGTAGCCTCAACCGTTCGCTCTACCGCAGCACCCCGCACCAGCTCGTAGAAGATGTAGGCCACGCCCATTATGAGGAGTTCTACGACGCCAACCTTGTTGACGAAGCGGACAGCCCGCGTAATCGTCGGAACCACGCGTTCAGCCACGATTCAGCTTCCCCTCCCTTGACCTGCCTTAATTTAAGCACGCCCCTGAGGATTTGGCAATGCCCTGTGGTGCTTCAAGACATGTGAGAGATCATGGTCCACGACTTCCTAAGTGTCAATCCTAACGCCTGCCGTCGATATGTCCCAGCCTCCCTTCGTGGGCCGCTCATGGTGAGCCTGTCGAACCATGCGCCCCCGCTCATCTTTCCCCTAGACTGAAGCACCACACGATTTGGCAATGCCCCCTATCATTTCCTCCCATTGCTGCCCACATGCGTTTTCGCTATGATTCCCCTACGACCCGACGCCTTTTTCAAGCTGCCCAAGGAGTGTCCATCATGCAGATCAAAGTCGAAGTGGGGGATATCGGCCAGCACCCGGCCAGAGCCATCGTGGTCAACCTGTTCGAGGGGGTGAAGAAGCCCGGCGGCGCCACCGGCGCTGTCGACAAGGCCCTGGGCGGCGCCATCAGCCAGCTCATCAAGGAAGGGGAGATCAAGGGCAAGTTCAACGAGCTCACCCTCATCCACACCCTCGACCGCCTGACCTCCCCGCGTGTGCTGGTGGTCGGCCTGGGCAAGCAAGACGCCTTCAAGCTGGACAAGGCGCGCGACATCACCGCCACCGCCCTGCGCTACCTGCGACGCGTGGGTGCCAGCACAGTCGCCACCGTCGTGCATGGCGCCGGCGTCGGCGGCCTCGACCCCCAGCAGTGCGCCCAGGCCATCGCCGAGGGCGCCGTGATGGGCCTCTACCGCTTCACCAAACACAAGAAGAAGAATGAAAACGAGCGGGAGATCGATGCCCTCTCCCTGGTGGAGTCCGACCGCACGAAGGCTGCCGCCCTCCGCCGCGGCGTGGCCACCGGCCGCACCCTGGCCGAGGCGGCCAATCGCGCCCGCGATATGGCCAACGAGCCCGCCAACTGCCTCACCCCCGCCATCATGGCCGAGCAGGCCCTGGCCGCCGCCCAGGACGCCGGCCTCGAGTGCGAGGTCCTGGAGCGCAAGCAGATGGAGAAGCTGGGCATGGGCGCCCTGCTCGGCGTGGCCGCTGGTAGCACTCAGCCCCCCAAGTTCATCGTCCTGCGCTACCGCGGCGCCCCCCGCCGCAAGGCGACGCTCGGACTGCTGGGCAAGGGCATCACCTTCGACTCCGGCGGCATCTCGATCAAGCCCTCGGCCGGCATGCAGGCCATGAAGCGCGACATGTCCGGCGGGGCAACCGTCATCGCCGCCATGTGGGCCATCGGCAAGCTCAAGCCCCGGATCAACGTCACCGCCGTCGTGCCCGCCACCGAGAACATGCCCTCCGGCTCGGCCACCAAGCCCGGCGACGTCGTGCGGGCGATGGACGGCAAGACCATCGAGGTCGTCAACACCGACGCCGAGGGTCGCCTCGTCCTCGCCGACGCCATCGCCTACGCCCGCCAGCAGGGCCTCTCGCCCATCGTCGACGTCGCCACCCTCACCGGCGCGATGATCATCGCCATCGGCAAGGGTGCCACCGGCTGCATGTCCAACAACCAGGAGCTATGCCAGAAGGTCATCGCCGCCGGCGAGACGGCCGGCGAGAAGTTCTGGCAGTTCCCCCTCTACGACGAGTACAAGGAGCACATCAAGAGCGACGTCGCCGACATCAAGAACGTCGGCAGGCGTGGCGAAGGCGGCGCCATCACCGCCGCCCTCTTCCTGGCCGACTTCGTGGGCGACACCCCCTGGGTCCACCTCGACATGGCCGGCACCGACAGCGTCGATAGGGACAAGGGCGCCTTCGTCAAGGGCGCCACCGGCACCCCCACGCGCACGCTGGTGAACCTGGTGCTGGCCCTGGCGGCGGAGAAGCAGCCCAGAGCCCCCGCTAGACGGCGGCGCAAGTAGAGGCGCGGCCACACCATGGACGAGACCGAGGCTCCTCCCCCGCACGCCGGAAAGCGCCTTACCCGCGACGATGTGCTGCGCCTGATAGAGGAGCACGGCGGACCCGAGGGCCTGGACCTCCGCGAGGCGAACCTAGAAAAGGCCAACCTCAGCGAGGTTGACCTTCACGGAGCCGACCTCCGGAACGCTACCCTCGACGGAGCCAACCTGAGGAAGGCCAACCTCGAGGGAGCCGATCTCTCGCAGGCCGACTTCCGCAAAGCCGACCTCTGGCAGGCTAACCTCCAGCGAGTCAACCTCTATGAGGCAGACCTCCAGGGTGCCGAGCTGGGCGGCGCCAAGCTTCAGGAATCCTACCTGCTCCAGACCGACCTTCGAGGCGCTGAACTCGACAGAGTCGACCTCGAGCGCGCCGAGCTCGTTCAGACCGACTTGCGTGGGGCCTACCTGGCGGGAGCCAGACTACGAGGCATGATTCTGGTGGACGTGGACTGGGGAGACTACGTGCTCGGGGACGAGATGGCCGGCGAGCTCTGGTGGGCCGCCCTAGGCTATACGGCCCTCAAGCAATGGCATACGGAGGCCGGCATGTACGATGTCGCCGGGGAGTTCCACTACCGAGAGATGGAGGCCCGCCGGAAGCTGGCCCAGTTTGTACTTCACCGCCCGAGCGCGCTGGCCCTCAACGCCCTGCGGTTCCTCTACGGCTACGGCGAGCGACCGATCTGGGTGGTCGCCTGGGCCGCCGCCGTCGTCTTCGGCCTGGCGTTTGCCTACTTGTGCTACCTGGAGTGCTTACCGGCGGCTTCTGGAGCGCCCTCTACTACAGCGCCGTGTCCTTTCCAGCGCTCGGCTACGGCCACTGGGCGCCCGATCCCCAGGGCTGGGCTGGCCGCTTTCTCGGCGCGGGAGAGTCGTTTCTCGGCGTGTTCATGATCGCCCTCTTCCTGGTCACCTTCACCCGCAAGATGACCCGCTAGGGCCCGCCGCCAAGCCAGCCCGTCTCCCGCCGCTCATGGTGAGCCTGTCGAACCATGAGCCCCCGCTCCTCCTTCGACAAGCTCAGGATGAGCGGCCTAGAAGGGGCTGCGCTTACCCCCTCCGCCGCGTGGTCACGAACACGACTGCTGCAGCACCGCTGAGCGCGGTGGCCAGGCCGATGGCTGCCAACGCCCAAGCACGCACGCCTTCCCCCTCAACCACGCCTGCTCCCACACCGCTTGGCGGTAGGAAACTCGAGGTGAGAGTGAAGATGGCCTTGGGTGCCGCCTCGACCGTCTCGCTGGTCCGGCTGCCGAAGCTCTGCGCGTAAGCCATCACCTCATACTCACGGTATATTTGAGCCCAGTTCTCGAACCCTGCTGGCGGAATCACAGCGGCAACATGAAACTCACCCTCGGCATCCACGGTAGCGGTCGCTAGTGGCGCAGTCCCGTGACCACCGGGGATTCCCGTCACTGGGAAAACCCCGATGTAGACTGTATCTCCCGGGGCGAAGCCTAAGCCACTGACGGTAATAGCCGTCCCCGCCAGCCCCTCTTCTGGCGAAACGCTGATGCTGGGCTCGACTTGTGCCCGCGCGGCCACCGTCCCCAAGGCTGCCAGCGCCCCGATGAGCGAGAGCCAAACGACCAGCGCCCGCACGGCTTTTCTCCTTCCCCCTACCGCTTGCCCGCGCTGTAGTCCCCGAACGGCCCGTCCCTGGCGTCGATGGCGGCCCGAATCCCCTTCTCGTCGATCAGTCGCCGCCAAGCCACCCCATCCGGCGTGTGGCGCATCCAGCCATCGAAGATGCAGCCCAGCATCTGCGTCGTGTGCAGGCCCATGTTCTCGTAGGCCTGATTCACCAGCAGCTTCATGGACGCAAGCTGCGACACGGGGATGTTGGCCATCCGCTGCGCCAGGCCCTCCACCTCCTCCTCCAGCCGGTCGGCGGGCACCGCCTTGTAGATCAGCCCGATGCGCTCCGCCGTCTTGCCGTCCATGGCGTCGCCCGTCAGGAGATGGCGCTTGGCCTGCTCCGCGCTCAGCCGGTACGCCCACATCGCCGTCAGCGGCGAGCCCCAGATGCGCGCCGGCGCATAGCCGATCTGGGCGTCCTCGGCGGCGATGATGATGTCGCTGCACAGCACCATGTCCGTGCCGCCCGCCACGCACCAGCCGTGCACCTGCGCGATCGTCGGCTTGCGACTGTACCACAAGCTCATGAACTTGCCAGCGATGCGCGTCGCGAGCATGTAGTCCTCGGTCGGGTCCCACTTCCCCATCGGCGGCCCCGTCAACAGCCCGGGCGACAGGTCGAAGCCGGCGCAGAAGGCCCGTCCGGCTCCCTTCAGGATGATCGCCCGCACGTCGCCGTCCGCGTTGGCCTCGGCAACCGCCCGCTCGAGCTCGTCGGGCATGTCGAGGCTGATCGCGTTGAGACGCTCCGGCCGGTTGAGGACTATCCTGGCGATCCTCCCCGCTTTCTCGTACAGTATGGTTTGATAGGCCATAGTCAGCTACCTCCGCAGTGTGTGCAAAAACGGAAGGGCCCCTTCGCCTCACGAGCGTGGTGTTTCAAGACACCTGAGAAATCATGGGGTCGCGACCTTCCAGCTAGAGCCGCTCATGGTGGGTCTATGTTCCCCTCACGGTGGGTCTATGGTCCGCTCATGGTGGATCTATGGTCCGCGCATGGGGAGCCTGTCGAACCATGAGCCCCCGCTCGCCCAGCGACAAGCTCAGGATGAGCGGCTCGAGACGGCGTGACCCTCCGTCTATCATCTAGACTGAAACACTACACCTTCTGTCTCAGGAGCTCTTGGCCAGAAGTTCGACCACCCGATCGAGGATGCGCTGAGCCACCTCGTAC
>CAZEJO010000016.1:0-34352 GCA_964512285.1 uncultured Dehalococcoidia bacterium | reverse complement strand
CGAAGTCATCGATAACGGCTCCGACGCGCCTGGCACGATCCTCGAAACATGCTCGCCAGCGTTCCGACGCCGCTTCCAGGCCGCCGACTTGGTCATCGCCAAGGGGCAGGGCAACTACGAGACGCTCAGCGAAGCCGACAAGAGTATCTTCTACTTGCTCAAGGTCAAGTGCCCGGTGATCGCAAGGGATATCGGCTGCGATGTCGATGCTCTCGTGGTGTTAAGAAGGCCATGACATGTAGAGGCTGCTCGTAATTGAGCCCCTTCGCAGCAATCGAGGGCTTCGAGAGTGGTGCCACCACCCGCGAGGGCTGTGGGCTCAAGTTCCCGCGTCTACCTTGCTGAGCTAAGAGTAACGGAGCAGAAATATGGGAGGATACAAGGTTATCGCCGAAACGCCCTAGGCCTCGGTAATACATACCTGGCCAGACGTGGCTTCGGGGGATTGGTAGGAGGAGCCCCAAAATGAAAAAGGCGGATGTAGTTATTGTAGGGGGGAGTGCTGCTGGTATCGAGGCAGCGATTACCGCCCAAAAGCAATATAAGCTCGACAAGATCATTGTTGTTCGAAGGGAGGAGAAGGCTCTCGTCCCTTGCGGTATCCCTTATATCATGGGAACTCTGGGCTCCGCGGAAAAGGACGTGATGCCCGTCACCCTCTTGGGCGATGCCGAGTTGATAGTTGACGATGTTACGTCTGTTGATAGGGAGGCCAAGAGTGTGACCACGGCTGGCGGAGAGACCATCGGGTATGACAGACTAGTGCTAGCTACTGGCTCACGGCCGGTCGTTCCCCCCATACCGGGGGCTGACCTAGAGAACGTTTTCACCATCAGAAAGGACATGGATTACCTCAAGCAACTGCAGGATGCCCTGAAGCAGGCAAAGGATGTAGTCGTTGTTGGCGGCGGCTTCATCGGGGCTGAATTCGCCGATGAGTGCCGCAAGATGGGGCTTAATGTAACTGTTGTCGAACTGTTAGAGCACTGCCTCTATATGAACTGCGATGAGGACTTCTGCATCCCCATCGAGGATAGGATGAGGGAGCTTGGGGTACAGGTAAATACCACCTGCCGAGTGAAGTCCATTGTTGGCGACAAGAAAGTCGAGTATGTGGAGTGTGAGAAAGGGCTGCGTTTCAAGGCAGATGTAGTAATCCTGGCCATAGGTGTAGCTCCCAACACTGAGCTAGCCAGCGACGCCGGACTCGACATTGGCGAGCAGAAAGGGATACTGGTTGACCAGTACATGATAACTAGTGACCCCAATATCTTCGCCATTGGCGATTGTGCCGAGAAGTTCTGTTTCTTCACCGGCAAACCTACGGCCACCCGCCTTGCCTCGGTAGCAGCTAGGGAAGCTAGAATCGCGGCGGCCAATCTCTTTGAGCCGCGCCGACGAAGAAACAAGGGTACCATAGGCGTGTTCTCAACCATGATTGGCGGCACGGCCATAGGAGTTGCTGGACTCACGGAGAGGGCAGCTAGGGAGTTCGGCTTTAGCCTGGTTACTGGGGAAGCGGCTGCGGTGGACAAGCACCCTGGCTCAATGCCCGGAGCCAAGGAGCTCCGAGTGAAGCTCATCTTTGACCGAAGTTCAAGAAAACTGCTAGGCGGTGAGGCCTGTGGGGGCGTGACCGCAGGTGAGATTGCCAATGTCATGGCTCAAGCTATCGCTGGCGGAATGACAGCAAACGATATAGCGCTCTCCCAAGTAGGTACTCATCCTGCTCTCACAGCATCACCGTTGGTCTATCAGATCGTAAATGCTGCCGAGGAGGCCCTGCCGCAATTGCGCTAGGAGCTGAGCGAACCAGTGATGGTAAGGGCCATTGGAAGACGAAGGCACTGTTGTCACCCTACCCGCAGGCGCGAGGGTGGGCAAGGGGAGAAGACGCGCCGTTCTGCCGGCCGGCGCGAGGTATGGTGGAGAGGGGGGAAACGAGAGATGCTTCTGGGGATCTACTTAGGCCTCGCCTGCACCACGTCAAAGGCCGTAGTTCTCACGAGTTGGCCGTCGGTGGATAGCCTAATTTCGTAGCGTCCCAAATGCGAAAACTCGACGGTAGTGCTAACAGCAATCATCCCCCGTTGTTCCGCTCCCTTCTTGATGCCGGGAGGTCTACCGAGCTCCATTTGCCCCGTCATTGGAGGAATAACAGGCTGACCATCCTCTGAAACCATCTTCAGCTCAAAGTCATGGGGCTCGTTCGTTTCATCCCAAGGAACCAGGAATCCGACAGCGATGGCTAGCGTATGCGCAAATGGAACCTGCGAAGCGAAGAGCCTAGTCCAACCGCCGCCCATTAGGTATAGCTTTCCTTCGGCCACACGTGCCGCGTCCGCCAGAATCATGAAGTCTACTTGCATTCCTGATCCTTTCGCTGTACGATATTTGTAGACATCGTAAACATTGTATGCAAGTCAGCGGCACGAGTCAAGTCATTGCTTCGGATTGATTCGCTACACTTCGATGATGATAACCTGGATAAGCTTTGGCACCGCGGCATTTCGGCAAGACGGGCCGATGCGGTCTTGCGTGGTAGGCCCATCTTCCTGAAGAACAAGAAGGGCCGTCGTGGAGCATATAAAATGGTCGGGCCCGACGACGGTGGCGCGATGGTGACGATCGTACTGGCCCCGACAGAGGAGGCGGGCTGCTGGCGCCCGATCACAGGATGGGCGAGCACGAAAGACGAGAAAGGAAAGTGGAGGCGACAACATGGATACACAGGCTAGTGAAAAGAACTTGGCACGGCATTTCGAGATGCACAAGGACGATGGCGAAGAATGGGAGGAGACGCCGGAAGTCGCGGAAGTGGGCCCCCGTGGTGACTCAGTAGTGCTTTCCGTCCGCATGAGGCCTGAAGAGGTTGACCAGCTAAGAGAAGCAGCACATGCTCTCGGTGTTCGAGTCTCAGACTTGGTTCGAGACGCTTTGCGCGCGTTTGCGGTTCTTCCGGTGGTGCCCCGAATTCAATATGCGCCTGCATGGGTGAACCTATTTGTTAGAAACGTCGACAGGGAGCGGCACGTGACTCGCGGGTTCGACGCGATTCCCATTGAAGAGAAAGCTTACACGCAGTAGAGCCTTCGAGGAAGCTGCCCAGCACGGTTTCCGGCTTGTCTTCTGACGGGCGGTGCCATGCCCACGCGGTGCCGCTGTGGCCGCCGCCTACCCCCGCTCCCCCCGCCGCCGCAGGTAGAACCGGCGCATCCCCCAGTCGATGAAGCGAGGCGAGATGCCCTTTAGCATCACGGCCCCTCGGTCGAACCAGGTGACGTACACCTCCGGCCGCTCGGCGCGCGCCGCCTTGACGATGGCCTCGGCCACGCGCACGGGCGGTATGCGGCGCAAGGCCCGATAGGCCGTGGGCGGCTCGATCTCCTTGAGGGCGTTATCGCGGAACGCCGTCCCAATCGGCCCGGGGTAGACGGTGATGACCGTGATGCCGTGGTCGCGAAGCTCCAGGCGCACGGCGTCGGAGATGGCGGTGAGGGCGAACTTGGTGGCGGCGTAGGCCCCTTCGTAGGGCGCAGCTATCTTCCCCGCTATCGAGGAGACGTTGATGATCTGGCCCCGCCGCTGCTCCTTCATATACGGCGCCACCGCTCGAATGCAGTTGAGCGCGCCGAAGACGTTCAGCTCGAACAGACGGCGGACGTTCTCCATGCTGCCGTCGACGAGGCTGGCGTACAGGCCGAGACCGGCGTTGTTCACCAGGATATCGACGCTGCCGAACTGCTCGGCGGCCGCCTTCACCATCGCCTCCACCGCCTCGGGGTCCGTCACGTCGGTGGGAACCGCCAGGGAGCGCCCGCGGTAGGGCTCAAGCTCCTGGGCGACTCGCGCCAGAGCCTCGACGTTCCGCGACGCCAGCACCACGTTGGCCCCGGCGCGGGCGAACAGGCGCGCTGCCTCGCGGCCGATGCCGGCGGAGGCGCCCGTCACGATCGCTGTCCTATCGCGCAGCCTCATCGTTGTGCCTCCCATCTGCCTGGGAACAACCCTGCCAGCCTTCCCCCCAGAGCCGCCGGGGGAAAGCAACTGCCGCGCATATGGTAATTGACAAGGCGGTCGCGAGGGAAGCCGCTGCAGGTGGACTGAGCATAGGCGAGTGCGTTTCTAAATGGCAAGGCGGGCGCTTCCACGAACCAGCGTGGATAGTGCGCCCGCCCCTCAGCGACGCTTCGGCGCGCAGGTCTTTCCTATTTCGGTAGGTGGGCTCTCTTAGGCGGCCTTAGTCTCGGGTTGGTAGCTTTGCCAGCGCTTCTCCAGGTTGGGGTCCTGGATGGTCTCCATGATGTAGTCGCAGAGCTCGGAGCCCTTGGCGCCGGTGGGTCGGCCGGTCACTACCAGCTTCTGCTCGAAATTGCCGCAGATATCGAGGGCCATCTCCAGCTTCTTGCCGCGGTCGGCGAAGCCGATGTGGTTGAGCATCATAGCCCCCGCCCGGATAAGGCTGCAGGGGTCAGCGTACTCCAAGCGGCCTTCGTTGACCATGCGGGGGGCGCTGCCGTGGATGGCCTCGAACATACCATAGCGCTTGCCGATGTTGGCGCTGCCGGCAGTTCCCACGCCACCCTGGAACTCCGCCGCCTCGTCGGTCAGGATGTCGCCGTAGAGGTTGGGCAGCGCCATGACCCGGAACTGCGTCCGCCGCTTGGGGTCCACCAGCTTGGCAGTCATGATGTCGATGTACCAGTCGTCCCATTCAACCTCGGGGTAGTCCTTGGCGACCTGGCGGGCGACCTCGAGGAACCTGCCGTCTGTGGTCTTGATGACGTTGGCCTTGGTGACGACGGTCACCTTGTTGATACCGCTCTTCTTGGCGTAGTCGAAGGCCAAGCGGATGATCCGCTCGGCACCCTGGGCGGTGGTCACCGTGAAGTCGATGGCCAGGTCGTCCGTGACGTTGATGCCGTTGCTGCCCAGGGCGTAAGCGCCCTCAGTGTTTTCGCGGAAGAACATCCAGTCGATGCCCTGCTCCGGAACCTTCACCGGCCTGACGTTGGCAAACAGGTCCAGCTCCTTCCGCATAGCCACGTTGGCGCTCTCGATGTTGGGCCAGGGGTCTCCCTTGCGCGGCGTTGTGGTGGGCGCCTTGAGGATGACGTGGCACTGCTTGAGCTCCTCCAGCACATCGTCGGGAATGGCCTTTTTGTGCTCGGCTCGGTTCTCGATGGTCAGTCCCTCAATGCTCCTAAAGACCACTCTCCCGCTCTCCATCTCTGGCTTGAGCAGGAACTCGAGAACCCTCTGTGTTTGCTGACAGATGTAGGGGCCAATGCCATCTCCCCAGCACACGCCGATGATGATGGGTTTGACTTTCTCGTAGTCAACCCACCCCTCATCCTTCTTCATCCGCTCTATCCGCGTCAGCTGCGCTTCGATCAGCTCCGCGAAGTGCCCCTTTGCCCTTTCGAGCACCTGTGCATCCATATCTGTCCCTCCCTAACGTGGTAATGGCCAAAACCAAGCGGTGAGGCACAGGACCTAACCGCCAGAGGTAGTCTAGCCGATGCAGTGGTTGTGAGCAACCACTGGGCTGCCCCTCTGGGCTTAGCGGAGGCAGGCTGCAAATGAGCGCGCCGTCATACGCTGGCCGCCTGCGGGCCGCGTGGGCCTCGTCTCAGGCTGCCTTCGATGACCACGTCCACCAGGGAGGGCTCGCCCGAACGCAAAGCCGAACGCAGCGCGGGGCCGAGCTCCTCTGGCCTCTCCACGCGCTGGCCACGGATGCCAAAGGCCTGGGCTATCTGGGCGAAGTCGAGGACGGGGTCCACGAGGTCCATGCCGACGAACTTGCGACCGGCCATCGCTTCGCCGAGGTACTGGAGCATGTTGATCTTGAGGATGCGATAGCTCTGATTGTTGCAGATGACATAGGTCACGGGAATGTGATGATGAGCGGCGGTCCAGAGGGCCTGGATGGTGTAGAGGGCGGCGCCGTCGCCGACTACGGCCAGCACGGGGCTGTCGGGCCGAGCCAGCTTGACACCCAGGGCGCCGGGCAAGCCGCTGCCCAGACCGCCGCCCGCCGCCTGGAAGTAGGTCCCGGGCTGGTTGAACTTCAGATAATGGCCCAGGTGGACGGAGGCGGTGATCGCCTCGTCGTAGACGATCGTGCCCGGCTCCAGGCAGTCGGCCAGCCCCTTCATCAGGCGAGGCGCCGTTATAGGCACAGCGTCCCAGGTGGAGCGAGCGGCGGCCTCGAAGGACTCCTGGGCCTGCTCCTTTTGCTGGCGGGCAGCCTGCAGGCGATCTGCGGCCGCCTGGCGAGCCGCCTCGGAGAGCTTCGAGGGCAGCACCTGGAGCAGATCGCGCAGGGCCATCTGAGAGTCGGCGACGATGGCCAGAGTCGCCGGCCAGTTCTTGGCCAGCTCCCAAGAGCTGGCGTCTATCTGGATGACCTTGGTCTGGGCAGCGAAGAGAGGTTGGGGCATGGAATAGACAACGCGAAAGGCGGGTGCCCCTATGATGAGCAGCACATCGGCTGTTGCCAGTTGAGTGCGCAGGCCCGCCTCGCGGATGATGTTCACCAGCCCCCGATAGAGGGGGTGATCGGTGGGGAAGGCAAGTTCGCTGGAGAAGGTGCCATACACCTGAGCGCCAACAAGCTCGGCTAGCTGAACGGCTTCCTCCATGGCGCCGGACAGAGCCACGCCGTCACCGACGACGATCACCGGCGACTGAGCGGCGGCCAAGAGGTCTGCTGCTTCTGCCACCGCCTGCGGGTCGGGGCGCATCCGCCAGCGGGGATAGGTTGCCGGGGCGATGGTCATCTCGGCGGTTTGGTCCATCACGTTCAGGGGGATAGAGATGAAGACCGGGCCGCGCGGCGGTTCAGCGGCCGCCTTGAAGGCACGCCGGAGCACGGTGGGGATGTCGGCGGCGTCCTGTACCTCCACGGACCACTTTGTGAGGGGCCGCGCCATGCTCACCAGGTCGCCGGCCAGGATGATCTCCTGAATCACCCCCCTGGCCTCGTGCTGGCCAGCGTAGACCACGAGCGGCGTGCCCACGCAGTAGGCGTTGTAGAGCATACCCATGGCGTTGCCCAAACCGGGGGCGACGTGCAACTGGACGAAGGCGGGCCGACCAGAGGCCCAGGCGTAGGCATCGGCCATGCCGACTGCAGTCGCTTCCTGGAGGGCGAGAACGTACTGAATCTGGGGGTAGTCCTGAAGGATGTCCATGAAAGGCTGCTCGGTGGTGCCGGGGTTGCCGAAGACGTACTGCACGCCCTCGGCCGCCAACTGCTCCATCAGGGCCTGCTTGCCGCTCATCTCCGCCATCGAGTCACCCTCCTTCTGCCACCTACGGCCACTATTATAACCAGCGGGGGGCCTTGACGATGCACTTCCCTGGGGGAGGGCCATTACACCGTTGGTGGCTTGATTCTCGACCCCCGCCTGAAGGCGGGGGCATCGGATTCGCCTCCCCATGCCTCAGCCTTCAGGCTGGGGTTCTGCGTGAACCCGGGAGCCGGGAGCCCGGAACCCACCAATCATGAACCAGTTACTGGCGGAGGGCCAGCGCATCGAGTCCTTCGGGCGGATCGTCTCTCCACTCTGGACGGACTCCGCGTCGGCAGGATAGTATGGAGGAGCCTCACTGCAGTCCGGCCGTGAAGGCTTCAAAGGGGGTCCAAAGATGTTTGATGAAACGCGTTGCGACCGCTGCGGCGATTGCCTGGTGCGTTGCCTGTATGTGGACTACGACAAGGAGCGTGCCGCCTTCGAGATCGACGAGCTTATCGCCGGGCGAGAGGCGCCCATCCTGTCGGCCTGCATCACCTGCTTCGCCTGCAACGAGTACTGCCCTACCGATGCCCGGCCGCTCGATCTCATCATGGAGCGTCAGGAGCAATTCGGTTCCCTGAAGGTGCCACCGCAGATGATCGCTAGCCAGGAGGCCACGTTCGCCGTCAGCACGGAGGTGAGGGTGACAGAGACCAAAGGGCAGGTCCTGTCTGCCTGCGTCTTCAGCGGCAGCGACCCCGACCTGTTCCAGGGGCGGCTGTTCGAGGGGCTTCCGGTGGTGAAGGGGCGGCACTTCTTCTGCTACATCCTCTTCGACCACCTGGGCGCGCCCTCGGTTACCGAGCGCCATGCCCAGAAGTTCGTCGATAACCTGGCCGCCACCGGCGCCGAGGAGGTCATCCTCATCCACGACGACTGCTACAGCATGCTAGTCGATAGGGTGCCCCAGATGGGCATCACGGTGCCTTTCCGCCCCGTCCACTTTGTCGAATATCTGCGCGATTACCTTGACGCTCATAGCGAAGATATCACGCCTCTCCACCTTCGGGTCGCGTATCAGCGGCCCTGCGCCTCGCGGCTGTCTCCAGCCAAGGAGGAGGCAGTGGATGCCATCCTGGAGCGGATCGGCGTGGAGCGGGTCGAGCGGCAATACGATCGAGAGAACGCGCTGTGCTGCTCCGGGGCGGTGACAATCCTGCAACCGGAAGCGGCGCCCGCTCTTCGCGCCCGCAATCTGGACGATGCCCAGAAAGCAGGAGCGGAGGCGATGTGCTATCTGTGTCCCGTGTGCCGAAGCACGATGGTCCAGGATGTGAAGACGCGAGGCCTTGGCAACTATCACATTATCGAGCTCGTCCGCATGGCGCTGGGGGAGCTTCCCGCTCCCACGCGCGGAAAGTGATGGCCCCTTCTGCCGTTTGCTTGGCACGGCTTCGCTGAGGGAAAGGGGAAACGGTCATGGCTGAGCAACACGACGCTATCGTTATCGGATCGGGCATCGGCGGGCTGACCGCGGCCGCCTTCCTGGCCAAGGGAGGCGTGCGCCCTCTGGTTCTGGAGCAGCACTTCCTACCCGGCGGCAACGCATCGACCTTCCGCCGCAAGAAGATGTTCGACTTCGACGTCGGCTTCCATTACATCGGCAACTGCGGCCCAGGAGAGTTCTTCCCCACCCTTCTGGAGCAGCTCGGTGTCGCTGATCGGGTGGAGTTCCTGCCGATGGACCAGGACAGCTTCGATACCCTGCACCTGCCCGACCTAGTGTTCCACACGCCGGTGGGCTGGGAACGCTACCGCCAGCGCCTGCAAGAGACCTTCCCCCAGGAGGCCCAGGCCATTGACCGCTACATTGACTTTCTGATCACAACCGCCGGTCGGGCTCCAGCCGGCCGGCGTCAGCCGCTGCAACAGTTGCTGGGCAAGCCAGCGAGCCAATGTACCCTGGCCGAGGTCTTCGATGCGGTGGAGGCTAGCCACCGTCTGAGCCACGTGCTGGCCGCCCTGTGCGGCATCTACGCCGCCCCGCCGAGCAAGGCGCCGGCGGTCACTCACGCCACGGTCGTCGATCACTACATAGGGGGCGCCTACTTCGTACGCGGCGGCGGTCGCCCGATAGTGGACGCCCTCCTGTCGGTTATCGAGGACGGCGGCGGCGAGGTGCGCCTGCGCTCGAAGGTGGAGCGGATCATCATCGAACGCGGGCAGGCGGTAGGCGTAGAGATGGCCAGCGGCGAGGAGCTGCGGGCGTCGATCGTCCTATCCAACGCGGATGCCAAGCGTACCTTCCTGGAGATGGTGGGCGAGGAGCACCTCAGCCCCGACCTCGCGCACCGAGTCAAAGACTATCGCATGGCCCTTCCCCTGTTCATCATCTACATGGCCATGGAGGTAGACCCATCGGAGCTGGGGCTGCCAAAAACGAACATCGGCCTGATGCCGGCCTACGACATGGAGGAACAGTTCGCCGCCTGCTACGAGGGCCGCTTCCCCGATAGGCCAGCCGTGTTCATGCTCGTAGCGTCCCTTAAGGACCCGCAGAGCGAGAACATCGCCCCCAGAGGCTACACCAACCTCCAGCTCATGAGCGTAGCTCCTGCCCAGCCCCAGACCTGGGGCGTCTCCCAGGGCCCGGCGAGCGGCGGCCGTTATCGCCACACGCCTCCCTACCTGGCCGCCAGACGGGAGATGGAGGAGAGGATGCTGAGGGTGGTGGAGGAGATGATGCCGGGCTTCATCCGCAGGGTGGTGTGGCAGGAGTCCGCCAGCCCCCTTACCCAGGAGCGCTTCACGCTGTCCAGCGGCGGCACCAGCTACGGCCTGGAACACGCCCTCGACCAGTCCATGTCGGCCCGCGTCCCCTACCAGACGGAGGTGCCCGGCCTGTGGATGGTGGGAGCGAACACCCTATTCGGCCACGGCTACGCCGGCTGCATGCTGGGAGGGCGAACGGTGGCGAGCATGATCCTCCAGCAAAGCCGCTGACCGCCAGCCATCCCCCGTATGAAGGCTGGCCGCCTATCTGCCACCGGTGTATACTGGCGGCGGTTCGCGCTGTGCAGGGCCTGCCAGCCGAGAAGGGGAGTGTTCATGGCCGACAGCCACCCCACTGATGAATCTGTGATCAACGACTTCGCGAGCTACGTCTCGCCCTCCAAGGTGGCGGCCTACCGGCAGATGGGCATCGACGTTGTCCCCGGCCGCCGCGAGGGCGTGCGGGTGTGGGACCTGGACGGCGAGCGCTCCTGGATCGACTGTCGCTCGGCGGGGGGCGTGTTCAACCTGGGGCACCGGCCGCCCCGCATCATAGCCGCCCTGCACCAAGCGCTCGACCACCTGGACATCGGCGATCACATCCTGATCAGCCAGCATCGGGCGGCCCTGGCCAAGCGCCTGGCCGAACTGACTCCCGGCGACATTACCTACACCGTCTTCGGCGTAGGCGGCGGCGAGGCAGCGGACCTAGCTATCAAGCTAGCCCGCGGCTACAGCGGCAAGGCCGGCATCATCTGCGCTGTGGGCGCCTATCACGGCCACACCGGCCTGGCCCTGGCCGCCACCGACGGCTTTTCCAACAAGTTCGGCCCGCTGGCCCCCAGCTTCAAACGCGTTCCCTTCGGCAACACCGAGGCTCTGGCGGAGGCCATCGATGACGATACTGCCGCCGTCATCGCAGAAACGATACCTGCCACAGGCGGAATGCTCATCCCGCCGCCAGACTACTTCCCGCGGGTGCGCGAACTGTGCGACGAGACGGGCGTCCTGCTGATCATCGACGAGGTGCAGGCGGGACTGGGCCGCACCGGTCGCTTGTGGGCTATCGATGAGTACGAAGTGGTTCCCGACATCATGTTCCTGGCCAAGGGGATGAGTGCGGCCATCTACCCCATCTCGGCCACCTGCTATCGGCCCAAGCTTCAGGCCTTTTTCGACGCCGACCCCTTCATCCATATCTCCACCTGCGGCGGCGCCGACCTGGGCTGCGTGACCTGCCTGGCAATGCTGGAGCAGGTCACCGAGCCGGGCTTCCTGGACCACGTGCAGCAGATGGGGCAACGCTTCGCCGAGGGCCTGGCCGCCCTCCAGAAGAAGCACCCCAGGATCGTCTCCGAGGTGCGCCGGCGAGGGCTGATGATCGGCCTGGAGATGGCCAACGACATGTGCGGGCCCCTGATGGCGCGGGCCATGGGCCAGCACGGCGTGATCTCTGTCTACGCCCATCTGAGGCCCTCAACCCTCCAGATCATGCCGCCTCTGATCATCAAGGCGGAGGAGGTGGACGAGGTCTTGGACGCGCTGGACATCTCGCTGGGCGAGGTGGCCCAGAGCCTCAGGCTGGCCTGAGCAGCGTCAACGTGTGATGTATTTTCTTGTTAACCCGGCGGCGGGCAGAGGCAGAGGCAGAAAGGCCCTCAAGCGGGTCAAGTCTGTACTCGGACCGGGGGATATACTGGCCATTAGCTGGGAGCCCGGCGACTGCGAGCGACTGGCGAAGGAGGCGGCAGCGGCCGCCCACCCCGCGATCACCGTGGTGGGCGGCGATGGCACCATCGGCGAGGTGATAAACGGCATCGCCGCTTCAGGCTTCCAGACTTCGCTGGGCGTGCTGCCGGTGGGTACGGCCAACGATTTCGCTGCCAGCCTGGGCATCCCCACCGATCTGAACCGGGCCCTGGCCATCGCCCGAGCGGGACACACTCGCCGGGTGGACCTGGGGCTGCTGGTGCGGGACGACGAGCGGCGCTACTTCGCCACCACCGCCGGCGCCGGCCTGAGTGCCGTGGTCGCCAGCCTGGCCCAGAGCGAGACCGATAAGGCTACCGGCTCGCCCATTACCTACATCCCGACCCTGGGCCAGGCGCTGCTGCGCTTCCAGCCGGTCGAGGTGGAGATAGCCGCGGAGGAGCTCATCTACCAGGGCAAGAGCCTGCAGGCGAGCGTGAGCAATTGCCAGACGGAGGGTGGGTTTCGGCTGATGCCCGGCGCTAGGCCGGACGACGGTTTCCTGCACATGCTGATCCTGGGCAATGTGCCAAGATGGCAGCGGCCCTGGTACGTACTGCAGGTCATCCGCGGCAAAGGGGACAACCTGGCCAAGGCCCACCGCCATCGCGTCCAGAAGGTGACCCTGACCAGCCCAGAGCCTCTGCCCTTCTACCTCGACGGGGAGTTCCTCCCTCTGGCGGCGGGCGAAAAGGTAGAGATGAAGGTGGAGGAGGGGAGGCTAACGGCGATAGCGCCGTAGAGAGAGGCAAGCACAAGGAGGCATCGATGTTCCGAACAGCTCTAACAGAAACCCTGGGGATCGAATATCCCATCATTCAGGCCGGCATGGCGGACGTGGCGCGAGCTGAGCTGGCAGCGGCTGTGTCCAACGCCGGCGGCCTGGGCGTGATAGGCGGAGCCATGTTCACGCCCGATGCACTGCGCGGAAATATCCGCAAGGTGAAGGATATGACCGACAAGCCCTTCGGCGTGGACCTCCTTTTGGCGGAAGGGATGCCCGGCCTGGCCGAGCAGATGGAGGCGGTCTACGAGGAGGGCGTGCCCGTGTTCGCCTCGGGCTTGGGGAACCCCGGCCCCTACGCGGCCGAGATGCACCGCCGCGGCATGAAGGTGATAGCGGTGGTGGGCAACGTTCGCAACGCCCGCCGCTGCGCCGAGGGTGGCGCCGACGTTATCATCGCTCAAGGGCACGAGGGCGGCGGCCACACCGGCCGAATAGCGACCCTGGCCCTTGTGCCCCAGGTGGTGGACGCTGTCAAGCCGCTGCCGGTAGCAGCAGCGGGCGGCATCGCCGATGGCCGCGGCCTGCTAGCCGCGCTCGCTCTGGGAGCCTGCGGCATCTGGGTGGGCACCCGCTTTGTGGCCACCCAGGAGGCCTTCGGCCATCTCAACTACAAGAACAAGGTCGTCGAGAGCATCGATGAGGGCACGGTAGTCACCAAGGCCTTCACCGGCAAGACCTGCCGGGTTATCCGCAACAAGTACGCCGACGACTGGGTCGGACGAGAGAGTGAGATTAAGCCCTTCCCCTTCCAACTGATGGTGGACGGCCACAAGCTAACGGCGGCCACCGCCTCCGGCGACACCGAGATCGGCTTCATGCCTGCTGGCCAGATCTCAGGCCTCATCCACGAAGTCGATAAGGCCGAGGATGTGGTGCGCGCCTTCATCGAAGAGGCGGACGAGGTGCTGGCCCAAATGGCCCAGGCCTACCTGGGCGTCAAGGCCGGCTAGCCAGGGGAACTGCCCCCGCAGGCCGGGGGGCGAGCCGCTGCCTGTGGCCTGAGGCGCCGCAGAATGCTTCTATCCAAGGGCGACGTCTTTGACGATCAGCAGGGCAGCCACTGCCAGCAGCACCCAGCCGAAGATGGACCGAACGGCCCCTGACCTTAGCCTCTCAGCCATGAATCGAGAGCCGATCTGACTGCCAGCGAACACCGCCGCTGCGCAGAGCAGCCATATAGTCCACTGCGGCTCGGCGGCGGTGGCGATGTGTGACAGGAAGCTCGATGTGCCGGAGCAGGTCACCACCAGCGCGGATGTCGCTGCGGCTACCCTCGCCTCCAGACCCGCGATGTAAAGAAGAGGCACGACGAATGAGCCACCTCCTCTGCCTATAAGCCCAGCGAAGAAGCCCAGCACGCCGCCCGCGGTGATACCCAGGACCGTGCGCCCACGTGGCGAAAGGTCAGCGCCCGCTGGTCGCCAGCCGGAAAGCATGAGCAGGGCCGCCGTCGCGGTGAAAAGGGCGAAAATTACGATCACCGGCTTGGTGGGCAGGCTTACGTTTACCAACGCGCCGGCTGGGGCCAGGGCGATCATTGCCAGGCCGAAAGGGATGGCAATCCGCCAGTCGATCATGCCCTTGCGACCGTAGGTCGTCGCCGCCGAGGCGCTATTCACGACATTGAGAAGCATGCCCAGCGGGATGGCCTCCGCTTTAAAGCTCATACCGAGCCAGAAGAGGATCGGTATGTAGAGCTGCGACCCACCCATGCCCAGCATCGAGAATACAAAGGCGATGACGAAGAAAACGGGCGGCGCCAAATACGTGGTGTCCATCATCGCCCCCTGCCTTCGCTACCGCCCATACCCGGAGCAGGGGACGCACAACGTCGTTCCCTCCGCCATTCGGGCGTAGGGCTCAGCGACGGCTTCGTCACAGCGCCCGGGGTTGATGATGGGGAACCAGGGGATCTCCTCCCGCGGTATGCCCTGATAGAGCTGGCCCATATCGCCTACCTTTTCCTAGAACAGTCGAGGCCTGCCGCGGTAGGAGCGGGCTGGCGGCAGTTCGCCGACAATGGGCAGGTAGATGCCGGCCTTGACGATGCAATACTGGACGAAGAAATCGCCCGCCAGCGAGGACAGGCCAACGACAGCCAGCAGCCCTCGCCAGAGGCCGGCGGTGGAGCCGACGGCCCCCAGGGCTATCGGGATCACCAGCCCCAAGAAGATGACGCCGCCATAGAAGGCGGGCGAGATCCTTCCCGCCACCAGCTCGTGCAGCGAGCGCCTGGCAGCAGGGCCGGCGTTGTTGGCCAGAGCCAGGTACAGCAGGACAAGCACGGCGCTTGATACCACCACCCAGAGCTTGATCGTCTCCAAGAGGTCGATATCGAACACGTCGCCGGCAGCGGCCGCCACTACCAGAAGCAGGGCCGCACCCCCTCGGAAGGCGTAGGCGATGTAGAGGAAGGGCAGGAGGGAGATGTTCCAGAAGGGGATAGCCCTGGAGACAAAGTAGACGAACCCCTTGTATACCAATATCAGCGCCATCCCCAGGATGGAGACCGCCAGCATCGCGGTACCAAAGGTGGTATCCTTCACCCCCGGCAGGACGTAGAGGATGGCTCCTGCCAGGAAGAGGGCTATCCCCAGGAGGCCGCGGCTGATCCAGGAGCTGTGGGGCCTGAGGATCATGCGCCAGAAGCGCTGCCAGCGACCGAGAAAGGCCAGGTGGGCACCACCCGCCAGCACGGCCGTCACGACGATGCTGATGATCAGGCCGGCTTCGTAGTCCAGGGCAAGGGAGAAGAGCCAGACGCTCGCCCCCACGCCGGAAAAGAAGTGAGCGATGACGATGAGCAGACCGCGCCCCTCGATCCACTCCCTCTGGGGGCGATAGGGCAGCGTCAGGTCCTGGAGGCGCTGATCGAGGGCATCTGTCGACGACACGTCATCAACCCTAAGGGGGCAGATAAAAGATCGAGGGGCAGGCGCCCGTATCCTCGCGCAGGCGGAAGGCGCCCCTCTCATCGATCAAGCGGCTGACATCACTCTCGCGGTCGTGCAGGTCGCCGAAGGTTCTGGCCTTGGCAGGGCAAGCGACCACGCAGGCCGGCTGCAAGCCCCTCTCTACCCTGCTCAGGCAGAAGTCGCACTTCTCCACGACGCCCGTAGGATGATTGGCGTAGGCCATGGCCTCGTACGGGCTGTCGCCGTCGCCGGGGAAATATGTCCACTCCTCGTCCTGGTAGTGGCGAGAGCCGTAGGCGCAGACCATCAGGCAGTAGCGACAGCCCACGCACTTGTCGGGATCGATGGTCACGATGCCGTCGGGCCGCTTCTGGGTGGCCCCCGTGGGGCAGACCTCCACGCAGGGGGCATCGCGGCAGTGCATGCAAAGGAGGGGCAGAGAGAACCGCCGCACGTTGGGAAAGGTTCCCAGCTCCTGCTCAAGCACCCGCGTCCATAGGGTGCCGGGCCGGGTGCCGTTCTCCGCCTTGCAGGCTATCTGGCAGGCGTGGCAGCCGATGCACCTCTTGAGATCGATGACCATCCCGTATCGCACAGGCCGCTCCCCTAGGCCCTGTAGACCTTCACCCTGGCGTCGCCGTCGATGGTCAAGGACACCAGGTCGATGTGCTCCAGGTCAAAGGTCAGCAATGAGTTGAAGAAGACGCCCCTATCCTTGGCCAAGGGCATGCCCCCTGCCCAGTGGCCGCCGTTGCCGGCGACGGCCACCACCTGGGGGTGGATGGCTTCGATCAGCCTGGCCCTGCCCTTCAGGCGAGGGCCCTCTACCGATTCCAGCCAGATCGGGTCGCCGTCGCCGATGCCCTTTTCGCTGGCTGTGCGCGAGTTCATGCAGATGAAGTAGCTGTAGGGATCGCTGCGGGACACCTCCTCCAACCAGGGATTCTCATACGCTTGGGGGAAGATGTGCCAGGGTGCCTGGTAGCGGATGGCCTGGAGGTCGTATTCCGCCTGAGGCTGGAAGGCCCGACAGGGGCGCCAGTCGGGCAGGGGCAGGAAGCCGGACGTATCGATGTCGCCCATCCCCCTCTCCTTAGCGACCTGTCTGATCTGCTCGCCGAAGCGAGGGGCCCACTCGTGGTAGAGGGGTACGCGAGCCCGATTGAAGGGCTTCCAGTAGGCCTCCTCCGGCCGCTTGGGCCAGGTGAGGACGCCGTTCTCCTTGAACCACTCCAGGCCGTGCTCCGGCCCGAACCAGCCCTTGCAGACGCTGTCAGCCATCTGCTGCCAGGAATACTCTCCCTCTGGATTCAGCGCGTGGGGCGGCTTGAGGCCGTACAGGAGGTTGGCGCTGGCATTCATCTTGTCGGAGAAGCCCAGCCTCTGACCGATCCCCAGGAGCACCTCGCAGAAGTGGCGGCGCTCGTAGAGGGGCTCCACCGCCGGCTGGCGGATGTGGTAGCACCAGTCGCCCATGCCCGCCGACAGGCCGTGGCCCAGCCAGTCGGGCAGCGGGTCCAGCCGCTCCAGGTAGCAGGCATCGGGGAGGACGATGTCGGCCAGAGCCTCAGCGGTCTCGTCAGAGAAGAGGTTGAAGGAAATGACGAAGCAGTCCTTGAAAGCCTCAAAGCTCGCCTCAGGGTTGGCCAGGCCCATCAGCAGGTTGGAGCCGCAGTTGATGAGCACCTCGGGCTGATAGTCGCGGGAGGCCCCGTCGCGGACGGCTGCCGCGAGGGGCAGCAGGCAGGTGGTGATCGGCCAGCCGCCGAGGCCCCGCCAGCTATGGGGCTGGGCAGACTCGGCAGGCTCGCCATCTACCCTCTGGGGCTCGTTTGGCAGAAGAAGGCCGTCGTCATCGACCTGGGGCGCCCAGCGAGGCATCGCCGTCTGGGAATGGCCATATGACAGCGGATTGCAGCCCAGGAGGCCGCCGGGCACGTCGCTGGCGCCCACCACCTCGTTCAGCAGCTCGATGGCCAGGGAGGTGAGCCAGGCGTTGTCGTGGCCGTAGGCTCCTCCGAAGTAGGTGGCGGCTGCCGGCCGATGAGGCAGCTCCTGCCCCTCGATGACGATAGTGGCGCCGATCCTGGCCGCCTCCCCGAACTCGCGCGCCACACGGCGAATCGTCTCCGGCGGAACGGTGGTCACCTCCGAGGCGGCCTCGGGCGTCCACTTGCCGACCCGCTCCTTCAGGAGCTGAAAGACCGGCTTGCACTCTCTGCCGTCGACGGTGTGAGTGCCATCGATGGCCGTATCCTCCACAGCCTCATCGAAGGGCTTGGCCTTGCCATCGGCGGCGTCCCAGACCAACGGCTTGCCGGAGGCCCGGTCGCGGGCGTAGTAGCCGTCTGGCCCCACCAGGTAGGGGCCATCGGTGTGGCGACGGATGTATTCGGCGTCGTAGAGGCCGTACTCGTTGAGCAGAAGGTTCAGAAAAGCGCAGGCCAGGGCGCCCCCGCTGCCCGGCCGGATGGGCAGCCATTCGTCGGCCTTGCCCGCCGCTGGGCCCATGTAAGGAGCCGCCACCACCACCTTCATCCCCCGCACACGGGCGTCGGCCATCTTCTGGGCCATAGTGGTGAAGGCGTAGTAGTCAGCAAGGCCCGCCTCACAGCCGAAGATGAGCAGATAGTCGCAATAGGCGACGTCGGGACTGGTGGCGCTGGAGGCGTGGAGCCTGCCCGCCGTGGGGTGTTGAGCGCTGTCGCAATCATGGTCAGCGCAAACGAAGCCGTTGAGGCTGCCGAAGGCAGGCATGAACACTCCCAAAGCGAACGCCAGGGCTGACGGGGCGACGGGCGTTCCGCAGAGGAAGAGCCTACGCGGGTCCTCCGCTCTCACCTTCGTCAACCTCTCGGCGATGATGCTCAGGGCCTCATCCCAACTGATCTCCTGCCAGCGGGGATCAGCGCCGATGCCCTTCTCCGGGTTGGTGCGCTTCAGTGGATGGTTCACGCGATAGGGATCGTACAGGAGCTGGATGCCGGCGGGGCCGCCGGGACAGAGGCGGCCCATCCCCAGGGGGCTCCCGGGGTTGCCCTCGATCATGCTGACGACACCGTTCAGTCGATGGACGAGGATAGCGCACTGGCTGGAGCACATGCCGCAAGCGCTGGCCACCCGTGCGTCCTCGCGGGGCTGACGTCCACCCTTAGGCTGAATCAAGGTTCTTCCTCTTCGACGCGCGCTGTGCAAAAGCGTCGGGCACTCAAGATCTAGCATACAAGGGGCGATGTCCGTTAGGCAAAGTTGACCGTAAGGGCTGCCATTGTATACTCGGACTGGTCGATACTCCCTATCAGACCTGAATGAACCTGATAGGCGGGGCTATACACTCTGGAAGATGGGTTTTTTCTGATCAGCGGTCTTGAGGCGTTGCGCTAGGTTCGAGGCGCTGTTAGGATTAAACATACCGGAGATTTAAACTTTTTTTCTCGGCCAAGAGAAACGTGCGAGTAAGCCGGCAAGCTGATTACGCGATAAGGGTAGTGTTGGATCTGTCGCTCCATCGGGAGGCGCGGATCAGGGAGATCGCCCAGCGCCAGGACCTTTCACCATCCTATGTGGGCAGGATCTCTCAGCGCCTGGCCAAGACGGGCATCCTGGAGAACAGGCGAGGCCGCTTAGGTTGCCTTGGCTTGGCCTGCTCGCCGGACCAGATTACCCTTCTGGACGTGATCGAGGCCGTCGACGGGCCTGTCAAGACGGACCGCTGTTTGCTAGCCCCGGACGAGTGTGGCCGCGAGTCCTTCTGTCCCGTGTACAAGATGGGGCATGAGGTACTACTCCTGGGTGTGGCCAAGCTGAGCAGTGTCACGTTTGCCGGCTTGCTGAACGGCGACCAAACCAAATAGAACCAAGTCCCACGAGCGCTTCTCACCGGAGAGGCTCGCTTTTTGCGGAGGTGCTAGGATGGCGGAAGTTATCGCACGCCAACCGCTGGATCGCACAAAGGTGCGTATCCCGCGAGGGCGAGTATACATCATTCCTGAGCGCTGCAAAGCTTGCAGGTTTTGCATTGATTTCTGTCCCCGAGATGTCCTTGTAGAGACCACTGAAATGAACGCTAAAGGATACCACTATCCTATCGTAGCCGAGGGCAAGGAAGACGAATGCATTGCCTGCCAGTTCTGCTCGATTCTCTGCCCTGAGTTTGCCATCTACACCGAGGAGATCGTCGAAGAGGAGACCGCCAAATGAGTGCTGAAGAGCGTGTGCTAACCGGCAGCCACTTCCTGCTGGGCGACCACGCCTGCGCCGAAGGAGCCATGGCCGCCGGCTGCGATGTTTTTGCCGGCTATCCTATCACCCCCTCCACGGAGACGCCTGAGAGACTGTCCCGCCGCATGCCAGCGGTGGGAGCCATCTTCGTCCAGATGGAGGACGAGCTGGCCAGCATGTCTGCCCTGGTGGGGGCTTCCCTGGCCGGGGCCAGGGCGATGACTGCCACATCCGGCCCTGGTTTCTCCCTGATGATGGAGAACATAGGGATGGCGGCCATGATGGAGGCCCCCTGCGTGGTCGTCAACATACAGCGAGGCGCCCCCTCCACCGGCCTCCCCACCCTGGTGGGCCAGTCCGACATGATGCAGGCCAAGTGGGGCTCCCACGGCGACTACGAGATCGTGGCCTACGCCCCCTCCTCACCCCAGGAGGCCTTCGACCACGTGATCAAGGCCTTCAACACCGCCGATCGCTGGCGAATCCCCGTGTTCGTCATGGCCGATGAGCTGATAGGGCACATGACGGAGCGGGTAGTAATACCGCCCGCCGACCAGATCCCGCGGGTGGAGCGAAAGCGGCCTCGGCATAAGCCAGGGGATGAGTCCTTTCTTCCCTTCCTGGCGGAAGACGAGGACCTGGTGCCGCCCATTGTCCATGCAGGCGAGGGCTACCGAGTGAACTACGACAGCCTCACCCACGACGAGAAGGGCTATCCGGCCACCTTCGCCGAGCCCCATGACCGCTTGGTGCGTCGCCTGGTGAACAAGATTCGCCTGCACGTCGACCAGATCATCGAGTACGACGAAATATTCCTGGATGACTGCGAGATAGCGGTTATTGCCTACGGCTCCACAGCCCGCTCGGCTCGCCGGGCGGTAAACGAGGCACGCAAGGAGGGTATCCGGGTGGGCCTCCTGCGCCTCATCACCGTCTGGCCGTTCCCCGAGAACAAGGTGAGGGAGCTAAGCAACCAGGTCAAGGCGTTTGTGGTGCCAGAGCTTAATTTGGGCCAGATGTCCAGGGAGACGGAGCGCTTCACCAGCCTGCCGGTAGTCGGCGTCAACCATGCCGGCGGGGTCATGATGGCGCCGGACCCCATCCTGGACGCTATCAGAGAGGTAAACAAGAATGCGTGAGACCGTAGTCAAAAGTCACCCCATTGACAGCGTCTTCCGGGCGGACCGGCTGCCCCACATGTTTTGCCCCGGCTGCGGCATCGGCCCCGCGACCCACGCCTATGCCCAGGCCATCCTGGAGTCAGGCATCCCCAAGGATCAGCACGCGTGCGTGTCCGGCATCGGCTGCTCAGCACGGGTTCCCGGCTACATGGATGTCGACTCTTACCACACCACCCACGGCAGGGGCATCCCCTTTGCTCTGGCGATAGCCGTGGTGAAGCCAGAGATGGAGGTGACCGTGTTCAGTGGCGACGGCGACCTCTTTGGCATCGGCGGCAACCACTTCATCCACGCCGCCCGCCGCAACGTGGACATCAACGTCATTTGCATCAATAACTTCAATTACGGTATGACCGGCGGCCAGGCAGGACCGACTACCCCCCTGGGCGCACGAGCTACCACCGCCCCCTACGGCAATACCGAGCCGCCTTTCAACCTGCCCTATCTGGCGGCGGCTTGTGGGGCGGTGTTTGTGGCCCGCTGGACAGCCCTGCACGTCCGCCAGCTCAAGGAGGCTATCCTGCGGGCCATGCAGAAGAAGGGCTTCACCTTCATCGAGGTGCTGTCTCCCTGCCCGGTGGGTTTCGGCAGCCCCAACGACATTGGGGACGCCATAGAGGAGGTGTGGCTGTACCGCGAGCGCTGCGTGGTGGACCATAACGCCCACCTGCCGGACGTGGATATCGACCTGCGACGTAAAGATGCTCCCTTCGTCATGGGCAACTTTGTGGATATCGACAAAGCACCCTTCGATCCCCTGGCGATGATGAAGAAGAAAGAAGGAGAGTAGGCGATGCGACACGACATCAGAGTCGCCGGCTTCGGCGGGCAGGGCATGCTCCTGGGGGGCCTGCTTATCGGCAAAGCGGCAGCCCTCTACGACGGCAAGGAGGCAGTTCTCACCCAGTCCTACGGGCCTGAGGCCCGCGGCGGTGCCAGCAACGCCGACGTCATCATCGCCGACGATCCCATCGACTACCCTCTGATAACGGACCCCGACCACTTGGTGGCTATGTTTCAGGAGGCCTACGAGCGCTACCGTCCCAGCATGGTGAAGGACGGCATCCTCCTTATCGAGTCGGATCTAGTCAGGCCCTCTGCAGACGAGGGTCCATACCGAGGGATTCCAGCCACACGCATAGCCGAGGAGCTAGGCAGACGCATCGTGGCCAATGTGGTCATGGTGGGCTTCTTCAGCGGCGCTACCGGCCTGATAAGCCCCCAGGCGGGGGAGGAGTCGATCCGCAATACGCTGCGGCCCCGCCTGGTGGACCTGAACCTTAAGGCTTTCAACGCTGGCTACGACTATGCGAAGAAGCAGGAGGCGTCATGAAGGACACGGTGTTAATCATAGGCGGCGGCATCGCCGGCGTTCAGGCGGCCCTGGACCTGGCCGACTCCGGCAGCAAGGTGGTGCTGGTGGAGAAGTCGCCTACCATCGGCGGCAAGATGGCCGCCCTGGATAAGAACTTCCCCACCCTGGACTGCTCCATATGAATTGAGATGCCCAAACTCTCCGAGGTCGGAGAGCACGCGAACATCGAGGTCCTTTCCCCCGCCGAGGTGGAGTCGGTAGAGGGAGAGGAAGGTAGCTTCCGTGTCAGCATCAGGCAGCAGTCGCGCTTCGTGACCGACGAGTGCACGCGCTGCGACTTGTGCGCCGAGGCTTGCCCCCAGTGCACACCCAACGAGTTCGATGTGGGCATGGCCTCCCGTAAGGCGATCTACACCCCCATGGATCAGGCTGAGCCTGCCCCTTACATCATAGACCTGGACCTCTGCCTGAACGAGCCGCCCAACTACTTCCCCTGCGATCGCTGTATCCAGGCTTGCGGACCCAAGTGCATCGACTTCTTCATGCCTCGCGAGCAGGTGTTGACCAGGGAAGTAGCCGCCATCATCGTGGCCGTTGGCTTTGACCTCATCGACCCGTCGCTCCTCCGCCACTATGGCTACGGCAAGCACCCCGACGTGCTCACCTCCATGGAATTCGAGCGAATGCTCGCCTCGATGGGTCCAACCGGCGGCGAGATCCTCAAGCCTTCCACCGGCCGACACCCCAAGAACATTTTCTTCGTCCTCTGCGTGGGCTCGCGCGACCGCCACTTCTACCGCTACTGCTCTCGCTTCTGCTGCATGTACTCCATCAAGGAGACCTACCAGGCTCTCACCCACGGCGTTAAGGACATCACCGTCCTCTACATGGACGTGCGAGCCTATGGCAAGGGCTTCGACGCATTCTTCGACCGCACACGGCAGGAGGGTGCTAAGTTCGTTCGTGGCCACCCGGCGGACATTAGCCCCAATGGCAAGGGCCTCATCGTCCGCTACGAGAACACCGACACCAGCCAGTTGGAAACGGCCGAGGCAGACATGGTGGTCCTGGCCACAGCGGTGCGGCCACCCGAGGGGCTGGAGAAGCTGACCGAAGTGCTGGGGATAGAGGTGGACGAGGACGGCTTTCTGAAGACGGTAGAGGCCGCGGGAGGAGTGGTCAGCACTACCCGGCCCGGCATCTTGGTGGCCGGCTGCGCCAGCGGGCCCAAGGACATCCCCGATAGCGTCGCTGAAGGGAGTGGGGCGGCGGCCTCCGCCCTGACCCACATCGACCACAGGGAGTGGCCGGAGCCGGAGATGGGCGAACCCATCGAAAACGTGGAGGAACCCCGCATCGGTGTTTTCGTGTGCCACTGCGGCTCGAACATCGCTAGCGTCATCGATGTGGATAAGACAGTGGAGTACGCGCTCACCCTGCCGGACGTCGTCCACGCTCAGAGTCAGATGTTCAGCTGTGCTGGCAACCAAGTGCAGGAGATCGCCGAAGTCATCCACGAGAAGAAGATCACCCGGGCGGTGGTAGCCGCCTGCTCCCCGAAGACCCACGAACCGACCTTCCGCCGAGCCTGCCGCCTGGGCGGCCTTAACCCCTACCTCCTAGAGATGGTCAACCTGAGGAACCAGGACTCCTGGGTACACGCGGACTATCCGGAGGAAGCGAATCTCAAGGGCCGCGACATGATCAAGATGGGTGTGGACAAGGCCCGCCTGCTCCAGCCACTGGAGACTACCCACGCGCCAGTGATTCAGAAGGCGCTGGTGATCGGCGGTGGCATCGCTGGCATGACCGCTGCTGCCAACCTGGCCCAGCAGGGTTACGAGACTCACCTTGTGGAGAAGGAACCGGAGTTGGGTGGCATGCTGCGGCGGCTGGGACGACTCGCCCCCGCTGGCCCGAATGCGAGCGACCTAATAAAGGAGAAGAAGAAAGAGGTAGAGGAGACCGGCGTTCACCTACACCTCGGCACGGAGGTCGAGCTCATCAGCGGCTTCGTGGGCAACTTCAGCGCTCGCCTGACGGATGGCACGGAGTTACAGGCAGGCGCGATAGTCCTGGCTATGGGCTCGCGACCTTACGAGCCAACCGAATTCAACTACGGTCAGGACCCCCGCGTGGTCACCAACCTGGACCTGGCGGGCATGATGCCTGACGTGCCGGGCGAGCATGTCACCTTCATCGCTTGCGTGGGCTCTCGCACCGATAGCATTGGCTGCTGCCGCTACGGCTGCACAAACATGATCGGCCAGGCGCTGAAGCTGCGCCGAGCCGGCAAGAAGGTGCGAGTCCTCTACCGCGATATCCGCACCTTCAGCCGCAAGGCCGAGGAGATGTATGAGGAGGCTCTAAGAGAGGGCGTCCAGTTCTTCCGCTACGAGCCCGACAGCACGCCAGACAAGGTCATCACCTATTCCAACGGCACCGTGTCGCTGAATGATGAGCTCACGGGCGTAGGGATGAACATCCCCACCGACTTGCTGGTGCTTACGGTAGGGCTCAGACCCCAGGAGGAGACCGTCTCTGAACAACTCACGGTGGCCCATAGCGAGGACGGCTTCCTGCTGGAGCGCCACCCCAAGCTGGGCCCCGCCGAGGCAGCCTCGCCCGGTATCTACCTGGCAGGGACGGTTCAGTACCCCAAGGATGTGCGGGAGAGCATTGCCCAGGCTCTGGCGGCGGCGTCCAACGCGGGAAAGATCCTGTGCCGGGACACCATCGAGAAGGAGCCCATCACCGCCCAACTGGTCGAGGACAAGTGCATAAAGTGCGGCATCTGCGTTTCGGCCTGCCCCTTCGGCGCCATCGAGCTCATCGGCAAGGTGAAGGAAGGCGAAATCGTGTTCCACGAGGCGGCCTGCACGGGGTGCGGCAACTGCGCCGCAATCTGCAACTACGATGCGGTGATCATGCCCTACTTCACCAAGGAGCAGGTCCTGGCCCAGATCGACGCTGCTCTGAGCGAGAAGCCTGAGGAGAAGGTGGTGGTCTTCACCTGCAACTGGTGCTCCTACCCCGGCGCTGACCAAGCGGGCATCGAGAAGATCCAGTATCCCCCATCGGCTCGCATCATCAGGATGATGTGCTCGGCCCGCATCGAGGAGAGATTCATCGCTCGCGCCTTCGATAAGGGGGCAGGGGCGGTTCTGGTCACGGGTTGTCGGCTAACCGAGAAGGGATCCGACTGTCACTACAACTTCGCCAACAAGCAGACCGTCAAGCGATTCGAGTTCTGGCATCGCAAGTTCACCCGCCAGGGTATCGATCCTGAGCGCCTACAGCTTCACTGGAACTCGGCGTCTGAAGGCAAGGAGTGGGCCGCCAAGATGCGAGAGATGCACGAGGTGGTCCAGAACTATGCGCAGAAACTAGCCGAAGGAGTGGCCAGCCGTGAGCCAGTCAGTTGATAGCATATTGCTGCAAGACGAGACCTGGGAACGGGTCAATAAGGCCACGGGAGGGGCGGCAGCGCCTTGCTTCCAGTGTGGCGTCTGTACGGCCATCTGCCCGTTAGGGCTGGTGAAAGACGAAACCATCAACATCCGCAAGATGGTTCGCCAGGCCCAACTAGGGTTGCCCGGCTGGGCCGATGGCCTGTGGGAGTGTACCACCTGCCTGTGGTGCGAGAGTCGTTGCCCGCATGAAGTAGACATCACAAAGGCCATTCTCGGCTTGCGCCAGTTGGCCTGGAAGGAGCGGGAGATCCCCGAAGGCCTCCCTACCGTGCTCTGGGACATCTACTTCGATGGCAATACCTGGGGCCGCCCACCGTCGGAGCGTCCTCTGTGGACGAAAGGCATCACCGTCAAGGAGTTCTCGCCCGATGACGAGATCCTTCTCTACGTGGGCGACGATGCTGCCTACGACAGGCGCATCCAGAAGGTGGCGCGCGCCCTGGTGTCGGTACTCGAAGCGGCCGGGGTGACTTTCGGCACCCTGGGAGAGCGCGAGCCGAGCTGCGGCGACGCCGCGAGGAGCATGGGCCACGGAGAGTATGCGGCAGAGATCATCGACACCAACGCTCGCCTGTTCCAGGAGGCAGGTGTGAAGACAGTAGTCACCATCTCCCCCCACTCCTACGACATGTTCGCCAACCAATACCCCAACCTCAGCGGCGACTTCCGCCCTCTGCACTACAGCCAGTATCTTCTGGAACTGATCGAGAGCGAGCGCCTTAAGTTTGAGAATGAGCTTCCATTGAAGGTAACCTATCACGACCCCTGCTACCTGAGCCGTCGCAACGGCATATGCGATGAGCCTCGCCAAGTCCTTCAGAGCATCCCAGGCCTCGAACTGCTGGAGATGGAGCGTAGTCGCGAGGATACGCTCTGCTGCGGTGGTGGCGGCGGTCGGATGTGGATGGAGACGGCAGCCGGTGAGCGCCTCTCCGACCTGAGGATACCAGAGGCCGCAGCGACGGGAGCGGAGGTAGTGGTTACCTGCTGTCCTTACTGCCTATCCTGCCTGGAGGACAGCCTGAACGTAATTGGCAAGGGGAAGCTGCAAGTGATGGAGCTCGCCGAGGTAGCCCACCTGGCTCTGCAGAGTGAAGCGGTGGCCAGCGACGCCGCCTCCGGGAGGTCGTAAACGATGACCAAGTCACTGTACGGTGCCCAGGAAGCCAGCGCCATCTGGGTGTACTTAGAACAGAGTCAGGGCCAATTGGGGGGCGTATCCCTGGAGCTACTGGGGAAAGCCCGCGAGCTGGCCGACGGCCGGGGCATCCCCGTTGTGGGCGTTCTCCTGGGCGACCAGGTGAGTGACCTGGCCCAGGAGGCTATCGCTGCTGGTGCCGACGAGGTGCGAGTGGCGGATGATCCCCTGCTGCGCCAATACACCACCGATGGCTACGCAAAAGTCATCACGGAGATTATCCTCGAGGGGAAGCCAGACATCCTTCTGCTGGGAGCAACCCCCGATAGCCGCGACCTGGCCGGTCGGATAGCTGTGCGGCTGCGCACCGGCCTCACCGCCGACTGCACGGACCTGAAGCTGGAAGAGAAATCGGGCCTGCTGATCGGCGAGGTATCGGGTTTCGGTGGCGGTGTCATTGCCTACATCAAGTGCCCGGATAACCGACCCCAAATGGCCACCGTGCGCCCGGGGGTGTTCGCGGTGCCGGAGCCCGACACCGCTCGCAAGGGTAAGGTCGTCAACGTGCCGGTGAAACTGACCGAGAAGGACATCAAGGTTCAGGTGCTGGAGCACGTTGTGGGTGGAGGTGTGGACATCACCAAGGCCGAGGTGCTGGTGGCCGCTGGCAGGGGCTGCCAGGGCGACTTCACCCTCGCTAATGAACTGGCCAGCCTGTTGGAAGGCGAGGTGGGGTGGTCGCGTGTGCCCGTGGACGAGGGCTGGGTATCGCGAGACGGCATGATAGGCCAGACCGGCTACGTCACCCGTCCCAAGCTGGCCATCGTCTGCGGCATCAGCGGGGCCTTCCAGTTCACCGTAGGCGTCGAGAAGGCCGAGACCATCGTAGCCATCAACATCGATGCAGAGGCCCCGATCTTCGAGGCGGCGGACTACTGCATCGTCGATGACATGTTCAACGTTCTGCCGCCCCTCATCGAGGCTGTCAAGAAAGCCCGCGGCGGCAACGGTGGGAGGTAAGCCGATGCGACCGCTGCACATTATCGCCTGTGTGAAGGTGGTCCCTAAGCCGGAAGAGGTGAAGGTAGACACCAAGACCATGACTATCGAACGGGGCAACGTTCGCTCGGAGATCAACCCCCCTGACATGAACGTCCTGGAGATGGCCCTCACCCTGAAAGAGCAACACGGCGGCAAGGTTACCGTCGTGGCCATGGGGCCACCGCTGTTCGAGCCCTATCTGCGCCTGGCGCTGGCTATGGGAGCCGACGATGCCTACCTGCTAAGCGATAGGTCCTTCGCCGCCGCCGACACCCTGGCCACCTCTTACGCCTTGGCCCAAGGCATCCGCAAGATCGGCGACTACGACCTCATCCTCTGCGGCGAGGAGTCCTCCGATGGCGCCACGGCCCAGGTGCCACCAGGTATCGCCGAGTGGTTGGATACCTCCCAGATCACCTACGCCGAAGACCTGGAAGTACTGCCGGACTCGAAGATGGTGAAGGCCAAGCGAGAGCTGGCCGGCGGCTACGAGGTTATCCAGGTGCCCCTGCCCTGCACAGCCTCGGTGAAAGTGGGAGCCAACGAGCCGCGCTTCATGGACATGGAGCGCAAGGTCTGGGCGGAGGCCGATGGTCCAGTCACCGTCTGGGCCGCCAGCGACATAGACGTTGAGGCGGAGATGATAGGGCTGCCAGGCTCGCCGACCATTGTGGACGGCCTGGCCCAGGCCGAGTCTAAGGCGAGAAAGCGCGAGTTCTTGCAGGGCACTCCTCAAGAGCAGGCGAAAGCCCTCGTGGAGCGCCTACGGGCCTACCTGTAGCCAACCGGACCACAGACAAGGGACCCCCAGCACAAGCACCCGACCGGCTACGTCCACGAACGAAAGCCGCACGCAGCGGCCGGCAGCCTTCTTCCCTCATTCCCTCTGGGTGAGCCATTTGCCCAGCCACTGACGGTCGTCCAGCACCTGGGCGCAGGCTGAATAGGGATCCAACTCACCTGCGGCCACTCGCTCGCTGAGGTCCTTCAGTTGGCCGTCCTTCTCGGCGAAATCCAGGAAGCGCGCCCGCACCTTGCGCTGAAGCATCTCCAGGAACTCCTCGCGGCGGCGCTGACGGCGGCGCTTCTCCAGCTCGTCGTTCTCCTCCTGGATGCGCCGGCGACGCTCCAGCTCCTCGTGCAGCTCATCGATGCCGATGCCACGGTGAGCCTGGGTGAGCACGACGGGGATGGGTTCGCCCGGCTTCATGGCTACAAACGTCTCCAGTTCAGCCTTCATGCGGGGGGCTCCCTCACGGTCGGCTTTGTTGATGGCAAACACGTCGGCGATCTCGAACAGACCCGCCTTCATGGCCTGCACGGCGTCGCCAGATTCGGGCGTGAGCACGACAATGACGATATCGGTGGCATCCATGACGTCCAGCTCTGTCTGGCCGACGCCCACCGTCTCCACTAAGACCACGTCGCGGCCGCTGGCATCGAGGAGCTTGATGACGCCCTGGACGGTGACAGGCAAGCCGCCGTGGCTGCCGCGAGTGGCCATGCTGCGGATGAATACGCCCGGGTCGAGGTAGTGCTGCTGCATGCGGATGCGGTCGCCCAGGAGAGCGCCGCCGGAAAAGGGGCTGGAGGGGTCGACGGCCACAATGCCCACCGACAGATCCTTCTCACGCAGGATGGCGGTGAGCTTGTCCACTACGGTGCTCTTGCCCGTCCCCGGCGGTCCGGTGACCCCTATGCAGTAAGCGCGCCCTGTGCGAGGGCTGATGCGGCGCATGATTCCCGCCACCGCCTCGCTCTCTCCTTCCACCAGGCTGATAAGACGAGGCAAGGCCAGCGTATCGCCGGCCAGCATTCGCTCCACCAGTTCTGTAAAGTCTTGCCCTGTTCCCATTCGATCACTTCTTCCGCACACAGCCCCACGTCCCGGTGCCAGCCCAAGAGCGGCTACACGAGGCTAACGTCACAGACCATGGCCAGGTCATTCGCCAGCGGGGGTCGTCGTCGGGCTCGGCGTGGGCGACTCGGCCTCCTCCGTCGGGCTTGGCGTGGGCAACTCGGCCTCCTCCGTCGGGCTTGGCGTGGGCAACTCGACCTCCTCCGTCGGGCTGGGCGTGGGCGACTCAGCCTCCTCCGTCGGGCTGGGCGTGGGCGACTCGGTCTCCTCCGTCGGACTGGGCGTGGGCGACTCGGTCTCCTCCGTCGGACTGGGCGTGGGCGACTCGACCTCCTCCGTCGGACTGGACGTCGGGCTGGGGGTGACGGGCACCCACGTCGCGATGGGAGGAGCCTCCCATACGGTCAGGCTACCCACCATGTTGATCAACTGCGAGTCGGAGCGAAAGTCGTAGACACCCGGCTGGTCGATCCGAAATGCCAGGCTGCCGGTCTTGCCGGGAGCAACGTCGTCAGATACGAGGTCATCGTCGGTCTCGTATTCGTTGTCGATGCCTGCTATCCGCAGATTGTGGGCCTCATCGTCCTCGTTGCGCAGATCGAGGATGTAATCTCCTCCCGCTCTGACGGTGAGAGCGCTGGGGAAAAAGAAGTTGTTGTGCATCTCCACCCTGATGACGGCCTCGCCCTCAGGGCCAGGCGTGGGAAGGCTGCTTTCGGAGCCTCCCCCGCAGGCCGGAGCGAGCAACCCCAGGAGAGTAGCAAGACCTAGTGCCGCCAGTATTCGCTTCACGGGACGTGTGCCTCCTCAAGCCTTCGCCACCTGTATCACCTCGACCCCCATGCTCTCCACGGCGACAGGCTCGTAGTGCATTATAACCTCTGTCGCTATCGTATCCCAGTAGCAGAAGAGGCAACGATAGCCGCAGTCTTGCCGGCGGTCGATTTTCTGGACAAAGGATCGCAATTTCTTCTGGGCGAGGGTTGGCGCAACGGGGTCTTGGTGTTGTAAACTGATTGCGAAAAAAGGCACAAGGTCTCCGGCTCCAAGGCGGCCGGGGATCATTAGCGATAACCGTTTGCCGCGGCGGAGCGCACGTTGACACCGAACCGAAGGACAGGGAGAGCCCCCAGGAGCCCCGATGTGGTCATCGACCGCCTGCCGCTGTATGCCCGCTGCCTGGCCCTGCTACAGTCCAGAGGGAAAGAGGTGGTGAGTTCGACGGAGCTGGCCAAGGTATCACGGGTAACGCCAGCCCAAATTCGCAAGGACCTGAGCTATTTCGGTCGCTTTGGCAAGCAGGGGCGTGGCTACAACGTGGGCCAGCTTTTAGAGGAACTGTGGCGCATCCTCGGCCTCAACCGCCGGTGGCAGATGGCGCTTGTTGGCGTGGGCAGAGTGGGGCGGGCCATCCTAGAATACGGGGGGTTCGCCAGCCAGGGTTTCCAGGTCGTTCAGGCCTTCGATGTGGACGAGCAGGTTGTGGGCCAGAAGCTGGCATCGGTGACGGTTAGGCACGTGAACGAACTCGAACAGAGGCTGCGCGAAGACTCGGTGGATATCGGCATTGTAGCGGTGCCCGCTTCTGAAGCCCAAACAGTAGTCGACACCCTGGTACGCTGCGGCGTAAAGGCCATCCTCAATTATGCCCCGATGTGCCCTTGGAGACCCCACGACGTGGAACTGCGACAGATCGACCCCGTGCTGGCGCTTCAGAGCATGACCTTCCACCTGAAGGCCCAAGAGGAGCCGCCGAAGGGGCGCTAGTATCCGGCCAGGAAATCGCCCTCGGCGGGCTGGGCACGACGGATAAGGTCTAGATGCTCCAGGGCGATACCGGCCCCGATGGCCACACAGTCCATAGAGTTCTCGGCCAGCGAGCAGGGGATGCCGATCTCCTGGACAATCAGGCGGTCCAGGTTACGGACGAGAGCACCACCCCCCGTAAGGACGATGCCCCTGTCTACCACATCGGAGGCCAGCTCTGGCGGCGTCCGCTCCAGCACGCCCCGAATGGCTCCCAGGATGCTGGCCAGTGGATCCTGAATAGCCTGGGTAATCTCCTGAGAGGTCACGGTTATGTTCTTGGGCAGACCACTGATCTGATCACGGCCGCGCACGTCTGTGGTTAGTTCCTCCTCTATCGGGAGAGCGCTGCCGACAGCGATCTTGACCTCCTCGGCAGTGCGGTCACCGATGATCAGGTTGTGGCGACGCTTGATGTAGGTGGCGATGGCATCGTCCAAGCGATCGCCGGCCACTCGCACTGACTCACTGGTGACGATGCCGTACATTGATATGACGGCAGCCTCGGTGCGGCCGCCGCCGACATCCACCACCATGTGGCCTCGGGGCGTGTCCACGGGCATACGAGCACCGATGGCAGCGGCCAGGGGCTCGGGCACCAGATTGGCTGGCCGGCGAGCGCCGGCTGCTTCGGCGGCATCACGCACCGCTCGTTGCTCCACACTGGTCACCCCTGCGGGTATGCAGACCATGACCTCTGGCCTGATGATATTGAACCGCCCCACTACCTTGCCGATGAAGTAGCGCAGCATGGCCTCAGTGGTCAGGTAGTCAGCTATGACACCCTCGCGCATGGGACGGATCACGGCGATAGGCCCCGGCGCACGTCCCAACATGTCACGGGCCTCGGCTCCGACGGCTACGATGCTGTTGTCCCGCTGAGCCACCGCCACCACAGAGGGCTCTTTGATGACGATGCCCTTGCCTCTCACGTAGACCAACACGTTGGCCGTGCCGAGGTCGACGCCTATTCTCCTGCCAAACATGCTCCCCACCCCCAGCCCAAGAATCGATCAATGGGGGAACCGCTATGCGCTTTGAATGTTTGCTCCCAGTGACCGCAGCTTGCCGTCTAGGCACTGGTAGCCGCGGTTCAGGTGATAGATATCGAAGATCTCTGTCCTGCCACGGGCGGCCAGCCCCGCCAGCACAAGAGCCGCCCCGGCCCGGATGTCGAGAGCGCGAACGCTGGTGCCGATAAGGGAAGTGGGCCCACTAATAATAGCAGTATTGCCGGTGGAGACCACCTCTGCCCCCATCTTTCGCAGCTCGCTGACGTAGAGCAGACGATTGTCGAAAACCCTCTCGTGGACGTAGCTCACGCCCCGCGCCTGGGTGAGAAGAGCGGCCATAGGCGCCTGAAGGTCGGTGGCCAGGCCGGGATAGGGCACCGCCTGAATGGTCACGGCCATCAGTTGACCATCGCCGCGCACATGCAGGACGTCCTCGCCCTCATCTACCTTGACCCCGGTCTCCCGGAGCTTGGCCACCAGCGAGTACAGGCGCTGAGGTTCCAGCCCGCAGATGCGCACGTCACCGCCGGTGATGGCGGCGGCGATGGCGAAGGTGCCCGCCTCGATGCGATCAGGGATTATGCGATGAGTGGTGGCATGAAGGGCATCCACCCCTTCGATCTCTATCGTGTGGGAGCCGGCTCCCTGGATGCGAGCGCCCATCTTGTTCAACATCTCTGCCAGACTGGCGATCTCCGGCTCGGCGGCTGCGTTGACGATGACGGTGGTGCCTTTGGCGAGAGTGGCAGCCATGGTCAGGTTCTGTGTGCCCAGGACGCTGGGGTAGTCCATGAAGATGCGAGCGCCCCGCAGCCTCTTGGCCTCGGCTAAGAACTTCCCCCCCTGGCGACGAATATCCGCACCCATGGCAGCAAAGCCGGCCAGGTGGACATCGATGGGCCTCTGACCGATGACGTCGCCGCCGGGCGGGCTGCAGGCCGCCTGGCCGAAGCGGGCTAACAGTGGGCCCATGACCATGAAGCTGGCCCGCAGGTTCACCACCTGCTCCGTGGGTGGGGAGAAGGCCGTGATGTCGGCGGCCCTCAGGCGCAGCGTTGAGGACGACGGCCTTTCGACCTCTGCCCCCAAGCTCTCCAGCACCTCGGCCATGAACCTGACGTCACCGATGGCGGGAACGTTCTCCAGATAGCAGTCTTCGGGCACGAGAAGGGAAGCAGCCATGGCAGCCACGGCGGCGTTCTTGGAGCCGCTTACATCGGCTGCGCCCTGGAGCCTACGCCCGCCTTCGATGATGTAACGTTCGCCTGCCATGAGCCTATCCCAGTCGGAGGAAGAGCGCCAGGTCTAGCTCGTTGGCGGCGGGGCGCCGCGGCGACGCCGCCGGATTTGCTCAGCCGCCTTGAGGCGAACCAGGGCCCGCTTGAGAGCCATTTCCGCCTTCACAATATCGATGGTCGCCTCCCGCGAGGCCAGGCGCTCCTCGGCGCGGCGGCGAGCCTCCTCTACCCGCGCCACATCGATATCCTCTCCCCTTTCAGCGGCATCGGCCAGGATGGTAATGCGGTTCTCCCGCACCTCGATGAAGCCGCCCGTGATAGCCATGGTCGTCTCTTCCTCGCCCTTGACGACGCGCAGCACCCCCGGCTGGATCGTGGTCAGAAGGGGCGCATGCAGGGGCAGAACCCCCAGCTCGCCCTCGACGCCGGGGACGATCAGCCGGTCGACGTCCTCTTCGGAGAAGACGATCTTCTCGGCGGTAACGATGTCAACTCTTAGATTCGGCACCGGTTGAGGCCTCCTCGGGCCCTGCCCCCGTCGCTTCTTTCTCCATCTGCTCGGCCTGCTCGGCCGCCTCCTCGATAGGCCCCACCATGTAGA
>CAZEJO010000015.1:0-35274 GCA_964512285.1 uncultured Dehalococcoidia bacterium | reverse complement strand
TTCAGAGGTGCCTACACGTCCCCGCTCGTGGTGAGCCTACACGTCCCCGCTCGTGGTGAGCCTGTCGAACCATGAGCTCCCGCCCATCCTTCGGACAAGCTCAGGGCGAGCGGCCAAAGGCCGTCTGCCTCTCCATCTCTCACCTAATGTGAAACACCACAAGCCTGGACGCTAGCCACGGAAATGCAGTAACATCCCTCTTGGCGTTACGCCTTCAAGGTATAGACAAATCTAGCAGTAGTGGAGAGTCAGTATGGATGTCCAAAACAAGGTAGCCGTGGTCACCGGCGCCAGCCGCGGTATCGGTAAGGCGATAGCCGTTGCCCTGGCCGCTGCCGGCGCCGATGTCGTCTGCACCGCCCGTTCCAGTGAGGCCAGCCCATCCAAGCTTCCCGGCACCATCGACGAAGCCGCCCGCGAGGTCGAGGCCCTGGGCCGTCGTGCTCTGGCCATCCCCATGAACGTCGCCAAGGACGAGGAGATAGAGGCTATGGCCGGCCGCACCCTGGCGGAGTTCGGGCGGGTAGATATCCTGGTGAACAACGCCGCCGTCAGCGCTCCTGGCTCCTTCCTGGACGTTCCGCCGAGGCACTGGGACTTGGTGATGAACGTTAACGTGCGGGGAGTCTACCTCTGTACCAAAGCGTTTCTGCCCACCATGGTCGACCAGCGCAGCGGCTGCATCATCAACATCTCCTCCTACGCCTCCCAGGTGGTGGGAGATTGGGGCCTGGCCTACTCCGTGTCCAAGGCAGCCCTGGAGAGGATGACCACCGGCCTCGCCGCTGAGCTGCGGTCTTATGACATCGCCGTCAATGCCCTTCAGATCGAGCGCTTCGTGGCCAGTGAGGGATTCGTGTATCTCACCCCCGGCGCCAACCACTCCACCTGGGACGACCCTAAGTTGGTAGGCGAGGCTGTCCTCTGGATGATCCGCCACGATCCCACCTACACCGGTCAGGTAGTGACCCTGGGCGACATCGAGAGCCAGCGGGCACAGACCTGACCAAGCAGCTCCATGAGGCGGGAGAGCACACTACACGACCCGCGGATGGGGATGCGATAGCCGTACGGACGCGCCTGCGCTTCGGCCCTATTCTTCCCCCGGCCACATGTCGCGGAAGACGTACCACTGGTCGGGGTAGCGCCGAACGAAGCGCTCGAAGATGTCCACCAGTTGCTGAGTCACATCGCGGATGTCTTGCTCGGCGTCCTTCTTCCTATCGGAAAAAATGGGGGGACTGCCGTAGGCGATGAACCGATTGCCTGGCCGTCGCACTGCCACACCGAACACGATAGGAGCGCCGCTGATGCGAGCCAGCCGCGCCGGGCCGGCGGGGAAGTAGGTGGGATGACCCAGGAAGCTCACCGGTACGCCACCGTCGTCCCGATAGCCCACGTCCACTATCAGAGCCACCATCTCTCCGCGACGCAGCGCCCGCACTAGATGCAGACCGGTTCCAGCCGTAGGCAGCAGGGACACCCCCATCTTCGCCCGGCAGGTCACGATCCAGTCCATCATCACCTTAGGCCGCAACTGCTCCATGACGGAGGTGATGCGAAAGCCCTTCATCAGAACGAGAGCACTGCCCACCTCGATGCTGCCCATATGGGCACTGGTGAAGATGATCCCCTTGCCGTGCCGCAACGCCTCGTCGAAGTTCTCGTCGCCCTGGATGGTCACCCGCTGGAACTGTCCTTTCGGCCAGCCCTGCACATGCAGCAGCTCGGCGACGTACTTGCCGAAGTTGCGGAAGGAGCTGCGGGCCAGGCTCTTAACCCTTTCGTCATCGGGCGAGCAGTCGAGCATGCGAGCGTAGTTCCGAAAAGCGCCCTCTCGCTTGCTCGTCCAAAGCCAGTAAAACATATCAGCGATAGGCAGGGAGATATGATACGCCAGGCTCAAAGGCACTACCCTGGCCAGAGCCACGTTCACCGGATATAGCCAGGACTCGAGACGCCTATTCTGGGACAGTGCTACCCTCTTTTCGCTGTTGGCTGCCATTCTCGCTTGATCCTCTCCGCCTACGTCACAATGTTTTGCGATTAGGATTGCCCCTCCACGTATGTCTTCTCCAGCTCCCGCACCTTCTCCTCGGGCAATCGCATAAACAGTCCATACGACTCCGCCATCAGCCTTCCGTCCTCATCGCGGATCTCTCCCCGCATCTCCAGCCAATGGCCGCGGTTGCGGATAACCTCTCCCGAGACCGTGGCCTTCTGATGCAATGGCAGCGGCTGGCGGAACTTGACCTCCATCTTGCCGGTTACCGCCCACACACCCAGACCGTACATCGCCCAGCCCATAGCCTCGTCCAGAGCAGCAGATGTCACACCTCCATGCATGAGGCCAGGGTATCCCTGGTGCCGCTCCTGCGGCAGGAAATCAGCCACCGCCTTGTTACCCTCGAAGCGAAACTCCAACTTCAGACCGGCGGGATTGAGGTCCCCGCAGCCGAAGCAATACCGTCTGGCAGCGATTTCCCCTGGCATGCTCTACTCCTCGCAAGCCCTGAAAACGGCCACCGAATTCTGCCCGCCGAAACCGAAGCCGTTGGCCATGGCCGTCCGCACCGGCGTATGGCGGGCCACGTTGGGCACGTAGTCCAGGTCGCACTCGGGGTCCGGCGTGTCCAGATTGATGGTCGGCGGGATGATGCCGTCGTGGATGGCCAGCACGCAGGCAATGGACGAAATGGCCCCCGCGCCACCCATCAGATGCCCCACCATCGACTTCGGCGAGCTGATCGGCACCTTGTAAGCGTGCTCCCCGAACACCTTCTTGATACTCATGGTCTCCGAAGCGTCGTTAAGGGGGGTGCCCGTGCCGTGGGCGCAGATGTAATCGATGTCTTGCGGGCCCACGCCTGCCGACTTAAGGGCGCGGCTCATGGCCAGGGCTGCCCCGTAGCCGTTGGGGTCGGGAGCGGTCACATGATAAGCGTCGGCAGTCAGGCTGCCTCCCAGTATCTCGGCGTAGATCGGCGCACCCCGCCGCTTGGCATCCTCGTAGCGCTCCAGGATCATCACCCCTGCCCCCTCGCCGGGAACGAAGCCGTCGCGGTTCAGGTCGAAGGGGCGACAGGCCTTCTGCGGCTCACCGTTGCGAGTGGACAGCGCTCTCATATTGCAGAGAGCGGCGAAGACCACGGGAATGAGGGCCGCCTCCGAACTGCCGGCGATTACCGCCGTCGCTTCACCCGTGTCGATAAGGCGCTTAGCATCCACGAAGGCATAAATGCCACTGGCGCAGGCCGCGATGGAGGTGATGACCGGCCCGTGGATGCCCCATAGCATCGATACCTGGCAGGAAGCCATGTTGGGGATCAGGGCAGGTACCAGCAGGGGACTAACACGATTGGGCCCCTTGGTCAGGAAGACCCTTTCTCCCTCGGTCACGTCGGGCATACCACCGCCGCCGGTGTTCATCACCACGCCCACCGAGTCACGGTTGTGGTCGTCGATGGCCAGGTCAGCGTCGGCGAGGGCCATTTTGGTGGCAGCCACGGCGAACTGGGCGAAGCGTGAGGTGCGGCGAGCGGCCTTGGCGTCCATATACTGCGCAGGCTCGAAGTCCCTCACCTCGCCGGCGATGCGACAAGTGTAGGAGCTGGCGTCGAAGGTGCTGATCGACTTCACGCCAGAGACGCCGTGGGTCAGGTTGTGCCAGAACTCCTCCACCGTGAGGCCATTGGGGCTTATCACTCCGATGCCGGTAACGACGACTCGGCTCACAGCTTCACCTCCGCTTGGCCAGCAACAAGGACCTCGCCCTGCTGGTTCAGACACCCGACGTCACACCATAGGTGACGCTCCTCATGCCCTTCTTGCACCCGCTGGATGTCGCCTCCAATAGTGACCGTCTCCCCCGGCCGCGCTGCTCCCTTGAAGCGCACCTTCAGCCGCCCGCCAGAGAGCCAGGCCTGACCGAAGGCCGCTGTCAGCATCTCCGACAGGTAGGCCAGCAGCAGCATACCGTGGGCAATAGTCCCACCGAAAGGCGTCTGAGCGGCAAAGGCTGGGTCAACGTGGATCGGGTTGAAGTCGCCGCTGGCACGAGCGTAGCGGTCGATCTTCTCCTGGCTAAGTGTCTTAGCCAAGGACGGCAGATCTGCCCCTACGACCCAGCGCTCCTTGCCTATGGTTTCCTGCCTCATTGAGGTACCATCACGGTCAACCGACCCGTCAGAACCGTCTGGCCGGACTCGTCCGCACCCTCCATTTCGACCGCCAGGATCCACCACCCGGCCCGCTGCGAACGATGGCTCAGCCAGGCACGGCAGGTGATCCGCTCGCCCGTCTCCACTGCCCGCGCGAACCCCAGCTCCTGAGAGCCGTGAATAGCGCCCGCCGGCAGCGTCATCTCCTCCATCAGCGATCGCAAGGCCAACGCGGCCACTGCCATGGGCGGCACCCATGCCTTACCTGCCGCCTGGGCCAGGCGAGGCAGAGCTTCGTCCTCCACTGCCTCCAGATAGCGGGCCACTGTCTCCTCGTCCAGAACGAAGGACGTGCCCGAAAACTGGTGCCCCTTCTCCAGCGCCTCGATGGCCTTGTTCACACTCTAGATTCCTCTCCCGCTTGAGGCAAGACCCCCAATATGAATGGCACAAAAAGGGCGATCTGTCAATTACACTATGCGGATTATCCTATTGCGCCCTCGCCGCACTCGCGAAGCAGCCAATATCGATGACCCGCTGAGCAGCATGCCCAGCCCGGTTCCGCCCTAGTATAAGGGATGACCAGCCGCCAGTCACAGCATCGATGCTAGAGCAGACATCCCTTCTCCCCCGTGTATTGCATCCCGCCTGGTGGTATAATCTAATCAGCACTTTCGAATCGCTCCCATAGAATAGGCCAATAGGTCTGCTGACAGCAGTCAGGTTTGGGAGACAGAGCTTTGGACTTCAAGCAGTTGGAAGCTTTCGTTCAGGTGGCAACTCGCCACAGCTTCAGCCGTGCAGCCGAGGCACTTCAGCTCACCCAGCCCTCTATCACCGCTCGCATCCAGGCCCTGGAACGAGAACTGGACGAGGATATGTTCGAGCGGAGCGGTCGCGGTGTGCGCCTAACCAACGCTGGCACCGCCCTCCTTCCCTACGCTGAACGCATGCTCCAGATGCTGTGGGAGGCCAAAGAAAGCGTAGAGGAGGTGCGCAGCGTCCAGGCCGGCAAGCTGCGCTTGGGCTCCGCCCTCACCATCAGCACCTACGTCCTGCCCCGCATCCTGCGCACCTTCCGCGCCCGCTACCCCGGCGTCGAGGTGATAGTGCGCACCGGCCGCTCGGAGCAGGTGCTGAATATGCTGCTCAGCGACGAGGTACAGGTGGGGCTGGTGCGCTCTCTTACCCACCCCGATATGAAGACCATCGACCTCTACGCGGACGAGGTGATCCTGGTGGCCAACCCCGATCACCCCTTCGCCGTCAACTGTCAGGCCACCATCGAGGAGGTGAGCACCCAGCCGGTCATCCTCGCCGACCGCGGCTCCAGCTACTATGGTCTCATCCACGGCTTGTTCCGCCAGGCGGGAGTCGTGCCCAACGTGGTCATGGAGCTCGATAGCATGGAGGCCACCAAGCGGATGGTAGAGGAGGGGCTGGGGATCGCCCTCCTGCCAAGGGTGTGCCTGGAACGCGATCTGAAGCAGGGTCTCCTGGCAGAGGTGACGATCACTAACGCACCACCCATCAACCGCCAGATCGCCCTCATCTACCGCAAGAGCCGCAAACGGGCCCGCACCGTCAATGCCTTCCTCGAAGTGCTCCGCTCCATTTACGAGCTGGAGCTACCCGCCGGCGCGAGAGGCCGATAGAAGCCCACCTAGCCCACCGCCGCCGCTATCGCTTTGAGGCGATCCACGTTCTCCTTGTCCGGCCCCCCTGGCTTCTTGCCCTCCTTGGGGAAGCCGGGCACCTCCAGCAGGAACGGCAGATCGCGGAAGGCGGCGTGAGCCATGATCACCTCGAACCCCGCGCGGCCGATGTGGCCCTCGCCGATGTTCTCGTGGCGGTCGACGCCACCTGCCAGAGCGCACTTGGAGTCGTTGGCATGGATCGCCACCAGATGGGCCAGCCCCACCTCACGCTCGAATTCGTCCACAGTCGCCGCCAACCCGCCCGTCGTCGCCACGTCATAGCCGGAGGAGAAAGCATGCTGGGTGTCGAAGCACACCTTCAGGCGCGGGCTGGCCACCTCTTTCATGATGCCCGCCAGCTCGCTGAACCGTCGGCCGATGCTATCGCCCATGCCGGCGCTGTTCTCCAGGATGAGCCACGTATCGTCGGGCGTCTCGGCCAGCACGCGGCGCACTGAGTCCACGATCTGGCCGAACACCTTCTCGTAGCCCACCCCCCGATGACTGCCGATGTGGAAGATGACCCCCTTGGCTCCGATAGACGAGCTGAGCACCATATCGGCGATGAGGGTGTCCTGGGACTTGATCAGGTTCTCGGGGTTGCTGGTAGCCAGGTTCACCAAGTAGACGCCGTGGATGAAGACCGGCCAGATGTCGGCCGCCGCCGCCTGAGCCCGAAAGGCCTCGACCTCCTGCGGGGGATGATCCTTCCTCCGCCAAGCCTGGGGAGGAGAACCGAAGATCTGGATGGTCTCCGCCCCCATGGCCTGGGCCCGCTCGATACCCTTTTCCAGCCCGCCGGCTGTGGAAACGTGGGCGCCGATCCTCATTCCGCCTCCCTTACCGCCTTCACTGCCTCATCCTCTGACCCCGGCTTGCGCTGATACTCCTCACGCCAATCCATCCCCCGTCTCCTCTCGCGCAAGTCAGACTGCCACCAACAGCAGCGGCTACTATTATATGCGCTAAGAACAGTCTGCCAAGACCCCACCCTCAGAGCAATCGTCATGCAGATAGGCCATCCTATCTAGACCCCCTGACGAGGGCGTTGTAGAATAGCGACGTCCAAGCGATCCCTGGGGAGCAAGTTGGCCATGTCGGACAGAATGCAGCAAGAGATCGAGGAGATCCTCGGCAAGTACAAGAAGTTCCCCCTAAGAGAGCCCCTCTGGCGACGCATCCGCCGCTGGTTGTCCCGTTGGTTCAGCAGCGTGCGTCGCTGGTCCGCCTCTCACCTACCGCGCATCACCGTAGGTCGGTTGATGCTGGTGGGCGTGGTCCTGATCATAGCAGCCTACTTCGGTTTCGGCGGCAAATCCGTCACCCAGATGGTGCTGGTCGCCGGTCTGATCATCTTCGTGGCGGCCTTCATCTTCGCGCTGCGCCGCCCTCCCCCTCGCATCGAGAAGCGTTGGCGCGGCCAGCCGCTGGAGGTCCGTGCGCCGGGCATCGGCGAGCGCCTGCGCTCATGGTGGAATCGCTGGCGCTCAGGGGGGCGAACCCATCGCTAGCCATTCCTTCCCCCACCCCTTGCCTCCCTCCAGGCTCATTCCCCTTCTGTCCCGCCTCTCATTGCTCTGCGCCCTGATCCTTGGCTGCCTCGCCCTGGTCGCCTGCCAAACCACGGAGCCATCCGCCGATCCCTCTGCCACCGCCAGCCCTACCGCCGCCGCCTCTGCCACCGCTACCCCTACTGCCACCCCCTCCTGGTCATCGGTGGCCTCCCTCATCAGCGGCGACCAGGCCTACCGCCATGTGCTGGCTCTCGCCGAGGACATCGGCCCGCGGCCTGCCGGCAGCGACGCCGAGCGTCAGGCAGCCCAATACATGTCCCAGCAGCTTAACGCCTACGGCTATGAGACAGAGGAGCAGCAATTCACGTTCGGGTATTATGTCGAGACGGCCGCGCTGGAAGCACTCGCGCCCACGCCTCTCTCCCTGAACCCTCGCCCCCTTCGCCTGAGCGTCAGCGGAGAGATGACGGCGGAGCTGGTAGCGGCCGGCCTAGGACGATCCCAGGATTTCCCGTCCGAGGGATTGAAAGGCCGCATCGCCCTGATCGAAAGAGGAGACCTGTCTTTCTCGGACAAGGTGGCCAACGCCACTGCCGCCGGCGCTGCGGCGGTAGCCATCTACAACAACGTTGAAGGCCTCTTCCGGGGCGACCTCGAGCAGGAGAGCCCCATACCAGCGCTCTCCCTATCGCAGGCCGAAGGCCGCCAGCTTCAGGACCTGCTGACGGAGGGCCCGCTCACAGTGCGCCTGTCCGTGCAGTCGATCCAGGAGACCAAGACCTCCCAGAACATCATCGCCCGCTCGCCCCAGGACGATTGCCAGGTCATTGTGGGCGCCCACTACGACACGGTAGAGGCGGCACCGGGAGCCAACGACAACGCCTCGGGCAGCGCCACCCTCCTGGAGATAGCGCGCGTGCTCGACCTAGCAGACCAGGAGCAAGGGGTGTGCTTTGTCGCCTTTGGCGCCGAGGAAACAGCGCTGTCCGGCAGCCGCCACTTCGTCGCTGCTCTCACCTCCCAAGGTCAGCCTAGCCTACAGACGATGGTCAATCTGGACATGGTAGGCGTGGGCAGCGAGTGGCAGCTCATGGGCTCGCCCAGCCTGGTGGAGAAGATCGACCAGGAAGCGGCAGCGCTGGGCCTGGACCCGATGCCGACCGACTCTCATCTCAGCGGCGACCACGTCAGCTTCATGAACGCAGGCATCCCGGCCATCTTCATTTATCGCTTCGGAGACCCCCACTACCACACCGAGTTGGACCGAGCCGAGTTTGTCGAGCCACAGCTCCTGGAGGAGGCCGCGAAGTTGGCCCTCCTGGCGCTGGCCGCACCGGCAAGCCCCTGAAGCATACCGCAAAGGTTCTCTCAAGACTGTTAGGCCAACTCCTTGCCGCCAGCCAGCCGTTTATTGTAATATGCCCCCGAAACGCATGGTCAGGCTGTGCCAGTGGGGGGAAGAGGATAATGGTTTTCAAAACGCTTCTTTTGCCAGCGCTCCTCGCGGCTCTCATCGTCCTGACATCAGCTTGTGGCGAGGAGGAGCCGAGCGGTACTGCCGGCGCTCAAGGTCTCACTGACCCCAGCACCGTTGCCACATCTACGCCCTGGGCAACGCCTCCAGACGTGGTCTATGTCGAGGGAGGTCCAGGCCCCACGGGACCAGGGAGCGGAACATACACGGTTCAGGCAAACGACACCCTCTACGACATCGCCCTGCGCTTCGAGGTGAGCCTGGAAGATCTCATGGAGGCCAACGAGATCACCGATCCGGCCAGCCTCTCTGTAGGGCAAACGCTCGTCATTCCGGGCCAGGAGTCCGACGTGGTACCGGAGGGCACCGCAACCCCAGAGGTCGAGGCTGCCACCCCCACACCCAGCGCCGAGGGAGTCTACATCGTTCAGGAAGGCGACTATCCGAGCTCTATCGCTGAGCAGTTTGGCATCTCTACCGAAGAACTGATGGATGCCAACGGCATCACCGACCCCACCAGCCTTATGGTGGGGCAAGAGCTCATAATACCCACACCCACGTCCTCGCCCTGAGGTTGATGCAATACATAGATAGTGATAAGCCTAACTCATCTTGCACCACATAGAGAGGCATGCTAGCATCATAAATCCCATGAGGATCGCGGCTTTCTCCTGAGAAACCAATGGTTATCGAGGACAAGTTCGCTGAACTAAGCAAGCTAAAGGAAGAGAGCAAGCTGGGCGGTGGTAAGAAGCATATCGAAGCCCAGCACGCTCGCGGTAAGCTCACAGCGCGAGAGCGCCTCAGCCTTCTCCTAGACGAAGGCAGCTTCGAAGAGATCGATGCCCTGGTCCTCCATCGGGGCACCGAATTCGGCATCGATAAGCGGCGCTTCCGCGGCGATGCTGTAGTCACAGGCTACGGCAAGATCGATGGCAACATTGTCCTAGTCTTCGCCCAGGACTTCACCGTCGTCGGCGGCTCCCTGTCGGAGGCCGTGGCTGAGAAGATCGTCAAGGTCATGGATCTGGCCATGAAGGTGGGCGCCCCCATTATCGGCATCGAAGACTCAGGGGGTGCTCGCATCCAGGAGGGCGTAGACAGCCTCAAAGGCTACGGCGATATCTTTCTGCGCAACGTCCTGGCTTCAGGAGTCGTGCCCCAGATCTCGGTGATTATGGGGCCTTGCGCCGGCGGTGCCGTCTACTCCCCCGCCATCACCGACTTCGTCTTTTTGGTAGAGGGCACCAGCCAGATGTACATCACCGGCCCCGATGTCGTCCGCGCCGTCACCGGCGAAGAGGTGACCCACCAGGACCTGGGCGGAGCCAAGCCCCACGCCACCAAGAGCGGCGTCTGCCACTTCGCCATCGCTGGCGAGGAGGCCTGCCTGAGCGAAGTCCGCCGGCTGCTCTCCTTCCTCCCTTCCAACAACATGGACGACCCTCCGCGCCTGGAACCTGAGGATGACCCCAGGCGAGCGGCTGAAGATATGCTGGACATCGTGCCGGCCAACCCATCCCAATCCTACGACATACACGAGGTCATCTACCGCATCATCGACGACGGGGACTTCATAGAGGTGCACGCATCCTGGGCCCAGAGCATCGTTGTGGGCTTTGCCCGCATGAACGGCTGGCCAGTGGGCTTCGTGGCCAACAACCCCCAGGTGCTGGCGGGCGTGCTGGACATCGAGTCCTCCCGCAAGGCAGCTCGCTTTGTCCGCTTCTGCGATGCCTTTAACATTCCCATCGTCACCCTGGCCGACGTCCCCGGCTACCTGCCCGGCACCAGTCAAGAGCACGGCGGCATCATCACTCATGGCGCCAAGCTTATCTACGCCTATGCCGAGGCGACCGTTCCCAAGGTTACCGTCATTGTACGCAAGGCCTACGGCGGCGCCTACATCGTTATGGGCAGCAAGCACCTCCGCGGCGATATCAACTACGCCTGGCCCTCCGCCGAGATCGCCGTCATGGGGCCAGACGGAGCGGTGAACATCATCTCCAGCCGCGAGATCGAGCGTGCCGAGAACCCCGAAGAAAAACGCCAGCAACTCATCGAGGAGTACAGAACCAAGTTCGCGAACCCTTATGTCACAGCTTCCCGCGGCTTCATCGATGATGTCATCGACCCGCGGCAAACGCGCTACCAGATCATTCGCGCCCTTGAGATGCTGCAGAATAAGGCCGATAGCAACCCATCCAAGAAGCACGGCAACATACCCTTATAGGTCCCAGCCGCCCTCAGCAGCACTCTGGGATGGGCGGTCAGGGCCGCAACTAGTTTGGAAGAGGATAGGCCACAGAGGAGCGCGGAGAGACTCCAGAATTGCTCACAGCCACAAATGCTGAACGCCAGACGGGATGCCTCAGTCAGACCCTCCGAAGAGGGTGGCGCGCCTTTTGCCTAACAGCATCTGCGTGGTGACGGCCTTGGAGGACAAGAAAGGGCTAAAGCCAGCCATCATGACCGCCATCACCGCTTATCTGGAAGAGGAAGAGAGGACTCGTTTGGCCGTACTGGCAGAGCCCAGACCTCTCGCGCCAATCAGCCTCTGGCGGATCTTTGGCCGCCGCGAAGCAATGAGATCGCCAGCCTCGTGGCGCCGAAGGATGGTCTAGAGATGGGCAGGGAGGAGGGCGGAAACATGATTCCGGCAAGCGAATTGACCGCCGAAAAGATAAGGACGAGACCGAAGGCGGAGAATCCGGTCAAGATCTGCGATATCACTCTTCGGGATGGTCATCAGTCCCTCCTGGCCACACGGATGCGCACCGAGGACATGGAATTCCTTGCCGATGAACTGAACAAGTGCGGCTTCCACGCCATGGAGGTCTGGGGTGGAGCCACCTTCGATGTCCCCCATCGCTTCCTGGGCGAGGACCCCTGGGAGAGACCGCGAATCCTCAAAAAGCTCATGCCCAATACCCAGCTCATGATGCTGCTGCGCGGGCAGAACATCGTTGGCTATCGCAACTACCCCGACGATGTAGTCAGAGCCTTCTGCCATGAGGCGGCCGAGGCGGGCATCGACATCTTCAGGGTGTTCGATGCCGTAAACGATGAGCGAAATCACGAGACGGCTTACAAGGCCATCAAGGAGACCGGCAAGCACATCCAGGGAGCGATATGCTATTCGCTTACCCAGCCCCGCCTGGGTGGACCCGTCTACAACATCGAGTACTTTGTCAACAAGGCGCTCATCCTTCAAGAGATGGGAGCTGACTCCATCTGCATCAAGGACCAGGCCGGGCTCATATCGCCCTACGATGCGTACGACTTGGTCAAGGCGCTCAAGGAGCGTCTGCGCGTACCCGTTCAGCTCCACACTCACTACACCAGCGGGCAGGCCAGCATGGCCCACCTGAAAGCCATCGAAGCCGGCGTCGATGTCGTCGACACGTCCCTGGCTCCGTTTGCCCACCGTACCTCCCACCCGGCTATCGAGCCGCTCGTGGTGACGCTCTACGGAACGGAGAGGGATACCGGACTCGATGTCGACCAACTGGTCAAGTGCGATCGAATGATCGAGCAGATCGCCCCCAAGTACAGGGACTTCCTCGACACCTCCCGGATGGCCGTTATCGATCCTGAGGTGCTGTCCCACCAGATCCCTGGCGGCATGACCTCCAACTTCATCGCCCAGTTGAAGGCTGCCGGCTCCCTTGATAGATTGCACGAATGCCACGAGGAGACAATCAAGGTACGCAAGGACCTCGGTGTTCCACCGTTGGTCACCCCCACCAGCCAGATCGTCGGGGTCCAGGCAGTGCAGAACGTCCTCACCGGCCGCTACAAGATGATCACCAAAGAGGTGAAGGACTACTGCTGGGGCCTCTACGGCAAGTCGCCGCTCCCAATTGACCCCAAGGTGCAAAAGATGGCCCTCAAAGGCTACGAGCGAGGCGAGAAACCGATCACCGTTCGTGCCGCCGACGTGCTTGAGCCGGAGCTGGCCAAGGCCGAGGAGGACACCAAGGACATCGCCAAGAATACCGCCGATACCCTCATATATGCTCTCTATCCCACCACCGGCATGAGGTTCCTGAGGATTAAGTACGGCCTGGACAAGGAGATCCCGGACGACTGGAAGCCGCCCAAGGCGCCGAGGACGCTGGAGGAGGTGCAGGCGGAGGAAGAACTTATCGAGCTGGCCAAAGCGGGCAAGGTGGTGAAAAAGCCCGAAGTGGCGCCGCCTCCGAAAGGCCCTGGTGTCCGCACTTTCAACGTCTTTGTGGGCGACGAATACTATCAGGTCGACGTGGAACCGGTCGGAGGCTCTGCGGCGACCCCTCTGGCCCGCCCAACCGCTCGCACCGTTACGCCCGCCGCGCCAACGCCGCGACAAGCAGCTCCAGCCGCACCGGCGAAGAAGAAGAAAGCGCCACCGGCGGCCGCGGACGCAGACGTCGCGCCAGGAGACGAGACGATCGTGTCGCCTATGCCGGGAATGGTCATCCGGTATGAGGTAAACGTGGGGGATAAGGTCAAGGCTGGCGATGTGGTCGTCGTTTTCGAAGCGATGAAGATGCAGAACAACATCCCCAGCCCAATTGATGGAACCGTCAAGGCGATAAACTTTAGCGCTGGAGACTCGGTACCCAAGGACGGAATCATGGCAGTAATTAGCCCCTAGGGCAAGCAGAGAACAGTGAAAGGCCTGGAGTCTCAGCGAGGAAGGGCGATCAGGGAGGAGGGAACGCGAAACCTTGGCTAAGAATTTGACCTACAAGATCCTGGAAGAGCACCTAGTCGCCGGGAAGTTAGAGCCCGGAACCGAAATAGGCATCCGAATTGATCAGACCCTTACTCAAGACGCCACCGGCACCATGGCCTACCTCCAGTTCGAGGCCTTGGGCATCCCCCGCGTGCGCACCAAGCTCTCGGTGAGCTACATCGACCACAACATGCTCCAAGCCGGCTTCGAGAACGCCGACGACCATCGCTTTCTCCAGAGCATCGCCGCCAAGTACGGCATCTACTTCTCCCGCCCAGGTAACGGCATCTGCCACCAGGTGCACCTCGAGCGTTTCGGCAGGCCGGGGGAGACGCTCGTGGGCTCCGATAGCCACACGCCCACCGGCGGCGGCCTGGGCATGATCGCCATCGGGGCCGGGGGCCTGGACGTGGCGATGGCCATGGGCGGCCAGCCCTTCTTCGTGATAGCCCCCAAGGTGGTGCTGGTACGCCTTACCGGTAGCTTGCCGCCCTGGGTCTCGGGCAAGGACATCATTCTGGAGGTGCTGCGCCGCCAGACGGTGAAGGGCGGCCTGGGCAGGGTCTTCGAGTACGGCGGCCCCGGCGTGGAGAACCTCTCCGTGCCCGAGCGAGCCACCATCACCAACATGGGCGCCGAGCTGGGAGCCACCACCTCCATCTTCCCCAGCGACGAGCGGACCCGCGAATACCTGCGCGCCCAGAAGCGCGAAGACGCATGGCGCCCCCTGGCCGCCGACCCTGACGCCGAGTACGACGAGGTGGTCGAGATCGACCTCGGCACTCTGGAACCACTTGTTGCCTGCCCCTCCAGCCCAGACGCGGTCGTTCCCGTGCGCGAGCTGGCCGGGACAGAAGTGGCGCAGGTCTGTGTGGGTAGCTGCACCAACTCTTCCTACCACGACCTGATGGTGGTGGCCAGCGTCCTCAAGGGCCGCACAGTGCACCCGCAGGTGAGCATGACGATAAGCCCCGGCTCGCGCCAGGTGTTCACCATGATCGCCCACTCCGGCGCGCTGGCCGACCTCATCCAGTCGGGTGCTCGCATCCTGGAGTCAGCCTGCGGCCCCTGTATTGGCATGGGTCAGGCGCCCCCCACCGGCTCGGCCACCCTGCGCACCTTCAATCGCAACTTCCCCAGCCGCAGCGGCACCCCCGACGACCTCGTCCACCTGGCCAGCCCCGAGGTAGCAGCCGCTACCGCCCTGCGCGGCGTCATCAGCGACCCCCGCGAGCTAGGTGAGCCGCCCCGGATCGAGCTGCCGCGGGAGTTCTTCATCGACGATTCCATGATCATTCCGCCTACCGACAAGCCGGAGGAGGTGGAGATCATTCGCGGGCCCAACATCGCTCCCCTGCCGCTGGCGGAGCCAATGCCGGAGGAGATCCGCGGCGAAGTCCTCCTCAAGCTGGACGACAACATCAGCACCGACACCATTCTGCCAGCGGGAGCCAAGGTCCTCCCCCTCCGCTCCAACATCCCTGCCATCTCCCAGTACGTCTTCAACTACGTGGACTCGACGTTCCCCCAACGCGCCAAGCAGGCAGGCGTCAGCATGATCGCCGGCGGAGCCAACTACGGCCAGGGCTCCAGCCGCGAGCACGCCGCCCTCGCCCCCATGTACCTGGGCGTGAAGGCCGTGTTCGCCAAGACGTTCGCCCGCATGCACCACACCAACCTGATCAACTTTGGCATCCTACCCCTGCGCTTCGTTGACGAGGCAGACTACGACCGCCTGGACGCCGGCGACGTGCTGCTGATCCCCAACGTGCGACAGGCAATAAAAGACGGAAACGAAATCACAGTACGCAACACTATCCAAGGATATGAATTCACCGCTCGTCACGAGCTGACGCCGCGACAAGTGGAGATTGTGCTGGCCGGTGGGCTGTTGAATCAGGTTCGCAGCTCCCAAAGCTAGGCCAGAAGAAAGGAGAGGTAAGCTGCTATGCGCAAAAAGGTAACCATCGTTGGGGCTGGCGCCACCGGCGGATCGATGGTCGAGATCCTTCAGGCGAAGGGCTACTGCGACATCGTCCTCATCGACATCATCGAGGGATTGCCCCAGGGCAAGGCTCTTGACCAGGCCCACGCAGGACCGCTGGTGGGCTCCGACGCCCGCATCATCGGTACCAACGACTGGAAGGACACGGCCGGCTCGGACGTGGTGGTGATCACCTCCGGCTCTCCTCGAAAGCCGGGCATGAGCCGCGAGGACCTGGTGAACATCAACGCCAACATCGTGCAAGACGTGTCCCAGAAAATCGTTCAGCACTGCCCCGATACCATCATCGTCGAGTTCGCCAACCCCATGGACGCCATGTGTCACGTCGCCAAGAAGGCCACCAACCTGCCCCGCAACCGCATCATCGGCCAGGGCGGCATGCTCGACAGCACCCGCTTCCGCACCTTCCTGGGCTGGGAGGTAGGAGCCTCGGTCAAGGACGTCGACGCCTACGTCCTGGGCGGCCACACCGATGCCACCATGGTCCCCATCGTCAGCAACGCCTTCATCGGCGGCATACCCCTGCGCCAGCTTCTGCCCAAGGATCGCATCGACGCCATCGTTGAGCGGACGCGCAAGGCGGGGACGGAGATCGTCGGCCTTCTGGGCACCAGCGCCTGGTACTCCCCGGCCTGGGGCACAGCAGAGATGGTGGAGTCCATCCTGCTGGACCGCAAGCGCATCCTGCCCTGCAGCATCTTCCTGGATGGCGAATACGGCATCAAGGGCTCCTTCGTGGGAGTGCTGGCCCAGTTGGGCGCCGGCGGACTGGAGAAGGTCATCGAGGTCGAGCTTGAGCCGGACGAACTCGCGGGCCTCAAGAAGGCCGCCGACGCCGTACTTGAGTTGGTCGGCCTGATCAAGAGCTAGCCGGAAGAAGAGCCGGCCAGAATCGAGGTGACATGCGAGACATCGACTGTCAGACCATCAGCCAAACGGTAGCCCGATTGTGCCAGGAGGCGGCCTCCCTCCTGCCCGAGGATGTTCTTCAGGCGCTGAAGAAGGCGCGGGACAAGGAGGAATCGCCTCTAGGCCAGAAGATTCTCGACCAGATCCTGGAGAACGCCGAACTGGCCAAGAAGGAAATGCTCCCCCTCTGCCAGGACACAGGCACAACGGTGGTCTTCCTGGAGCTCGGCCAGGACGCGCACATCGTGGGCGGCGACCTGAACGAGTGCATCAAGCAGGGCGTGATCGAGGGCTACACCAAGGGTTACCTGCGAAAGTCCATGGTGGAGAGGCCTTTCTCTGCCCGCATCAACACCAAGGACAACACCCCACCCGTCATCCACACCGAGATCGTGCCCGGCGAAAAGCTGAAGATCCAGGTGATGCCCAAAGGCGGCGGCTGTGAGAACATGACCCGACTCGCTATCCTCTTGCCCGCCGAGGGCAAGAAGGGCGTTACCGATTTCGTCCTGCGAGCGGTGGAAGAGGCGGGCGGTAACCCCTGCCCGCCAGTGATCGTGGGCGTGGGGATCGGCGGCACTGCCGAACTGGCCGTGTCCCTGGCCAAGAAGTCCCTCACCCGCAAAGTGGGCCGACCTAACGCCGACGCTGAGACGGCAGAGCTGGAGCAGGAGCTCCTGGAGAAGGTGAACGCCTTGGGCCTGGGACCTCAGGCGGTGGGCGGACGGGTCACTGCCCTGGCAGTGCATGTGGAGGTTCATCCCACGCACATCACGTCCCTACCGGTGGCGGTGAACCTTCAGTGCCACAGCGCCCGCCTGAAGGAAGCGGTGCTGTAGGCGAGGAGATCGAACATGGACATTACTCTTCCCTTGACCGACGAGACGGTCGAGAAGCTCCACGCCGGCGACGACGTGCGCTTCACGGGGGTGATCTATACCGCTCGCGACGCTGCCCATCGGCGGATGGTCGAGACGCTGGAGAAGGGCGAATCTCTACCCTTCGACATTCGCGGCCAGGTGATCTACTACGTTGGGCCGACACCCGCCAAGCCGGGCCAGGTCATCGGCTCAGCCGGACCGACCACCTCCATGCGGCTTGACCCCTACACACCCTCGCTGCTGGCCGCCGGCCTGAAGGGGATCATCGGTAAGGGCGGCCGCGGGCAGACCGTGCGAGACGCCCTCAAGCAGTACAAGGGGGTGTATTTCATCGCCGTGGGCGGCGCGGGCGCCCTGCTGGCCCGCCACATCAAGAAGGTAGACATCGTGGCCTACGAGGACCTGGGCACAGAAGCCGTGCGCCGTCTGGAGGTAGAGGGCTTCCCAGCCATCGTCTGCAACGACATCTACGGCAGTGACCTGCTGCAGGAGGGCAAGGCCCGCTACAAGCTATCCGTGGCCTAGGGTTTATTGTCTCCGACACGTGGCGATGCCCGGATTCTTCGCTGCGCTCAGAATGACGGCGGCCATCGCTGCTACCCTGAGCGCAGCGAAGGGTCTCGCTTCAACGAGGCCGGTGTGGCCATGACCCGGAGATAGCACGGCAGGCCGCTCGCCGGCAGAAGGCCATCACCAGCGCCGTCGGCTCATGATCTGGTCTGCGTAGACCAGCGGAAGGAGCAGTACGGCGGCCCAGGCGTATCCGCCTGCCACGTCGCTGGCCCAGTGCACCCCCACGTAGACCTGCGCCGGCCCGGCTATGACCAGCATGAAGGCGCACCAACCCACGAGCGCCGCCTTCAGGACGTGAGGCAAGTCTACACGCGGCGATACGTATAGCAGGAAGCCGTAGAGCAAGGCTGGGCTCATCACGTGACCCGAGGGGAAGGAGGGGCTGGAGAAGCCCGCCCGCAGGTCGACAAGGTCCTCCGTGGGGCGCGGCCTGTCGACCAGCTCCTTCAAGCCGTGTTGGAGAAACGGTAGCACCACCAACCCCAGGCCCAATAGCAGGGCCTGGCGCCGCCTGCCCAGCAGCCAGAGAACGACCGCGACCGCGCCCCCCGTGCCCAGTACCACCTCGGTGCTGCCAACCGCCCGCACCAAACGAGACACGCCCATGCCGGGGAATAAGGACCCCTGTACCCACTCAGTGATATCGAGGTCGCCCGGCAGCCGCGAGTGCAGACCCGCCAGCACGCTCAGGACGATCGCTCCAGCGAGCACGACAAGCCAGATGCCGCCCCATAGGGCTGCCCCGCGCCAAAACCGCCACGGCCGAACCAGAGCGTTCATGCCGAAAACAAGAGGAGAGGGTCACCCACAACCCTCTCCCTATCTTCCTGTCCGCTCTTGAGACTAGGCGATGAAAGCAGCCAAAGCGATGACGCCAAAGGTGAAAGCTGCCAGCCCTACCCCCAGCAGCGCACCGGTGGCAACCTTCTCTCCTGTGCCGCGCACACCGTAGTCCAGCAGGATGTTACGGATGCCATTGAGACCGTGAAAGAGCGCGAAGGAAAGAAGGAGCACAGCGATGATCCAGTAGGCAGGTGTCTCGAAGCGGTCGGCTACGTCGGAGAAGACCACCAGACCCGGCAGGATGTCGTCCTCCACCTCGGCGATGTTAAAGATGTGATTGACCACTATATGGAGGGTAAGGAGAATTAGTAGCGCCCCTCCCGTGACCCGCTGAAGAAGCCAAGGCCAGAAACTGGGGCCTGCAACAGGCGTTGGTGCTTCCCGAACCTTCTCTTCCAACTCTACCTGCGCCATGGCTTCCCCCTAGTCGACGATGATATTGCGCACCGCTACCGCTGAACCGATGAAGACGCCCAGAGCAACGATAAAGGCTATCCAGAACAGCACCTTCTGGTAACGCAGCCCGATGGCCAAATCGAACAGGATCAACCGGATACCGTTGAGGGCATGGAAGGCCACAACCCCCACCAAGCCGGCATCCAGCACCAACATGAGCGGGTTCTCAAACAGCCCTAGCAGGTCGTCGAAGGCATCCTCGCCCCGCACCGAGTTGCCAATGACGATGATGTGGATGATGAGGTAAATGGTGAGGAATATGCCAGAGAGCCGCTGGAGGAGCCAAGCCATCGTACCTGTGCGCATGGCACGGGCTTGAAACTGAGCATCGACAGGCTTGTACATCCCCCCTCCTTTCGCAGCGCCTAGACCCGCCTAGCGGGCCAGTCCGAGCCGTGCTAGGATAACCATCTTCTTGAGCTGCTGGATAGCCTCAGTAGGATTCACTCTCTTCGGGCACTGCTCAGCACAACTAAAGATAGTGTGGCAGCGCCACAGTCCCTGCTCCTCGGCCAACCTTGCCAGCCGCTGGCGCTTGCCGTGGTCGCGTGGGTCGTAGGAATAGCGCAGAGCCTTGGCCAGGGCCGCCGGGCCGAGGTACTCGTCGTCGATAGCCACAATGGGGCAAGCTGAATAGCAAACGCCGCAGGCAATGCAGGCGGCGAACTGGTTAAGGTAAAGGGCAAGCTTATTAGCCATCAGGTGTTCGCGCTCGGGCTTCTCTCCATCCTCATCGCTGACCAGCCACGGCGTAACCTCGCGCCACTTGCGCCAGAAGGGGTCCATATCTGCCACCAGATCCTTGATCACTGGCAGGTTAGCCAGGGGCTCTATGGTGATCTCACCGCCCCGGGGCGCCACGTCCACTACGAGGGTCTTGCAGGCCAGGCGGGACACACCGTTGATGCGCATGCCACACGAACCGCAGATGGCACTACGACAGGACGCTCGCAGGCTTAGGGTTCCATCCAGGTAATCGCGGACCTCCAGAAGAGAATCCAGCACTGTGGCGCTTTCCGGCACATCGACCTCGAAACTCTGATAATAGGGCTCCTGGCTCGTCTCCGGCTGGTAGCGCCTAATTCTGAGCCGAACAAGCATTAGTAGACCCTCCTCTGCGGCTCCCAGCGGCTGATATTGACAGGAGAGTAGTCCAGGCTGGGCCCCTCCGGCGTGTATCGGACGACAGTATGTTTCAGCCAGTTCTCGTCATCCCGCTCAGGGAAATCGCGGCGAAACTGAGCGCCGCGGCTCTCTTTGCGATTGAGGGCGGCCACGGCGATTGCCTCCGCCAGGTCGAGCATGTTGCCTAGCTCCAGGTGGAACAGGAGACTGCTGTTGAATGTCCGGCCCTTGTCCTTTATCCCTACCCGCCGGTAGCGATCCTTGATCTCCGCTAGCTTGGCCACCGCCGTTTCCAGTTCCTCCTCGGTGCGAAACATGCCCACGCACTGATTCATCGTCTGGCCCATGTCCATGCGCACTTGAGCGACAGATTCGCCGCTATCAGGGCGATCGAGGATCGCCTTGATCCTGTCCTGCTCCCCGCTGACCAGCGCCTCCGAGACGTTGCCAGCGGGGACTCCACCGGCATACTCGGCGGCTGCGGCACCGGCACGACGGCCGAAGACGATCGTCTCCAGAAGCGAGTTGCCGCCCAGGCGGTTCGCCCCGTGAACATTAACGCAGGCACACTCGCCAGCAGCGTACAGGCCGGGCAAGAGGGTGGCGCCGTGGACATCCGTCTTGATGCCACCCATGAAGTAGTGCATGCCTGGCCGAATAGGTATGGGCTCCTTGATGGCGTCCACACCCGCGATGTCCATAGCCAACTCGTGGATCTGAGGCAGGCGCTCCAGGATCTTCTCGCTGCCCAGGTGACGCAGGTCCAGCAGGACGAAGCCGTCGATACCCCGTCCCTCATCGATCTCCGTCTGCTCAGCGCGGGAGACAACATCACGCGAGGCCAGCTCTATCATCTTAGGAGCGTACTTCTCCATGAACCGCTCGCCCTTGGAGTTCAGAAGATAGCCCCCCTCACCGCGGGCGCCCTCGGTGACCAAGACACCATTGCGGAGAGTGGTGGGGTGAAACTGGACGAACTCCACGTCCATAAGAGGAGCGCCGGCGCGATAGGCCAGAGCCTGGCCGTCGCCTGTACTGATCAGGCTGTTGGTCGAGGGCTCGTAGACACGGCCCAGACCGCCCGTGGCCATGATCACCGCCTTGGCGCCGATAGCATGCAACTCGCCGCTGCGAATCTCCATAGCCAGCGCGCCGCGACAGGCACCATCTTCGACAATTAGCGAGGTGGCAAACCACTCCTCGTAGACGCGAACACCCGCCCGCAAGATCTGGTCGTACAACACGTGAAGGAGAGCCTGACCGGTGATGTCGGCCACATAGCAGGTGCGGGGAAAAGCAGCCCCACCGAAGGGCCGCCCGGCGATGCGGCCGTCGTCGCGGCGGTTGAAGACGGTGCCCATATGCTCCAACTCGATGACCCGCTCAGGCGCGTCTTTGACGAAGATCTCAATGGCGTCCTGATCCCCCAAATAGTCACTACCCTTCACAGTGTCGAAGCCGTGCTTCTCCCAGGAATCGTCCTCACCCAGGGAGGCATTGATACCCCCCTGAGCCTGAGTGGAATGGCTCCTGACAGGATGAACCTTGGATAGGATCGCCACGTCGACACCATTGCGGGAGGCCTCCAGGGCCGCCCGCATTCCGGCTAGACCGGCGCCAATTACCAACACGTCATGAGACAGCACCGCAGTCACCTCCGAGTTAGTCTAACAGCACGATATTTTACGTTCAATAGTGAAATTATGAACTTCTGCCACGAGATGCCGCCCACAGACCGACAATGGTCTTGACGTCGCAGATCTCCCCCCGCTCGATGAGCCGCAGGGCCTCGCCCAGAGGCAAGCGCACCACCTCGATGCTCTCGTCCACATCGGCCGCCAAGGCACTGGGCTCCAGCGCCGTCGCCAGGTACAGATGCATGTACTCGTCGCAGTAGCCCGGCGAGGAGAAAAAGCTGCCCAAGTGCTCCAGCCGGCCGGCCCGCTGGCCTGTCTCCTCCTGAAGCTCCCGCTGAGCGGCCTCCTCTGGGCTCTCGCCGGAGTCGACGCCGCCGGCAGGAATCTCCAGGAGCGATTGCTGGGCGGGCAGGCGGTACTGCCGTACCAGAAGGACATCTCCCCGGCTGTCCAGGGCAACGATGGCTACGACGGGAGCGTGCTCCACGACCTCGCGGACGGTCGAGCGGCCACTGGGGAGCTTCACCCGATCCACCCGCAGGCTCACCACCCGCCCCTCGTATATCCTATGGCTCTCCACCACCTGCTCTTGGTCCGAGGGGTCTTGAGGCGACTGCAACAGATCTGGCCTCTACGAGGTGGGATGAGCCTTGAACTCGATGATGACCGCTATCTCGTCGCAGTTGGGGAACTTGGGGCAGCGGAAGCACTCGCCCCAGACCTTGCGGGGCAGAGCCATCACGTCGGCCTGATGGAAGCCCAGCCTCTCGAAAAAGCTGGGCTGGCGGGTCAAGGCAAACACGGTGGCGATACCCAGAGCACGCGCCTCCTCAAGGCAGGCTTCCACTAGCAAGACGCCGGCACCTTTATCCTGCCACTCGTCAAGCACGGCAAGGGAGCGAATTTCCGCCAGGTCCTCCCACATGATGTGAAGGGCAGCGCAGGCTACCAGCCGCCCATTGTCATGCACCACCAGGAAGTCGCGCAGTTGCTCGTAGATCTCGGCCAGGGGGCGCGGGAGCATCTCCCCCAGAGAGGCGAAACTGCTCACCAGATCCTGGATCCGAGGAGCATCGGCCATGGTGGCCTTCTCGATGCGAAACTGCTCGCTCACTGCTGTCCCCCCACCCTCAGAGATTCTCTTCGCCTGGCCGCGGGAAAGTCCCGGGGGCGGTGCCCGCGCTCAGCCAGCCTAGTCGCTCGCTCAGAGCGGCATAGTAGTCGAAGGGCGAACCAAGGCGCAAGAAGCGGGCGAGATGCGGGCTGTGGAACACACGCACCCCTTCGCCCTTAGCCAGTTCCTTGTTCACCTGCCCGTCCACGCTGAGAATGGCCTTCTCGTTGCTGGTTACCCGCAGATCGATCACCACCGAAGAAGGCAGCACCAGTGCCCGAGCGATGGCCAGATGAGGGGCCACAGGCATCAGCACCAGCTCGTGAGTCTCGGGGTGAAGAACTGGACCACCCGCCGATAGCAGGTAGCCGGTACTGCCCGTAGCGGTGGCCACGATCACCGCGTCCGCCCGAAAGTGCCCCAAGCGCTTGCCATCCACAGAGGCTTCCACATGTACCGCCCGGCCGGGGACACCGCGGCCAACCATGATGTCGTTGAGGGCGTGGTATCTCCCGTCTTCAGCAGCAGGAGCACCCGTTGCGTCCAGAAGCTCGCCATGGAGCAGCGTCCGTTCCTCAATGCGAAAGCCGCCTTCCAGTACCTCCGGAAGCCTGGCCAGCGCCTCCTCCGCCCGCAGCTCGGCCAGGAAGCCCAGACGACCCATATTGATCCCTAGCAAGAGCGTGTGCTGGAGGATGACTAGGCGGGCCGCCCAGAGCATCGTGCCGTCGCCGCCAACGCAGATGAGCAGCTCGGTGCCCTCGAGATTGCGCTTAGCCGCGCTCTCGTCCCAGGCCACGGCGACCCACACCTCGCTCACCTGAGAGGCGAGGGCTCCCTTCACCTCCTGCGCCAACGCCTGGGCGGCTGGCCACTGAGGGTGAAAGCAGATGCCCACCTTCTTCACGAGATACCCTCCACCCTTCTCTCCCCTTCCGGCGGCAAGAGCAGGAAGAAGAACTCCTGGTTGCCAGCCGGCCCCAGCAGGGGAGAAGGAGTCAGGCCAAGGATGCGGAAGCGCTGCTCCACCGCCCAGGCCACAAAGCGCCCGATGAGGCTGGCCTGCAGCAGAGGGTCACGAATGACGCCTCCCTTGCCCACCTCCCGCCGGCGAGCCTGGAACTGAGGCTTCAACAAAGCGATGATCTTCCCCTCCGGCTTCAGAAATCCGGCTATCGCCGGTAGCACCTTCTCCAACCCGATGAACGATACGTCCACCGTCGCCAGGTCCACCTTTTGCGGCAGCGAGCGCAGGTAGCGGACGTTCACCCGCTCCATGGGCACCACCCGCGGGTCCTGGCGGAGGCGATAATCCAACTGGCCGTAGCCCACATCCACAGCATAGACACAACGAGCGCCGTGCTGGAGGAGGCAATCGGTGAAGCCACCGCTGGAAGCCCCCACGTCCACAGCGGCCAGGTCTTGCACATCGACACCGAACGTTTGCAGAGCGTGCGCCAGCTTCTCACCACCGCGGCTCACATAGGGGGCCCCGGCAAGCAGACGCACCTCGGCGGCCTCAGGGATGAGCATCCCCGGCTTGACGGCCGCGCTGTCTCCAACCAGCACCTTGCCAGCCAAGACCACCGCTCGCGCCTTCTCCCTGCTCTCGGCCAGGCCCCTCTCTACCAATAGAGTATCCAAGCGATGTTTGACCATGAAACGCAATTCAGCATAGGCAGGAGAAAGAATAAAGTCAAGGCGAAGCACTCAGGGCAGCGATCGTCTAGGTGGCTGGGAAGGTGGCCCTACGCCGTCTCGCCGCGGGCCTCTTCCGCCGGCGGCTCTACTGCTTGGCCGCCGCCGCTGAGAAGGATAGCCCGACGCCGACCGCGTATAGCCTCGGCATCCACTACGCACTTCTTGATGTCGGGGTGCGAGGGGATCTCGTACATCACGTCCAGCAGAGCGTCCTCCACCACCGTGCGCAGACTGCGGGCGCCCATCTTGTGCCGCATGGCCTCCTCGGCCGCAGCCTCCAGCGCATCCTCGGTGAATACCAGCTCCACGCCGTCCAGAGCGAACGAACGCTGGAACTGCTTCACCAGAGCATTCTTGGGCTCGGTAAGGATAGCCACCATGGCCTGCTTGTCCAGCGATTGCAGAGGCACGATCACCGGCAGGCGTCCCACGAACTCGGGGATAAGGCCGTACTCCAAGAGGTCATCGGGCGCCACCTGGCTGAGAATCTCATCGCGCGCCTTGGCCGCTTCCTCCTGGGCGAGACCAGCCCGGAAGCCGAGAGTGCGCTTGCCCGTGCCCGCACGTCTATCGACGACTGCATCGAGCCCCAGGAAGGCGCCACCACATATGAAGAGGATATTGGTCGTGTTGATCTGGATGAAGTCCTGGTGAGGATGCTTCCGACCACCCTGAGGCGGCACATTGGCCACACACCCCTCGATGATCTTCAGCAACGCCTGCTGGACCCCCTCTCCTGATACGTCGCGGGTGATAGAGGGGTTATCGCCGCTCTTACGGGCGATCTTGTCGATCTCGTCGATGTAGATGATTCCCCGCTCGGCTCGCGGGATGTCGTATTCCGCTGCCTGGATAAGGCGCAGGAGAATGTTCTCCACGTCCTCGCCCACATAGCCCGCCTCGGTCAAGGCAGTGGCATCGGCGATCGTGATGGGAGCGTCGAGAATTCTGGCCAGAGTGCGAGCAAGAAGGGTCTTGCCGCAGCCAGTGGGGCCCAGCAGCAGGATATTGCTCTTCTCCAGCTCAACGTCGGCGGGCCGGTCACCAGCAACAACCCGTTTGTAGTGATTATAGACGGCCACCGACAGCACCTTCTTGGCCTGCTCCTGGCCCACCACGTATTCGCTGAGCTGCTGATAGATCACCTTGGGCGGCGGGACCCGCTGGAAGGGAGCCTTGCCACCATCGCCCCGGGGAACCGTCTCCTCCTCGATAATCTCGTGGCAGAGCTCAACGCACTCATCGCATATGTAGACAGATCCCGGCCCAGCGATGAGCCGGCGCACCTGCTCCTGGCTCTTGCCGCAGAAGGAGCAAACATACTGCTGTGTTCGGTCCCGCCGAGAACCTGGCATAGCTTTCTATCACGCCCCCAAGAAAATCGACTCCCGCATATTATAGCAGACGCTCATCCACCCAAGAATATGACAAGCTACCGGGGAAAACCAAGAGGTAAATTCGCTCTGGGCCGAAGCGCCCGTAAACGCTCGCCTACGACCGCGCGAGGATCTCGCCTACGGTGCCCTGTTCTCTGGCTTGTTCGCTCAGTCTGAAGCCGCCGCTGGCACGTCAGACTGAAGGATTTGGTCTATGATGCCGTATTCTTTGGCCTGGTCGGCGTCCATGAAGAAGTTCCGGTCGGAGTCGCGCGCGATCCGCTCCTGGTCCTGGCCGGTGTGCCTGGACAGGATATCGCGGATGACCTGCTGGTTGCGCAGGATCTCCTTGGCGTAGATCTCGATGTCCGCCGCCTCTCCCGTAGCGCCGCCGCGCGCCTGGTGGATGTGGATCGTCGAATGAGGTAGCGCGTAGCGCTTCCCCTTGGTGCCAGCCGTCAGAAGGACGGTAGCCATGCTCGCGCACATACCCACGCAAATGGTGGCGACATCGCAGCGGGCCAGTTGCATCGTATCGTAGATGGCCAGCCCGGCGCTGATGGCGCCGCCAGGCGAGTTCATGTAGAGATTAATGTCCTTGTCGGGGTCCTCACGCTCCAGATAGAGGAGCTGGGCGATGATAAGATTGGCTATCTGGTCATCGATGGGCATGCCCAGGAAGATGATGCGTTCCTTCAGGAGCAGCGAGTAGATGTCGAAGGCACGCTCGCCCCGGGGACTAGTCTCGACCACGTAGGGAATTATCATGCCAGGCTTGCTATGCATGAACCTCACTCCTTGCTGCCAACCTCGCTCTTGCCGACTTCTTCCGCAGCCTCGGCCGGTGGCGGCACCTCTTCTCCCGAAGCGATGGCCACCAGTCGCTCCACGGTCTTGCGGGTGAGCAGAGAGCGCTTCAGGGCATCGCGGCCACCGGCGCCGCTGAAGATTCTCCGTACCTCGTCTCCTCGCGGCCCCGATGACGCCGCCAAGCGCTCGATCTCGGCATCGACGTCCTCTTCGCTCACCGAGATCGCTTCCGCCTCCGCCACTCTGCTCAGCACCAGCGAGCGCTGGATCCGCTCGACGGCCTGAAGGCGCAGATCCTGGCGCACCTCCTCCTCCGACTTGCCCGCATGCCTCAGATAGCGCTCCACGTCCCCAGCTCCGCTCGAGCTAACCCGCTCGCGCAATAGTTGTTCCGTCTCCCGCTCCGCCAACACCGGCGGGAACTCCAGCGAGGCGGCGGCCACCACCCCATCCACCACCATCTCCCCGTGACGGGCATCCACCTCCTGCTCAGCCGACTGCCGCAGGTCTGACTCCAACCGCTCTCGCAAGGCCTCCAGGCTGGGGAAGCCCTCCCCCACGACGGCGGCAAAGGTGTCATCCAGCTCCGGCAGCTTCTCCTCCTTGATCTCCCTCACTACCACCTTGCACACGCAGGTCTTGCCGGCCAGCACCCGCTGAGGGTGGTCTGGCGACACGTCTATGCTGAACTCCCGCTCGACGCCCTTCTCGCTCGCCAGAAGCTCCTCCACAAAGCCGGGCACCAGAACAGGCACCCCCTGGCGCAGGTGGATCTCAGCATCGTCCTCGGAGAAGACCTCGCGGCCATCCACGTTGACCCGAACGTCTGCCCGCACCCGGTCGCCCATCTGCACGGGCCTGTCCACAGGCTCCAGGATGGCGTAGCGGTGGCGCAGCTCCTCGATCTTCTCGTTCACCTGCTCCTCGCTCACCGTCACCGGCTCTCGCTCCACCCTCACCTCTCGGTAGTTCCCCAGGTCAACGCTGGGGCGAACGGCCACGGTGGCCTTGAAGATGAGCGGCTCCTGCTGCACCACCTCGATGTTGGGGTAATCGATGGCTTCGACGTTCTCTTCCTCGATGGCCTGATTGTAGGCCTCCGGGATCAGTAGGCCCAGCGCCTCCTGCATCACGGCGTCGCGGCCCACGTAGCGCTCCAGCATTTGGCGCGGTATCTTCCCCTTGCGAAAGCCGGGAACCTCCGTCTTCTGCGCTAGCTGCCGATAGGCCCGATCCAGCGATCGCTCCAGGCGCTCGGGCTCAACCTCGACCTCCAGGACGACCTGGCTTTCGGGGATGCGTTCGGTGGAAACTTTCACGTGCTATTCGATCCTCCGGATAGACATTATAGCATGGGCGGACAGATAGACTCCATATAGCAGCTCTTACCCCCTGGAGAGTCCCTTAGCACCGCCAGGAGGACTCCAAGGCACGAGCAGTGGTCTTGGCGATGCTTCCATCCCGGATAGATGAAGCCGGCATACTCCGACCTAGGATGCGACGGGCATACTGCAGCTCACCGGCGCCGTGACCAGAATGAGGAAAGCATCGTACTGGTTCAGCGAACCCAGATTGGAGATGTCTAGCCTGTCCGGGAAGTGGCGCTCCCAGCTACCCGCCACCAGACGGTAGGCGGCGGCGTAGCTGCCCGCCGCGCAGGCCAAGGCGTCCTGGGGTGGGATGGCGTCGGGGCCCGTCCACCCCTCGTTCTGCCAGCCCACGCCCCATTCCAGCAAGCGTTCAGCCCCTGGCGGATCGGCGACCGGCATCTGGCAGGTGACATCGCCGGTAATGAGGATGAGGAAGGCGTCGTATTGCTCCAGGGACCCCATGTTGGAGATTTCCGGCCGGTCGGGGAAGTACCGCTCCCAGCCTCCGCTCACCAACCGATAGGCGGCGGCGTACTTACCCTGAGCACAGGCAAAGGCCTGCTCCGGCGGAGTAGAGGAACCCGTCCACATCTCACTGTGCCAGCCGGGACCCCAGACCAGCGCGCGGGTCGGCCCAGCAGGCGGGGTAGCCGTGGCGGTGGGCGTGGGTGTAGGTGTCGGCGTGGGTGTGGGGGTGGGGGTGGGGGTCGGCGCGGCACAACCGTCCGGCTCGATGAACGGTTCGAAGTCAACGAGCCCCTGCGCCGGATCGTCCACCTGGTGGTAGATCTCCTGCTCGATCTCAGCCGCCGTGCACAGTCCCCAGTTGTTGTACTCGGCGTTCACACTGGCGGTGGGGCCATCCATCTCCACCAGGTAGGACATGTCGCCCAGGCTGCCCCCCGAGTCGACAAACGTGTTCGCCTCGCTCGGGCTGCCGCCGATGGTCGCCGTCACCGCGAAGGCATCACTGGGGTCTGAGTCAGAAAGCTGGATGGGCGTGCCGATGTGGGTGAAGGTGTTGCGGCTGATCGTGACGGAGGTGCTGGAGACCATGCCCGGGCTCACTTCGATCCCATCGCCGGTCGCGTCGCTCAAGCTGTTCTGTGTCACCGTCACAGGATTGCCGGAGACGAATAGGGCGTCAGTGGCGGCGCCTGCCGATATCTGGTTGTTCTGCACTAGGAGATCGTTTCCGATAGTGCGAACAAGGCCGTTGGTCACGACGTTGCCCGCGATCGTACCCCCGTCGCCGTTGAGGTCAAGAGCTGGGCTACCTCCGGCGTCAACGGTGTTGCTCCAGAGGCCGGAGTCACTGCAAGAGCAGTTTATTCCATAAGCGTTGTCATGGACGTTGTTCCTGAGGATATTGACGTGGCTCCCGTTCGCTCCCAACGCTCCCCCAGTCGCGTTGTGGATCTCGTTGTCCCGGATCGTCACGTAGTCCCCGCTGCTCGAAATGCCAATGGTCGCAGCGCCTAACCCCGAAGGCGGGGTAGCGTCGAGGTCCAGTCCTTCGATGGTGACGCCGTCGGCGTGCACTTCCAGTATCGCGCTGTATCCACCGTCGTGGTGAACGGTGGCCACCCCGTCGTCCGCCGGGGTGGCGCCGGGGCCGGTGATGGTCAAGGAATCGGTGATGACGAGCGTTTGCTCTTTGTACTCGCCCTCGCAGACTCGGATCGTGTCGAAACTCGTCGCCACGGCGAGAGCCTGGGTGATGGTCGTGTAGACAGGAGGGCTGCCGTCAACGCAGTCGGAAGAGTCATCATCGACCACGCGGGTTGTCCCGGCGGCGGCGACCGGCGGCGTGACCGCAGGGGATGCCATCAGGGCAAGTGCAAGGATCAGCAGATAGAGCACGCCTCGATGCAACACAGTGAGGACTCCTTTCGAGACATCGCCGCCCGGCAAAGGCAACGGCAGGCCTGGAGGGTGCGCCTCCGCAGCGGCATTATAGCATCCCGCCCTTCTGCGAGGGAGCCACCCGACTCAACCTCGCCGCGGGCTCAGGACATCGTTGAGGGCGTCGCCCAGCAGGTTGAAAGCGAACAGCAGCAGCGCCACCACCGTCGCCGGCACCAGCAGGAGGTGGGGATGAGCGCGCAGGCTGCTCAGATCGCTGCCATCGTAGATCATGCCGCCAAAGCTGGGATGAGGATAGCTGATGCCGATGCCCAGCCAGCTAAGCATGATCTCCGTGCCAGCCATGGCCCCCAACGAGAAGGTGATGCTGACGATGATGATGTTGCCCACGTTGGGCAAGAGATGCCTGGCGAGAATGCGCCCCAACGAGGCGCCCGAAGCACGCGCCGCCAGCACGTAGTCGCTCTCCCGCAGGGCGAGAACCTGGGATCGGATCAGGCGGGCGATGCCCACCCAGCCGAACAGCGCCAGAGCGCCAAACACCAGGAAGTAGTCGGGCGCGCCCGCTTCAACCAGACCCCCGGCGACGGGCCATGAATCGAACTTGTCGAACAAGCCCTCGACGCGCGGCCTGACGGTGGCAGTGATCAGAAGCAAGAGCAGGATATCGGGCAAGGCGAAGAAGGCATCAGCCACCCGCATGATGAAGTTGTCCACTGGCCCGCCAGCGTAGCCCGCCAGCAGGCCCAGCCCTACCCCCAGCACCAAGCCACCGGTGAAGATGGCGGCGGCGCTGATGATGACCGTGGTCTGCGAGGCCCAGATCACCCGACTGAGCATGTCGCGGCCCAGGCGATCCGTGCCCAAGGGGTGGGCCAGGCTGGGGCCGGCGAAGGTATTGTCCAGGTCCTGCTCGTTGTAGCCGTACGGCGACACCCAGGGCGCGAGGAGGCCTGCCAGATAGATGACCAAGATCGCCACCAGGCAAAGCATCGCCAGCCGCTTGCGCAGGAGTCGCCGCAGGGCCGTCGCGCCGAAGCCTGGGCGTGCGCCCTCCATCGGCTGCTCTAGCGCCGGATCCGCTTCCGCCATGCTAGTACCTCGGCCCTCCCCCGCCCAAGCGCACGCGCGGGTCGACGAAGCCATAGGCGATGTCGGTGACCAGGTTGGCCACGATGAAGGCACTGGCTGTTATCAGGGTAACGGCCATGATCACGTCGTAATCACGATTGCCCACCGCCTGCCAGACGAACTGCCCGATGCCAGGGATCCCGAACAGCGTCTCCACAAACAGGGAGCCGCCCAGCAGGCCCACCAGAGCGAAGCCAACGATGGTGGTCATGGGCAGAAGCGCGTTGCGGGCAACATGGCGGCTGATCACCACCACCTCCCGCAGGCCCTTGGCCCGCGCCGTGCGCACAAAGTCCTCGTCCAGCACCTCCAGGGTCTGGGCGCGCATCAGACGGGCCACCGCGGCGACGCCCGGCAGGGACAGCGCCAGAATTGGCATGATGATCCGCTTATCGAGAATTCCGATCTTCATGCCAAGGATGTCCTTCTCCTCCCAACCACTGCTGGGCAGCCAGCCCAGCTTGATGGCAAATATGAACTGCAAGATAGGTATGATCACAAGCACAGGAACAGATCTAAAGAATAGAAAAACGCTAATCGTTAAGGGATCCTGCCAGGTTCCCTGCCTGAGAGCCGCCCAGATGCCGGCAGGGATGCCAATGGCGAAGATGATAACCAGCGCCACCAGATTGTACTGTATGGTGACCCACATCTTGTCGAAGATGATGTCCTCCACGGGCACGCCCCGCGGGGCAAAGGTAGTGCCCAGGTCACAGTGGAGCACATCCCACATGTAGTTCCCGTATTGAACGAAGAACGGGTCGTCCAGGCCCCGCTCGTGGCGGATGCGCTCCACCACCTCCGGGTTGTGATACTGTCCCTCCAGGATCTCCACCGGGTCGCCCGGGCCGAAGCGGCCCAGGGCAAAGGTAGCCAGCGACACCGCCAGAAGAACGAACGGCGCCCAGACCAGGCGCCGCACTACAAAGGGGAGTATGCCCTGCATTGCTTCTGCAGCTCGCCGCCGCGGCCTACTCCTCGATCTGGACGTAGCGGAGGCGCGGGATGACGAACGGAGGGAGGGTGTAGCCCTCTACGTAGGGCTTGATGAGCACGCTGAACTTGTCGTGAAACAGGGGTATCCAGGGCGCCTCATTGACGATGATCTGCTCCGCCTGCTGATACAACGACATCCGCGTGGCCTCGTCCGCCTCCGTGTCCGCCTCCTCCAGCAAGCGATCCACCTCCGAATTGGCGTATCGGCTGTAGTTGTTGTCGCTGCCGCTGTGGAACTGGATCTTCAGGAAATTCTCCGGATCAGGATAGTCGGCCACCCAGCCCAACTCGAACATCTGGTACTCGCCGTCGCGGAGATCGCTGAGGAAGGTGGCGAACTCCGTCTGGCGGGTAGAGATGTTCACTCCCAGGTTCTCCTCCCACATGTACAGAATGGCCTCGCTTACCGGCCCCACGCTGGCTCCCCTTCCCGAAGAAGCAATCTCGATGTCAGGCAGCCCCTCGGGCCCGCCGTACTCGGACTCCGCCAGCAGTTGCTTCGCCTTCTCCACGTCGAACTCCAGACCCTGGAGGTCCTCGTTGAAGCCGGGGATGCCCGGCGGCAGGATGCCATCGGCCTCGACCACCGCGTCCAGCAGGACCACCTCGATGAGCTTGTCCTTGTCGACTGCGTGCGCGAAGGCCTGACGCACCTTGGGGTCATCGAAGGGTGGCTCCTCCACGTTGAAGCCGATGTACCAGATGTCCATGCGAGGCGCCTCATGGAATTCCTGATTGAGGGGCTCGGCTGGGTCACGCACCCGCTCGATGTCGTTCAGACCGACGCCGGTGACGTCGATCTCATCGTTCTCATACATGGTGATGGCCGAGCCGCCGCCCAGGGTATACTCCACGCGGCCCAGCGATGGCGCTCCCAAGTGATAGCGGCTGTTGGGCTCCAGGACAATACGCTGTCCCAGGTCCCACTCCTTCAGCTCGAAGGGCCCGGTGGCATTGGGCCGACGCTGCCAGTTGGTGTCGCTAAAGCAGGTGCTCCCATCGACCTGCCGCCGGTCCACCACGAAGCCGGTGGGGTAGGTCAGCTTGGCCAGGAAGTAGGGCTTGGGTGCGTCGATGGTGATGCGAAGGGTGTAGTTGTCCACCACCTCGATGCCCGTGACCTCATCGGCCTCACCATCGATGAACTCCTCGGCCCCCACGATATCGCCCAGATAAACCTCGGCCACCGTGGACTGGGTGTCAGGGTCGAGAGCTCGCTCCATGGAGTATTTGACGTCGCTGGCGGTAACCTGACGGTCCTCCTTGTGAAAGAGGACGCCTCGCCGCAGCTCAAAAGTGTAGACCGTGCCGTCGTCGCTCACGTCCCAGCGCTCGGCGATGTCCGGCACGATCTGCTGCTCGCGGTCGATCGTCACCAGCCCGCCGAAGATCTCCACGATGTAGTTCGCGGAGTCGACGTCGCTGGCGCAGGCGGGGTCGAGGGTCAGAGGGTCGCGGCCCAGCAGCCGCAGCTCGCCGCCGGTCACGGGCGCTGCCGGCGTCCCCTGGTCCGAGGAGGAGTCTCCTTCCTCACCACCACAGCCGCTCAGAAGGGCCGTCACCCCGACGACCACAGCCAGAGCAACGGCCAACACCCGCACAATCGGAAACGATTCCCTCATCGCAACCCAAGAACTCCTCGATCGGCAGCTAGCAGCCTGCCGCCACCGATGACGGAGGCTGAGCCGTAACGGTCAGAACGCAGGGACACCCTCAAGGAGATTCCTTCGGGATTACCACGCCCGGCCTGAGCGCTATGTGCAGCTCCTTCAGTTGGGCATCGGAGACAGTGGAGGGCGCGCCGAACAGAGGGTCGGAGGCGGTCTTCGTCTTGGGGAAGGCGATCACCTCCCGAATGTCCCGCTCGCCGGCCAGGATCATCACCGTGCGGTCGAGGCCTGTGGCAATGCCGCCGTGGGGCGGCGCCCCGTACTCGAAGGCCTCCAGCATGTGGCCGAAGCGATCCTGCGCCTCCTCGGGCGCGATCCGCAGCAGGCTAAACATCTTCTCCTGCACATCGCGGCGATGAATCCTGATGCTCCCCCCGGCTATCTCCCACCCGTTGCAGACCAGGTCGTAGGCGCGAGCGCGAACGTGGCCGGGGTCGGTATCCATGAGAGGCAGGTCCTCTTCTTTGGGAGAGGTGAAGGGATGATGCACAGGGTCCCAACGCTCCTCGGCCTCGTTCCAGCCCAGGAGAGGGAAGTCGGTGGTGAAACAGAAGACGAAGAGGCCCTCGTCGATCAGATTCAGGCGGCGAGCCATCTCCCGCCGCAGGCCGTCCAGGGCCTGGCTGACCTGCTCCTCCTGATCGGCCACCATGATGAGCAGGTCGCCGCGGTTGGCACCGGCGCGGGCGGCGATCGCCCGCACCTCCTCCAGGCGCAGGTAACGGTGCATGGGCGAGTGGAACTCCTCGGCGGTCAACTCCTCCACGGGCCCTTCACCCGTCAAGCCGATGGATATGAGCCCCTTGCCGCCCACAGTCTTGACGAATGCGGTAAGTTCGTCGATCTGGCGGCGGCTGAGGACAGCACCGCCGGGAGCGCAGATGGCCCGCACGACACCGCCGGCGGCCAGTGTCTGCTGGAAGACGCTGAACTCCGATTCGCTCAGCAGGTCGGAGACGTCCACCAGCTCCATGCCGAAGCGTAGGTCTGGCTTATCGGTGCCGTAGCGGCGCATCGCCTCGTCGTAGGTTAGGCGAGGGAAGGGCTTGATGATCCGCACATCCGGCCGAAGCGTCTCCATCATCTCCGTGTGGAGATCCTCCATCAGGTTCAGCATATCCTCTTCGTTTATGAAGCTTATCTCCATGTCGAGCTGGGTGAACTCCGGCTGGCGGTCGGCCCGCAGGTCCTCGTCGCGGAAGCAGTGGGCGATCTGGAAGTAGCGCTCGAAGCCGGCCACCATCAG
>CAZEJO010000014.1:0-40506 GCA_964512285.1 uncultured Dehalococcoidia bacterium | reverse complement strand
GCCAGGGGCCCCAGAACGCCCAGAGGCCGGTCACGCTGACGATCAGCAGGCTCTGGATGGCGACGGTCAGTGGGTCCATTCTTTCCTCTCTCTGTTAGCAGCGGGTGAAACCGCAAAGGGGGCAGCATATACAGCCTTCGCCATGCACCAGGGGGCCGCCGCAGTCGGGGCAGCGGGGGCTCTTGAGAGGACTGATTCTACGCATCGCACTCACTCCCCAGAACATTCGTTCTTTGATGGCCAAAGAATAGCAGAACGCCCGTTCTTTGTCAAGGGGTTTTGAGAACAAATTTTCGAACGGCATGAGACTGCGGTTGTTGACCTGCTCCACGCGGGCTGGTAGAACTAATGGCATGGCGGTGCTGGGCATACGGGTGCATCCTAGAGATAACGTGGCGGTGGTGGCTGCGGACGTCCAGGCGGGCGACGTGGTGCGGCTCGATGACGGCACTGAGATTCGGGCGGTCGATGCCATTCCCCGTGGCAGCAAGGTGGCTCTCGGTCCGGTCGCTTGCGGCGAGGCCGTGATCCGCTACGGCGAGGAGATCGGCAGGGCCACGAAGGACATCGCAGCGGGCGAGTACGTGCATACCCATAATCTGGCGCGCGGAAAATGAGCGAGGATTTCGTCTTCCAGGGCTGGCGGCGGCCCGATGGCCGTATGGGCATCCGCAACCACTGCCTAGTGCTGGCCACAGTCGCCTGCGCGGCGGGGGTCGTACGGGAGGTCGGGCGGCGGCTGCCGAACGTAGTGGCGGTGGAGCACGCCCACGGCTGTGGCCGCGGCGGCTCCGATATGGGCCTCCAGGTCAAGACCCTGGCTGGCCTGGTGCAGAACCCGAACGTGGGGGCGGCAGTGCTGGTGGGCCTCGGCTGCGAGGTGGTCTCGGCTGCTCTGCTGAAAGGCACGCTGGCCAGCAGCGGCAAGCCGGTGGAGACCGTGGTCATTCAGGATGTGGGCGGATCGAAGAAGGCGGCCGATCAAGCCGAGGCCCTGGCGCGCCGCTTGCTTGGCGAGCTGGAGGAGTTGCCGCGCCAGAAAGGCACGGCCGCCGACCTGACGATCGGCCTGGAGTGCGGCGGCTCGGATACTTTCTCCGGCCTCACTGCCAATCCGGCGGTGGGAAAGGCCGCCGACCGGCTGGTGGAGCTGGGCGGCACGGTCATTCTTGCCGAGACCACGGAGATGATCGGTGCCTTAGGGCCACTGCTCAAGTTAGCGGAAAGCGAGGAGGTGGCCGCCAAGCTCAAGGCGAAGGTGGAGCGGCAGGAGGCGTGGGCGCGGGAGGCTCTGGGGCCGCTGGCCGATGTCGTCATGGCCCCCGGCAACGTCGAATCGGGGCTCACCACCATTGCCGAGAAGAGCCTGGGCTGCGTCACCAAGGGCGGCAGTTCGCCCATCCGGGAGGTGGTCGACTACGCGGATCGGCCAGGCAGGAAGGGCCTGGTGGTCATGGACACGCCCGGCTACGACGTCGAGAGCCTGGCTGGCATGGCGGCGGCCGGCGCCCAGGTCATCCTCTTCACCACCGGCCGAGGCACTCCGGTGGGATTCCCAGCCGTCCCAGTGATCAAGATCTCCTCCAACTCCGAGCTGTTTGAGGCTATGCCTGACGACATCGACCTCGATGCTGGGGTCATTCTGGCCGGAAAGAGCGCCGACCAGGTCGGCGAGCAGATCATGGATCTGCTGCTGCGGGTCGCTCGTGGTGAGAAGACCAGGGCCGAGATCAATGGTCAGGCGGTGTTCGCCATCGCCCAGCAGGGTCCGGCCTTCTGACGTCTTCGCCGATATGAGAATTGTCGTCGCCCCGCAGGAGTTCAAGGGTAGCCTCAGCGCCGTCCAGGCAGCTCAGGCCATGGCGGAAGGGCTGCGGCGCGCCCTGCCCGACGCCAGCCTGGAGCTGGTGCCCATGGCCGACGGTGGGCCGGGCACGGTGGAGGCGGTGGTAGCTGCGGCCAAGAACGGTCGGCGGATGACGGCGGCGGCCCACGACGCTCTGGGCCGGCCCCTAGAGGCCGCCTGGGGCATCATCGACGACGGTACCGCCGTCATCGAGATGGCCGCCGCCTCCGGCCTGACCCTGCTGACTGAGGACGAGCGCGACCCCCGCATCGCCTCAACCTACGGCACAGGCGAGATAATCCGGGCTGCCCTGGACGCCGGCTGCTCTCGCATCATCGTCGGCATAGGGGGCAGCTCCACCAACGACGGCGGCGCTGGCATGGCTCAGGCCCTGGGCGCTCGCCTTCTGGACGACGCGGGGCAGGACCTGCCGCCCGGCGGCGCGGCTCTAGCTCGCCTGGAGCGCATCGACCTGGCGGGCCTGGACTCTCGCGTCGGGCAGTGCCGGGTTCTCGCCGCCACCGATGTCTTTAACCTTCTGTGTGGTCCTGAGGGGGCTTCGCTGCTCTACGGCCCGCAGAAAGGCGCGACGCCGGAGGTGGCCCAAGAGCTGGACGCTGCCCTGAGGCGCTACGCTCAGGTCATCGAGCGCGACCTAGGCGTGAGCGTTCTCGACCTGGCGGGCGCAGGCGCGGCCGGCGGCCTGGGAGCGGGGCTGGCGGCCTTTCTGGGGGCAGAGCTTGTCCTGGGGTCCCAGCTTGTGGCCGAAGCGGTGGGGCTCAAGCAGAAGCTGGAGGGGGCCGACCTGGCGCTCACCGGCGAGGGGCGGCTGGACGCCCAGACCAGCTTCGGCAAGGCGCCCTGGGAGGTGGCCAGACTGGCCAAAGACTGTGGCCTGCCGGTGATAGCCATCGCCGGCTCTCTGGCGGAGGACTGCCGGCCAGCGCTGGGCGAAGCGTTCGATGCGGTGGTAGCCATTACGCCGCGGGCGATGTCGGTGGGGGAGGCGATGGCCCAGGGGGCGAGCCTGGTGGCCGATGCCGCCGAGGGAGTCGCTCGCCTGCTGTTGGTCGGCGGGCGATTGGGCGGGCGATAGGAGTTCACTGATGACATCTCTTCTGGAGCAGTTCCAGCAGGTGGGGCGAGACCTGTACGCCGCTGGCCTTGTCTCCTCTCACGGGGGCAACATGAGCGTTCGCCAGGGCGAGGGCCTGATAGTCACCAGCCACGGCAGCCGCCTGGGTCACCTGGCGGAGGGGGACCTGGTGGAGGTGAGGTCGGGCTTGGAGCCCGGGGTTGAGCCGTCCATGGACCTGGCCATCCACCAGGCTATCTACGCCGTCGCCAGCGAGGCCGAGACGGTCGTCCACGCCCATCCTCGCCATGCCATCGCCCTGTCGCTGGTGGGGAAGGAGATCCGGCCCCAGGACCTGGAGGGCCAGCACTATCTGGGCGTCGTGCCGGTGGTGCCCAGGGGCGAGGACGTGGCCCAGGCTCTGGCCGATGCCCTGCGGCAGCACAAGATAGTCGTGATGGCTGGGCACGGAAGCTACGCCCGTGGCGAGAGCCTATGGCAGGCTCTCCAGTGGACATCGGTGCTGGAGGAGAGCGCCGAGGTTCTGTGGCTGCTGCGCGCCCTTAAGCAGAATACGTAGGCGGCGCTCCGGCCGGCGGTGCTTCCTGGCGGGGTTGGAACAGGTTGAAGAAGACGAGGAAGACGAGCCCCCCGGATATGGCAGCCGGAATGATGGTCCCTGCCCAGGTGATGTCGCCAGCGCCCCGGTGGTAGAAACAGCTAAGCACGATGACCACCTGCTCGATGAGCGCCAGCCAGAAGACTTGACGATGGCGCTTGGGGTCGCGGGCCGCCCACAGGTAGATGATGGCGGGGATCACCATCGAGGCGCTGAACGCCCGGCCAGCCAGGATGCCAGAAGCCTCATGCCCTTCCATATCGAAGAGGAAGCTGCCGGACAACACCTGGGCGATGACGCCCAGGATGGCCCAGGTGGCCAGCAGAATGAGAACGATCCTCGGCTGGCGTAGCGCTTGTAGGACGCTGGGTTGAGGCGCGGTTGGTTGAACTTCCCCGGTCGACGCCATGGGCAACCTCCTTCTAGCCTAGGTCTAGCTCCTCCAGGCGATCCTCATCGAACCCCAGGTAGTGGCCGAGCTCGTGGAGCACAGTCTTGCGCAGTTCCTCGACCATCTCCTCCCGGCTGGGAAAGAACTGCTCGTGGGCCTCTTGGTATATCACGATCTTGTCGGGCAGAACCATGTTGTAGTAGGCGCCTCGCTCGCTGAGAGGCACGCCCAGATAGAGGCCGAAGAGGGTATCGTCGGAGTCACTGCCTGCCTCGCGCCGCTCCGCCGGGCTGGGCCGCCACTTGACCACGACATCCAGGTTCTGGAGGTGCTCTTGGAACTCGGCGGGTATCCTGGCCAGGGCTTCGAGAACCAGCTTCTCGAAATCGTGCCGTCGCATCAGCCTAGCGCGTTCTCTCCCAGAGGTACTGGTAGTCCTTGCCAGCGATGGCGTTGATGGTTTCTTGCTCCTCTTGCCGGATGAGTTCCTCCAGGATCTCCTGGCAATGCTCGGCTGCCTGAGGGAAGCCAGCGTTGGTCAGCCGCTGTACGATGCGATCCCAAACGCCGCAGGTGACCAGCTCCTGGACGTGCTTGGGCCACCAGATGGCGGTGATCTTCTCGGGAAGACGGAAGCGAGGGCGCAGTTGCTTGATGCTCTTGAAGCGCTCCTCGAGCGACGCAGCCCGCGGCACGGCCTTTATCAGGGGACCTTCGCTCTCCGAGCGGCGGGTGTCGATGAGGAGACGCTCGGGCAGGATCAGGAAGCGGATGGTGATGACATCGGCCTTGTCGATGACCTCGAAGATAGCGTTAATATCGATGGCGAAATCGTTATCCATAGCGGGCCGGGCAGCACAACACCTTTCGTCTATTTTAGCATCGGGCCTAAGAGGCCAGCAAGCAGGCCTAGCCGCCCGCCAGGTAGGCCTCCAGGACGCGTCGCACCATCGGCCCCGCTTCTAGGGAGCCCGACTGGCCCTCGTCCAGGGCCACCAGAGTCACGATGGCCGGGTCGTCGCGAGGGGCGTAGGCCACGAAAAAGACGTGGTCCTGGAAGACAATGTCCTCGGCCGTGCCCGATTTCCCCGCCGCCGCCACGCTCGAGCCCAGGAAGGTGCTGTAGGCGGTGCCGCCCGGGTCGGCGACAACCAGGGTCAGGCCCGCGCGGATGGCTTCCAGGGTGGCCTGAGAGGCTGGCAGAGGGTTGATCTCGGCGGCGGTGAACTCCTGGGACACCACCCCCTCGGGGGAGGCGATGCGCTGCACCAGAAGGGGCGTACGCAGGATGCCGCTTCTGGCGATGGCGCTGTACATGTTGGCTAGCTGCAAAGGGGTGACCAAGAGGAAGCCTTGGCCTATGCTCATGTTCACACTGTCGCCGCTGTACCAGGGCTCTTCCCACTGTTCTAGCTTCCAGGCCGGGCCCGCTGCCACCCCCTCGGCCTCCTCCAGGCCGACCAATCCCGATGGCTTGCCGAAGCCGAAGGCGGCAGCGAACGAAGGCAGGATCTCCGGGTCGATATGATCCAGCGTGAGACCCACCTCGTAGAAAACGGGATTGCAGGAGGCCATCAGCCCTTGGCCCAGCGTCAGGAGGCCGCGGTCCACCGACTGCCAGTTGCGCTTGGGGTAATCCGGCCCCAGTCCGTACCACACTGGCGAGCAGGGCAGGGTGGAGCTGGCGGTGTAGCCGCCCTTCTCCAGGCCGGCGGCCATGGTCACCACCTTGAAGGTGGAGCCCGGCGCGGTGGTGGCCAGGACGGCCCGATGGAAGAAGGGCTGGCGCGGATCGGAGGCCAACTGCTGGAAGACCTCCGCGCTAAGGCCGTCGATGAAATCGTTGGGGTTGATGGTCGGGTGGCTGGCGATGGCCAGGGTGCTATTGTCGATGGGGTCCATCACGACGATGCTCCCCGCGCGGTCGCCCAGGGCCGCCTCCGCTTCCCGCTGGACGTTGATGTCGATGGTCAGGTGGATATCCTTGCCCGGTCTGGCCTCCTTCTTGGCCAGCACATGGGAGATGGTGCCCTCGGGGGTGATGATGGCCAGCGTCCCGCCTCGTTGGCCTGCCAGTTCGTCCTGGAAGTAGGCCTCGAGGCCGGCCGCTCCCACCATGTCGCCGGCCCGATAGCCCTGGCCGGCCAGATCCTCTAGCTGCTCCTCGCTCACCTCTGTGAGATAGCCCAGGGTGTGGCCGGCCAGGCTGCCCTGAGGGTACGCCCGCTGGAGCTGCGGCCGGACGACCACGCCTTCGTCCTGCAGCGCATAGAAAGACTGGATGGTCTCCTCGGGCGTGCCGTAGGACATGGTCTTGAGGGGGATGAAGTAGTAGGAGGGAACGTCCGCCTCCAGTTCTTCTCGTATCTTCTCCTCCGTCATCTCCAGCCTCTCGGCCAGGGCGGAGATAAGCGTCTCCTTGTCCTTGATCAGGCCTGGCACGGCCCCCACCACGTGCACGCTGCCGTCCAGGGCCAGGGGGTTTCCATGGCGATCGTAGATGGCGCCTCGCTGGGGCACGTCGGTGAAGAGGTGGACGAGCGATACGCCGGTCAGCTCGCGGAAGATGAGAGAGGGGCTCCAGAGTATGCGCCAGCGTTCTTCGCTGCCCTGGCCCTCCTTCACCATCTCCATCGTGTTTATCTGGGCGATGTCGCCGAAGAAGGCGGTGGAGATGGTGGCCGAGAAGGGCAGCTCGCCGGCATCGGGGTCGGGCGATGGCTGGAATAGATAGCTCACGCCGCTGATGGTGGCCTCCTCGGCGATGGCCTGATAGCGGTCAACGAAGTCCTGGCGGCTGATCTCGGCCTGGGCGGAGGAGGCCAGCAGGTCGTACATCTCGCTGTAGGTGCCTTCCTGCCAGAGGCTAAGGAATTCTTCCGCTACGCTGGACGAGGACGGCGTTGGCGTGGGCGACGGCGGGGCCGCTTCCTCCTGGGTGCAGGCGGTGAGCGCCAGCGTCGCCAGCAAGAGAAAGGTGGCGAGAAAGACACCGACACGCACTCTGTTACCCCTTTCGCCCCAAGGACCGGTTAGGTCACGTCTGGGCTGAGGGAGGGCTGGCCGTGGAGCTCCTTGCGCTGAATCCAGCGGCTCTCCTGGGGGGTGATGAGGAGGACATCGATGGGCCCGCCGACGTTCTTGGGTCGCGCCTCGAAGCGCATCGTGTCGATCGTGGTGCGCACGGCATAGATGGCGAAGTCGATGGCATCCTGCACATTCATCAGGTGCCAGTTGATGCGGGCGCCCGCGATCTCCACGAGCTGGCCGTCGGGGCCCACGACCTGCTTGGCCTTCAGCAAGCGACTGATGACATCCACCTGGCCGGCCCAGGTCGCCCCGTAGGTGACCTCTCCTGTCTTTGGGTTCACGTTCCGCCTCTGCACCAGGTTCTTCTTAACGTGGCAGTAGTAGACGTGGGGAACGCTGGTCCGCCCCTCTCGCTTGTAGCCGGCCACGTAGAAGCCGGTGTCGGCCTGCCGATACTTGGAGTGGAGATGGCTCACCAGCTTGTTGGCCACGGTCTCGATGTCGTCTTCCTCATCCACCATCTCCTCAGCGAGGCGCTCCAGCCGGCTTTGTACACTCACACCGCCCAGCACGGCCTGGCCGAAGGTGCTCACCCCCACCTGCTGGCGGGGTTGGAGGAAGGTCTTGTAGGTGAAGTCGGAGTTCACGGTCTCCACCTTACTCTTGAGGGTAAGCGTTTGGCGGCTATCAGAGGCCATGACAATGGCTTCCGGCACGTAGACTGTTACTACGAACGACATGACGCTACCTCATATCCCAACGCCGATAGCCGATGTTGGTTCCGCTCGTCCCGCTCCTCTAGCCGTAGACGATATCCCCCTCCGCCAGGCCACGGGCGATGATCATGCGCTGGATCTGGCTCGTGCCCTCGACGATCATCAGTTGGCGGGCGTCGCGGTAGTGGCGCTCCAGTGGGTGGTCCTTCATGTAGCCCTGGGCGCCCAGGATTTGGAGGGCATCGGAGGAGACCTTGACCGCCATCTCGGTGGCGAAGACCTTAGAGAAGGACAGGTAGGGGGCGTACTGGCGCTCGTACTTTCCCTGGTCCACCATCCAGGCCGCCTGGTAGACCAGGTGGCGGGCGGCCTCGATCTGGGTAGCCATGTCGGCCAGCATGAACTGAATGACTTGGTGCTCCAGGATGGGGCGGCCGAAGGTGCGGCGCTGCCGGGCGAAGTCCAGAGCGTAGGCTAGGGCTCCCTCGGCCAGGCCTAGGCCGCGGGCTCCCACCACTGGGCGGACAGTGCCCAGGGTGAGCATGGCGATACGGAAGCCTCGCCCCTCCTCGCCGATCAGGTTGGCGGCGGGCACCCGGCAGCCCTGGAACACGAGGTTGGCGGTGGGGACGCCGGTCACCCCCATCTTGCGGTCGAGGCGGGTCACCGAGAAGCCAGGGTTGTCGGTGGGAACGATGAAGGCGGAGACGCCACGCGTGCCGGCGGCAGGATCGGTGTTGGCGATGACGATCACAAAATGGGCCACGCTGCCGCCCGAGATGAACATCTTCTCGCCGTCGATGACGTACTCGTCGCCATCGCGGACGGCGCGGCTCTCGATGGCGGCGGCGTCGGAGCCAGCGTTGGGCTCGGTGAGGCAGAACGCCCCCCTGATATCGCCCGCCGCTGAGCCTGGGAGCCAGGCCCGCTTCTGTTCCTCGCTGCCGCCGATAACGATGGACTGAGTGGATAGGGCGGAGAGGAGAAGGATGAGACCGGAGGAGCAGCAGTACTTGGCTGTCTCCTCTACGGCTAGAATCAGGCCCAGTAAACTGCCGCCGCCGCCGTACTCGACCGGGACGCTCAGGCCCAGAAGCCCGGCCTGGCGGAAGACGGCGAAGATGTCCTCAGGGTACTGCCCCTGCTCATCGATCTCGGCGGCGCGGGGCTGCACGCGCTCGCGGGCGATGCGCCGCGCCGTATCACGGATTAGCCTGTGGGTTTCGGTCAGTTCGTAGTCCACCGTTCGCTCTCCTCCTTACCGAACGAATTCTAGCCACGCGGGGAGATGGGTAGCGGCTGCCGATTCTCGCTGAGGAGATCACGGACGTGGCCATCCCAATACGTTCTGGCAGCCCTAAGGCTGGTGGCTACTCGGTGACCACGGCGGTGCCGTAGACCAGCACCTCGGCGGCCGAGCCCATTATGTCGGCTGTGCTCATACGCACCGTCACAACGGCGTTGGCCCCGAGCTTCTCGGCCTCCGCGGCCATCTGCCCAATGGCTTCCTCTCGACTCTTCTCCAAGAGTTCGGCATAGACCCCGACCTTCCCGCCGACGATGGAGCGGATGCCGGCCTGGATGTCCCGGCCAAGGTGACGGGCTCGGACTGATTGACCACGCACCAAGCCCAGGGTCTTGATGACCTTGCGGCCAGGCACCTCATCCGAGGTGACCACGAGGATTTCGCCTTTGGCCATGATTGAACCTCCTGGCTGACTTCGCTGAATGCGGGTTCATCAAGTATACAATCGCTTCCCTTGAAACACCACCAAAGGTCTACCCCCGTTTAACTTCCATGTAGGCTGATGTGTTTATATTATTGACGCATGATGGCGTCGGTGTCTTATTCTTTTGCTGAAAGGCCTGGCAGGACGAGATGACCTATAGACCGATAAGCGACTACGGCGTCCTCGGCGACATGCACTCGGCCGCTCTGGTGAGCAGGGACGGCTCCATCGACTGGCTCTGCTTCCCCCGCTTCGACTCGCCCAGCGTCTTTGCGGCCATCCTGGATGACGAGCGAGGCGGTTGCTTTGCCATTCGGCCAGCGGGCGAGCATCGTTATTCGCAGGCTTACCTTCCCGACACCAACGTGCTGCTCACCTCCTTCCAGACAGAGGAAGGCCGCGCCACTGTCACCGACTTCATGCCTATGGCTGAGGACATCGCCGTCTCGGAGCACGAGGTCATCCGCATCGTCCGCTGCGAAAGCGGCCAGATGGTTCTGGACTGCCTCTTCCAGCCCCGTCTGGACTACGGCCGCGGGCTCACTCGCTTGATTCCCACCTCTCGCGGAGTGGTGGCCAGGAATGGCAAGGCCTGCCTCGGCCTTGCCTCGTCGGTGCCATTCGACATAGAGGATGACACGGCGCGGGCCACCCTTGCTCTTGGGTCGGGACAATCGGCGGCCTTCGTGCTGCGCTGGGATGAGGATAATCCGCGGCCACCAGCCGACTACGATATCTACGGCAAGCTGGGGAATGTCGAGGCCTACTGGCGGACGGTGGCCAGAGACTGGCACTATCATGGGCGATGGGCGGAGCCCATCAAACGCTCGGGGCTCGCTCTCCACCAGCTCCTCTACGCCCCCACGGGCGCCATTTGTGCCGCCGTTACCACCTCCCTGCCCGAAGGGGTCAACAGCCGCCGTAACTGGGATTATCGCTACTGCTGGCTGCGGGATGCTGCCCTTACCCTGGACGTCTTTCACCGCCTGGGCCACACAGTCGATACGGCCTCCTTCATGGCCTGGCTGGGGAACTTCTCCTTGACCTCGGCCGATGGAGTGCAGACCCTCTACGGCATTGGCTGCGAGACAGACATCCCGGAGTATATCCTCGACCACTTTGAGGGCTACATGGGTTCGGGGCCCGTGCGCATCGGCAATGCTGCCGTCAATCAGTTCCAGTTGGACATCTATGGAGAGGTGATTCTTTCCTTTGCGTCGTTCTACCGAGCCGGCGGCTACATCAGCGACGCCCTCTGGACTCTGACCAAAGGTCTGGTAGAGGCGGCCGCCAGCAACTGGCATCTGCCCGACCATGGCATCTGGGAGATGCGGGGTGAGCGCCGCCATTTCGTTTACTCCAAGGTCATGTGCTGGGTGGCCCTGGATCGGGGCATCCGTCTGGCCAAGGCTCTGGGCAGGGTGGCGGATTTTCAGCGCTGGCAGGAGGCCAAGAGGGCCATCCACCAGGATGTCTTGGCCCGTGGCTGGAACGAACGGATGGGCTCCTTCGTGCAGTCCTATGGGGCAGACGTGCTGGACGCCAGCCTTCTGTTCATGCCCATGGTGGGCTTCCTGCCCGCCAAAGACCCCCGCATGGAGTCGACGATCCTGCGTATTCAGCAGGAGCTATCGGTGAATGGTTTGGTCCGTCGCTATCTGCCCTGGCAGGCAGACAACGGCTTGGGGACGGAGGAAGGCACCTTCACCATGTGCACCTTCTGGCTTATCGGCTGTCTCATCCAGCTAGGACGGTTGGAGGAGGCTCAGCGGCTATTCGAGAGGGTGCTCTCCCTGAGCAACCATGTGGGCCTCTTCTCTGAGATGGTGGACCCGCAGAGCGGGGATTTCCTCGGCAACTACCCCCAGGCCTTCACCCACATCGCCCTCGTCCACACCGCGCGCAACCTCGACCGCGCCCTGCGCCAGGCCGAGCTGGGCAAGGTCATCGCCTACTAGGCTCTGCTGGCTCTAGGTAATGGCAACGCTAGGCTGCCCGAGGTGAGGCCCTTCGCTACGCTCAGGGCAGCAGATATGGCTGGCGTCACTCTGAGCACAGCATGGGTGGGGTCATTCTGAGCGAAGCGAAGAATCTCAACAGACGCTCCGAAAGAGGCGCATGCGTCGCCATGTCTCGGAGACAGTACAGCCTGAGAAAAGATGAGAGCCAGGCGGCTATTGCTCACGCCTGGCTCTCGTCTGCTCGGGGCGGGAAGAAGGGCGGCCTGCCATGGCGGCAGGCCGCCCTCGGCGATTAGGATTTGCCCTCGGTGACTGGGTGGGCCTTGACCTTGATGGTCTTGGGCTTGACCTCTTCGCTCTTGGGCAGGGTGACGGTCAGGATGCCCTGCTCGAAAGAGGCCTCCGCCTTGTCGTGCTCCACCTGGGCCGGCAGGGGCACTGAGCGGCAGAACGAGCCGTAGCGCAACTCCCGCCGGTGGTAGTCCTCCCGCTTGACCTCCTCCTCGCTCTTGGTCTCCCCCTTGATGGTGAGGATGCCTTCAGTGATAGAGATGTCCACATCCTCGGGCCGAACGCCGGGCAGGGGGGCCTTCACCACCACGGATTCCTCGGTCTCATAGAGGTCCAGGGGGAAAACGAACTCGGCGTCCTCCCATGGAACAAGGTTAAGGCCGCGGAAGAAGTCATCAAAGGGGCGACCCGTGCGCCGACGAAGGCTCCTAATGTCCGAGAAGGGATACCATCGCATCAAGCTTGCCATCGATACACCTCCTTTTTTCAAGCTTGGATTCCTCTTTTCCTTTCGCTATAATCATAGCAGCCCCCAAAGTGACTGTCAAGAGTCTTGATAATATTATTGTTAGACTTCCTTCTGTCAATTTGACATCAGCCGTGCTCTCTCATATAATTACACTAGAGGTTAAGCCGCATGGCTAAGAAGGATTACTATGTCATCCTGGGCGTCAAGCGAGGCGCCAGCGATAAGGAGATTCGCCAGGCGTATCGCCGCCTCGCCCGCAAATATCACCCGGACGTCAACGCCGGCGACAAGGTGGCCGAGGAGAAGTTCAAGGAGGTCAACGGCGCCTACGAGGTCCTTTCAGATGCCAAGAAGCGGCGCAAGTATGATCTCTACGGCGACCAGTGGCAGTACGCTGACCAGTTCGAGCAGGCCCGTCGCCAGGGCGGCCAGCGCTGGTCCTGGAGCGGCCGCGGTGTGCCTTTCGGCGGAGTCGATGCGGGTGATCTGGGCTTCGGCGATCTGGGCGATATGTTGGGCGGCTTGTTCAAGGGAACTCGCCCTCGCTCCCGCCGTGGCGAGAATGTTCAGCACATGGCGGAGGTAACCCTGGAGGAGGCATATCGGGGGACCACCCGCGTCCTCAACATGCAGGCCGAGGAGCCCTGCAGCACCTGCGGCGGCAGCGGCAAGCTGGTGGGCGCTGTGTGCCATGTCTGCCAGGGCAGCGGCGTCACCATGCGGTCGCGACGCCTGGAGGTCAAGATACCGCCCGGCGTCACGGACGGCTCGCGGGTGCGAGTGGCCGGTGAGGGACCCCGACCGAGCGGTCGGGGCGGCGGCGTCAGGGGCGACCTTTACCTGGTGATATCGGTCAGGCCCCATGAGCGCTTCATCCGCCGCGGCGATGACCTGCACACGGAGGTGGAAGCGCCTCTTCTGGACGCTGTCCTGGGTGGCGAGGTATCGGTTCCCACCCTCAAAGGCAGCGCCATGCTGAAGATACCACCGCTGACTCAGAACGGGCGGGTCTTCCGTCTAGCCGGGCTGGGTATGCCTCACCTGGGCGGTGACGCCAAGGGCGACCTGTTCGCCAAGGTGGAGGTGATACTGCCGGCAGAGCTCTCGCCCGAGGAGCGGGAGCTGTTCGAGAAGCTGAAGAAGGCGCAGAGGGTGAGGCCGAAGGGATAAACGGGCACATGCGCGGAGAGAAGAGCGTGAGGTGAGTTTCGGTGCGAGAGCGGATGATTTCTGAAGAGGAGCCCTGTTTCGTAATAAGCGTGGCAGCGCGCATGGTGGGCATGCATGCTCAGAGCCTCCGTTACTACGAGCGAATGGGTATCATCGCCCCGTCACGATCGCGGGGTCGCATACGTCTTTACTCTCAGGCCGACATCAGCCGCCTGCGCCAGATCCAGCGTCTGATCAACGACCTGGGCGTGAACCTGGCGGGCGCGGAGGTGATCCTGCGCCTCAACAAGCGCATCCGTCAGATGGAAGAGGAGATGGAGGAGTTGCGGATAGAGCTGCAACGGCTGCGGGACAAGCGACTGCCCCAGCCGATGGAGTAACGCATCATTCGAGAGAGGGGGACAGGACAATGCCAACACCGACAGAGGAACTGGTTGCCACCATCAGCGAGAGGCTGAAAGCTGGCGCTGACATCAAGGTGGTCTACGGCGAGCCACAGGTCATCGAAGGCAAGACCATCATCCCCGTGGCTGTGGCGTCGTACGGCTTCGGAGCCGGCAGCGGGACGGGCCCCCAGGGCGAGGGCGGCGGCGCTGGCGGTGGTGGCGGTATGCGAATCAAGCCGGTGGGCGTAGTGGAGATAACCGCCGAAAGGACTCGCTTCATTCCCATCCTCGATGTCAATCGCCTGGCCACGCTGGGCCTGATCGCTCTCGTCGTTATCCTCTTTTGGGTCCGGCGTACATTCCGGCGGCGATAGCTTTGCAAGAGGTGAAGCCATCATGATGAGACAAGACAGATTTACAGAACAAGCCCAGGAGGTGCTGGCCGCCTCCCAGGAGCTGGTGCGCAAGGAGCGCCATGCTCAGTGGGACGTGGAGCACGTCCTCTTCGCCCTGCTGAACCATCCTGGCGGCCTGGCCCAGCAGATCCTGGAGCAGCTTAAGGTCGACGCGCGCCAGGTCAGCGAGCGGGTGGCGACCGTTCTGGAGCGCATGTCCAGGCTGGCCTACGATGTCGTCCAGGTCTACACCACTCCGCGCATCGTGCGCATACTGGAGGTGGCCAACGCCGAGGCCGAGCGCTTCAAGGACGAGTACGTGGGCGTGGAGCACATCCTCATCGCCATCGCCGACGAGCGGGAGGGCGAGTCGGCCAGGATCCTGCGCGAGTTCAACATCGACAAGGAGAGGATCTACCAGGCGCTGGCCCAGATTCGCGGCGATACTCGCATCACTGACCAGCGGGCGGAGAGCAAGTACCGCGCCCTGGAGCGCTACAGCATCGACCTTACCGAGCTCGCCCGCCAGGGTAAGCTAGACCCCGTCATCGGCCGCGATGACGAGATCAAGCGGGTGATGCAGGTCCTCAACCGCCGTAGCAAGAACAACCCGGTGATCATCGGCGAGGCGGGCGTCGGCAAGACGGCCATCGCCGAGGGCCTGGCCCAGAAGATCGTGGCCGACGACGTCCCTGAGAACCTGAAGGGCAAGCGAGTGCTGGCCCTGGACATGGGGGCAATGGTGGCCGGCAGCAAGTTCCGCGGCGAGTTCGAGGAGCGCCTGAAAGCGGTGATGGACGAGATCAAGCGGGCCCGGGGCGAGGTTATCATCTTCATCGACGAGATCCACCAGGTGATGGGGGCCGGCGCCGCTGAGGGGGCCATCGATGCCAGCACCATGATGAAGCCTGCCCTCTCCCGCGGCGAGCTCCAGTGCGTGGGCGCCTGTACCCTGGACGACTACCGTCAGCACATCGAGAAGGACCCCGCCCTCGAGCGCCGCCTGTCGCCCGTGTACATCGACGAGCCATCGCCCGAGGACGCTGTCGAGATGCTGAAAGGCCTCCGCCCCAGCTATGAGGCTCACCACAAGGTGCAGATAACGGACGGGGCCATCGAGGCGGCGGTCAAGCTGTCCAGTCGCTACGTCACCGACCGCTGGCTGCCCGACAAGGCCATCGACCTGATCGACGAGGCGGCCAGCAAGCACGTCATCGACGCCCAGGCCCTGTCGCCGGAGCTGCGGGAGATGAAGGGCCGCGTCGATGAGCGGGCCCGCGAGGAGGAGGCGGCCTCCGGTCGCGAAGACTACGAGGAGGCGGCTCGCATTAAGAGCGAGCGGCTGCAACTGGAGAAAGAGTACGAGGCCGCCAAGGCCCAGTGGGAAGCTGAAGAAACGATAAACATGACGGTGAGCGGGTCCGACATCGCCGGCCTGGTGGCCAAGATGACCGGCATCCCCGTCGACCGGCTGATGGAGGGAGAGGCCGACAAGCTCCTGCACATGGAGGAGAGCATCCACCAGCGCATCGTCGACCAGAACGAGGCGGTGGCTGCCGTGTCCGATGCCATCCGCCGCGCCCGCTCCGGCCTTAAGGACCCCCGGCGGCCCATCGGCAGCTTTGTCTTCCTGGGCCCCACCGGCGTGGGCAAGACGGAGCTGGCCAAGGCCCTGGCCGAGTTCATGTTCGACGACGAGGACGCCATCGTGCGCGTCGACATGTCCGAGTACCAGGAGCGCCACACGGTCTCTCGTCTGATCGGCGCGCCGCCCGGATACGTGGGCTATGAGGAAGGCGGCAGCCTCACCGAGGCTGTGCGCCGTCGCCCCTATCGCGTCGTCCTCTTCGATGAGGTGGAGAAGGCCCACACGGACGTGTTCAACATCCTCCTCCAGATACTGGAGGACGGTCGCCTCACCGACGGCCACGGCCGGACGGTGGACTTCCGCAACACGGTGGTGATCATGACCTCCAACCTGGGCACGTCCGAGTTCCAGCGGCCGACGGTGGGCTTCATGCCCGCCGAGAGGCAGACCAAGAGCGAGCGGGATCGGCTGCGCAGCGCCGTGGAGAAGGCTCTCAAGGAGGCCTTCCGCCCCGAGCTGCTGAACCGCATCGATGAGACGATCATCTTCGAGCCGCTGACGGAGGAAGACCTGAAGCAGGTCATCGAGCTGCTGACCAACGACGTGCGCAAGCGCTTGGAGGAGCGAGGCGTTGGCCTGGAGCTGACGGAGGCGGCCAAGGAGGCGCTGGTGAAGGAGGGCTTCGATCCCGTGTTCGGCGCCCGCCCTCTGCGGCGGACGGTGCAGCGGCGGGTGGAGAACCCCCTGTCCAAGCGCATCCTGGCAGGCGAGTTCGGCGAGGGCGACACGGTGCTGGTGGATATCGAGGGCGAGGAGTACGTCTTCAGCCGCGAGCAGGTGAAGGTGAGCGCGAAAGCGTAGGATCCGAAAAGAAATGCTGGCAAGGCATGACGGCCGACGCCAGGACCACGCTGGTCGGGACCGCGAAGGACAGTGGCTACCCCGGAAGCCACGGGCAGCCCGAGGGAGGGTCGTGGATGCTAATCGAGAGCGGCGTACTGTCCCAGAAAGGGACGGATGTCCAAGGGGCTAGCGCCGGGAACCTGAAGCTGATAAGTTCCGTCTCTCCCCTTGACGTTGAACTTCACCTGCCCGCCGCTCCGGCTTAGGCGAGACCAAACGCCTGACATAGACGTCATAGGGAGAACGAAGTCCAAGACCTCTCCATCCGTCTGCTGGCACCGCAGGACTACCGAGTCGAACTGCGTGTCTGGAATCCCCAAGAACCAGGCGTTTGGTTTCTTTGGGTCTTCTGTGGCTGTCACTATGCCAACGCGCGAGTCTGACCGCGTCCTGTAGATTACGCCTCTCTGGGGGATAAGGGTGTGTCTTCTGGCGAACTCTTCCCTCAGTTCGTTTCCACGTTCTCGGCGGCTTCTCGCATCCGTCTTGTGGAGCGGGGGCTCCCTCAGTATTTCATCGGGACTGCTGAGGCGCGCCTCGTGGTTTCTGACGCGATCCTGCAAAGCTACGGCTGCTTTCTCGTCACCCTCGATTCCCGCGAGCAGATCGGAGAGGACCCTAATCCGTGTCGTATCTCGCTCCTTCGCTGCCTGCTCGATGGCCGCGATAGCACGATTCTTCAAGGTGGCTAACTCCGCTCTCAAATCCATCTCACTCTCCTTCGCAGAATAGTAAAGTTAAGAGCAAAGTACAGTATAGACTAGTAATAGGTGATTGTCAAGTCCCCGCGGCGTTTTTTTGGACAACGTCACGCGCTGCGTGATAGCTTGTGCAAGCTTAGGGTGTTGGCAAGCTCAGCGTACTGACGAAGTGTGGTGCCCACGCTTTTCGTAGCCACGCGGTCGATGTAGAATGGCCTACGTAGTCATGGATGAGCTCACAGGGCGTGGAGATTGAGCCACGATGACAGTCATGCTTCCCGAGCAGACCCGTCGCCACCTGCGGGCGGCCTGTAGGGAGAACCTGCTGGCCATCAGGGCCCTCCTGGATGTCCTCATCGGTGAAGAGGAACCGGCCCCGTCCCGCGCTCCTGCTCCCTCCGAGCGGGCGGCCAAGCCGCGAGCGCCCCGCCGGCGTCGGCCGTCCCCGCCAGCGGAGTAGCGCGCACCAGCCGCTCGCCCTGAGCTTGTCGAAGGGCGAGCGGGGGTTCATGGTTCGACAAGCTCACCATGAGCGGCTGACGGGCTCGCCCTGAGCCTGTCGAAGGGCGAACGAGGCGTTTTTCAACGGCCTCATCGGTTGCATTTGGTAGCCGAGCCCGCTATCATGGTCGCAATTACTCAGGAGAGGCCTATGCGCGTGAACAGTCGTACTGAGGCCCTGGCAGTCGCCCTTCTGCCGCAGAAGGGCATCCTGGTGCAGGCGACACTGGTGCTGGCAGCCAGTGCTTTCACCGCTCTTGCCGCCCAGGCGCGGATCAACCTGCCCTTCACCCCCGTGCCGATCACCGGCCAGACCTTCGCTGTGCTCCTGGTGGGGGCGCTTCTCGGCAGCCGCCTGGGGGCAGCCAGCATGATCGCCTACTGGTCTCAGGGGGCAGCGGGCCTGCCCGTCTTTGCCGGCGGCATGGGCGGCTGGGCCTACGCCAGCGGCCCCACGGGGGGCTACCTTGTGGGCTTCATCGCCGCTGCCTATGCGGTGGGCTTCCTGGCCGAGCGGGGCTGGGACCGCCGCCCCTGGACGCTGGCCCTGGCCATGCTAGCGGGGCAAGGCCTCATCTACACTGGCGGGCTCTCCTGGCTCGCCCACTTCACCTCTGGCAAGAACGTCTTCGAGTTGGGCCTCTATCCATTCATCCCCGGCGACAGCGTGAAGCTACTGCTGGCCGCCTCGCTCGTTCCCTCGGGGCGCGCTGCCCTGGGCGCTGTGCCCATGAGCGGCTTCCCCGCCAGGGCGACGGGATGGACGCTGGCTCTCCCCTGGCGCTGGCTCTACAGCCTGGGCGCTGCCCTCCTGGTCATCGGTACGCTTCTGCCCTGGGGCACCGACGCCGGCCGTCAGGTCTCCGTCAATGGCCTGGTGGCAGGCGAGGGGATCGTGACGCTGGTAGCAGCGGCCCTGGCCTTTGTCGGGGTGGCCCTGGCCTGGCGGGGGATCCTCGCTCCTTTCCTCTCGCATCTCTGGCAGTCGACGGTGGCCATCGTGGCCGGGTTCGTCGCCTTCTTCAACATCATCCACTCCGTGACCGATGAGGCCTTCTGGCTGGCCAGCGTCGGCCCCGGCCTGGCGATCGTCGCCATCGGAGCGGTGGTCATCTTCCTGGCCGCTGTGGGGGAGGGAGCGCCCGAGGCCTCCCCTGCCGGCGGTCATGGCCGGTAGAGGTCGCCCTAGGCAGCCTTAGCTCCGCTGAGATTCTTCGCTCCGCTCAGAATGACGGTAGGCCATGCTGTCAGCGCACCTTCACCGTATCCGCGGTCACGGTATCCGGCAACGCGTAGCCGCGGAAGGCCAGGAACCCCAGCAGGGCCGATAGGCCGGCCACCGGCCCTATCAGGCGAATCCCCAGGGGGTTGTCGGCGGTGCTCCCCAGTACGAGCAGAGAGGCCAGGATCAGGGGGAAGAGGGCCGAGGCTACCTTCTCGAGGGTGGCCTGGGTGCCGTAGTAGATAGCCTCTCGCCGCATGCCTGTCTTCAGCTCGTCGTAGTCGATGATGTCGGCCATGATGGCGTTGGGGAAGGTGAAGACGGCCGCCATGGGCAGTCCTATCAGGGCCACAAAGAAGACCGCCTGGAGCAGCGTATCGATGCCGGGCAGGAAGCCCATGAAGGCGATAAACGGCAGGTAGACTCCTCCTATCAGCATGGCCGTCGAGTAGACCCAGGCCTTGCCTCGGCGTAAGGACATTTGGTAGACCAGGGGAAGGCAAAGCAGAACAACGACGATGGCCGCCGCCGTCAGCAGCGCGACGGTAGTGCCCTCTGCCACGCCGAACTCCAGTCCGAACAGTTGGAGGGTGGCCGGGTTTCCCGCCTCCACTTTGGCGATGTCCCTGGGGAAGTCGCCCAGGAGCACGGCGCCGGACCAGAACGGGAGGGCGGCGGTCATCATCGATATGGCCATATTGAACAGGATGAAGGTGGGCAGGAAGAAGAGGAACGGCCTGTTCGTGAAAGTGGAGCGAATCGCCTCGATCGGGTTCACCTGGGCGGGTTCCACATCCAGGCGCACGTGTCGCCATGCGCCCGTCAGGGCGATGTAGCGGGAAGCCATGCCCATTACGGCCATGCTGACGGCCATCGCCTGGAAGCCGAAGGCGTCTCGTATGATCCCACTGCCCACCAGGGCGACGGCCGCTCCCACTGTGCCGAAGAACACCTGCCAGGTCACTATGCTCACCCGACCCTTGGAGGTCACGGCGATCTCCGGCAGGAGCGATTCGAAGGGGCCGCCGGATAAGGTGCTGAACAGATGGAAGCCCTCCAGCATGAGGAAGAAGTAGAGGGCGTTGACCATGCTCTCGCCGCCGACGGGGGGTGTCCAGAGGAGGACGAAGAACACGGCGTAGAAGGGGGTGGCCAGCACCACGAAGGGGATGCGTCGCCCCCAGCGGGAGCGAGTGCGGTCGCTCCACCAGCCGATGAGGGGGTCGTCCAGGGCCTCGATCAGGCGGGCCGCCGTGAACAGAGCGCCCAGCACCAGGATGTTTATTCGCTTCTCTATGTCGGCATCGGCGGGCGGGGCGTAGAAGTAGATGAGCCACAGGTCCTTGGAGCGGGAGATGACGTTGCCCCCGAAGCTGCCGGAAGCGTAGAGCAGCCTGTTGAGTCGGGGTAGTTCCTGGGCCTCGTTAGCCACAATCCATCTCTGGCCTCAGGCGGCACTCCATCTGGCGGACTGCAACCTAGCGACCGACCCTCTCCTGGGTCAGCGCTTCCTCGATGGCCGGCGCATACACGCCCCACAGCTCGCGCGGCAGCAGGCGGCCGATAGCTACCATCACCTGCTGGCTGGCCAGGCGCTCGCGCTCTCCTTTCTCCACGCTGCGCGCTACCTGGATCGAGAAGGGCGGGCCAAAGGACGCGATGAGTCTCCCTTCCTCCTCGAAGATGCCGACGGGGAGTATGGGTATGCCGCGGTTGCTCAGTGAGAAGAGGAACGAGCCCACCCCCGGCATGGGTTCGCGGAGGTGTCCCGTGCCTATCGCCTCAGGGAAGAGGCCAATGGCCTCTTCCCCATCGCGCACCACGTTCAGAATCGTGCGCAGGGCGGCTGCCCGGCCCACACGCCGTTCGGCCGCACGGGGAACGATCACCAGTCCGTACACCTGGGCGAGGCGTCGAAACAGCCAGCGGAGCGCCCAAACGGGCACGGGGAGTGGGCCCAGGCGGAAGTTGTACCATTCGCTCGTCATCAGCCAGCGCAGCGATTTCTGGCTGGTTCGCCTTTGAGCCACGGCCTGCGAGGCTAGCATGCCGCCCCAGAATACCTTCAGCCCCGGCCGCTCGTAGTGATTGGCTACCAGAACGAAGGGACCTTCGGCCGGGATATGCTGGTCGTTGCGAGCCTGAGGCTTGGGCCTGGCAGCCATGAGGGTCGCTTCCACGTCCGCAGGTAGGCTGCGCGTCCGGCCGCGAAGCACTGCCCAGACGAATCTGAGGATGAGAGAGATGCGGAGGCGGTACACCTCTTGCCGTTCTTGAGTCGACTCGCCCATGCTTTTCACTCGCGTCAATTATAGCAAGGGCCGCTCGTTCTGGACCGCGGCGTTTGCCCTAGTCTGGTGCATCGTTGGCATTGGAAGCACGGCCGGTCGCTGCTGGAGGTTGGCGGCTATTCCGTCGCAGATAGAAGACGTCCTCAAATCGTAGATTCATCGCCCAGATCGCCAGCAAGCCAGTCAGGCCAATCCAGATCGAGATGAAGACGTGCGTTCCGATGGCGTAGCCCGCCGCCAGGGTTCGGTCGACCCCGAAGAGAGCGACGACCTCCTGGACGGCGACTTCGTACACGCCGATGCTGGTGGGGGTGAGAGGCAATGACACAACCATGTTCGCCCCAATCATGATGACGAGGTAGGCGCTGAACGGCAGGTCGAGGCCAAAGGCCTGGCCAAAGAGCCAGAAGACCACCACCTCGATGAGCCAGGCGGGGAAGGAGATCAACACAGCCAGAGCAGCGAGCCGAACATCGCGCAGGGAGGTCAGGCCGTCAACAAAAGGAGGGATGAACCCGGCTGCGCGGTCTCGCAGCCAGCGAGGCAGCCAGCGGGTCCACCTGGCTTGTCCAAGGTCGGCTGGGAGTTGTACGCGGGCCGCCAGGGCGGCTGCCAGCAGCCCTAGCGCTACCAGCCCTGCGAAACTCCAGAGGACGCTGGTTCGCAGGGCTGGGACGTCTTGGAGTGATAGGCCAATGACAAGCAGCGGGACGAACGTAGCCGCGTCCAGCAGCGTTTCCACGACGATGACGGTGGCCGTGAGCTCCGCTCGCGGTATGTTGTACCTTTGGGCGGGTACCTGAATCCGCACGAGGTCGCCCGCACGCACCGGCATCAGGTTGTTGATCATGTTGGAGATGAGGAACGTACCGAAGAGGCCGGACAGAGGCAGCCCGGGGATACGGCCGAGGAAGATACGCCAGCGGAGCGTATGAATCAGCTTCGATATGGTGAAGATCAGCAAGGCCGCCACGACCCAGGCGTAGTTCACCTCGGTGAATGTTTGCAGGGCCTCGCCAATGTTAACCCGCCAGGCGAGCAGCCCCAGGAACAAGAGAACGAATGCCAGTTGGAACCAGACGCGCCGTCTACGGACCACCTGCCTTTTGATGCTCATCGGCTATTCCTTGCTGCGCTGGTCAAACCAGCCGCCGGCCGCCTAGATTCTATCGCGAGCGCTGAGCGGCAACAACTTCGGGCCGCGCTTTGGTGGCCATGTTTGACTGGCGTCATAGTATACTGTAGTTGCAGAGAAGGTGGTCTACCATGCCCATAGTGACCATGTCCGGGACGATAGGCAGTGGCGCCCGCGAGGTGGGTCAGCTAGCGGCAGAGATCCTGGGCATTGACTACGTGGATCGGCAGATCATGGTAGATGGCGCCCGCCGCCTGGGCGTTAGCGCCGAGGCCGTGGCCGAGCGATACGAGCATTGCGCAGGCTTCAGGGAGAGGCTGGCCAGCATGCTGCGCACCTTCCTGGAGCGCTCGGCTGCGGGTGGCGTTGAAGACCCGCTAGTAGGTAGCGGCGGTCTGGAAGTGCTCCTGGCTCGCTCCTACGCCGAGACGGGCGCCGAGGTCAGCGGCTCCGCTCAGGAGCTAGACGACACTGTCTACATAGAGACGGTGAGCGCCATCATTAGGGAGTTGGGTCAAAGGGGCAACATCGTCATTGTGGGTCGTGGCAGTCAGGTGATTCTCAAGGAGCTGACCAACGCCCTCCACGTGCTCATCCAGGCTCCCCTGGAACTGTGCGCCCGCCGCATCGTTGAGCGCGACCAGCTAACACCCGAAGAGGCCAGCAAGAAGGTTCACGAGCTCAGCAGCGGCCGAGCGGCCTTTCACCGCAAGTTCTTCAAGGTGGACGTGAACGATCCCGGCCTCTATGACCTGGTGATCGATACCAGTCGTCTGCCTTACGCGGCAGCGGCGGAGATAGTCGCTCTGGCGGCGCGGGCCAAGGAGAGCTAGGCCACCTTGCTGGTGGCCCTACTTTGCCTCACTTGCCTCTAATCGGTTGAGGGTCTCCCTGAGGATGACCTCGCCTCGTTCCAGGCGGGCTCGGATGCCCCAGGGGCCTTTCAGCGGCAGGTTGAAGGTGAACGCTTGCTCCTCTCTGTCGGCGGGCGTGGCGCCCACGACGTGGAGGAAGCTGTCGGCCTCGGCTGAGCTCTCCCCGAAGACGCTTACCAGCAAGTAGCGGGTCTGGTCTATCCAGCGGGCGTGGTCGTCGGGGACGGACCCCAGTCCTCGCAGGTGGGCCAGGCGCTCCAGTTGGCGGCGAATCCTATCAGCGGCTGACATGAGACTCGATACCTACGCCGAGCATTATAGCCAGACGCGAACAGCAGGGATAGGCCGGCGGTAGAGAGTGCCGTTCGCTGTTGATTCTGCGCTGCCGCCGCCCTAGACTCAGAGCTATGTGGCGAGGGCGAACCGGCGAAGAACCGGCGGCGGCAGGCGGTGCGCCTGCCGGACGGCGTGAGCCTCTGTGGACGGCTGACTTCCTGATCGTCCTGGCCTGCTCGCATCTTGTCTTCGCCAGCTTCTTCTCCACCTACACCACTCTGCCCTTCTATCTGGAAGATGCAGATAAGTGGCAGATCGGCCTGGTGGTGGGCAGCATGGGCATCGCCGGGATGTTCATGCGGCCCCTGGCTGGTCTGTGGGCGGACCGCTATGGGCGCAGACTATTGATGGTTATAGGCGCCGGGGTTGCAAGCCTCAGCTTGGCGGCCCAGGCCCTGAGCCACGACCCTTACCTGCTGCTGCCGCTGCGAATGGTGAATGGGGTGAGCATGGTGCTCTTCGTAACCGCCGCCTTCGCCACCGTGGCCGATATCGTACCCGCCGACCGTCGGGGGATTGCCTTCGGCTATGTCGCCATGATGAACAGCCTGTCCCAGGTCTATGCCCCTTGGCTGGCGCTGACGATAGCCAGGACTTGGGGATTCACTCCCTACTTCCTGGCGGCGGCTGTGGTCTCTGGTCTGGCCTCGTTGCTGAGCAGCCGCGTTGGTGGCGGTAGAGGCGGAGCAAGGGCCCCGGAGGGGTTCACGGCCGCTGCCCTGGTGAGCCGCAGCACGCTGCTTCCTGCTTCCTTGTTCCTATCTTTGGCGGTGAGCTTCGGGGCTATTCAGGCCTTTCTGCCTCTCATGGCCGAAGATCGAGGCCTGGGCAACCCCGGTCTCTTCTTCGTGCTGTACGGCTTGGCGGTCGTGCCCCTGCGACCCATGGCGGGGGCCATAGCCGACCGCCGTGGCCGGGCGGTAGTGTTTCTTCCGGGCCTGGCTGTGGCGGGTCTGGCCATGCTCCTGCTGGCTGGCGCCTCGATGCAGGGGATGATGCTGGTGGCGGCGGTGCTCTTCGGTCTTGGCTTCGGTGGCGCTCATACGGCCCTTCTGGCCTGGACAGTGGACCGGGCTGGGAGCGAGCGGCGAGGTGTGGCCATGTCCACATTCGGTCTGGCCTGGGACACGGGGTCGGGCGTGGGGGCGCTAACCTTTGGCCTGATGGCTGGGCTCGCCAGCTACGGCGTCGTGTTCGCTATCGCCGGTGCCCTTCCCTTGGCGGCCAGCATGCTCTTCGTGGTCGGCAGTGGCCTGCCCAGAGCTCGGGCGCCTGATACGGGCGGCTAGTAGAAGTCGAGCTCGTAGTCGCCACAGCGCTCGCGGTGCTCTCGCCTGAGACGCTGGCAGAGCTCCTGATAGGGGAGGGAGTGGATAGAATCGGTGGTCATGATCACGGCGTCTTCGTGGTTGTCTGAGTAGTAGCGGTGGCGAACGCCAACCTTCTTGAAGCCGTACTTTTCGTACAGGGCCTGGGCCGCCTGGTTGGACGCTCGGACTTCGAGGGTGACGACGTCCTGATCGTTGAGGGTGGCCAGTGCGATGGCAGCGATGAGCAGGAGTTCGCCGATGCCACGGCCGCGGTGGCTCTCGCGCACGGCGATGGTGACGATGTGGGCTTCATCCAGCGTGAGCCAGATGCCCACGAATCCCACGATGGGCTCGCGGCTGGTCTCGGCCTCCTCCTCCTCGGCGCCAAACAACCGCTTGAGCTCGCCCAGCCAGCGCCCCACGCCCACCGGCGGCACCGCCTCCTCCGTCGGTTCGGCGTCCGCCAGTGGGGCCGCTGCCTCCTCGGCTCCCTCTCGCTGCTCCACGGCCACTAGATAGCGGGCCAGGCGGTTGTGCTTGAGCTCCCGCTTGAAGGCCGTCGTCGGCCACATGTTGAGGAACGACTCCCGCTCGATCTCCATCACCTGGGAGATATCGCCTAGATCCATGGGGCGCACCTGATAGCGAACGGTCGTTGCCTGCATGCCTGTCCTCCGGTGGGGTTTTCGGCCATTTTAGCACAGAGGGCAAGGGGGCTCACGCTGGGGCTGGCGGGGAAACTGGTTCAGCGTTGGTGGGTTAACTACCGACCCCCGCCTAAAGGCGGGGGCATCAGATTCAGCCCCTCCTGCCCCATCCTTCAGGGGGGTCGAGAATCAAGGCACGAACGGCGAACCGGCCATCCGCCAAGGGGCTACTTGACAGATCGCGTTAAGGGACATGCAAGTAAAGTCCGCCTGGGCTTGCTTTTTGTGCGATGATGTGGTATACGGATATGGGGCTTACCATAACTCATCTTGCTCTGGCCCGGGCTGTCGGCGGCGAGCTTCGGTTTGCCTGCCGAAGGAGGTGAGTGGCCATGAAACGATGGCTTCTGCTCGCCGCGGCAGGAGGGCTGGAGTGCACGCAGGCGGACGTGAAGGTGGCCTGTCCCCCCGGTCTTCCCACGTCAGAACCAGCGCCCACCCCCGCGAAAGAGTAGCTCTGGGGTCATAGGGGGATGACATGAAAAAATTGCTGGCGGCGCTGGCGGCGCTGGCGGCGCTGGCGGTCCTTCTAGGGGTAGGCTTGGCGGTCTTCTTCGGCCTGCTCGCCGATCCAGGCGGAGAAGAGATATCGGGGGAGGCCCTGGCGGGGGGCCTGTATGAGCTAGACGTATCGGAGGGTCGGACGTGCGACGACGTAAGGGAGATCGTGAACCCTCCCGTACTCGAGAGCCTGCCGCCGGTGGTGGCGGTCGTCGAGGCGGAAGACATCCAGTTCTCGATCGAAATCCTCAGCAGGAATGTCTCGTCTCTTATGGTATCGAGAGCCCAGTCCGGCCGGCCCTTCGCCGACGAGAAGCAAGCGCTCAGGGAGATCGAGGACGGCATCATTCTATACATTGCCCTTGTCAGGGAGGGGCGCGGTGTCTCGGAGGACGAGGCGCGGGCGATCGTGGAAGAGGGAATAAACTTCTCCTGTGGCATAGCTCCGGAGCACCTGAGCAAGGAGCAACTGGTGCGCGCCATCCAGATCGACCGCACAACAACCAGATTTGTCCAGCAGATGATCATCGATAGCAGCGGCGCCTCGGGGGCCCGCGTAGGCCTAGATCAGGCGATAGCCGACCTCATCACGCAGGCGCGCCCAACGGTCAAGATCACTGAGGTCGCTTTGGCCGCGGCAGGAGGGCTGGAGTGCACGCAGGCAGACGTGAAGGTGGCCTGTCCGTCCGGTCTTCCCACGTCAGAACCAACGCCCACTCCCGCGAAGCCGTAGCCGGCGGGTCAGCGTCAGCGGGGCCTATCTGGGCTGCCGCCTCCTGGCGTACCAGCCGCCTGCTGCGAGAGCGACCAGCGCCGCAGCCGCGAGTCCGGCCAGAGCTGGGTAGTTGGGGGCCGACGAATCGGAGACGTTCGGTAGCTCTGCCACGCCGCCAACGGCAAAAGGCGTGGTCGTGGCCGTCCAGGTCAGCTCGGGCGACTGGCAGTCGCCTAGGTCCAGCAGGAACGTTCCTTCGGCGCTGGTCTCGCTGGGGAATTGGCCTGTCACGCTGGTGGCCAGGGGGGGAAGTGTCGCTTCAAACTCGTCATCGACGATGGCGATGGTCTCCGAGGGGGGCCAAGTGAACGCGTCGTGCGTGTAGTCGCCGCAGGGGATGTCGGTGAACGTGAGGTTCAGCACTTCGTCGCCACCGGCAGATACGTCGAAGTCGACTTCCCCGCCGCCGGAGTGCGTTCCCGTGTAGGTGGCGCTGGGGATCGGCTGGGCCGAGGCATGCGGCATCGCTAGGAGGAGCCCCACCGCCGCAACCACAACGGCGAGGCCGAGGATGCGTATCGTTTTCATCCGCCTCACCCGCCTCTGTTAGGGGAGCTATTAACATAAACCTAAACAGTGTGGATGTCAAGAGGCCGTCTCCTGCAGGTTTCGTGGGGGATATTACGCGTTGTGCGCTCGGTGCTACTGGGGCGCTGCCGAAAGGACGGCCACCGCCTCGATCTCCTCGTAGGGGCTGGCGGAGGGGACGTTCTTACGGCTTTCCGCGGTCCTCATGTGCGCCTCGAGCGGCTTGGGTTTCCAGAAGGCCTAGCTGCTGGAGCTGTTCCCGGGCCTCTGCTATGGACTCTGGCAGGAACTTCGGCTTAAGGCCGTGCACGATGGTTACGACCTCCTCTGCCGAAGCTCCCTCCACCAGATGGCTTACGTAATGTACGGTTGCATATACCTCGAGCAGGTAGGCTGGCAGGTCCCCCAGCTTAGCCAACGCATCTTGAATTCGGCCCTGGTAGGGCGCTAGCGCGCTTGCCCAGCCTGGCTCCGCGTCGCACAATTTGGTTACGTGGAAGCCATATCCGGAAATGTCGGCCTGCATATCTATGAAGCCCATCAGGCGTAGCTTGAGAAGATCGTTGTCCAGCTGCCGAGAGTACGGCCCATAGTGGTGCATGCGGAACGTGTAGCCGAGCGGGATACCGTACGACTCCTGAAGAAAGTAGGCCAGCTTCTGCAACTTTATCTTGCCCACGTCTACCGACTGGGAAACCAGCTGGGAAACCAGCTGGTGAAGCACGGCGAAGTTCAGATCCTCGCCTCCGAAGAATGGCTCAGGCTGTTGTGGACTCATATTTCTCCCCCCGTTCACGCCATGTAGGTCTTGCAGGCGAGGGTAATCTCATCTTGTAGGCTGGTTTTGTCGCCCACGTCTGCGTACAGCCGTACTTGTCCTATTTCCGCCAGCCCTGCAAGGGCGTAGGAAGTCTTAGCAAACGATACCCACCGCCCCGCCTCAAGCTGTATCGGTATATCGACATCTTCGCGACGGTACCGCTCCGGGTGGTCGGTCGCTTGGTCCGCCCAAAGGCCGACGTCAGGGAAGCGAGTCTTCACGTGCTTAAGGAGGGGCCCGAAAGCTCGTCGGGCTTCCATTCTATCCGGATGCGGCAACGTAGAGAAGACCATCTTCGGGTGTCTCCTGTTTCTCACCATCCAGGCTGCATTGCGGCTGTCGGCGTCGGCCTTCTGTCGCGCCGTTGCCAGCACCTCGACATCGTCCCACCTGAGATAGTCTTCGATAGCGGCCGGACCTGGATACTTAGCGGTGTCATAGCGCTCTTCTAGAAGTTCGCCAATCAGATCTTCGAGGACGAGATCATAGGCACGTCTCACCTCGTGGAAGTAAACCTGCGTGAACATGAAGTACCGTGCCAGTACTAGGCCTTCCAGGCATTGGAAACCGCCCTCCTCAATCGCTAGCTTCATGCTTCCGGCTTCGTCGCTGTAAAGGGTGAGGCTGCGCACGATTCTGCTCAGGTCGTAGTTACCGTAGCCGACACCGCAATAGTGGCTGTCGCGAAGAAGGTAGTCCATCTTGTCCACGTCCCATGGGCTTGAGACGAGCTCGCCAAGAAAGCCAATGGGATGAGTCCCCCTGAGCAGATCCACTACCTTTTCCTTACTGATGTCGAAGTCCTTGAGGGTCCTGTCGATGATCTCTCCGATTACCGTACTCAGCACAATTTCCTGGCTGTAGTTCTCGTGGTCAAGTTTTTCGGGGAAGAACCGGGCCTGTCCAGCATGGGAGAACGGTGGGTGCCCCACGTCGTGCACCAAGCCAGCTACTCTGGCCAGCACAAAGATTCGGCGAGACTGCTCCTCAAACTCCTTGTCCGACCAGTTGAATTCCTCACACATCAAGTCTTTGCTGTTCTGGAGGATCCTCTGAGCAGCCTCCCCCGCCAGATGCATCACTCCAATCGAGTGCCCGAAGCGCGAGTGCTCCGCGCCGTGGTACACGTAGTACGTAAGCCCAAGCTGGCTGATGCGCCGCAGGCGCTGGAACTCCGGCGTGTCGATTATCTCCTTCTCGTGCGGGAACGGCTCAATGAATCCGTGTACCGGGTCGCGGAACTCCCCAACAGGCTGCAGCTGCGGATATCTACCTGCCACTGTTAATTACCTGTCATGTATTTTATATCGAACATGCGTTCGTTTGTCAAGGCCTTTTCGGATTTACTCCCACAATTTCCCCTGGGGCGACTCCGGCTGCTCCTTGGGCGGCAGGCCCAGGTGCTCGTAGGCGTGGCGAGTGGCTACGCGTCCGCGAGGGGTGCGCTGAAGGAAGCCCACCTGCATCAGATAGGGCTCGTAGACGTCCATGATGGTGTCGGCCTCCTCGGAGATGGAGGCGGCGATGGTCTCGATGCCCACCGGCCCGCCATCGAACTTGTCGATGATGGTGTGCAGGACCTTGTGGTCCACCTCGTCCAGGCCCAGCTCATCGATCTCCAGGCGGGACAGGGCCTCCTGTGCCACCTTCTCGGTAATGACGCCGTCGGCCATCACCTGGGCATAGTCGCGCACTCGCCTGAGGAGGCGGTTTGCCACCCGAGGCGTGCCGCGGGCGCGGCGGGCGATCTCCTGCGCCCCCTTGTCCTCGATGACGATGTGCAGGAGGGCGGCGTTGCGGCGGGCCAGGCCAGCGATGTCCTCCTGCTGGTAGAAGTCCAGTCGGTAGACGGCGCCGAAGCGATCGCGCAAGGGCGGGCTCAGCAGGGCGTAGCGGGTGGTGGCGCCTATGAGGGTGAAGGGCGGCACCGACAGGCGCACGCTTCTGGCTCCCGGGCCTTTGCCCAGGATGATGTCCAGGGCGAAGTCCTCCATGGCCGGGTAGAGGATCTCCTCAGCCGCCCGTGGCAGGCGATGGATCTCGTCGATGAACAGCACATCCTGCTGTTGCAGGTTGGTGAGGATGGCTGCCAGGTCGCCCGCCCGCTCGATGGCCGGGCCGGACGTGAGGCGAATGTTGACCCCCATCTCGTGGGCGATGATGTGGGCGAGGGTGGTCTTGCCCAGCCCCGGCGGCCCGTAGAGAAGGTGATGATCCAGGGCCTCGCCCCGCTTCTGGGCCGCCGCGACCGCGATGCGTAGGTTGTCCTTGATCTTGGCTTGGCCCACGAAGTCGCCCAGGCGCTTGGGGCGCAGGGTGGTATCGAGGGTAACATCCTCTTCTTGCTGCTTGCCAGAGGCGATGCGCTCGGCCATGTTCAGTACAGGGAGGTTCTCGCCAACCCTTGGCGTATTATAAGCCGAGAGTGGTCATTCGTCTACGCGCTTGCCCAGAAAAGGGCCGCTGGCCTGCTAAGGCTCGCTCAGGATCACGTGGACCTCGCCCGCGTCGGGGCGAGCGTTGTCGGGGCCGTCGGCCAGAAGGGCGCCGCCGATGATGTCGTCCCTGCCGTCGCCGTTGACATCGCCGCTGGCGACCGAGAAGCCCAACTCATCCTCGGGTTCGGCTCCAAGGATGGTCAGCACCTGTTGGCCAGGGACGCTCATCTGCTCTTGGCTCAAAGCCGCATCGACGGTGGCTGGCCACTGGGCTGAGCCCAGGAAGACGAGGACCTGCCCCGCCTTCTCGCGGGAGTTGGCCGCCGGCGCCCCGACCAGCAAGTCGGCCAGGCCGTCGCCGTTGACGTCGCCGCTGGCCAGGGAGTGACCGAAGAGGTAGTTTGGGTCGCTGCCGATAATGGTGACGTCCTGCGTCTGCTCGGCAATGTCAATGTTGTTGGGCAACTCCGCCGAGCCGAAAATGACATAGACCTCGCCGGCATTGTTGCGGCTGTTGCCCAGCCCGTCGGCGTTGCGGGCGCTAACGAGGATGTCATCCACCCCGTCGCCGTCGACATCAGCGGCAGCCAGGACGAAGCCCAGCCAGTCGCTGGCATCGGCGCCCCAGATGGACAGGAATCCCTCGTCATCGGCCAGGTCAACGGTTCCCTTCAGCTCAGACGAGCCGAAGATGACGTAGGCCACGCCTCCGTCGGCGCGCTGGCCGTCGGGGCCGTCTGCCATGTGCGTCCCCAGGAGGATGTCGTCGATGCCGTCGCCGTTGACATCGCCGCTGGCGGCGAAGTTGGCGAGAAAGTCCTCGCCCTTAGCGCCAAGGATGGTGAGGTCATGCTGATCCTGGCCCACATCGATCGTTCCCGTGAGCTCGGGCGAGCCGAGCACGACGTAGGCCTCGCCGGCACCGCTACGGGCGTCGTCCGGGCCGTCGGCGCCCGGTGCGGCAAGAATGATATCATCGACACCATCGCCGTTGACGTCACCGGCCGCAAGGGCGTAGCCCAGGTAGCCGCTTGCCTTGGCCCCCCGGACGGTGACGTCCTGCTCGCCGAGCGCCGTATCCACCGTGCCGCTCAGGTCAGGCGATCCGAAGATCACGTAGGCTTCGCCTATATTGATGAGGCCGCTTTCGATCCCGCCTGCGAGGCCGCCGGCGAAGCGAGCGCCGACCAGGATGTCATCGATGCCGTCGCCGTTGACATCGCCGCTCGCTACCACAAAGCCGAGGTTGTCCCCTGCTTCGGTGCCTATCACGGTGAAGTCCTGTTGACCCTCGGCTATGTCCACTGTGCCGCCCACATCGGAGGAGCCGAGGATGACGTAGGCTTCGCCGGCGTTGTTGCGGGCGTTGTCCGACCCGGAGGCCTTGGGGGCGCCCACCAGGATGTCATCGATGCCGTCGCCGTTGAAATCACCGTGAGCCAGCGAGAAGCGGTCGGCTAGATAATCGTCGGCGTCGCCGCCGAACACCGTCAGGTCAGCGGCAGTGGTGGCCAGGTCGATGGTAGTCGAGGGAACTGGGGTCGAAGAGCTTGGCCCTGGTGTCCCCGGAGCAGGGGTGACGGTCGCTGACGGCGACGGCTCGGTTTCGTCCCCGTCTCCGCAGCCAGCCATCGCCACAAGCAGGGCAATGAGGGCGCTAAAAACCAACGCAGCGGCTACGGTTGTCCGTGAACGGCTCATCGAGTATAGAATAACACACAAATTGGTAGCGTCCATGCCGACCTCCCAACGAGTTGTAGGCGCTCCTAGTCGGGCACCCGCCGGAGCTCTATGGTCACCGGTGCCACCTTGTCCGGACACTCCAGCTCTACCGAGTCCGGCCCGCCCCACTCCTTGGGGAAGCCACCGCCGAACTGGAGCATGACGATGTAGGGGAAGATGTCATGGTAGAAGAAGCCACAGAGGCCGGCGGTGTCGTAAGTGCTGATCTCGAAGCTGTCGCCGGGCTTGTGGCTCCAGTGACAGGTACCCTTGACCGACTTGATGGTGGCGATCAGTCGATGTCCCACCTCAAACTTCTGCTGTTGCTGCGCCATGGGGAGATCCTCCTCCCTCGTTGCTTCTGCTGGAACGCGGCTGGCTAGAGGCAGCGTACTGACGCGACAGTAGGGTTGTCAAGGCGGATCGCTCTCACTCCTCCCACACGGCCGCTATGACGATGGCGCCGCTGCGAATGACGGGCGCGCGGCCTAGGTCGCGGCTCTCGGGCACGTCCTTGCCCAACGATGGCGCCTCCTGGCCCAGCGGCGGCCGAGGGCGAGGGGGAGTAGGCGACTGGAGAGGCGGGGGCTTGTCGGCCACGGCTTGCTCCTTAGGTGTAGACGCCCACCACAAGGGCGTCGCGGGGGTCGGACTCCGAGAAGAAGATGAGGGCGCAGCGCCGGCCGATCACCATCTCGGCGATGCCGATATTGCGGGCCACCGGCACGTCCTCCAGCCACACTGCCAGGCTCCCCGCCACCTGGACGGTGGCCGTGTAGGAGCCGGAGTCGAACTCCTTAACCGTCCCTTTGCGCACGAGCATTCTAGACTGCCCCCAGTGAGAGACGCTGCTCGTAGACCGGCGTCTTGCCGCCCGCCGAGTAGCGCATACTCAGGCCCAGCACTCGCCGCCGAGCATCCGTCAGGCCCGCCGACTCGTCGGTGATCGAGATCACGTCGTAGAGCTCCTGGCCGCAGTTCAGCGGCACTACGATCTCGCCGTCGCTGGAGCCGATCTCCTGGTGGCGCATCTCGGCGTCGGCCCGGTCCTGAGCGCGAGCGACCGTGTCCAGGTTCAGGTCGTGCACCTGCCGGACGCGGTCGTACGAGTCCTCGATGTCGGCCCACTGGAAGGCCTCTACGAAGGGGCCATCGCCGAACACCTGCACCCGGTTGGCCTGGAGGCGCTGGCTGCCGTAGCGGCCGCGGAGGATGGTGTGCTCCATGCCGTAGGAGTAGTCGCTGGCATCGTCGGTCTGGGGGTTCTTAATGTAGGTGAAGTGGCCTCGGAAGAACATAACATCGGGCACCATGGCCAGCAGACGGCGCACCGCTGTGGCCGCACTCTCGCCGGGATGGATGGTGAAGCTGGGGTAGACGTCAGACATGACACCGCTGCTGCCGAGGCTGGAGAATTCCAGGCCCGCTCGCCCCATGACGAAGGGGAGTAGCTGGAAGATGTTCTTTTCGCCCTGGGCCCAGGCGTACTGACGACGCGATCGCCAGTTCTCCAGCAGTTGCCAGGCGTCGCGTGCGTGGAGGACGAGGGTGGCTTTGCCTTCGCCGGAGGTGTATTCCCACCCCTCGATCCAGTAGGCGAGGCCTGAAGATGCCATCGGGCCGCTGGCGGTCTGGTAGCCGGGGCTCGGCCGCACCTCGCCACCCACCTTGATGACCGCCTTCTCGCCGGACAGATCCAGGTAGCGACCATCGTCGTTGCGCAAGACCAGGCGAAGGCGACCGCCGTTAGGATCGGTTTCGGTAGTCAGCTCCAGGACGTCGGCTGTGATGTCCAGGGCGGGCGTGGTGAGGGAGGCCTGCCAGACGCCCCAGGGCGCGCTCAGCCACACGTCGCTCGCGCTATAGGCGATGGCTAGGCCATAATCGCTGGCCACATTCACGGGCACCGGCTCTCGCCAGCGGTTATTCACGTAGTCGGCTGTGACCGGCGAGAAGGAGAAGTAGGGGCGGGAATAGCTTTCGCTGCCCGCGTACTTCTCGACGAAGGTGAGGCGAAAGACATCGGGGTAGGCCAGAGAGGGGGCGCGGAACTCCATGTCGGAGCCTGCGCTGGCTGCCTCCACCTCTCGCAGGGGCGACCACATGTCCACCGCCTGAGAGTAGCCATCGCCGTAGATGCAGGTCCAGAGCCTGTAGGCGCCGTCGGCGTCGCTGCCCGAAACCACCACGTTGAAGTCGCCCTCATATCGGCAGGCCAGCCCGCTCACCGAAGCTACGCTGTTGGTCCAGGCGGCGGGGCTGCCCCAGGTGCCGCCGTTGCGCTTCACGCTGTAGATGCTGCTCCCCACCGAGTAGATCAGGAGGGCGGTGTTGTCTGCCTTGAGGTCGGCGGCCAGCCAGCCCACAGCGGTCGCTGCGGTCGTTATCGCCGTGGCTGCGCCGAAGCTGGCGCCGTAGTCGTTGCTTTCGCACACGTAGATGGTCCTGCCATTGATACCCACGTAGAACAGCAGCACCTGAGCCGAACGGCTGGCTAGAGCGACGTCGGCGATTGCGGTGGCGTCCATGAAAGTCCAGTTGCTGAAGTCGCTGCCCGGGCCCGGGTTGGTCACCCGCTGGAGGTAGAGAGAGCCGCTGTCCACGCGGCAGCGGATGAGGGAGCCATCGCCTGGCATGGCGGCGGCATGATAGCTATCGGCCTCGCTGCCCGAGTACAGGCGCTGCCAGTCCAGACGGCGGATGCCGCCGGTCCGGTCAGCGATCTCCACGTTCACGTAAGGGATGGCGCTGGCAGTTCTCTGTGCGGCGAGCAGCTCAGGGGGCAAGGTTCGCATTGCCTATGATTGCCCGACCGTGCTCTGGTCGACGGGCTGCGTCGCCGGCGTGTAAAGGCGACGAACCCGTACGGCGTTGCGCCGACTGTGCTTGGCCAGAGCGCGTGAGAAGGCGGCTAGGCGCTCCTGGCCCCAGGTCAGGTACTGGCGCCAGACATCCTGCCCGCCCACGTTGACGCGATTCGTGGCGAAGCTGGCCCACTCCAGCGCGGCGTAGGCGGTGGCCCCAGTCGCTACCAGCTCCTCCAGGTGAGGTGGGATGGTGGAGGTGGTGTCGTCCATGGTGTGCATCTTGCTGTAGTAGATGTTGACCGATTCGCCGCCGGGGGGCGTCGCGTCCACCAGGAGGGTAAGAGTGTCTGCCCACAGGGAGAAGGGGACGTAGCTGGGCGGATACTCGTCCACCGGGTACTCCACCGCTTCTACAGCCACCAGGTCGCTGAGGCTGGCCAGCGAGATGTCACGGCTGCCTTCGCTGGTGGTCGGGCTGGCTTTGGCTTCCAGGGGAATGGCCAGGCTCAGCTCCCGCACCGCCCGCTCGATATGACGGTCCAGCTCGTCGTCGGTCCAGCGCTGATCGGCGGGGTCCTCGTCGTGCAGGTCGCGCCGGACCCGCGTTCTCATCTCCGATAGGTTCACGGGCTACCTCCCCTGACTAGGCCTGCCGCAGCATGCCCCTCACTGACGCAATGAGAACCTCTGACTCACCAAGGTATGCGTCTATGAACTCTTCCAGCTCAGTGCGCTGAGCATCCGAGAGGGCCACCGACAACTGGCCGTCCACCGAACGCCAGACGACGCCGGTGTGCAGGTGATTGGCCAGCTGGCGGATTGTGTCCTGGCGCTGGGACAGGCCGTTGAGCATGTTCACTAGCGTTTCCAGATTCTTTTCGCTGAGGCCCATGTCTTGTCCTCCGTTAGGCTGCTTCCAGGGTCATGTAATTTCCCGACTTCACGACCCGGTAGAGCGTGCTGCCGAACTTTAGATAGAGGTTGCTCTTGTTGGTGGGCGGGTCGGCGCCGCCGAGCAGTCGTAGGTAAGGAGTGGACGGCCCGAGTTCCAGCAGGCGGACGGTGGAGGCGGTCTGGTCGGCGATGCGGAGTCCGTAGGCTATCCCTGCGCCGGAGCCGCCCTGTTGTGCGATATCGATGCCTAGGACGGTGGTGGGCTTGCTACCTGCCCAGGAGGCAGCGGGGAGGTAGAGACCCCTGGCGATTGAGATGGGACCGGTGCCTGAGACGCCGCTCACCAACTGGATGAAGATGCCGCCTTGCTGGTAGCAGGGGCTGGGTGAGGCGTGCTCGGCGTAGAAGTAAAGGCCGTAGACGTATGAGGCGCTGGGGGTGCCCTGGCCGATTGCGCCGCCTGCGAGGCCATAGGTGAACTGAGGGCCAGCAGTCCGATTGCCGTAGATTTGGGCGTGGACAGCGGTGGCGGGCATGGTGTCGAGCGTGCCGATGACGTTCAGCAGCCTGGTGGTGTTAGGGGTTGCGCCGTTGCCGACCGAGGCACGGGTGGTGCAGCGCAGGATATCGATTAGCGCCTCGCCTTGTGAGGGCACAAAGCCGGTGTGGCCGCTCTCGGCGTAGCCCAGGTTGGCCAGGGCGCAGTGGTTGGTGGTGCCGCCCTGCGGCTGGCCTTCTCCAAACAGCTTCAGTCGATCCATGCTGTCCCTCTAGCTCAAGGAAGCGTAAACGGATATAGAAAGGCTGGCGGCGGTGGCCGACACCACCTTCAGAAACACAGTGGCTCCCCTCACTTCCGCTTCCAGGCTGGGGATGGGATTGGCGAGAAGTTCATCCTGATCGAAGCTGTGCTCGCCGCCGCGGAAGTACTTGCCGGCGGTGGCGTCCCACACCAGGAGCTGCACTTCGAGGGCGGTGAGGTCTGTAGAGCCGCTGGTATCCACATCGAAGCGGACATTGCGGTAGCCGCTGCAGTTCACCCCATCGTTGGCGCTGGTGGGGTCCGAGGGGTCGGCCGCCGTCAGGTCGCTGCGATGGAGGATGGGCGTTGTCTCCTCGTAGACCGGCCCCTTGGGCACACCCTGAGAATCGATGCGAACGTTGGCCACGGAGCTTCCCTTCAGTTAGCTAAGTCAAGGGCCGAGGGTCGCGGCATTCGGCCTTAACTTGACCCTCGACCCTTGATCTCGGTCTTGCCTATGGCCGCACGCCCGCCAGCTTGGCCAGCTTGAGGGTGTTAAACAGAGCGATGGACGTGTACCACTTGATGCGGCTGCGGCTGGCGTCCTTCTCCTCCAGGCTTCCGACGCGCTCCACCTGGAGACTGCCCGGCCCGGTGAGGCCGGCCAGAGCCCCCTCGCCGAACTGCGTGGCAAAGATGCTGGAGCAGTCGCTGCTGGTGCCCACCGTCTGGTCGTCGGCGATGTAGTCGGACACCCCGATGGGGGTGCCGTCGTAGAACTGGACCATCTGGCCGAACTGGTCGCGGTCCGTCTCCAGTAGGGTGCCGGCGGTGCGAGCCAGCTTATTGATGATGCGGCGGCTACGTCGGCTCATCAGCAGCAGCTCCGGCTTGCCGCCCTTCACCGTGTCCACCAGCTCGTCCAGCTTGTCCAGGGTTAGGGAGCCGCCGTTCACTCCCATGCTCAGGGTCTGACTGGACTCGCAAACGACGTCTATGCCATCGAAGGCCTTGGGGTTGGCGATCGAGTCGCCGCTGATGAACGTCTCCTCGAACAGGTCGCGCACCGCCTTGGCCTTCAGCTCGATGACGGCCGCCTCCAGGTCCTGGATGTTGGAGCGGGTGGCCACAAGGTAGTTATCGATGTCGGCGTCGCCGCCCATGATCTTGAGGGCGGCCGTGATCTGGGTGAAGGTGGGGGTCGATTCCGTCCAGGTGTCGCCCACATCGTAGAAGGAGGCGGTGGCGGCCGTGCTCTCGCGGTTGTAGGTGAGGCCGTTGCCCACGATCTCGATGAAGGGCAGTGCCTGGAGGATGGGGCTGTCCTTGATGATGGTCTCGATGACGCCTACCAGGAGGGCGTCGTTGGAAAGCTTGGATGCTTCGGCCAGGGTTAGGGCCATTTTCTACACACTCCTTTCCTCTTGTTCCGTAGCTGCAGACCTTTAGGTCTGCCCCTGATCGCAGGGCTAAAGCCCTGCAGCTGCGCCGCTACCGTTGCTGCTGTGATAGGCCGTGGACGATCTTCTCGGCGGGGCTGAGGGCCGAGAGGTCGGGTGCGCGTCGGGCGGGGGCGCCGGTGGGCACCCGCGTCGCCTGGGCTTGCGACTCGAGGTGGCCGCGTAGCTGAGCGATCATGCGCAGGGCAGCCTCCAGCTTTTGGTCCACCTCCTCCACCGTCTCGCCGCTCACTAGGTCGGGCGGCACCTCTGGCTGGCTGGCCAGCAGGGCGCTGCGATACTTGCTGGCCGCCGCCTTGAGGCTGGCCTGCAGGGCTTCCACCTGCTCACGCAGGGCAGCCAGCTCTTCGTCGCGGGCGGCAAGCTGGGCCTCGGCCTCGCGCAGGGAGGCGGAGACCTGGCTTTGCTGCTCTTGCAGCTGCGCCAGGGTCTCCTCTAGGTGGATCGCTTGCGCCTCGCGGTCGGCGGCCATGGTCTGTAGGCGGTCGACCTCCGTCTTGGCCTCGGTTAGCTCATCCTGAAGGGCAGCTATCTCTTCGTCTGTCACTGTCGAAAACCTCCGCTAGCTAAGCTTTGTGGGGGGAATGGTAGGACATCTGTTCTACTATCGTCAAGGATGGGATGGCACACCAACGAGCTGATGTAACAAAGTCGGAGAGATCGTCCTCTTACTTGTTTGGAGATATTCTGCGGTTCTTGCACGGGGCAATCTTGTGGGGAGGAAAGATGCACAGGTTTCTGGTAGGTATGGTACTGGTTACGGCGTTGGCGCTGACGGCTGCCTGCGGATCAGGCGATAGTGATGAGCAGCCGGCTGGTGACATAGGCGGTGGTGTGCAGGAGGGCCAGGCGCCACCCGCGGCCGAGTCCACAGGTGTCGACAGCGACGGCGATACGCTCGTCGATTCGGTCGACGCGACAGCAGTAGCCAGTCCGACGGACGGATCCGTCCCGCTGGCGGCAGAGGACCTGCCGGAGCACCTGGGAGAGCTGGTGCTGAGCGAGGACGACGTGCCGGTCGATTTCTCCTCGCTGGGCAGCATGGACTTCGATTTCGACCTCGATTTCCTGGACATGGCAACACCCCAGGGAATGGAAGCCCACATGAGCATGTTTGCGACCTCAGAGAGCGAAGACATGATCGTGTCCATGGTTATCCTGATGGAGGACGACACAGTCTTGGATGAGGCCTTCTCGCAGATAGACGACCTGAGCGTCGAAGAGATGCAGGACGCTTTCGACATGGTGGGCGCCTACGCGGATGTGGCCCTTCTGGACACCCGCGAGCTGGACGTCTCCGGCCTGGGCGACCGGGCCTACGGCTTAGGCCTGACGATGGAGGTGCTCCAGGTGGGCACTATGGATGCCGAGATGGTGTTCTTCGGCGAGGGGCCGCTGCTGGCGATGGCAATGACGATGGCCATGGGCGGCGGCGCTGCCGTCGACGTGGTATCCCTGGCGGAGACGATGGCCGACAAGATAGACGCTGTTGTCCAGTAGACGACACCAACGCGCGACCGATGGGAGGAAGAGCAAACATGAAGCAGATCACTGTGGACGCCGTCTGCCAGTCCGTGCGAGTGTCCCAGGCGACCCTGAACGTCTTGAGAGAGTGCGAGAGGTGTTTCTGGCTGCACCTGCACGGCGTACGACGGCCTGGCGGAGCTGAGAGCGTGTGGCCCACGATCGCGCGTGGTCTGGAGACGGTCATCAGCCACTACTGCGCTCCATACCGCGACCAGGACGTGCTGCCTCCCCTGCTGCTCCAGCACCTGCGAGGCCGCCTGGTGGCGGTTGGCATCGGCCCCTGTTTTGATGAGGAGACGGGCCTGACCCTGGTCGACGGGCTGCACGAGTGCCTGGAGGTGGACGGCGGTCTCTTCGCCCCGATCGACCACAAGACGCTGGGCTTGGCGCCGCACGGCGTGCCCGCTGCCGACCAGTTGCACCTCGATCTCGACACGTTGCTGCTCGCGGAGAACGGCTATTCGCTGGCTGGCCACGGTGTCGTCGTGTATTACGTTCCGGTGGATGGCGAACTCCACGAGGGATTTCCGTTCAAGGTCTGCGTCTGCAAGGTAGACACGGACGTCGAGCGGGCGAGGACGTGGCTTCGGCGGGCGCGGGAGGTGCTCGATCTGGCCGACCCTCCCGAAGCGTCGCCGGAGTGC
>CAZEJO010000013.1:28975-41400 GCA_964512285.1 uncultured Dehalococcoidia bacterium | reverse complement strand
ACCAGCCCCAGGGCCCGCTGAGCCTTGGACATCAGATAGCATTCCTCGCTATTTGGGAATACGCTGCCCACTGAAGCTACGGCCTCGGTGCGATTGACCAGATGGCCTTCCTCATCCTTCTCCAGCCAACCCGCATCGCGGGTTTCCTTGATCCTCCTGGCAACCTGATCGATAGCCCACTCCCAATCCTTCTCCTCCCAATCCGGGCTGCCCGGGGCACGGTAGAGCACCTTGGTCAGACGTCTCTCGTTGTTGGCGAGCTGATACAGCGAGGCCCCCTTACTGCAAAGGGAACCTTTGTTGATTGGGTGGTCCGGATCGCCCTCGATGTTCACGATCTTCCCGTTTTCCACTGCCATGAGGACGCCGCAGCCTACCCCGCAATAGGGACAGATTGTTGTTGTCTCCCCGATCTTCTTGTGCAGAGGGAAATCGCCGATTCCCTGCGCAGCAGCCGAGCCGGTCGGCAAGAGCAGACCAGCGTTGGTCGCAGCACAGAGTACGAGGAAATGTCTTCGGCTCAGTCTGGTCACAAAACTCGACCTCCTAGGCGGAAGCCCGAAAATTCGATGAGTCCCTGACGATTAGAAGATGATCCTGTCACTCTGCACCACCCAATCCATTAAGTCAACCCTTGTGGCGCTCTCCACGCCTTCTATAATGGCTGCAATATACGCCCTGCCTCCCGTCGGCCTCCGCTAGAACCTCTCTCTAACCACGATAGCCATATCCCCGATTCCCCTCACCTGGCTCATGCCCAGATGCAGGAAGCCCCACATAGTATGTGAATATTGGCACATGACATGTGAATGTTAGCACAAAGTCTATACTAGGGCAAATTCAAGGCGGTAACAGGATTGTTACAGTTAACTCCCTTTGCGCAGAAGTCGGGCCACGCCTGAATCCGCCTATCGACGCCCTTGCTAGCAGAGGTCATCTGCGCTAGCCTACAGCAGCAGAAACGTAACACGGCTGCACGCCCCGAGAAGGAGGCCCATAATGAACGAGACCGATGTCTGCTTCATGTCGGCGGCAGATCTCGTTGCATCCTACCAGGCGAAGACCCTCAGCCCTGTCGAAGTGACCCAGGCGGTGCTGGCCCGCATCGAGCGGCTCAACCCTGTGCTCAATGCCTTCGTGCTAGTGGACGGCGAAGGAGCCTTGGCCTCGGCGCGGGCCGCGGAGAAGGCCTACGCCTCAGCATCAGCGGCGTCATTGGCCGGCGTTCCCCTATCCATCAAGGACCTGACCGAGACGCGCGGCATGCGCACAACGAAGGGGTCGATAGTGCTCAAGGACTGGGTCCCAGACTTCGACGCTGTCGTTGTGGAGCGACTGCGCGACGCCGGCGCCTGCATCCTGGGCAAGACAAACGTCCCTGAGTTTGGCACGTCGTTCATCACAAACAACCCCTTGTTCGGCCCCGCGCGCAATCCCTGGAACCCGGAGCGCACCACCGGCGGCTCCAGCGGCGGTGCCGCGGCGGCGGTGGCCGCCGGCCTCGGCCCCATCGGCCACGGTAATGACGCGGCCGGATCGATCCGCGTGCCAGCGAACTTCTGCGGGGTGTTCGGCATGAAGCCCACCATGGGCCGCATCCCCAACAGCACGAACACGGTTGGGATGCAGCTCTTTGCTCACGAGGGCCCGCTCACACGCACTGTAGGCGATGCGGCGCTCTTCCTGACCGTGTGCTCCGGGCCCGACCCCCACGACCCCTGGGCTATCGAGGATGAGCCGCCGGACTTCCTGGGCACGCTGGACGAACCCCTTCGCGACCTGAGAATCGCCTGGAGCAACAGCTTCGGCGGCATACCCACCGATCCTTCAGTCCTCGCAGCCTGCCAGGATGCGGCGGAGTGGCTGGCGAAGCAAATTAGCAAAGGCGGGCTAACCCAGGCCACGCCAGACCTGACCGGCTTCGCGGAGTCGTTTCTGCCTGTGTTCGCAACGGACGGATACCTGTCGAACATCGAACTGTTGCCAGACCGGCTCGACGACATCTGCGGGATGGTGCGCCAAGGCTTCGAGAGGGCGAAGCAGCTAAAGGCAACGGAATATGCCCTAGCCCTTGGCAAGGTCGCCCGCCTTCGCTACAATACCCGACGCTTCTTCGAGCAGTACGACCTGCTGCTGACGCCCGTAAGCTCGGAGCCCGCGTTCAGGATCGATGACCCAGCCTGGGACATGGAGCACGAGATACCGCCGCTGGAGATTCTCAAGTTCATGTTCACATCCCCGTCCGACATGACGGGCAATCCGGCAGCCTCCGTGCCGGTCGGGTTTACCCCCGACGGTCTGCCCGTCGGCCTCCACATCGTGGGCCGCTGGGGCGAGGACGATACGGTCCTGCGCGCCGCCCGTGAGCTGGAGCGCGAGAGGCCCTGGGCACAGCAGCGGCCGCCGGAGCAGGAGAGGCAGTAGGGGCTTAGGCGCAACAAGACGGGTCAGCCTCCGGTTGCCTCTCAGCGCGGCGAGGGAGGCGCCTTAGGAGCGGGCACGTGGCCAGCGTGAAGAGTGTGGGCACCGGAGACCAAACTGAGGCCCAATATGCTACTATTGCAGTCGGGCCGAGAAAGGAGGTTGCCGCAGATGAAGGTTAAATGGTTAGGACACGCTTGCTTTCTCCTCACCTCCGACAGCGGGCTCAGGATCATAACCGATCCTTACACCCCCGGCGTCTTCGGATTGGAGTACGCACCCCCGGCGGAGACGGCCGACATCGTCACAGTGAGCCACGACCACGCCGACCACAACAACGTGGCCGCTGTCAAAGGCAATCCTCAGGTCGTGCAGGGAGTCGGCAGCCACGAGGCCAAGGGCATCCGGTTCAAAGGCATCGCCACCGCCCACGACGAGACGTCTGGGAAAGAGCGGGGGCCGAATACGATCTACTGCTTCACCCTCGATGGCATCAACGTGTGCCACCTGGGCGACCTCGGCCACGACCTGTCGGATCAGACAGTGGCCGACATCGGCGATGTGGATGTGCTGCTGATCCCCGTGGGGGGCAACTTCACCATAGACGCCCCCATCGCCAACGGCATCTGCAAGAAGCTCGCACCGAAGGTCATCATCCCTATGCACTTCAAGAACGCCAGGTGCCCAACCTTCCCCGTTGCCGGGGTCGAGGACTTCGCCCAGGAGCGCCGGCAGGTCAAGACCATCCCCGACAGCGAGATAGAGCTCAAGAAGGAGCAACTCCCCCCCGGTGCCGAGACGATGATCCTGAAGCCTGCGCTCTAAGCGAGCACCTTGGTGGCCTCGGCCAGGTTCATGCGGTTGGAGTGCCAGATAGAGGGAATGGTTGACACCAGGGCAGCCACGATAATCACAACGGCGATCATCGCGTAGGTTGTCGTGCGCATGTGGAACCACATGGTGAAGAAGTCGGAACTCCAGGTGTGGATCAGGTAGGACGCCGCGACGGTTCCCAGAGCGAGGCCGGGCAGGATCGCCAGCAGGCTGAAGGTCAGGCCCTCCGCCGCTAGCATAAGAACAACCGATGGCCTGCCTGCTCCCAGCGTGCGCATGGTCGCTGTCTCCCGCTCCCGCTCCAGCACGTTGACCGTCATCGTGTTGAACACGATGGCGCCCGCCATCACCATACAGAACGATACGATGACGCCGCCCATCACGTTGAAGAGCGCCATCATCTCTCGCCAGTCGTCCCGGATCTCCTCCTTGATCTGCACCCCTTGAATCCCCGCCAAGCGATAGAGCGCCGCCTGCACTTCAGCGTTGGCGGAGGGAGAGGTCGTTTCCAGCCAGACGGCATTGAACCCGCTAGCTAGCCCGATCTCGTCCTTGGTCGCCAGTGACACGTAGCCCAACCCGCCGGAGAACTCCTTGCTGACGCCGCTCACCACCAGCGAGCTCGCTCCCGCCCCTGTTGTTATGTCGAGGCCATCGCCGACGCCGACATCCAGTTGGTCGGCAACCCCCGTGGTCAAGATGATTCCTCCCTCGCCCAGGGCTTCGCCCGCCGTTTCCCCGCCACCCAGGTCGAATCCGTGCAGCCGCGTGTCCTCCTCCACCGCTATTAGCTCCACGTTCGTCCTCTTCGAATCCACCCGCAGCTCCGCAGGCGTCAGATAGACGCGCTCAGCCTCGCGGACACCCTCCAGACCGTTGATCTCGGCCAATGTCTGGTCATCCTGCGCGCTCCAGAAGGCCGCCGCCACGTCCCACCTGTCCGTCTTCTCGAACTGACGGTCCATGACGAAGTCCATGCTATCGAACGAGGACAGGCCCACGACCAGCAAGACTCCCGCCAGCGCTATCGCACCCACCGTATAAAGGCTACGCACCGGCGCCCGCCAGATGTTTCGCACCGCCAGCCGCACCAGCAGCGGCGGCCGCCGTCCCAGACCGAACACCCGCTCGATGAAGGGCACCGAACCCTTGGCGAGCGCCACCTCCGGCGACGGACGCATCGCCGGAGCGGGCAGCATGCGGCTCGCCGTCCAGGCCGGCGCCGCCGCGGCCACCAACGCCACCGCCAGGCTCACGATCACGCTGACCACGATGGGCATAAGCTGAAACTCATGGCTGATGATGGGGATCGCGAGGGCGTCGGCGTACAGGCCCGTAAGAAGATAGCCCAGCCCGTAGCCCGCCGCGACTCCGACGCTGCCGCCCACTACCCCAATGACCACGGCGAACAGAAGATAGTGCACCACAATAGAACCTCTGCCGTAGCCAATGCCCCTAAACAGCCCGATGAGCGTTCTCTGCGCCCGCACCAGCCGGCTCATGGCGATGTAGATAGCGAATGCTGCGATGACCAGCACCAGGGCCGGCAGCAGAACGGCGAAATCGCGCGCGCCCTCGAGGTCAAGCTCGGTGGCAGCCTTGCTCGGCTGGTCCTCCTGCCGCACCGTCTGCTGGACACCGTACTGTTCCAGCAGTCCGCTTGCGGCGGCGATGGTCGCCTCGCGCTGGCCCCTGCTCTCCACCAGCACGTTGATCTCGTTGACCTGCCCCGGCATCCCGAACAGCTCCTGCAGATAAGCATTCGGTACGAAGAACACGCCGAAGCGGCGCGGGCTGGGCAGCAGGTCCTGCTTGCTCTCCGCCATCAGCAGGTATTCGGGGCTGGAGACCGTCCCGACAATAGTCAGCGGCTTCAGACCCTCAGGTGTGTAGACCTGAAGGGTGTCGCCGCTCTCGTACCCGTGGAAATCGGCGAACTTGTCCAGCGGCAGCACGACCGCCCTCTCGTCCGCCTGGAAGTAGCGCCCGGACTCGACGATGACGTCGTTGACCGCCGCCTGCCGATCCGCCGGAAGGCCGATGAGCCGCGCCTGCACCAGCCGATTCTCGTCCACCGGAAGGCCAGTATCCATCACCACCCGACCTTCCGCCGCCTCCACGTTCGCCAGTTGGCGCACCTCGTCGACCGCCGACTCCGGCGCCTGTGTGACCTCCACGCTGAAGTCGGCGAAGTGGGTCTCCTCGTAAGTCCGGTCGTACGAGCGCTCTGCGTTGGTGAACGCCACCGTCATCGATACGAAGATGGCGATGCCCAACGCGATGATGATGGCCAACGCCCCGAACTGGAAGCGTCGCGCCTTTATGTCGCGAATCACCAGCAGGTGGATCTTGCGGTTCATCATCCTCCCGCTGCCTCTGCCAACCCTTTCCCTACCACTCGACCTCGGACGCCGACAGCGGGCTGGCATTCCGCTCGTCCGACTGGACGCGCCCGTCCCGCAGTCGGACGATCCGCGTGCCCACGCCAGCGATAGCAGTGTTGTGAGTGACCAGAACGCAGGTCTTGCCCTGCTCGCTGGTCAGCTTCTGGAGAAGCCCCAGGATCTGCTGACCGGTGCGAAAGTCCAGGTTGCCCGTCGGCTCGTCGCACAGGAGGATGTCCGGGTCCTTGGCCATGGCCCGCGCGATGGCCACCCGCTGCTGCTCGCCGCCCGAGAGCTGGCTGGGGAAGTGGTCGGCCCGCTCCCCCAGGCCCACCAGCCTCAGCAACTCCTCCACCCGCTCCTCCGTCTGGCGCGAGTCGTGCGAAACCAGCTCGGCGGCGAACTCCACGTTCTCACGCGCAGTCAAGGTAGGGATCAGGTTGAAGAACTGGAACACGAAGCCGATGTGATCGCGCCGAAACCGCCCCAGATCGCCATCCGAAAGGCTCGCGATGTCCGTGCCACCGTAGCGGATTGCGCCGGCGGTCGGGCGATCCAGGCCGCCCACCAGGTTGAGGAGGGTTGTCTTGCCTGATCCGCTGGGGCCAAGCGCGACCACCAGCTCGCCGCCCTGGAACGAGAGACTCACGCCGTCCAGCGCGCGGACCTGCACCTGCCCCGTCTCGTAGATCTTGCTGACGTCGCGCATCTCCAGCAGGAGCGGCCCTGCCGCCTCGGCCTTCCCCTTTTCCTCGGCAGTCCGCGTCTCGTCACTCATTGGCAACCCCCAGGATCAAGCGTACCTGCGAGCAGGCCCTCCTGCAAGGAGACGAGGCAGAGGAGAAAGAGTGTGCCGTGCTGAATCCGGCGACAGGGCGAAGCCCCGCAGCGCCGCCCCATCAGCCCTCAATGAGGGCAAACGACACGCTGGCGTTGGCCAGCAGCAGCACGGCGGGGCAGGTTATCTGAGCTTTGCTACTCAGAGCCTCTTCATATGCTCAATGATTGCGTCAGCCAGGCCCCGCTTGTCGACACAATAGGCAGCCCAGACGCCCTTCGCAGGAGTCTTGATGCTAGCGCTGAACAGGTAGCGTGCCTTCATCTTCTTCGACTCGTTAGCTGCGATCTTACGAGCCAGGCTGATGAAGTCCGGAGCTGGCACAAACCATAGCTTGTCGTGGATGTCTCCTTTGCCAGAATCGAAGCAGACAAAGACAAGCGCCATTCGAAAGTTATCAACGATGCTCTCTCTTGCTGGAGCCTGCACGAACCGATGACTTCCTGAGGGCGAGAGCCCAAAGCGGCTCTTAACCTGCAAGTAGAGACTCTTCAGGCTTGTCCCTTTTTCCTTCACGATGAGATCAATCCCCTCATCGTCGGACATGGGCTTGTAGCATGAGAGCGCCCGCTGGCCATAAAGGACGATCAACTCAGCCACGCGATTCTCGGCAATGTCACCCTTTTGCCTCGGTGAGAGGGTCTGCGAGATTAGGTGTTCAGTTTGGAGAACCACGCTGTTCTTCCTCCTTCGCTCACGTCACCGCACGCGCGCCGAGCCAAGCAGCCTACACGCCAGCGAATCCTACTATATGAACCAGCTAGCCAATGCTGCCCCTAGCCTACTCGCAAGCGCGAGGGTTGGCAAGGGAAGCCTCCCTTAGCCCAAGAGGCAGCGTGACAAGTGATTCTCAGCCCTCACGATCTATCTCGCCGGGCTGACGCCGAACAGCGCCTTCGCCGAGCGGCTGGCAAGAAAGCCGTGAAAATCGCCGGCGAATGAGTCCACCACCTCCACATCCCCCTCGAAGTGCTCGACCCGAGTCACCCAAACCTGGTACATACCCGACGATCCCGGGCTGTCAGCGTAGGGACAGAGCTGCACGCTAGCAGCGCTGCTGAGGCTATTAACCCAGACTGTGTGGTTCCCCTGCCCCGATACGCCCTCGATGACACTATCGGCCACCCGAAACTGGCGCAACCTCACCTCATCGCTGGAGAGGAGCGTTTCGCCGGACACGTCGGTCACCTGGAAGAAGTAGTCGCCGTCGGGCAGACGTGGCGGGCCTTCCTCCTGCCCCACCACCAGGTAGGCGTCGCACTTGTCTTCGAATATGACCGCCGCCGCCGGCCGGCCGTCCTGAAGCGTTACCGAAATACTGCCCACGATTGCGGCATATGGGAGGACTCCCTCATCCTCGTCCGAAGGGCCACCTCCTCCGCCGAGGACGAAGGCCAGCGTCAGGCCCACCACCACAGCCACCGCTGCGACGGCCACGATCGCCCCAACGACCCACAGCCACCGTCGCCAGCGGGCCCTCTCGGGCTCCGGCGGCTCCCATGACCAGTCCCAGTCCCGTTCCAGCCCGCTCCTGCGGCCTACCGGAATACGCTTCTTATCTCGAAACCACGGCATATCAATAAGCGCCCTACTCTATAGACGCTTGACCCCCACCGATAGCTACTCACCTCCCACTAGCCGCCCCTTGTCAGACGCCAACACTTGTGATAAACAACGAGCACCGGCCTCTGCACGAAAGGAGCTGCGCCATGTTTCGGACAAGGATCACCGAGCTCTTCGACATCAAGTACCCGATTATCTGCGGCGGCATGTACTGGATCGGTCGAGCCGAGCTAGTAGCAGCAGTGGCCAACGCCGGTGGCCTCGGCTTCATTGTAGGAGCCACCTTCGAGAACGTGGACGACCTGCGCGCCGAGATCCGCAAGGCCCGCGACCTGACCGACGGCCCGATCGGCCTCAACATCAACCTGTTCCCTGCCCTGCGCCCCCAGCCCATCGAGGCCTGGGTGGAGATCGCCTGCGAGGAGAAGATACCGGTGGTCGAGACCTCCGGTCACAGTCCGGAGGCGATCGTCAAGCCGCTGCATGCCGGCGGCGTGAAGGTGATGCACAAAGTGCCGGGGGTCAAATACGCTCGCACCGTCGAGCGCCTCGGCTGCGACGCCGTCTGCGTGGTCGGACACGAGTGCGGCGGCCACCCCGGCATGGACGAGGTAACCACGCTGGTCATGGTCCCCGCGACCGTGGACGCGGTCAGCATACCGGTGGTAGCCAGCGGCGGCTTCGCCGATGGCCGTGGCCTCGTGGCCGCCCTGGCCTTGGGCGCCGACGCCGTCCTCATGGGCACCCGCTTCATGGCCACCAAGGAATGCCGCGGCCACCCCAGCTGGAAGGATTGGCTGGTCAACGCCGCGGAGACAGACACCGCCTACCTCATGAAGTCCATCAAGAACCCGTCGCGCGTGATCAAGAACGCCGTGTCCGCCAAGGTGATGGAGATGGAGGCTCAGGGAGCCACCCTGGAACAGTTGATCCCCGTCATAGCCGGACAGGGAGGCGCCGTCTTCGACGACGGCAAGATGGATTCCCAACTGGCCAGCGCCGGTCAGGCGATCGGCCTCATCCACGACGTCCCGACCGTCAAGGAGCTCATCGACCGAATCGTCGACGAAGCGACTCAGATCCGCGAGCGCCTGAACGCCGCCATCCGCTAGCTGGCCAGGCAAGCCATGTCAAGCGAGGGCACGCTTGACAACGGAGCCGTGGCTGGAGATGATCTCTCCAGCGTTGCCAGCTTGGCTCGCCCGATCGGCATCGATCCCGTCATTGGAGACCGCAAACGATGAGCAAGATAGCACCCGACTGGAGACAACTGCCCCTGCTGCGCGTGGCTCTGCCGACCATCGCGGCTTTTGCCCTGGCAGCCCTACTAGCGGTTGGCTGCGGCGGCGAGGATGCGGGCCCACCTGCCACCGCCACCTCCGTTGCCACTGCTACCCCCGTTGCCAGCGCTACCTCCGTTGCCAGCGCTACCTCCGTTGCCACCGCCGTCCCCACTGTTGCCCCGCAGGAACTGAGCGAGCGCGGCCCCTTCGCGGTGGGCGTGTCAACCCTGACTCTCGTGGACGAATCGCGGACCACCGACGCCAACGGCTCCTATGCCGGCGCCGACAGCCGCACTCTGGTCACCGAAGTGTGGTACCCAGCGGAGGGCAGAACGGAACCGGTTGAGATTCGCGATGCTCCCTTGGACCTCTCGCAGGCACCCTACCCTCTGATCGTCTTCAGCCATGGCCTCACGGGCGTCCGCCGACAGTCAGTTTCCTCCACAGCCCATCTGGCCAGCCACGGCTATATCGTCATCTCGCCTGACTACCCGCTGAGCAACGGCTTAGCCCCCGGCGGCCCCAGGGTGGGCGATGTCCTCAACCAGCCCGGCGACGTGAGCTTCCTGATCGACAGCTTCCTGGGCTTCGCCGATGAGCCGGGCAACCAATTCGAGGGCGCCATAGACGAATCGGCCATCGGCCTCACTGGCCACTCCCTGGGAGGCATGACGACGATTCTGGCCACTTTCGGCCCCCTGGCTGATCCGCGAGTGAAAGCGGCCATGCCTCTTGCCCCACCTGCGTGCCTGATCGGCAGCCAAACCTACGAGGACTCTGACACCCCTCTCCTCGTCGCCGGGGGAACCGACGACCAGGTAGTGACCTTCGAGAGCGCTCGTCAGGCTTACGACGCCGCCAATCCGCCGAAGTACCTGCTGACGCTTGTGGGCGGCAACCACATGCGGTTTGCCGACACCGATATGGGAGACCCTCCGCCCGGCACGTTGGAGAGCAGTGGCGGAGAGACCTTCCTCGAGGATGGCATACGAATCATACAAGCGACTGGCGCCGATTTCACCGCCTGCCCGGAGGCTGAGTCCTTTGCCCAGACGCTGCCCGGAGACCGTCAGCGCGAGCTAACCCGCCTCTTCGCGACCGCCTTCTTCGACTACTATCTGAACGGCGACGAAGGCGCCAGCTACGTCCTGACCACAGAGTTCGCCCAGACTCTCCCCGAAGCGGAACTGGACGTCGAGTAGGCCTCCAGCGAGTGCCAAGCGCCCGCGCCTTCCCTCACCCCTGCCCGCGCTACTGAACCTGCACGCCGGCCAGCTTCTCCAGAGTTTTCACCAGGCTCTGGATGCCCTCACCGCCCAGGCCATCGGCCTCCACAGCGGCGAACAGCTGGTGCACCAGGCCTGTCCCCGGCAGCGGCAGCGAGCGCTTGTCCGCCTCCTCCAGTGCCAGCCGCAGGTCTTTCTGCTGGTGAGCCACCTTGAAGCCGGGAGCAAAGTCGCGCTCGACCACCTTGGGCGCCAGGTTCTGGATCGCCCACGAAGTGCAGGCGCCCCCGCTCACCGCCTCGATCATCGTCCTCGGGTTCACCCCCGCCTTGGCGGCAAAGACGAGCGCCTCGCACATGGCCAGGTTGTTCAGCCCACCGACGATCTGGTTGCAGAGCTTGACCGTCTGGCCAGCGCCGCTGCGGCCGCAGTAGGTGATGGTCTGACCCATCGCCTCCAGGATGGGACGACAGCGCGCCAGCGTGGCCTCTGACCCGCCGACCATGATCGAGAGCGTGCCGGCGATGGCGCCCTTGTCGCCGCCGCTGACCGGCGCATCCAGCATCTCGATGCAGGCCTCGCCCAATCGGTCGGCGATGCGGCGCGTCACCTCCGGCGAGATGGTGGACATGTCGATCATGACCAGTCCCGGTCGCGCCGCCTCGATGATACCGCCTGGGCCGAGGGCCACCTGCTCCACATCCGGCGAGTCGGACACCATCGTTATGACGACATCGGAGCGTTCAGCCACCTCCCGCGGGCAGGAGGCCTCGGCCGCGCCCGCTCCCACCAGCTCGTCGATGCCTGGCCGGCTGCGATTCCACACTGTGAGGGGATAGCCGGCCTTCAGGAGATTGCGCGCCATCGGCCGCCCCATGATGCCCAGCCCAATGAAACCGATGCGTTCTGTCATGGCTTCCTCCTGCAGACGCTAACTCCAGCGGCGGCGGTCAGCTCTGGCGAGGAGCTAGCTCCACCCGAGGCCGAACGCTGGGGTTAGCCACCTGCTTGGGCCAGCGACCAGCCAGCACATCGGCCGCCGCCTTTCCCACCTCCACCCTTACCTTCCTCGCAGACGCTTCCGAGAAGCCGGCGCTATGGGGCGTCAGGACAACGTTCTCCAGCCGCCGCAACGCACTGTCGGGGGGAAGAGGCTCTTCCTCGAACACGTCGAGGCCAGCCGCAGCGATGCGGCCGCTGCGCAGGGCCTCCACCAGCGCCTTCTCGTCCACCAGCGCTCCCCGCGCTGTGTTAATGAGAACAGCCGTCGGCTTCATCAGGCCCAATTCTTCGGCCCCGATGAGGTGGTGAGTCTCCGCTGTCAGCGGTGCGTTCACCGACACGTAATCCGACTGCTGCAAAAGCTCCTTTAAGGAACACAGCCGAACGTTACCCTCCTCTGCCGCCCTGGGTTCGGCATAGGGATCGTAGGCAACGATTTGCAGACCTAGTGCCCGTGCCTTGCGCGCCAGGACCCGACCGATGCTGCCTAACCCCACAATGCCCAACGTCTGCCCGAAGATCGGTGACAGTTCCCGCAGAGACCCACCAGGCCAACGGCCCTCGCGCACGCCCCGATCCAGAGGCAGCAGACGTTTGGCGCAGGCCAGAAGGAGTAGCAGGGCATGGTTGGAGACCTCCTCGGTGCAGAAATCCACCACGTGCGCGACCACGATCCCGCATTCGCTGGCCGCCTCTAGGTCTACGTTGTCCACACCAACGCCATAGCGCACCACAGCACGACAACGACGCAAGTTCTCCATGACTCGACGGGTAATGGGTGCCATGTTCACCAGCACCACATCGGCGTCCCTGAGGTTGTCGATCAGTTCATCCTCGTGGCGGCTGCTGGTGGCTCGAAAGTCCGCATCCACCA
>CAZEJO010000013.1:0-28875 GCA_964512285.1 uncultured Dehalococcoidia bacterium | reverse complement strand
TTGATGGCCTGGCCGGTCATGTAGTCCGACTGGTCGGAGGCCAGGAAAGCTACCAGGTTCGCTACGTCGTCGGTCGTCTCCAGTCTGCCCAGAGGGATCTGCTCGATCTCCTCACCGACGACCTTGTCGTAGGGCACGCCCCGGAAGTTCGCCTCCACCTGCCAGCCCCATCGCTGAAGATCGGTGTCCACCTCTCCCGGGCAGACAGCGTTCACCTGGATGCCACTTGCCGCCAGCTCGTACGCCAGGACCCTCGTCAAGGCCAGAACAGCCGCCTTGGCCGCGCAGTAGGCCGCCAGCGCCGGCGACCGCCCCTTGCCGGCAATGGAGGCGATGTTGATGATCTTTCCCCCTTCCCGGCGGGCGATCATCGTCCGCGCCACCCGCTGCGAGCAGAGAAACGCCCCTGTCGCGTTGATGGCCAGGGTCTTGCTCCAAGCCGCCTCCTCCATCCACAGCACGACCATCGGCGCCACGACACCACCGGCGTTGTTCACCAGAATGTCGATGTGCCCGAAGGCGTCCATGGTCTGGGCCACCATCTTGTCCACCGCCTGGCTGTCCGTCACGTCCACCTTCAGCGGCAGTCCGCGCACGCCCAGGGCGCTGATCTCATCGGCCGTGCTCTTCAGACCATCCCACATGCCCAGGCCGTAGTCGGGAAACTCCTCGAACTCGCGGCAGATGTCGGCCACCGCCACATCGGCCCCCTCTCGCGCCAGCCTGAGCGCTATGGCCCGACCAATGCCCAGCTTGCGGCCGGCCCCCGTAACGATAGCTACCTTTCCCTTGAGATCGTACATCCTCGCACCCCCATTGCACTCGAAGAAGCCGCAGTGTCGCTGCGACTATAGGAAGGAACCCACCGCCAGTCAAGCGCCTTGGGGGACAGTCCTATTCAGGCGAAGAGATCACGCGCCTCATGGAAGAGGCTGGTTTCGCACCTCTGGAGGTTAAGAGCCTGCCGCCGCCCGCCTACACCTCTCTGGTCATTGGCGAAAAACCCTAAGCCGTACGCCGACCGGCACGCTACTCGATGAAGCCGTTCTCCCGCAGCCACTCGCCGGCCGCGTCGTCCGGGTCTTCCTTGTCCACCTGCACCTTCATATTCAGCGCCGTGAGCCCCTCCGTGGTGATCTTGGCTGTCAGGCTGTTCAGCACGTTCACCAGATCCTCGTCGTACGCGTCCAGCACGTCGGTGCGGATGGCCGGCGCTATGTTCTCGGCGGGCTGGAGCCCCTTGTCGTCCTCCAGCAGCACGAAGCCCTTGGCAGCAATCTGAGCATCGGTGCTGAACAGCAGCGCGAGGTCGACCGCGCCCTCCTCCAGAGCCGTCACGCGCGGCCCGAAGTCGAGGGGCGTGAACTCCCCGAACTCGATGCCGTACAACTCCTTGAGCCCGATAAGGCAGAACTCGCGCTCCGGGCACTCAGGCGGGCCCGCGAAGTGAAGCTCTGACGCCACAGGCTCCAGGTCACTCACCTTCTCCAGATTGTACTTCTCGGCTGTCTCCTTGTTCGCGACGATGGCGTTCGTGTCCTGGGCAGGGGCAATGTCCAGCAGCGTGACGCCTGATTCCTCGAAGAGTTCCTTGGCTTCGGCCTGATTCTGCGCCCCGTCCGAAGTTGGCTCGCCGCCCAGGAAAGTCAACAGCGTCCCCACGTATTCCGGAACGAGATCGAGCTCCCCGGCCTCGAGCGCCGGCTTGATGATTTCCCTCGGGCTGCCGGGCAGGATCTTGTCGGTGCTCACCGAGTAGCCCTCGGCCTCAAGCCCCTGAGCGTAGATCTCGGCCAAGATGTGGCTCTCGCTGAAATCGAAGGCGCCCACACGGATCTTCGGCCCCTCTCTTCCACCCTTCTCGCCGTCATCACCACAAGCGACGGCGACCAGAGCGATCGACAACAGAACTGCCACGATGGCCAACGCGCGCAGTACTTTCTGCATCGGTCGTGCCCCTCCTTTCCGAGTCGATTCCGTTCCCTCTTGGAGCGCCTCACCGCTCCCCCCGAGCAAACCGGGCCCAACTGGGCCTCCGTCCGTCGGCAGAAAGTCTTGGCAGAGCAACTCCCAACGTCGTCCATTCATGCTGGACGCTTCATTCTCGCAAACGGGCGACGGCCATGCAACCCGCCACGTGCGGCCAGAATCCGCTCCATTACGCCGAACACGATGTCTGTCAAGATGGCCAAAGCGGCCACGAGGAGCGCCCCGGCGAACACGCGCACGTTATCCTGAACGGAGAAGCCATCGATGATGTAGCGTCCCAGACCACCCCACCCAACCAGCGCACCGAGCGTCGCAGTCGCCACCACCTGCACGGCAGCCACCCGGATGCCCGTGAGTATGAGCGGCGCTGCAAGCGGCAGCTCGATGTCAAGCAGCACCTCTCGCTCCCTCATCCCCATTCCGCGCGCCGCCTCCACCACCTCGGCACCCACGCCTCGCATCGCCGTGAAGGCGTTCGTGAAAATGGGCGGAAGGGCGAGAAGGACCAGCGCCAGGAACGTGGGCCAGAAGCCAATGCCCAATCCCGCCCGAATCGAGAACGGCAGCGCCAGCGCTACGACGGCGAAGGACGGGATCGCCCGGCCGATGTTCACCACCGAAACCGCGATCAAGCCGCCCCGGCCGCTATGCCCCAACAGCACGCCCAAGGGCACGGCCACGGTCGCAGCCACTGCGATCGCGAGAGCCGAAAGCCGCATGTGCTCCAGCGTCCGGTTGGGAATACCTGTCGACCCCTGCCAGTTGTCCGGGTCAGTGAACCAAGCGAGGACATCGGCGAGCAGATCCATCAGCGCGCCGTCCTTACTCGTGACCAGGGCGAAAGCAGCCACTCCAGACCCGCCAACGCCACGTCGATAACGACGGCGAGCGCTACCGAAAGCACCGACCCGACGATGAGCGGCGTATAGAAGTCACGCCGCAGCCCGTCCAGAATGAACAGCCCCAGGCCACCCTGCCCGATGATCGAGGTGACGGTGACAAGCCCGACCACCGTCACGGTCGCGATCCGCAAACCCGCTACGATAACCGGAAGGGCCAGCGGCAGTTCGATCTCCAGGAAAAGGCGCGCACGGCTGTAGCCCATGCCAACTGCCGCCTCGCGCACCGCCGGCGACACGCCGTCGATACCGGCCACGATGTTGCGCACCAGGATGAGGAGCGTGTAGGTCACCAGCCCGATCTCAGCCGTGAGCGTGCTCAGGCCCGTATACGGGACCAGGAAAGCAAACAGCGCCAGGCTCGGAATAGTGTACAGGACGCCCGTCACCCAGGTGACAGGACCATACGTACGCCGGAACCGCAGGGCCACTATCGAAAGCCCCATGGCGATGGCGAATCCTATGCCTACGGCGATGCCCGTAAGGATGAAGTGTTCGACCGTTTGGGTGCGGATCTCGTCCAAGTGGTCCCATATCCAGCCCCAGCGGATGAGGGGCTCAGTAGCGAGAAACGCACGCTGTGGCATCACGGGCCAAGGTTCTCCGAGATGCGGTTGAGGGTGAGCATGCCAGCGTAGCGCTCGCCGTCATACACCACCGCCACCTGGTTATGAGAGGTCACAATAGCATCCAGCGCCTCCCGCAACGTGTTGTCTGCGGTTACGCGCACCAAGAACGGCCGGGCGGCGAGGTCGCCCATCTTTCGCCCCGCTTCAAGCTCGGACTCCCACACCCATCCCTTCAGTTCACCATCGCGCACGATTGCCACCCAGTTCACGCCCTCGCGCCCCATCACCTCCTTCGCCTCGACCGCACCGGCATCTGACTCCACCGTCGGCCCGCTCTCCAGCGACACGTCGCGAACGGCAATCAGAGAGAGCCGCCGCAGTCCTCGTTCCTTGCCGAGGAACTCCTCGACGAACGCGTTGGCCGGCTTCCTCAGCACCTCCTCGGGCGAGGCGTATTGGCGCAACAGGCCACCCACATCCAGGATGGCGACCTGATCGCCGAGTTTGATCGCCTCGTCTATGTCGTGGGTCACGAAGACGATCGTTTTCTGAAGCTGCGCCTGTAGCGAGCGCAGCTCGTCCTGCAGATGCACCCGAACGATCGGGTCCACCGCCGCGAATGGCTCGTCCATCAGCAGCACCGGCGGGTCCGCCGCCAGCGCGCGGGCTACCCCCACCCGCTGCTGCTGGCCCCCGGAGAGCTCAGCGGGGTAGCGCTCGTACATCTCCGGCTCCAGCCCAACCATCTCAACCAGCTCGTCGACGCGCTTCCTCGTGCGACGCCGATCCCATCCCAGCAGTTTGGGCACAGTGGCGATGTTCTCGGCCACAGTGCGGTGAGGAAAGAGGCCCACCTGCTGAATGACATAGCCGATGCCTCGCCGTAGCGCATGGGGATCCATCTTCTGGATGTCGCGGCCACCCACCTCGATCCGGCCGGAGGTGGGCTCGATGATCCGATTGATCATCTTGAGGATCGTCGTCTTCCCACAACCCGATGGCCCGACGAGTGCCGTCACCTGCCCCGCGGGCATCTCCATGACCAGATCCTGCACCGCAGGTGCGGACGCGCCCGGATACCGTTTGGTGACGTGATCGAGCCGAATGCTCGCTTCGCTCATCTGCTTGTCCTGGCGTGCCGCGGCGGCAAACTGATTGGCTGCTCCTCACGGCAGCAATCTCGCCGCGACGGGTCTGAAAGAGCCAGCCGAAACCACCGCTCACTTAAGCTAAACCCCAGTATGCCAGGTCTGACCATCGACGGCCAGGGCATGAGCGCCTATCTGGTCGAAGTGCTATAATTCAGCGCGGCGGCGGCCGGCCTCGCTGCCGCACAAGTAGCGAGACCGCCGCCTCAGACAAGGCTGGTCGATGGCAACCAAATGGTGGGGCTGGGGGGAAGAGCAGCGCACCTTCCCTCTGCCACATGCGGAGCAGTTCTGGGCCCACGTCAGCAGTTGGCTCGGCGAACTTGGCGTCAGCCAGCGTATCGAATCCCTGGCCGAGGTCGCCCTGCCTCCCTCTCGCCTCGAAGCGAAGGCCCTGGACGCCCTGCGCGCGGCCTCAGGCGCTGCCTCCTTCACCACCGACAGCGTTGACAGGGCCGTCCACAGCCTGGGCAAGAGCTATTGCGACCTCGTGCGCATCCGCCGGGGGGAGATCACTCACGCCACCGATGCCGTCATCTATCCAGAGACGGAGGAGCAGGTGGCCACGCTCCTGAATGCAGCGGCCGAGCGAGAGGTCGCCGTCATCCCTTTCGGCGGCGGCACCTCCGTGCTAGGAGGCGTCGAACCCATTGGAGCCAAGCCGACCGTCACTCTGGACCTACAGCAGATGAACCGTATGCTGCGGCTAGACCCGCTCGCCGCGACGGCCACCATCGAGGCCGGGGTTCTCGGCCCCTCCCTCGAGCAACAGCTTAACGCCAAAGGCTTCACCCTCGGCCACTTCCCTCAGTCCTTCGAGTACTCCAGCCTTGGCGGCTGGATCGCCACCCGCTCGGCAGGCCAGAACTCCACCCTCTACGGCAAGATCGAGCACAGAGTGGAGAGCCTGCGCATGGCCTTCCCCGGCGGCGCCATCGCCACACCAGCCGTCCCCGCCGCCGCTGCTGGCCCCGACCTCAACCAGATGATCGCCGGCTCGGAGGGCATCCTGGGGGTGATCACTCAGGCAACCGTTCGCCTGGCACCCCTGCCCAAGCGCTGCGACTACCGTGGCTACGTTTTCCCCGCCTTCGAGCCTGGCGTCGAAGCCTCTCGCGAACTGATGCAGTCAGGCCTGACACCGGCCGTCCTGCGTCTCTCCGACGAGCCCGAGACCGAGGTCACCCTAGCCATGAGAGCCCCGCCTCACGGACTGATGGCGGCCGCCGAGGGGCTGTACCTCACCCTGCGCAGGATCAGACTCGAGGGTGCCGCTTTGATGATCGTCGGCTTCGATGGAGACGAGGACCAGGTGCGCTCCGACTGGCGCCGCGCCCACCGCATCCTCCGCCGCCACGAGGGGTCGTCCCTGGGACACCGCCCGGGGCAAACCTGGGAGCACTCCCGTTTCGCGGCCCCCTACCTGAGAGACCTCCTCCTCGACCACACCATCATGGTCGACACACTGGAGACCGCCACCACCTGGGACCGCTACCTGCCCCTCTATCGCTCCGCCCGCGATGCGATGGCGAAGGCCATGGACGGCCGCGGATTAGTGATGGCCCACCTCTCCCACGCCTACAGCGATGGCGCCTCCCTCTACTACACCTTTCTCGCCCGCCAAGCGGACGGCCACGAGCTGGAACAGTGGCAGCGGGTCAAGGTCGCTGCCACCGACGCCATCATCGCCGCCGGTGGCGCCCTCAGTCACCACCACGGCATCGGCAGCGACCATCGGCCCTGGATGTCCCGATATCTGGGGACGGCCGGTGTCCGAACACTGGCCGCTCTTAAGCAGACCTTCGACCCCAACGGCATCATGAACCCCGGCAAGTTGACACCGACAAGCGAGGATGGCAGCGATGTTATCGACGTTTAGGAAGGCAACGCCCACCGGCGCATTCTCTTATCGCACCCGCGCCGGCTATCTCGATCGCGTCCAGCAGCAGACCTTCGACCTGATCATCATCGGCGGCGGCATCACCGGCGCCGGCATCGCCCGCGACGCCGCCATGCGCGGCCTATCCGTGGTCCTCCTCGAAAAAGGCGACTTCGCCTCAGGCACCAGCAGCAGGTCCTCCAAGATGATCCACGGCGGCCTGCGCTACCTCAAGCAACTCCAGATTCGCCTGGTCAGGGAGTCCCTGCGAGAGCGCGAGGTGCTGCTGAAGACCGCTCCCCACCTAGTTCACCCCTTCCCCTACATTCTGCCCGTCTACGAGGGTGGCCCCAACACCCGCCTCCAGCTAAAGGTGGGCCTGGTCGCCTACGACCTGCTGGCCGGCTCCCGCCGCGTCGAGCACCACACGATGCTCTCCGCAGACGAAGTGCTAAGGATGGAGCCAGCCCTGCGCCGAGACGGCCTGCGAGGCGGCTTCCGCTACTACGACTGTCTGGTAGATGACGCCCGCCTGACCCTGATCACCATTCGCTCCGCGGCCAACCACGGCGCCGCCGTCATCAGCTATGCCGAGGTCACCGACCTCGAGCGAGACGAGGAGCGAGTGACAGGCGTTCGCTTCCGCGACCACCTGGACGGTCGCACCGGCGCCATTAAGGGTCGCGTGGTGGTCAACGCCACCGGCCCCTGGACCGACGAGCTGCGGGCCAAGAGCGAGGCACCCCCCATTCTTCGCCCAACGAAGGGAATTCACCTGACGCTCCCTCACTCCAGCCTCCCGCTATCCTCCATCGTGGCCTTCTCTGCCATCGACAATCGCCTTGTGTTCGCCGTTCCCCTGGGGAACTGCACCTATGCAGGAACCACCGATACAGACTACACCGCCAGCCCCGACCAGGCGCAAGCCGACGCCGCCGACGTGCAGTACCTCCTGGATTCGCTGAACGCCACCTTCCAAGGGCTCCAGGCATCGCCATCCGATGTCATCTCCACCTGGGCAGGCGTGCGCCCGCTGGTGGCCGAGGAGGGTGCTCCCTCGGACGTGCCCCGGGACTACGACATCCAGATCGAGTCCCCGGGATTCTTCTCCATCACCGGCGGCAAGCTCACCACCTACCGCGCCATGGCCGAAGAACTGCTGGACCTCGTCGTGCAGCGGGAGGGAAAGCGTTTCGGCTGGTCGGCGACGACCTGCCGCACGGCCGAGAATCCCCTTCCCGGTGGCTACCTGGATCGATTCGACCGCTTCGCCGGAGCGACGATCTCCGCCCTCGAGGAAAGCTGGGGCCTCTCGCGCCCGGTTGCCGAGCGGCTCGTCCGAACGTATGGCACGGACTACGTGAAGGTGCTGGGATACGTCCTGCCAGATCGGCAACTGCTCCGCCCCCTGCTGCCCAACGGCTCTGTGCTGCGAGTGGAGGCCGTCTATGCCGCCGCGGAAGAGATGGCGCTCACTCTCGAGGATTTCATGGCCCGCCGCACGGATTTGATGCTCTTCGACCATAACCACGGCCTGAGTGCGGCCAGCGAGGCGGCTCGCCTCATGGCAAGAGTCCTGGGATGGGATCGGCGCCGGCAGCGGCAGCAGGTCCAACGCTACCGCGAGGCCGCGGCCGCCATGACCGCCTTCGCTACCACCAAGGAACAAGCTGCCGCCGAAAAGTCGCCCTAATGCCAGACCTCCTCCTCATCGTCAACCCCCGCTCCGCCAACGGCTCCACCGGCCGCCGCTGGCCGGCAACCGAGGCTAAGCTGCGCTCCCTGCTCCCCCCCTTCGATGTCGCCTTCACCGAGCGCCAGGGCCACGCCACCGCCATCGCCCGCGAGGCCGCCGACCGATACGGCTGCATCGCTCTGGTCGGCGGCGATGGCACCGTCAACGAGGTCGCCAACGGCCTCATCGCCGACGATCGCCCTTTGCGCTCCGACCTCGCCCTGGGGATCATCTGCCGCGGCACCGGTTCGGACTTCATCCGCACCCTGGGTATCCCCCGCGACCTGGAAGGAGCCGCCGAGCGCCTGGCCATGGGAAACGTCCGAGAGATCGACGTCGGCAAGATCCGCTACCGCAGCCCGGCCGGCAGCGAGGCCATCCGCTACTTCCTCAACGAGGCGGACATCGGCATGGGAGCCGTCGTCTGCGACCGAGTCAACCGCAGCTCCAAGAGACTCGGCGGACGCCTCTCCTTCCTGCGAGCCACCCTGATCACCTCCCTTGGCTACCGCCCTCACCGCGTGTCCCTCTCCCTCGACGGCGCCCCCGCCGAGCCAACCCTCCTGGGCAATGCCTGGTTCGCCAACGGCCAGTACTCCGGCGGCGGCATCCACGACGCCCCCCGCGCTCGCCTGGACGACGGTCTTCTCGACGTGGTGTGCGTCGGCAACTTGAGCCACCTGCAGAAGATCACTTTCTTTCCCAAGCTGCGCAGCGGCGCCTTCGTCGACATGCCCCAGGTCACCTACCGCACCTCCCGCCGAATCGAGGCCGAGTCTGCAGAGCCGGTGCCCGTGGCCACCGAGGGCGAGGTCATCGGCACCCTACCCGCAACCTTCGAGCTCATCGAGGAGCGCCTGAAGGTCATCGCCTAGCCCTCGCCCTGGCGTGCCAAGGCAGAGAAGGGAGCCGGAGAGTTCAAGCAATGGCTCGCATGTCTATCTTCGAGCGCTGGCTGGTCAGGAGCCCCTTCCGCACCTGGCTCCAGCGACGCGAGGTCCACGCCTTCGTCCGCTGGGCCGCCCTCTCCCCTGACGGTTGCCTGCTCGACATGGGCTGCGGCACCGGCGTCTCTGCCGCCCTCATCCTGGACACACTGCGTCCCCAGCGCCTGGCCGCCTTCGACTTCGACCCGTCCATGGTCGAGCTCACCCGCCGACGGCTTGCCCGCCACACGCACGAGCAGGGTCTCGACCTGACAGTGGCCGACGCCACCCTCATGCCATATGGGAACGACCTCTTCGATGCCGTCTTCGAATCAGGCGTCGTCCACCACATCCCCGACTGGCGGGCCGCTCTGCGCGAGGTGGGTCGCGTCCTCAAGCCCGGCGGCCGCTTCTGCTTCGCCGAGCCCTCGCGTGGTCGCCTGCGCCGCGGCCTCTACCGCATCCTGCCCCACGCCGTCGAGTCGATGTTCGACCCCGACGAGTGGCGCTCTGCCCTAACCGAGGCCGGCCTGCAACTCGAGGAGCCGCTGCGCCGCCTGCCTCTGTGGGACATCTGCGGCATCGCGACGAAAGCGGCCTAGACGAGGAAGGGAAAGGAGGGGCAGGGCCGACCGACGAAAAGCGCCTAGGAGCGCCGGATGTAGTTTCCCGTTACCTCTGGGTCAACGACAAAGTCAAGCCCGTCACAGCAACACCCGCAGCCGCACGAATACATCGATTCTTGCCCGCTTACCTCGACGTCGTCCCCAAGCGCTACTCCGGGCGCGTCCGTCGCGAAGTACAGCACCTCGATGGTCTCTCCCGGCACATAGTCGTACAGGCACTCAAAGAAGCAGCCCTCTTGCTCCATCTTGATCGCCTCATCGAGTTGCACTTCAATCACCCACCACCACCAGCCGCACGGGCCCCAGAGCGGCTCCTCCTTTGTCGGGCCGCCCACAATCGATCCACTGAAAACGATGGGGCCGGTCGGCGTCGGGCTAGCTGTGGGCGATGGCGTTGGGCTTGGCGTCGGCGTAGCCGGGGACACCGGCGACCAGGCGGGATCGCTGTCGTTCGCTGAGTTCTTGGTCAGGTTAGTCTGTCCCGTCCCGTCGGCGTTCATCACGTAGATCTCGCCGTTGCCGTCGCGGTCCGAGGCGAAGGCGATCCTGGACCCGTCGGGCGACCAGACGGGATCATAGTCGTCCGCTGAGTTCTTGGTCAGGTTAGTCTGTCCCGTCCCGTCGGCGTTCATCACGTAGATTTCGTAGTCGCCGTCGCGGTCTGACTCGAAGGCGATCTTGGAGCCGTCGGGCGACCAGGCCGGCTGCCAGTTGTCCACCGAGTCCATGGTGAAGTTGGTCAGACCGCTCCCGTCGGCGTTCATCACGTAGATTTCGTAGTCGCCGTCGCGGTCCGAGACGAAGGCGATCTTGGAGCCGTCGGGCGACCAGGCCGGCTGCCAGTTGTCCACCGAGTCCATGGTGAAGTTGGTCAGACCGCTCCCGTCGGCGTTCATCACGTAGATTTCGTAGTCGCCGTCGCGGTCCGAGACGAAGGCGATCGCGGAGCCGTCGGGCGACCAGGCCGGCTGCCAGTCCCCTGCTGAGTTGTTGGTGAGATTGGTCTGGCCCGCCCCGTCGGCGTTCATCACGTAGACCTCGTCGTTGCCGTCGCGCTCTGAGCCGAAGGCGATCTTGGAGCCGTCGGGCGACCAGGCAAGCCCCCAGCCGTTCGCCGAGTCCATGGTAAGTCTGGTCTGTCCGGTCCCGTCGGCGTTCATCACGTAGATGTCGCCGTTGCCGTCGCGGTCCGACCAGAAGGCGATCGACCCAGACAAGGTGGGAGTAAGGGTGGGCGTCGGGGTGGGCGTCGGGGTGGGCGATGGCGTGGGGGTGGGCGTCGGTGTGGTGGGGACCTCTGCGCCGCCGAGGGCAATGACCCCCTGCATATCGTTCAGCGTCTGTAGGTTGCTGATCTCCGGCCGCCCGGCGAACCAGCGCGACCAGGCCTGCGTCTCGCGGTCGATGCTGTAGGCTACAGCCACCGCTCCTTCGCCGCAGATAGCCAGTGCCTGGTCGGTATCTGTGCCGTCATCGCCGCTCCAGACGGATATGGCCCACTTGCCCGCTTGGGGGCAGTTGTGCATGGTGCCCTGCTGGGCCTCGGTGGAACCCGTCCCTATGGCCCAGACCAAGGCTAGCAGCCCTAGGGCAACCATACCCGCTACAAACAAGGGGGCAAATTTCCTTGCCCGGTTAAGCATAGCAGACCTCCGTCCCGTGCTCCGTGCCCTCCGACCGCGTAGCGAATTGTTGGCCGCACGGTCGAGGCGCACCCTAGGTCGGTGCACTCACGGGGGATTCAGCGCCGAGGTTCCGGATTCGGGAGGATCTATCGGGGGAGCCTCAATAGGCTCGTCTCCAGGCGACTGCGCGCTGTGAGCCGGGAGCCATCTCTGCCTTTGGCTTCACTACTTAGGACGCTGGAGTGCTCAATCGGTTACAGGTCTATCTGGTCAGCAGGTTCCGGCCCGCGCTTCCACTCGTTTCCTCTACGCTTCGATGTTCAAAACCACGAATACCGTCCCGGTACCCCCATCCTACTCGCAGGCACAGGGGTGGGCGAGGGCGCAGGCTAGGCTTCCGCTCCCCCTCCGCTCACCCTGAGCTTGTCGAAGGGCCTGTCGGAAGGGGTCCGCTCCCTACGGGGCGATGGGCATGCTGCAGCTCACGGGCGCTGTGACCAGGATGAGGAACGAGTCGTACTTGTCCAGCGACCCCATGGTGGAGATTTCCGGACGATCCGGGAAGTAGCGCTCCCAACCGCCACCCACCAACCGATAAGCCGCCGCGTAGCTGCCGTCCGCGCAAGCGAAGGCGTCCTCAGGTGGCATGCCGTCGGCGCCACTCCACCCATCGTTCTGCCATCCGACGCCCCAATCGAGCGTGCGGTCAGTACCTGCCGCGCTGGCCACCGGCATCTCGCAGGTGACCTCCCCCGTGACAAGGATGAGGAAGGCATCATACTGCCCCAAGTCAGTCATGTTGGAGATGTCCGGCCGGTCGGGGAAGTAGCGCTGCCAGCCCCCGCTCACCAGCCGATAGGCCGCCGCGTACTTGCCCGTCGCGCAGGCGAAGGCCTCCTCGGGGGTGGAGGCCCCGCTCCAGGTGGCGTTGTGCCAGCCCACACCCCAGTGGAGGGTGCGGGCGGCCTCAGGTGTCGGCGACGGCGTGGGCGATGGCGTGGGCGACGGCGTGGGCGACGGCGTGGGAGTAGGCGTCGGCTCGGGCACGGCGACCGGGTCCGAGAACTCCGAAGTGTTGCCATCTGAGTCGGTGGCGGTGGCAGTGACGTTGGGCCCTTCAGGCGTCCCGGAGAAGCTCCAGTTACCGTCGCCGTCGGCTATGGCCGCGCCCTCGTAGACCCTGCCCTCGTCCTCCTCGTCGGAGTAGATGTCAATGATGCAGTTGGGGCAGGCGGTGCCCATCACCGAACCGAAGCCGGTGATGGTGGGCCAGGGCAGGTCTTCGTTGCCGCCCTCGCTGGTGTTGATGCCAATGTAGCCGTTGGAGTGAATGGAGTTGCCGCGGATGGTGTTGCCGGTGCTGTTGCTGTCGTATACCCCCACACCGTACCACCCGTTGAACGCGATGGTATTGCCCTCGCCGCTGCCCGTGCCGCCAATGGTGTTGTTCTGAGGACCGTTCTCGAACATCACGCCCGAACCCCCATTGCCCATGGCGGCGGTGCCTGAAGCGTCGGTGCCGATGAAGTTGCCCTTGACCACGTTGCCGTTTGTGCCGCTGCCGCAAATCTTCACGCCGCTCCCACCGTTACCGGATATCACGTTGCCCTCGCCGGGAGTGCTACCGCCGATGGTGTTGTACTGGGCGCCGGAATGCAGGTACACACCAATGCTGCAGTTGTAGATCTCCAGCCCCTTGATGGTGTTGTTGGCGGAGGCAATGTCGAAGCAGGAAAAGTCTTCGCTTACACCGTCGACGATCACCTCAGCGGAAGTGCCATCCACGGTGTCGTCGCCGGTGTCCAGGTCGGGCAGGGTATCGCCGAGGGTGATGGTGGCGGGGGAGCCGGGTGGGAAGACTCCCGTGTCGAAGACGATGGTGTCGGCCGACTCGGCGCCGGGGGGTTCGGAGCTAGTGCAGTGCCCAGAAGTCGGTAAGCCCACCCACACCGCTCCGGAGACGCGTAAGCACTCTGCGGGCCCGAGCACATAGACAGAGAGGTCGCCCGTGGCCAGCATCATGGCCTCGCGCAGGGTCAGTATGCCATCGCGGAGGGCAAGAACGTCGAGGGGATGGCTGACGGTGATGGTGACGTCGGGGCGGGCCTCAGCACCAGGACGGCTGAGCATCGCGAACACGGTGGCTGCGACCACCGTCACGAGCAGGATAGCCAACGTGAACCGCTTCATGGCCTACCTCCCAGGAATCAGCTTGCCACCCATTCTAATCGTAGGCGCGAGGGCTCGCAAGGGAGCACGCCAAGCCTCCGCTCACCCTGAGCTTGTCGAAGGGCTTGCCGAAGGGGCTCACCCTGCTGAACGCCGCAGCTTGCCCCTAACGAGCCCAGATCGTAACCTTATGGTGAGGCGGGCCGAGCGGCCCGCCGAACACTGCCCAGGAGAACGCGACAACATGGCCGAAACAGCCCTGCGTGGGGTCAAGATCCTCGAGTACTCTCAGATGATCAGCGGCCCCTACTGCGGCAAGCTCCTCGCCGACCTCGGCGCGGAGGTCATCAAGGCCGAGCAGCCACCCGCGGGCGACCCGGCCCGCACCAGAGGCCCCTTCCCCAACGATGTCCCCCACCCTGAGAAGAGCGGCCTCTTCCTCTCCCTGAACACCAACAAGCTGGGGGTCACTCTCGACCCGCGCACGACCAGCGGCCGCCAGCTCTTCCAGCGCCTAGCCGAGCAGGCCGACGTCCTCATCGAGGACCACCCGCCCGGCGAGATGACAGACCTGGACCTGGACTACGCCGCCCTCAGCGCTCTCAACCCCCGCCTCATCGTCACCTCCATCACCCCCTTCGGCCAGACGGGCCCCTACCGCGACTACAAGAGCTATCACCTCAACCTCTACCACGTCAGCGGCCACTCCTCCTTCTTCTACGTCGCTCCCGAAGACAAGCGAGACGAAGCGCCCGTCGTGGCTGGAGGCGAGGTCGGTGAGTACGACAGCGGCCTCGCCGCTGCCGTGGCCACCCTGGCCGCTCTCTTCTCTCGCCTGGCCACCGGCCAGGGCCAGCACATCGATATCTCCAAGTTCGAGGCGCTCCTCGCCCTCGAGCGGGTGGCGGTGGACCACTTCGCCAACACGCCGAACCCGACTCCCTGGCCCGGGATGGTGGGAGGACTTGTGCCCAGCAAGGACGAGCACGTGGTGATCACCGCCGTTCAGAATCACCAGTGGCAGGCCCTGGTGGAGCTGATGGGCAACCCCGCCTGGGCCCAGGGTGAAAAGTGCCGCGACGAGATCACTCGCTCCCAGCATCGCAATGAGATCCAGCCCCTCCTGGAAGAGTGGATGGCCCAGCACACCAAGGAGGATCTCTATCACAAGGGGCAGGCCCTCGGCGTCCCCATCGGGCCCGTGCGCACGGCGGCGGAGATAGCGAACTGGCCGCAGGCTCGTGAGCGCGGCTTCTTCGCCGAACTCGACCATCCCCAGACAGGCAGGCTGGAGTACCCCACGGTTGCCTACAAGATGTCCGAGACCCCCTGGCGCGGCGAGCGAGCCGCTCCCCTCCTCGGCGAGCACAATGAGCAGATCTACCGCGACCGCCTCGGCTACTCAGCCGAGCAAATGGCCAAGATGGCCGCTGATGGAGCCATCTAGCGTGAGACCCGCCCCATGACGAGAAGACCCCTGGAAGGCATAAGAATCCTCGACTTCACCTGGGCCTGGGCTGGGCCCCAGGCCACCCTGCTCCTTGCCCTGCTGGGCGCCGAGGTGATCAAGGTGGAGAGTCACCGTCGCCTCGACCACACCCGCCTGCGCTCCCTGATGACAGGGCCGACTATGACCAGCCCCGATCATTCGGTCATCTTCAACGACCTGAACCTCGGCAAGCTGAGCCTGACCCTGAACCTCAGCCAGCCCAAAGCCGTGGAGATAGCGAAAAGGGTCGTCCAGATAAGCGACGTAGTGACCCAAAACATGCGCCCGGGCGTGATGGACAGGCTCGGCCTGGGCTACGACGACCTCAAGGCAGTCAAGCCTGATATCATCATGCTCTCCTCCTCGGCGGTCGGCGCCACCGGGCCGGAGCGCACCTACGCCGGCTACGCCCCCACCTTCGCCGCGATGGGCGGCCATACCTACATCACCGGCTACCCCGACAACCCTCCCATGCCCCTCAGCGGCGCCGTCGACCTGCGGGTCGGCACCACCTCCGCCTTCGCCATCCTGGCCGCTCTCTACTATCGAGCGCGCACCGGCAAGGGCCAGCACATCGACCTGTCGTCCACGGAGGCCGTCAGCGCCCTTATCGGGCACACCTTCATGGACTACAGCATGAACGGTCGAGTGCAGACCAGGGCCGGAAACCGCGACCACATCATGGCTCCCCACAACTGCTACCCCTGCCTGGGCAACGACAAGTGGGTGACCATCGCCGTCGCCTGCGAGGATGAGTGGGACGCCCTCCGCCGCGTGGTGGGTGACAGTCGACTGGAAGACGAAAGGTTCGCCGACGCCGCCAGCCGCTGGCAGAATCAGGAGGCCCTGGATCAACTCATCGGCGAGTGGACCTCCAGCCGCAGCCAGGAGCAGGTAACCCAGGCCTTGCAGAAGGTCGGTGTGGCGGCCATGCCCGTCCTCGACGGGCCCGCGCTCGTCCAGGATGAGCACATCCGCGCGCGAGGCATCCTACAGCCCCTGGACCACCCGGTCATCGGCGAGAAGCTGACGCTGAGCCCGCCGTGGAAGTTCTCGCGCACGCCAGCCGAGATTCGCCGTCCGGGCCCCCTGCTAGGCGAGCACAACCAGTACGTGCTGGGGGAACTCCTGGGAATGCCGAGCGACGAGATCGAGAGGCTGGCGACCGAGGAAGTCGTCTACTAGCGCAACCTAGATCCCCAGGAACGCGTAGACGGCCGCTTCTTCCAAGCTATCCACCACCAGATCGGCGGCAGCCAAGCCTCCCCGGGGCCGACTGGTGGTCACGCCGATGCAGCGCATTCCCGCCCTCTTGGCGGCCTCCACCCCACCCGGCGCGTCCTCGATCACCACGCACTCGCTTGCCGCCACGCCCAGCTTCTCCGCTGCCACCAGGAAACCCTGCGGGTCGGGCTTCCCCTTCGGCGCATCCTCCTCAGCGACCACCGCCTCGAACGCGCCCTCAAGCCCCAGGGAACCGAGCACCACGCGCACGTTCTCGCGAGTGGTCGAGGACACGATGGCCGACTTCCTGCCTCTTTGCTGAAGACGACGCAAGAGGCCCATCGCGCCGGGGATAGCCGTCACTCTGCCCTCGATCTTCTGCCTGTACAGCTCTTCCTTCTTCTGGGCCAGCCGCTCGATTTCTGCCGGCGTAAGCTCGCCCAGGATATCCCCCAGTATGGCATCGTTCCTCAGACCGAAACCGCGGCGGAAGTCGGCCTCAGCAAATCCCTTACCTAGCGACTGGAACAGCTCCTGCCAGGCCTGGAAGTGAAACGGCGCCGTGTCCACCAGAACGCCGTCCAGGTCCCAAAGAACGGCCTTCGTCATGCTCTCCTCCCCTGCTGGCATCACCATGGGCACCCAAGCCAACCCTGGAATTGTACCAGGGCTGACGCCGCGACACCCGCGCTCCTTGACGCAGGCCCCTGCCAAACGCTAGCATTCAGCAAGCCGCCCGTCTCGTCTGATCTTACGAGCACACTGATCCCGGGGAGAGAACGACGATGACTCCTGACCCAACCGACACAGGCCCGCCCGACGCCCCCCAGCAGCGCCACCCCAATCGCGCCGACGACAGGGAGCTTGCAGCGCGCGCCCTGGAGCACGTTCGTTACCTGTCCGTGGACATCGGCCCCCGCGGCTCGACCACAACCGCCGAGGCGGCGGCGGCGGCCTACGCCTGGGGCGTGCTCGACAAGCTCGACCTGTCGCCGCGAATACAGCGTTTCACCAGCGGCACCTCCCAGTGGCGGCCCTTCGCCCTCGCCATCACCCTCGCCCTGCTAGCCGTCGCCATCTATCCTCTCGCCGGCCGCGTCACCGCAATCCTGGCCACCGTGCTGGCGGCCACGACCCTGGTCTCCGCCTACCTGGAGCTGAACTTCACCACCAACCCCATTCGCTGGCTCCTGCCCAAACGCCCCAGTCAGAACGTGTGGACTGTCATCCCTGCCGCGCGCACTCCCGACCGGCGCCTGGTACTGGTCGGCCATCTGGACACCCACCGAACCCCCTTCGTCTTCCGAACGCCGCTTCATCTGAAGGTCTTCCGGGTTCTGGTAGCGATCGCCTTCGCCAGCATGGCTGCCCTCGTGCTCCTGTACATCGCCGGCTCGGTCCTCCAGAGCAACGTCATCTACCTCGTCTCGCTCGTCCCGACCGTGCTCTTGATCCTGAACCTCATCATGACCGTTCAGCCGGACATGACCCCCTACACGCCGGGAGCCAACGATAATGCCAGCGGCGCTGCCATCGTCCTCACCCTGGCCGAGCGGCTGAAGGACGAACCCCTCGCCAACACGGAGGTATGGGTCGTTAACAGCGGCTGTGAGGAGGTGGGCTGCCATGGAGCCGCCGCCTTCCTGCGCGACCATCGAGAGGAGCTTAAGGGCGCCTACTTCATCACCCTCGACTCGCTGGCTGGGCCCGGCTCCGGCCCCTGCTACATCACCCGCGAGGGAATGACCAGGCCCTATCGCTCCGACCCCACCCTGGTGGCCCTGGCCGACCAGATCGCCGCCGATTGGCCGGAGCTGGGCGCTTACTCCAGCGTGATGCCGCTGGGCTTCACCGAGGGCGCCATCGGCATCAAGAACGGGCTGCCCAGCCTGACCTTCGTCAACCTGCGACCCGACAGCGTTCTCCCCTACTGGCATCGGCCGGACGACATCTTCGAGAACGTGGACGCGGACGTTCTCGCCCGCACCCAAGCCTTCGTCTGGGAGCTTCTTCAGCGGATCGACAACAGGTAGAGCGCCCGTCTTGTAACTAAGAGCTATTCCGCCCCCTCGCCCGGCGGCGCTGCTCTATCAGCAAGGCGATGATGGGCGCTGCCTCGCTGGGGTGCCACACCCGCTTCCAGCGCTCGAAGTCCGGCCACTCATAGGGCAGATGCTCCACCGTGTTCGGCTCGCTGGCATCTCGCAGCACCCGCAAAGCATCGCGGATAACCTTCATCTGCTCCTCGCGCTCGCCGGCATGCCCCAGCGTATGGCCGAAGGGGAACTCCACCCCGACGATGCGGGGAACGCCCAAGCGTTCGGCCAGGTCAGGCATCGCGGTGACCGTGACGGTGCTGATACCAGCGGCCTCGATGACACGTGCCAGCACGGGCACGTTCAGGCAGCAGTCCGGTCAGACGGGAGTGAGAAGGACCGCATCCACCCCCTCCTCCTTCATGCGAGCGGCCATTTCGGGGCCGTAGCGGTTCTCCCACTCGTTAGTGTTAGGCGGGTTCCCCTGATAGCCCATGACGGAGTAAGAGGTAGGAGCCAGGGAGCCAATCTCGCCCGCTGCCTCCAGCTCCAGAAAGCGATGCACGGGCAGGGCGATGTTCAGGTCCGTCTCCAGGTCGGCGGTGTTGATGTGAAAGTGAGCGACGCCGATCTCCTCCTGCTTAACGTCGCGGGAGATGGTGCGATAGGTGGGGTCGCCCCAGAAGGGGTTCTTCCGCTCTCCGTCCAGGTCGAAAGACGGCTCCTTGCCCTTCACATAGAGGCCGGCAGTGGCCACCAGAGAGAAGCAGCACTCCTCGATCGGCTTGGCAAGCGGTGTCCAGGGGATGGACTCCGCCTTCTCGAGGGGAAGCGTCTTGTAGTAGTTGGCGAAGCTGCCAGGCAGCCACTTGTAGCTATCGATGGCCATCTCTTACCTCCCGCCTAGAGTGAGCGATCTGCAAATCTGTTCACTTGGTTGCCTGGGAAAATGATCCGCTACAGTCATGCCTATGTCAAACATCGCCCCGGGGGCCGCTCATGCTGAGTCCAAGAGAGACGCTCATAGTGAGCCTGCCGCCCGCTCATGGTGAGCCTGTCGAACCATGAGCCCAGCGATTCAGCCAGTGCCGCTTCAGCCAATTCTGGCTCTTGCCAGGAGACCCGCCATGCGCAAAAATAGAGTTGCTCTTCGCTAAAAGGCTGCGGCGACCCGCCGCTGAGAAAGGAGCATGGTCATGGAACTGGGTGGATACGCCGATCGTGTGGCGCGCATCGACCTGACCGCCGGCGAGGTCAAGTACGAAGGCATCAACGAGGAGGACGCCCGCAAGTACATCGGTGGCCGTGGTCTCGGCGTGAAGTACGTCTTCGACAACGGCCCACAGGTTGACCCCTTGTCGCCGGATAATATCATCTGCTTCCTGGTCGGCCCCCTGGCCGGCACCGACGTTACCATGAGCGGACGGATGGCCGTGGTGACCAAGTCGCCGCTGACCGGCACCGTCACCGACTCTCACCAAGGCGGCTGGTCGGGCGCTCGCTTGAAGTGGGCTGGCCTCGACGGTCTGATCTTCAAGGGCAAAGCGAAGCAGCCCGTCTATGCCTACGTCGAGGCAGGCAAGGTCGAACTGAAGGACGCCAGCGACCTCTGGGGCAAGGGCGTCCACGAGACCGTCAGGACCCTTCGCGAGCGCCATGGTGAGGACCTGAGCGTAGCAGCCATCGGTCAGGCGGGGGAGAACCAGGTACGCTTCTCCGGCTGGGTCAACGAGAACGACCGCATCTCAGGGCGCGGCGGTACCGGCGTGGTGGGCGGCAACAAGAACCTGAAGGCCATCGCCATCAAGGCTGCCAAGAACCCGCCCAAGCCCAAGGATCGGGAAGCCTTCAAGCAGGCCCACAAGGACGTTATCAAGGCCATCAACGAGAGTGCCACGCTAGCGCCCCGTAAGGGCGCATTGTCGGTCTACGGCACCAACAGCCTTATGATGGCGGTCAACGCCATCGGCGCCCTGCCAACCAAGAACGCCCAGCTCACCAGCTTCGCCAACGCCTTCAACATCAGCGGTGCCCACATCCAGCAGTCCATCCTGGTGGACAACCCCACCTGTCACGCCTGCCCTGTGGCCTGCAAGAAAGAGGTCGAGACCGAGCCCGGCAAGTTCCACATACGCATGGAGAGCGTCGAGTACGAGTCGGCCTGGTCCTTCGGTGCTAACTGCGACAACGGCAATCGCGACTCCATTGTCTTCCTTATCGACCTGTGCAATGACTACGGCATGGACACCATCGAGATGGGCAACGTGCTGGCCATGACCATGGAGGCCAGTGAGAAGGAACTGATCAGGGAGCGCGTGAGCTGGGGCGACGCCGACAAAATGGTGGATCTGGTGCACAAGACCGCCAAGCGGGAAGGCATCGGCAACACCCTGGCTGAGGGCACCGAGCGGGCGGCCAAGGCCTTCGGCGACCCCAGCATGTCCATGTCCGTCAAGGGCCAAGCCATCCCCGCCTATGACCCGCGTGGCCTGAAGGGCATGGGCCTGGCCTACGCCACCAGCAATCGCGGTGCCTGCCACCTCCGCGGCTACACTCCAGCCAGTGAGATCGTCGGCGTCCCGGAGAAGACTGACCCCCTGGCCTGGCAGGGCAAGGGCAGGCTGCTCAAGCTCTTCCAGGACTTTCAGGCTCTCTCCGACTCCCTCGGCGTCTGCAAGTTCTCCACCTACGCCGAGAACCCCGGCCACTACGCCGCCCAGTACTCGGCCGTGGTGGGCGTACCGATGGACGCCGACGGCATTCTCACCATCGGCGAGCGCATCTACAACCTGGAGCGCTACTATAACAACCTGGCCGGTATCGGTGAAGGCGCCGACATCCTGCCCGCCCGCTTCCTCAACGAACCGTCTCAGAGTCCCGGCTCTCAGGGACACGTCTGCGAGCTGAACGAGATGCTCCAGGAGTACTACGAGGCGCGCGGCTGGGTGAACGGCGTTGTGCCCGAGGAGAAGCTCAAGGCCCTGCAGATCATCTAGGGGTAGGTGAAACCTACGTCTCACGTCGCGGTAGTTCGGCTGCATGCCTCATTGCAGGAGCTAGCCGGTAAGCGTGATATCGAGGTATCCCTCCCGGATAGTGCCGTCGTTCGCGATCTACTCAACCGGATGGTGGAACTGGAGCCTAGCCTCGCCCGCCGCCTGCTGGACACGGATGGTAACATTCCCCGGTACGTCAACGTGTTCGTAAACGGGAGGGACATCCGTTACCTGAGCGGGATGGATACCCCTATAACGCCAAACGATGAGGTGACCATCATCCCACCCGTCGCAGGCGGTTGACCGGCCTCCCCACCATCGCGTCTAGTCCAGCGGCGGCCGACGCAGGTGCCAGTCGGTGGCCTGCTCGTACGCGTGAGCGACCCTGAGAACGGTCTCCTCGTCGAACCGACGGCCGACGATCTGCAGCCCCACCGGCAGCCCCTGCCCGTCGAAGCCGCAGGGCAGGGAGATGGCCGGCTGGCCGGTCAGGTTGAAGGGGCAGGTGAAGCCGTGGATGTGAACCTCGCGCCCGCTAGCAGAAAGCTCGTCCTCGATCCTGCTGGCAGTAGAGGCGGTAGTCGGCGTCACCAACACGTCGATCCTCGCGTACTGCTCCTCCACCTCGGCCCGAAGCTGCCGCTGGCTTTCCAGGCCCTGCAGGTAGTCCACCGCCCGTAGCTGCAACCCCAGTTGCAGCCGTAATCGCACCTGCTCGCTGAAGTCCCCCGGTCGCTCCTCCATGTTCCGCCGATGGAAGGCCGCTGCCTCTGGCGCCGCTACTGCCAGCCAGATGGCATCAGCCCGCTGAAGAGTCGGAATGTGCACTTCGACCAGCGAGACGCCCAGGCTCTCCAGGGTCTCCAGAGCCGCCCGGAAGCTTGCTTCCACGTCCTCATCCACGCCCGAGAGCACGTCTTTGTCCGGCACGCCGACCCGCAGCCCTCTCACCTCGCCGCTCAGAGCCGCCAGGTAGTCCGGCACGGGCACGTCCTCGGTGGTGGGGTCATCTGGGTCGAGCCCCGCGATGGCCTGAAGGACGAGCGCAGCGTCCTCCACCGTGCGTGTCATAGGCCCAGCGTGGTCGAGCGAGCCGCTCAGAGGGACGACGCCGTGCTTGCTCACCCGCCCGAAGGTCGGCTTGAGCCCGACGATGCCGCACATCGAGGCCGGCATGCGGATCGAGCCGCCCGTGTCCGAACCCAGGGAGCCCAGGCAGACGGAGGCGGCCAGCGCCGCGCCTGAACCACCGCTGGAGCCGCCGGTGATTCGATCCAGCGCCCAAGGGTTGTGAGTCGGCCCGAAGTGGGAGACCACATTGGTTACTCCAAAGGCCCACTCGTGCATGTTTAGCTTGCCCAGCAGCACCACGCCCTGCTCCCGCAGGCGACGGATGCAGGTAGCGTCCTCCGCCGGTACGTAGTCGGCAAGGATTTTCGAGCCGGCGGTGGTGCGAATGCCCTTGGTCTCATAGAGGTCCTTGATGGCAAAGGGGACGCCGTCCAGCGGCCCCAGCCGCTTTCCGCGGCCGAGTCGTTCCTCCGCCGCCCTTGCGTCTGCCATCGCTGGCTCCGGCAGGAGCGTGACGAACGCGTTCAGCTTCGGCTGCAGGGTTTCGATGCGCTCCAGGCAGGCGCGCGTGAGCTCCACGGGCGACAGCTCGCCCGCCTGGAAAGAGCGCGCGGCCTCGGCGATGGTGAGCTGGACGAGCTGGTCAGCTTTCATGATGCGCTGGGCCTCCTCCCCTTGAGGTTCCTGCCTCAGTCGTATCTCCATATATCCCGACCCCAGCCAGCTTGTCAACTGGCCTGGCGCAAGACGCTTGTGCCACAGGTGCTTGGCCAATAAACTTGATGTTAGAATCTGCCTGAGCTTTCAGGACACCAGCGCCGTGACAGTAGGAGGGTGCCATCACAATGGCAAGCCTTATCATCGAAGCCACAGACGTGGTCAAGACCTACGATACCGGCTATTCCGAGGTGCCGGCGCTCAAGGGCGTCTCCCTCTCGGTTGAGCGCGGCGAGATGGTGGCCATTATGGGCCCTTCCGGCTGCGGCAAGACCACCCTCCTCAACTGCCTCAGCGGCCTCGACGACATCGACAGCGGCCGCGTCACCGTCGATGGAACCGACATCAACCGTCTGTCCGACAACGCCAAGACGGAATACCGCGCGCGCAACATGGGCTTCGTCTTCCAGATCTATGACCTCCTGCCCATCCTTTCGGCGGTGGAAAACGTGGAGCTGCCCATGTTGGTTTCGGGCACGGGAGCCAAGAGGGCCCGCGAGGCCGCCATGCGCGCCCTGGACTTCGTCCATCTCGCCGACCGCGCCGGCCACAGACCGGCCGAGCTATCCGGAGGCGAACGCCAGCGGGTGGCCGTGGCCCGCTCCCTGGTGAACGACCCAGCCATCGTCTGGGCCGACGAGCCCACCGGCGCCCTCGATAGCACCAACGCCGAACAGATCATGAACCTGCTGCGCGAGCTGAACGAAGCCAGCAACCAGACCTTTGTCGTGGTCACCCACGACCCCAAGATGGCTGGCTACGCTCAGCGCATCGTCTACATGGTGGACGGCCTGATAGTGGACGAAAAGCGCACCGACCACGACAAAGAGCCCTCCCGCAAAGTCCCAGCCGAAGAAGCCTAGACAGAGATCGCTGATGGACGAACTGTTCGGCCTATCGATGAACTACATCATGATCGGCCTACTGGTCGGCCTGGCGATCTCGCTGGCCAGCGTGGCCTATGTCGTGTTGCGCAACCGCATCATGTTCAAAATGGGCGTGCGCAACATCCCCCGCCGCATGGCCCAGACCGTCCTCATCGTCATCGGCCTCATGCTCAGCACCCTCATCATCTCCGCCGCCCTCACCACCGGCGACACCGTCGATCGCAGCGTGACGAACTGGGTCTATGAGTTAACAGGCCACCTCGACGAGATCGTGCAGTTCGATGTGGAGAAGACCGGTGACGGCACCGCTGAGCCCTTCGTTCCCGAATCCACCGTCGCCGAGCTCGAGGCCGCCCTGGGCAACGACCCCGACATCGACGGCATTGCCCCGGCCCTCTTCGAGCCGGTGCCGGTCATCAACCCACGAACGGGCCTCAGCACCCCCTCGGCCTTTCTCACCGGCACGGACCCCGAGCGCCTGGACGGCTTCCCCGACATCATCTCTCTCGATGGCAAGGTGCTCGACCTCCGCGACCTCGGCTCCGACGAGATCTACCTAAACGAGAGCGGCCAGGAGGAGCTTGACGCTCAGGTCGGCGATACACTTCAAGTTTTCGTCGCCGGAAAGCCCTCCCTCTTTAGAGTGGCGGACATCGTCAAGGACAAATACATCACCGGCGCCATCACTACCGAGGAGGGCCAATCACAGGATGGCATGGTCACCCGCCTGGACGTGGCCCAGCGGCTCTTCGACCGCGAGGGGGAGATCGACTTCATCGGCATCTCCAACCGCGGCGGCGTGCGCGACGGCATGGCTCTCTCCGATACGGTCGCCGCGAAGGTGGAGGCTGCCCTCACCAACCCCAACCTGAGCGTGGAGAAGATAAAGCAGGATACCGTGGAGATGGCCGAACTCATAGGTAACGTCATGTCGACCATGTTCTTGGTCATGGGCCTCTTCTCCATCGCCGCCGGCATCCTCCTCATCTTCATGATCTTTGTCATGCTAGCGGCGGAGCGAAAGCCGGAGATGGGCATGGCCCGCGCCGTGGGCAGCAAGCGCAGTCAGCTCGTCCACGCCTTCCTCTCAGAGGGCATGGCCTACAACCTGGGCGCTGCCTTGGTCGGTGCCGGCCTGGGAGTGCTCGTGGCCATCGCCATAGCCCGCGTCATGGCCGGTATGTTCGCCCAGATCAACATCGACATCACTCCCCACGTCACCCCCCGCAGCCTCATCATCGCCTACTGCCTGGGAGTCGTGGTCACCTTCATCACCGTCGTCATCTCCTCTTGGCGGGTGAGCCGCCTCAACATCGTGCGGGCCCTCCGTGACATCCCCGAGCCCACCTACCGCCGGGCGCGACTTCGCACGCTGATCCTGGGTATCATAGCCATCCTGTTCGGGGTCTTCCTCGCCTGGGTCGGCGTCAGTGCTGGACTAGAAGCTCCATTCACCCTCGGCGTATCCATCGCCCTGCTGAGTCTAGCCCCGGTCATGCGCTACTTCGCCCTGCCGGAGCGACCCGTCTTCACCATTGTCGGCCTGGCCGTCCTGACATTCTGGGCCCTCCCCTTCGATGCCCTCGATAGACTCCTGCCGGAGATGACGGGCGACATCGAGATGTTCTTCCTCAGCGGCATCTTCATGGTCGCCTCCGCCACCTTCGTCATCGTCTACAACGCCGACATCCTCCTCCACGCCATAGAGCACGCCGGCGGCTGGCTTGGCCGCCTCCTGCCCTCCCTACGTATCGCCGTCGCCTATCCTCTGGCCAACAAGTTCCGCACCGGCATGACCCTGGCCATGATCGCCCTCGTAGTCTTCGCCGTGGTGGTGATGTCCATGATCAAAACCAACTTCGGCGCCATCTTTCTCCGCGACGACGCCCGCGGCGGCTGGGACATCGTGGTGACCGAGAACCCCAACAACCCCATCAGCGACCTGAACGCCGCCCTCGACAGGGAAGGCTCAGTCGATACCAGCCAGTTCGCCGCCGTCGGCGCAGTCCGCTACCCCGACCTCTTCGTCGGCGCGGAGCTGCGGCGACCTGGCGGAAGGCACGAGTGGGAATCCTATCCAGTCGTGGGAGTGGACGACGCCTTCGCCCGCGACTCGCAGATCAGGCTCCAGACCCGCGCCCGTCAGTACGCGGACGACGCCGCCGTGTGGGAGGCCCTTCGCACCACGCCCGGCCTGGCGGTGATCGACGCCTTCGCCGTATCTGAGGGCGGCTTCCAGGCCGGCGGCTACGAATTCCACGTCGAAGATTTCGACGAGACCGCCAAGGTCATGGAGCCCCTGGCCCTACAACTGCGCGACCCGACTAGTGGCAAGCCGGTAAACCTCTCCCTCATTGGAGTTATCGATTCTGGCGCCAGCGCCAACTTCTTTGGCCTTTACACCTCGGAGGAGACCTTCAACGAGGCCTTCGGTGAGCCCGAGTTCTCCCGCTTCTACGTCAGGGTGCAGCCGGGCGTGGATTCCGGCGACACGGCCAAAGCCATCGAGTCGGCCCTGGTCACCACCGGCGCCCAGGCCGTATCCATAAAGGACCAGGTCGAGGACCAGCTGGCCACCTTCAACAGTTTCTTCTACCTGATCCAGGGCTTCATGGGCTTGGGCCTGCTGGTGGGCACGGCGGCCGTCGGCGTTATCGCCTTCCGCTCGGTGGTTGAGCGGCGCCAGCAGATCGGCATGCTGCGGGCCATCGGCTACACCCGCGGCAGCATCGCCCTCAGCTTCATCATGGAGTCATCTTTCATCGCCCTGCTCGGCATCGCCACCGGCGTCGGCCTGGCTGTGCTCCTCTCCTTCAACCTCCTCCACAGTGACGACGTCTCCAACATCGACATGGGCTTCATCATCCCCTGGTGGGAGATCATCCTTACCGCCGCCTTCGCCTACCTCGCCACGTTCCTCATGACCCTTCTCCCCTCGCGCCAAGCGTCGGGCATCGTCATCGCCGAAGCCATCCGCTACGAGTAGGCACGGCCCTCGCTGCCGCCCGCTGTCATCGAAGGTCTCCAACAACCGACCCTTATTTTCGCTTGACAAGCCAACAACTGCGCGCCATCATTGGCTCCAAGACCACAGTCATCGTTCCGGCCAGCCTGACCCTATCCACAAAGAAGGAGGATGCCATGGCCACGGGCTACCCCGCCACCCTGGACGTACCTATCCGCGAGAAGATCCCCAGAGACCAGGCCATCATGCACACCATCATCGCGATCGTCTTCTACTGGCTGGCCGCGGGAATCCTCGGTTTCTTGGCGTACATCGTCGCCCCCATCGCCATAGCCCTACGAGTCCGTTCCAAGGGCGGCGACAAGTTCATCAAGGAGGACGGGGCGGAGTTCGCACGCTACGGCAAGCTCTTCATGGCCATCTACACCTACATTTTCTTCCTCACCGATGAGGCTCCAGAGAAGGCCATCGAAAGCACGGTCAAGGTCGACTTCCAGCCCAGCGGCAGCCCCACGTGGCTCCATGCCCTCTTCACCCAGATCCTCCTCATCCCTCACGGCATCGTTCTGGGCATCCTGGGGCTCGCCTTCATTGTCATCCTTCCCTGGACGGCCATCGTCGCCATCGCCAACGAGCAGTACGCTAAGCAGTTCTACTCGTTCGTCTTGAACTACCTCCGCTGGCAGGCCAGGATGACCGCCTACCTGTTCTCCCTGACGCAGGAGTACCCACCCTTTGCCTGGGACTAGAAGGACGCCCATGGCAGCGGAGCCCAGCCGTAGGCGGTAGCCGCGCCGCCGACGGCCCCGACGGCACGCGTAGCCAAAGAGCGAGGCCCCTCTCATCAGAGGCTTTGTGCTGCTCCGGATCAGATTGGCGCCGCTACCACCAGATGCCGGGGATGGCCGTCGAGCAGGAGGGACAGCGACCGCCCTCTATCCGATACTGCCTAACCTGAAAGCCGACCCGCTCCACCAACGGCTCGTTGCAGTTGTGGCAGTACGTGTTCTCCAGCGAGCGCACCATGCCCGGCAGGTTTCCGGCGTACACATAGCGGACGCCCGCCTCCTTGCCGATGCCAGCCGCCCGCAGAAGCGTCTCCGGCGGCGTGTTCTCGACGTCGGTCATCTTGTAGTTCCTGTGGAAGGCGGTCACGTGCCAGGGAATGTCGGGCGAGACCGAGACCAGGAAATCGGCGGCCTCCCGCAGCTCATCGTCGGAGTCGTTGAAGCCGGGCACCACCAGGGTCACCACCTCCACCCAGAAGCCCATCTCCACCGCCATGCGGATGCCCTCCAAGACGTTCGCCAGCTTGCCCCCCAGTGAGCGATAGCTCTTGGCGGACATGCTCTTGAGGTCCACCTTGAAGCAGTCCAGCCAGGGCCGCAGGTACTCCAGCACCTCGCGCGTGGCGTTCCCGTTGGAGACGTACAGCGTCTTCAGGCCCTTTTCCTTGGCCAGGCGGAATATCTCCACCGCCCACTCGGATGTGATAAGCGGCTCGTTGTAGGAGCTGCCGACGATTTCGGCGCTTGTGCGCACCGCACCGGCCACTATCTCCTGAGCGCTGATGGTCTCGGGCACGTGGCCGGCCACCGGGTCGCGCAGGGCCTGAGAGCTGAGCCAGTTCTGGCAGTAGGAGCAGTGGTAGTCGCAGCCCAGCATGCCAAACGTGAGCGTGCTGGAGCCGGGCAGGACGTGGTAGAAGGGCTTCTTCTCAGTGGAGTCGAGCTGGAGAGCAGCCACGTACCCGCTGGGCACGAACAGCTTGCCGCCCCGGTTGAAGCGCACCTTGCAGATGCCCCGCAGCCCCTCGAGGATGACACAGCGATGGCCGCAGGCGTAGCAGCGAACCTTGTTGTCCGCCAGCCGCTCGTACAGCTCGCCCTCTTTAGTGTGGGCGTCAAGGATATCCGCTAGGGTAG
>CAZEJO010000012.1:27356-48393 GCA_964512285.1 uncultured Dehalococcoidia bacterium | reverse complement strand
AGTACGGCTACTCGGACAGGCGCGGCGATACCATGTGGCAGAACATGGAGCTGACTCGCCAGTACGGCTTCGGCGACGAGGTCAAGCGGCGCATCATGCTCGGCACCTACGCCCTCTCCGCCGGCTACTACGACGCCTACTACCTCAAGGCCCAGAAGGTGCGCACACTCATCCGCCGCGAGTTCGACGCCGCCTTCCAGAAGTGCGACGCGCTGGTGACCGCCGTCTCCCCTACGCCCGCCTTCAAGCTGGGCGAGAAAACGGCCGACCCCCTCCAGATGTACCTGAGCGACGTCTGCACCATCCCGGTGAACATCGCCGGCATTCCCGCCATCTCGGTCCCCTGCGGCTTCGCCCCCGCCGGAGGCGGGTCCGCCTCTGGCGGAGACGCCCTACCGGTCGGCCTCCACATCATGGCCAAGCCCTTCGACGAACCTACCATCCTCCGCGTTGCCTACGCCTACGAGCAAGCGACCGAGTGGCACAAGGCCAGGCCCAAGCTGTGAGGTGATGACGATGCAGCCAAACGAGGCGCAGCTACTCGCTGCCCGTGGATACGACTGAGCGGAGTCCCTGTTGCTGGCCGTGAGCCAGCAGCTCGGAATAAACAGCGAGATCATCCCCAGGATCGCCACCGCCTTTGGCGGCGGCATCGGCGGCAGAGGCGAGGTCTGCGGCGCCGTCATCGGCTCAGTCATGGCCATCGGCCTCAAGCACGGCCGCGAGGAGCCCTCGCAGCCGCGCGATACGGCCTACGCCCTCGCCCGCGAGCTCTGCCAACGCTTCGAGCAGGAGACGGGTAGCCTCTCCTGCCGCGAGTTGACCGGTATCGACCTCAGCACGCCGGAGGGACTGCAAGCCTATCGCAGTTCTGACGTGCCCCTGCGCGTCTGCCTGCCGGCCATAGGCGCCGCCTTCCGCCTGGTGATGGAGCTCCTCGAGAGGCCCGCCCAGGCAGCCACCGATGATTGAGGAGATGGTCGATGTCGCCTGCTACGCCGGCAGCCGCTACCCCCAGCGACCCCAGCGCGTGACCTGGCGCGGCAGCGAGCGCGACATCCTGGCGGTGGAGCGCGAGTGGCAGGAGCCCCGCCGCCGCTGCTACTTGGTGCGACTCGAGGGCGAACTACTCCTCACGCTCTCCTACTACGAGCGCAACGACCGCTGGACGGCTACCGAGGCAGGAGGAGCCTAGCTGCTCGCCGCCGCCCTTACCTGACCCACCACCTCCTGGCGTACCACCCGCCTGCCGCCAGAGCGACCAGCACCGCAGCCGCCAGCCCTGCGATGGCCACGTTGTTGCGCCCCGACGAGCCGGATACATCCGGCAGCTCCGCTATGCCACCCACGGCACCAGGGCAAGCATCGTTGATGGCCAGCCTGCCCACGTCCAGCGTCAGCGGATGGCTATCCGGAAAGGTCGCCGCTGACACGTAAGCCGTCAGCGGAGCCGCCTCGAGGCTGAAGAGGACGACGCCAGACGCGCCGATGTCCAGGCCAACTCTCACTATGGTGCCGTTGCCCGCAGTGCCCGACTCACCCATGAGGTATATCGCACCAGCAGCGAAAATGCCGTCACTGTCCGGTAGCTCCTCACTGAGATCGAACGCCCAAGGCATCTTGATGAGCGTGTCTGTGTCGGGCTCAGCCACGTGAACCTTGGCCTCGTCGTAGTTCAGTGACGCGTAGTAGTTGTTGAGCGCCTGCGTGTCGCCACTAACGACAACATCGATCACATAGTCGCTGACGCCGTCGAACGAGGAACTGCCGTCCCAGCTACACTCCACGCTGGGGCAAGCGACCGCATAGCAGTTCTCCACCGCTCCCAGCGTGTTGGCGCTGTTTCCCGTGATCTCCGGGTCGATGTCGAAGCTGACAGTGCCCTGGGCGCGAGCGCTCTCCTGTCCTTCCATGGCCGGAAACACCAGCAGCCCTAGCGCTATTGCTAGTAGCACTGTCAGCGCACCCGCCACCATCCTTCTCACCGCTACGCAGTCCAGCTTCACCCTCACCGCCCTTCGGGGTGAGCGTGCCTGCTGGGGAAGCTTACCGCAAGTGCGTCAGGCGCTCGGGATTTGCGACGCGCAGAACGCGCAGCGGCGGGCATCGACCGGTATCTCGCTCAGGCACTCCGGGCACTTGCGCGTCGTCGGGTCCGCCGGCGGTTCCTTGCGTGACCGCGCGATGAGGGCGTTCACCGGAACAACAACGAAGAAGAAGACGGCTGCAGCCATGAGGATGAACGTGATCACGGCGTTAATGAAGTGACCGTACCTGAAGATGCTCTTGTTGATTTCGAAGGTCAGCGCAGAGAAATCCGGCTCGCCAGCGATGGCTGCAATGATCGGTGTGATCAGGTCCTCGATCAGAGCCTGGACCACAGCAAAGATCGCAAGCGCCATCACTAGAGCGACCGCCATGTCGACAAAGTTGCCCCTGAGCAGGAACTGCTTGAAGTCGTTAAGCAGCTTCATCTCGACCTCCTCATCGTCAATATCGGTTCCGATGTGGGGTTGGTGTTGGCCCCAGACGAATCAGGACAGCCCGCATTGTGGCAGCAAGTCTCGCGATCGTCAAGACACGATAGGTCAGACCCACCCTACCCCACCCACCGCCTCCTGGCGTACCACCCGCCCGCGCCCAGCGCAACGCTTCTGGCGGCCGATATGCTAGGATGGCCGCATGCACCAGGGAAGGCTTCATGCCCACGCGGTTCTGGCCATTGGGGTAGTGGCTGTCTCCTGCGCAGCCGTCCTCATCCGAGAGGCGGACGCCCCCGCGCTGGTCATCGCAGCCTATCGGATGGGGCTAGCTGCGGTGCCAGCGGGCGCCTTGGCCCTAGCGACAGGTCGCGAGCGGGCATCCGCGGGCGGCCTGTGGACGTGGCCTCTCCTAGCGGGCACGTTCCTCGCGCTGCACTTCGGCTTCTGGATCGCGTCGCTCCAGCAGACCTCGGTGATCACATCGGTGGTACTGGTGACGACCACTCCGGTATTCGTGGGCCTCGCCTCGCCGTTTGTACTGGGCGAACGGGTGGTAACAGCGACCTGGGCCGGGATCGGCATAGCGACAGTCGGGGCCGCCTTGATGGTTACCGAGGACGTGGGCGAAGGTCTGGGGACAGTGGTAGGCGACCTGTACGCGCTGCTGGGCGCGATCTTCGCGGCTGGCTACTTGATGATAGGACGACGGGCTCGGCCGCATCTGTCCTGGGTCAGGTACGTCGGCATTGTGTATCCGGTGGCAGCCGTGTTGCTGGTGGTCTCCGTGCTGGTAGTAGGGGAGCCCTTCACAGGCTACAGCACCAAGACCTTCGTGATGCTGGGCTTGCTGGCTCTCGTGCCCCAGCTCGTCGGCCACACCGCCATCAACTGGTCTCTGGCGTACGTTCCCGCTGCTATGGTGGCGGTGGCGATTCTGGGAGAGCCGGTGGGCGCAACGACTCTTGCTGCCTTCATCCTCAGAGAGATGCCGAGCGCCTTCGAGGTCGCTGGGGCACTTCTGGTGCTAGCAGGTGTCTACGTCGTGCTGCGCCCAGGCCGCGTACCCACCGGTGCGCTCGGCTGAGGACGCGCTCATCCTCCGTCAGCTCCTTGAGCAGTGAGCGCCGACCGCCAGCCCCTGCGCGCCCCTCATCGGGGGTGCAGGGGCACTGCCCCCTGCCGGGGGTCTAGGAGCCTGCCCTGAGCTTGCCGAAGGGTGTCCCCTAGACCGAGTAATTGAAGGGCGGGTGGGTGGGACAAATTTCGAGAGGAGTGCCCTGGCCCTACCGCCAGGGCTTGCCCGCCGCCAGCCGCAGGAAGTCCGCGTGCGCCCCCGGCGCGCCGGCGATCGTACCTTCGCTCCGGATGCTCATCGGCCCGCCGTCGCGATCGCTGATCGTCCCCCCTGCCTCTCGCACCAGCAGAATGCCCGCCGCGCTGTCCCACGGGAACAGCACATGATGCACGAACAGGTCGAACCGACCGCAGGCAGCGTAGGCCAGCCCCAGGGCCGCACTCCCCATGATCCGTATGCTCTGCATCCCCGGCCACAGCTCTTGCATCAAGGCCAGCAGCCGACCCGCCCTCTGATCGTCGTAGCCCAGGCCCACCGCCAGCAGCGACGCCCCCACGCTCTCCACCTGCGAGACCTCTATCCGCTCGCCGTTCACGAACGCCCCCTCGCCCTTCTGGGCCCAGAACTCCTCTCCGTGAACGGGCTCGAAGGTGAGCCCCACAAGCGGCTCCTCTCGATAGCACAGCGCGATGTTGATGCAGAAGAAGGGGATGCCGCGGGCGAAGTTGTGGGTGCCGTCGATAGGGTCCACCACCCACATCCACCCCTCGCCCTCAACGCTCGAGGCCGTCTCCTCCGAAAGCACCGCGTGGTCGGGGTACTCGGCCGCCAGGATCTCGTGGATGGCCCGCTCCGAGGCCAGGTCGGCGGCCGTGACGAGGTTGCCCCGCCCTTTGACCCGCACGTCCTGCGGACGACCGAAGGCGGCCATAACAATGCGCTCGCTCTCGCGAACGCAGAGTCGAGCTACTTCCAGCGGGCTCCTGCCGCTTTTGGAAGGAGGGGCCTGCCCTGAGCTTGTCGAAGGGAGATCAGTGGCCATAGGCCGCAGGTAGCCCCATCTTGTCTCGCACCTCGGCCAGAGTCTCGCTGGCGATGACGCGGGCGCGGGCAGCCCCGTCGGCCAGCGCCTCCTTGACGTAGTCAGGACGGCTGGCCAATTCCTGTCGTCGCTCTCGGAACGGCGCAAGCACGCGATTAATGCCGTCGGCCAGTTGCTGCTTACACTCGACGCAGCCTCGCTTGGCGGTGGTGCACTCCTCATACACAACCTCCAACTGATCCGGGTTGAAGTGGTGATGGAGGCTGTAGACGTTGCACACCTCGGGCCGACCGGGGATGTGACGATGCGTTCGCTGCGGGTCGGTAACAGCGGTCATCACCCGCTGCACCGTCTCCTCTGGCGTAGCGGCCAGCTCGATGTCATTGTCCAGGCTCTTGCTCATCTTATTGACACCGTCCAGGCCCATAACCACCGGCGCCTGCGTGAGCTTGGCGTGAGGCTCGGGGAAGGTCTCCCCGAACAGGCGATTGAACCGGCGGGCGATCTCCCGCGCCAGCTCCAGGTGAGGCTGCTGGTCCTCGCCCACGGGCACCCTGGTCGCCTTGTAGAGAATGATGTCGGCGGTCATCAGGACGGGATAGCCCACCAGCCCATAGTTCACGTGATCGGGGTGGAGACGCACCTTGTCCTTAAAGGTAGTGACACGAGTTAGCCAGCCCAGGGGGGTGATCATGCCCAGGAACATCGCCAGCTCCAGCACCTCGGGCACGTGCGACTGCACATAGAGAATGGTGCGCTCAGGCTCGATGCCGGCGGCCAGCAGGTCGAGCACGGTCTCCCACACGTTCTGTCGCAGCTCGTCCGGCTGCCAGGGGGTCGTGATGGTATGAACATCGACGGCGGAGTAGACGCAGTCATACTCCTCCTGGAGAGCCACGAAGTTCTGGATCGCCCCCAGGTAGTTCCCTAGATGCTGACGCCCTGTACAACGGATGCCCGCAAATACGCGGCCTCTCTTGGTCATGATCTCACAACCTCGCAAAGATGGGTCATCGGAATACTAGCATGCGACGGAGACGGAGACAAGACGAGAACATGATCGTACTTGCAAAAGTCCGGCCGTTCCATTAACATAAGCTCCCCCCGCCGGGGCAGAGGCGAGAGGAGGCGAGGTCAATGGTCAGGGAAGCGCAAGGGAAGAGAATCAAACTCTTTTCGGCAGGGGAAAGCAAGCTGGCCACCAGCGCCGTTGAGGATTCGGAGCCGAACTACAGGGACCTGGTAGAAAGCGCAGGGGATCTTATATACGCCCTCGATCTAGAGGGCCGGTTCACCTTCTACAACTCGAAGGCTTGGGAGCTTTCTGGCCAGCAGCCCGGGAAATTCGTGGGGAGGCATTTCACGGAGCTCCTGACCCCCGAGAGCGCCACAGCGGCCCTCCAACATTTTCGAGAGGGGATTCAAGGGATAGAAACCACCCCCTTCTTCGACGTCCAGATCACTAAGAGAGACGGCAGCACTGCGCACCTGGAGATCAGGGCGAGCAACATTGTCCGGAATGAGCGACTGGTGGGGCGCCAGGGGATAGCCCGCGACATCAGCGAACTGAAGCGGCTTCAGACAGAGGTTGCCCAGAAGGCTGAGCGGATAGCGCTTCTGGAGGAACGGAACCGCATTGCGCGGGAGCTGTACGGCAGCATCGTCCAGATCGTGTTCAGGACTTCAGCCGATCCCGGGAGGACAGACGCCCTGCTGAGCGAGATGCGAAGCTCGTTAGTGGCGGAGGCGGCAAGGAGCCTCGCACTGTCGGAGTTGGACCTGACCATCATCGAGCTCATATCGCGAGGGCTATCGAACAGGGAGATCGGCGACCAGATTTGCCTTAGCGGCCACACGGTAAAGGACCGCGTACGCAAGATAATGGATCGCCTGAACGTGCGGCGGAGGACGGAGCTGGTGGCGGAGGCCGGGCGGCGCGGCCTTGTGTGACTAGACTAATCCCCTCGAGATGATCCGCCGAAACCCCCGACTGGGTGGACTAAACCGCTCTTACGGGGGTAGGCAAGTCGGCGGAGCCTGCCATAGTATGTTTACTCACCGGCAAGTCCTTTGGGGGGTGCGTCATGTGAACAAGAACGAACGCGACCTAAAGGAAGAACACCGATTACAGCGAGAGGAGAGAACTGCGATGAACCTTCGGCTATTTAGTTTCATTGCCGCATTCGTGGTTGTGCTGGCCGGCGTATCCATTGCTGGATCATCGGCACCCACTCCTGCCGACGCCTGCCACGGAGGGCACTGCCATGGGGAGCACCTCCTGCCGATAGTCTACGTGCACGGCGGATCGGGTTCGGCGGCCCAGTTCGAGGGCCAGGCCATGCGATTCGCAAGCAATGGCTATCCCAACGTAGTAAGAGCGCTCGACCGCTTCTCCGAGGAGATACAGCCAGTCGACGAGCAAATGGATGACTTCTTCGACGCGGTTATGGCCGAGACTGGCGACGACCAGATTTTCGTACTCTCGCATTCGTACGGTTCACTGCTCATGAAGGACTGGCTGAACAGCTCGCCGGAGCGGAGCGCCAAGGTCGCCAAGTTCATCTCCCTCGACTCATCGTCGGCTGGGGAGAATCCCGAATGCCCGGGGAATCCTGAGCCGGTGGACTGCATCGGCATATATCGTGAGGAAAATCCGAACTACATGGGCCCGATCACGTATCGCCTCCCGCTGCACGGTCACACCCAATCTGTGACCTCCGCCGAGTCGTTCGCCATCCAGTACGAGTACTTCACCGGTAAAGAGCCAAAGACAACGCTCGTCGTTCCGGAATTCCCGTGGCTGGTCACGATCGCTGGAAGGGCGGTCTACTTCCCGGCAAACACCCCAGTGGATGGGTCCACTCTGCAGATCTGGGAGGTCGACGGCGATACGGGCGCTAGGAAGTACTCTTCCCCGAAGGAGGTCATCGACATCGGGCCGACTGGCGAGTTTGGTCCCGTTCGGGTCAATGGAAATAAGCACTACGAATTCACCCTGATCCGCCCCGACGTCGAGTTCCTCACCCACTACTACTTCCAGCCATTCCTACGGGACGACCACCTGATCCGGCTGCTCGCGACACCGGCTGACTCCCCTGTCCTCACGTACACGCCGACAGGCCCGGACCACGCCGCTTTAGTCGTCCTCAGGTACTTTGAATGGTGGTCCGATCAGGGCGCCATGAACGACACCCTGTCGGTCACCACCACGAGTCCCGCCTGGGACGATGACCCGGTCAATCCGACCCCGCCGACGCTCAACATACTGAGCGACCCGCTGGTGGCTCCCAGAAGCGCTTTCACCCTCGGAATACATGCACACGACGCAAACGAGGACAAGCTTTCGACTCTGGCACGGGTATTCCCCTTCTACTTGATGTCCTTCCAGACGGGTGTAGACATCTGGATGCCCGCGACTGAGCCACCGGATGGAACGATCACCTTTACGAACGAGCCGAGAGGCGACACGACGTTGCCGCAGACCATCACCATCCCCAACTGGGCGTCTGAGGACCACCGCGTCCTGGTTCAGCTCAACACCTACTTCCAGGACATCAACTCCTGGCGGGAGTACATCTGGTATCTCCTGCGTGGCCTGTTTGGTGACTAGTAGCATCAGACGAAGCCCTGTAAGTAGGCGGTTTCCCGCGCTACGGGCCGGAACTAGGTTCCGGCCCGTAGCGCGAAGCGTACTTGCAGCGACGGCACAAAGAGCCCCTGCGATCCGATGCACAGGGGCTCTTTGTTACACACGGAGCTAGTGGCGGAATCCGTCCGGCGCGGCCTTGTATGACTAAGCTAATCCCCTCAAAATGATCCGCCGAAAACCCCCGATCGGGGGTTGGCATATCGGCGGATCCTGTAGTAGGATGTTTCCTCCTCGGCAAGCCCTTTGGGGGTGCGGTTATGTGAAAATGCAAGAATGCGACCTGGAGGAAGAAAACCGATCGCAGAGAGAGGAGAGAACTGCGATGAACCTTAGGCTATTTGGTTTCATTGCTGCATTCGCGCTCGTGCTGACCGGCGTACTCGTTGCCGGATCATCGGCCCCCATGCCTGCCGACGCCTGCCACGGAGGGCACTGCCATGGGGAGCCCAGCCTGCCGATAGTCTTCGTGCACGGCGGGGCGGGTTCGGCGGCCCAGTACGAGACCAACGCCCAGCGATTCGCAAGCAACGGCTATCCCAACATAGTGACGGGGCTCGACCGCTTCTCGTCGTTGATACAGCCAGTCTACGAGCAAATGGATGACTTCTTCGACGCGGTTATGGCCGAGACCGGCGACAGCCAGATCTATGTGGCCGCGCATTCGGCCGGCACAAGTTACATGGTCGGCTACCTGAACAGCTCGCCGGAGCGGAGCGCCAGGGTCGCCAAGTACATCAACATCGATGGCGCCAAGGGCGAGTTCTGCCCGGGGAATCCTGAGCCGGTGAACTGCCTGAACATATCTCGTACCGGCTCACTGGGGCCGCTCAACGTCAACTTCCCCACCTTCCAGCACACCCAATGTGTGACAGCCGAGGAGTCATTCTTCGAGCAGTACAAGTTCCTCACCGGCGAAGAGCCCGAGACAACGCTCGTCCTTCCCGAGCCTCCGGGTCAGGTTGAGATCGGCGGAAGGGTGATCCTCTTCCCGGCGAACACCGCTGCGGAGGGGACCACGCTGCAGATGTGGGAGGTCGATGGCGAGACGGGCCACAGGATCGCCGCTGTCCCGAAGAAGGTCATGGAGATCGGAGCGGATGGCAACTTTGGTCCCATTAAGGTCAATGGAAAGAAGCACTACGAGTTCACCCTGCTCCGCACCGACGTCGATTACATCACCCACTACTACTTCCAGCCGTTCATACGGGACAACCTCCTGATCCGGCTGCTCGTGGCACCGGTTGACTCCGAGCTCGTCGCCCACACGCCGACAGGCCCGGACCAGACCTCTATGATCATCCTCAGGTACTTTGACTACCTGACGGGTGAGGAGAGCGAGAACGACGTCCTGTGGGTCACCACCAAGAGTCCGGCCTGGGACGATGACCCGGTCAATCCGACCCCGCCGACGCTCAACATACTGAGCGAGCCGAATATCGCCCCGCGAGCCAACAAACTCGGAATACATATGGGAGACGAGGACCTCGATAAGGTTTCGACCCTCGCTCTCATACCGTGGTTCTTCACGCAGCCCTTCCAGACGGCTGTGGACATCTGGATGCCCGCGACTGAGCCGCCGGACGGGACGATCACCTTGACGAACCTGCCGGGGAAGGACCCGACGTTGCCGCAGACCATCAACATCCCCAACTGGGTGTCTGAGGGTCACCGGATCTTGGTTATGCCCAACAACTACTTCCAGGAGATCAACAGCTGGCCGGAGTGCAAGCAAGCCAAGCCCAGCCCCTGTAAGTAGGCGATTTCCGGCGCTGCCGGAACTAGGTTCCGGCCCGTAGCGCGAAGCGTACTTGCAGCGACAACGCGAGAGCCCCTGCGATCCGATGCGCAGGGGCTCTTCGTTACATCCGCTCCGGCGCCGACACGCCCATCAGGCCCAGCGTGCGGGCTAGCGTCGCCTTGCAGGCCGCTACCAGCTTCAGCCGCGCCTTCGATAGGGGCAAGTCGTCAGAGACCACCCGGCACTTCTCGTAGAAGTCGTGAAAGGCGGTGGCCAGCTCGAGGGCATAGTGGGGCAGGTGGTGAGGCTCGAGAGTGCACGCCACCGCCTCCACCATCTCCGGCAAGAGCAACATCTTGCGGATGAGGGCCAGTTCCGCCGGGTGGCTCAAGAGCGACAGGTCGCCGTCCGCGTACTCGACGCCCTCCTCGGCGGCGTGCGACAGGATGCCGGCGATGCGGGCGTGGGCATACTGCACGTAGTAAACAGGGTTCTCAGCGCTCTGCTCCTTAGCCAGCTCCAGGTCGAAGTCCATGTGGGAATCGGCGGAGCGCGCCAGAAAGAAGAAACGACAGGCATCGGCGCCAACCTCCTCCACCAACTCGCTCAGCATGATGATCTCGCCTGTGCGCTTGGAGAGCCGAACGATCTCCGCGCCCCGCCGCAGGGTCACTAGCTGATAGATGATGATGTCCAGTCGATCGGGCTCGACGCCCAGGGCAGCCACGGCGGCCAGCATGCGGGGCACGTGGCCCTGGTGATCGGCGCCCCAGACGTCGATCACCCGTTGGAAGCCGCGCAGCAGGAACTTATCGTAGTGGTAGGCGATGTCGGAGGCGAAGTAGGTGGGGGAGCCCGTAGACCGCACGAGCACGTTGTCCTTGTCCTCTCCCAGCGCCGACGACGTGAACCAGATCGCCCCTTCCTTCTCAGCCACCACGCCCTTCTCCCGCAGGAGGTCCATCGCCCGCTCATACGGCCCGGCAGCAGCGTAGAGACTCTTCTCGTTGAACCAAACGTCATAGTTCACGCCGATGGCCGCCAGGTCGCTGCGGATGATCGCCAGCATCTTGGCCACGCCCACGTCGTGCAGCTCGGGCGGCCAGGGCTCGCCCGGCGGCCTCAGAAAGATCTCGCCTTGCTCCGCCTTGAGCTCCTCAGCCAATTCCACCATGTAGTGGCCGGGATAGCCCCCCTCAGGGATGTCCACCTCCCGGCCGAAGAGTCGCTGATAGTGAGCGTATAGCGTGCTGGCGAAGGTCTCGGTCTGAGTGCCAGCGTCGTTCACCAGGTACTCCCGCTCCACCGCGTAGCCGGCGGCCGCCAGCACACTGGCCAGCGTATCGCCGATGGCCAGGCCACGACCGTTACCCACGTGCAGAGGGCCCACCGGATTTGCACTGACGAACTCCACCTGGAAGCGCTGATCCTGGCCCAAGGGCACATCGCCGAAGCGCTCGCCCTGGGCGAGGATGGCGCCTACCTGATGAGCCAGCCAGGCATCGCCTAGGCGAAAGTTGATGAAGCCGGGCGGGGCTACCACCACCTCAGCGATGGCATCGTTGGGCTGGATGTGCTTGGCGATGACCTCGGCGACAGCCAGGGGGTCAGAGCGAGCAGCCCGGGCCAGCTTCATGGGGAGACTGGCAGCATAGTCGCCATGCTCCTCCCGCGCCGGATGCTCGACAGTGACCTCTGGCAGAGCCAGCGGAGGCAGGTCTCCTTCCTCAAGAGCTCTGGCGGCGGCATCCGCAACAAGGCGGGCGATTTCGTGCTTGATCAGCATCGTCTCAGCTCACCTCCGCCGTGATCCGTTCCCACAGATGCGACACCTGACGCTCGATCAGGCGATGCTCTGGCAGAGCCAGCGGAGGGTCTGCCTTCAGAAGCCGAGCGGCCTCGGCCCGCGCCCTCTCGATGAGGTCAATGTCCGACAAGCGGGCCACCTTCAGGTCGGGCATCCCCGTCTGGCGGGTGCCGAAGTACTCGCCGGGGCCACGCAGACGCAGGTCCTCCTCGGCCAGACGGAAGCCGTCGTAGATGGTCTCCATGAGGCTCAGTCGCTCCTGGGCTTCCTGCGATGGATTATCCGCCTGGAGGATGCAGTAGCTCTGGTGCTCGCCGCGACCCACCCGACCGCGAAACTGGTGAAGCTGCGAAAGCCCGAAGCGATCCGCGCCCTCCACCAGCATTATAGTCGCATTAGCAACGTCGATGCCGACCTCCACAACAGCCGTCGACACCAGGATGTCCAGATTGCCGTCACGGAATGCTCGCATCTCCGCCTCTCGCTCAGCGGAAGGAACCCGTCCGTGCACCAGACCCAAACGCAGGTCAGAGAAGACATCGCGGGCCAGGTGCTCGTACTCTTGCACCGCCGCCTTAGCGGCAATCGCCTCCGATTCCTCCACCAGGGGGCAAATGATGTACGTCTGGCGACCCTTGGCCACCTCCTCCCGCACGAACCCGTAGACCTCGTCCCGCTCGTGAGGGAGAGCGCGGATGGTCTTCACCACCTTTCGCCCAGACGGCATCTCGTCGATCAAGGAGATGTCCAGGTCACCGTAAACGGTCAGAGCGAGGGTTCGGGGGATAGGCGTGGCAGTCATCACCAGCATGTGGGGTGACAGGCCCTTAGCTCGCAGGGCGGCCCGCTGCATGACGCCGAAGCGATGCTGCTCGTCGACCACCACCAGGCCCAGGCGAGGAAAGGCGACTTCCGACTGAATGAGAGCGTGCGTGCCGATGGCGATGTCCACCTCGCCGCGAGCGATGGCCTCCTGGATGGCTGCCTTCTCCTTGCCCCGCAGGCTACCAATGAGAAGGACAACCCGCACAGGCTTCTCCATGTACGGCGGCTGAAACGCGCCGCCATCCAAGATACGCTCTCCGCCGTCGCCAAGGAGAGCGCAGATGGTGCGGTAATGCTGCTCGGCCAGGATCTCGGTGGGAGCCATCATCGCTCCCTGACAGCCGCTGGCAACAGCAGCCAGGAGGCCAACGGTGGCCACCACCGTCTTGCCACTGCCCACATCGCCCTGGAGAAGGCGACTCATGGGCACCTCGCGGCCGATATCGGCAGCCATCTCGTCCATGACCCGCCTCTGCGCCTGGGTGAGCGTGAAGGCGAGCGAGGATAGGAAGCCATCGAGGGCCTCCTGCGACAGGGCCAACGGATAGGCTCTACCGCTCTCCTGCCAGGCCCGGCGGCGCTTCAGGACGCCCAACTGAATGGTCAGAAGCTCCTGGAAGGCCAAGCAGCGACGGGCCATTTGCGCTGTCTCCATGGAGTCAGGGTAGTGCATCTGGCGCAAGGCGTAGGGCAGCGACCAGAGGCGCAGACGCTCCTTCAGCTCCGGCGGCATAGGGTCGGGAACGCTATCGGCGAAGCTGTCCAGCGCCTCCCTAGCCAAGCGGCGAACGACGCGCGGCCACAGGCCCTTGGTGAGGGAATAGACGGGCACCAGGCGGCCGGTGTGGATGAGGTCGTCGCTGGCCAGCAACTCGTATTCGGGCGATTCCATCTGCCGCTGGCCGCGATAGACGCTGACCTTGCCGCTAAGGGCCACCTGCGCCCCCGAGCGAAGCTGGCGGGCGATGTAGCGCTGCCCCCACCAGATGACCCGAAGCTTGCCCGTCTCGTCGCCCACGATGGCCTCGGTGCCCTTCGAGCGGCGGCCGATGGTCGTCTCCGCCGCCGACCATACCGTGGCCAGCACTGTCTGCTCCTCGCCCACAACGAGCTGCGATATGGGGCGGATGTTGGCGAAGTCGTTATAGCGATAGGGAAAGTGAAAGAGCAAATCGTGGACGGTGTGCACCCCCAGGCGAGCGAAGCGCGACAAGGTGGTCCGGCTCACGCCCTTAAGAGCGCTGACCGGCGAATCGAGAGAAGCTTGGCCGACTGTCTGCACGGCCTGCCTGGCCGCAGCGGGCCTCGTCCTCTTCTTGGCAGCGCTGGCTGCTGGCCGTGGGGAAGGAGCAACCGTCTCTGGCTTGACTCCGGATGATGGACCAGCGCCAGCAGAACGATCATCCACAACCGCCAGAAGTTCCTCCAGCCAGCGGCGGCGCCCCGACGAAGGCAGGGAGGCATAGCCGCCGCCGGGAAGGGAGCGTATGGCTGCCGCCAGGTGCTGATCCGAGAGCGGCGCCTGGCTCTGGGAGAAGCGCTGCAGATAAGTGTCCAGCCCCCCCATGACAGCGCTATCGGCAAAGCCCTTGGCTCGCTCCAACTCCAGGACCTTGCGCAGATTGTCTATCGCCGCCTCGGCCAATCCCCGCCTACTTTCCTTCCATGACACCAACACCCACGATGCCCGGCCCGGCGTGGGTGCCAATGACAGGCCCGAATCGTATCAGGTGTACCTTCACATTGGGGAAGGCCATCGCCAGCCTCTGCCTGATGCTCTCCGCCTCGTCGGGAGTGCTGGAGTGACCCACAGCAACCCGTTTCACGTTCTGGTGCCTGATCGCCGACTGGATAATGCGCTCCAGGCCGCGCGCCCGCGTGCGCACCCGCTCCTCAGGGTAGATCTCGCCTTCGCGCAGTGCGAGGATGGGCTTGACGCTGAGGATTGCCCCCAGATAAGCGCGGGCCCGGCCAATGCGGCCGCCGCGCCGCAGGTACTCCAGAGTGTCCAGCATGAACAGCACTTGCATCCTCTGCACCGCGCTCTCGGCCGTCGCCTTCACCTCAGCCACCTTGCCACCGGCGCGGGCGACTTCCACCGCCTCCATGATCGCAAAGCCCATCGCCAGCGAGGCCGCCTGAGAATCGACGACCTCAACACGCTCGGGCTTGGCTAGCGATTGCTTGGCAGTCTGAGCGGCCTGCACAGTGGCCGAGAGCTTGGCCCCGATGTGGATGGAGACTATGGAATCGACCTCCTTCAGCAACCGCTCGTACGCCTCCTGGAAGTCGCCCACCGAGGGGGCAGAGGTCGTGGGCAACGGACGGCTCTTGACCAACCGCTCGTAGAACTCTTCAGTGGTGATGTCCACCCCTTCCCGATAGGCCTCATTCCCGAAGATAACCTGCAGGGGCACAACGGTCACACCCAGCTCTTCGACCATCTCTGGTGTCAGGTCAGCGGTGCTGTCGGTCACGATGGCCACTTTGCGTGCCAAGCCCTAAACCTCCGCTGGGTAGTATACCAACGGCACCTGCCCCGCAAAAGCACCCCCTGCTACACTGTAGCGAGGTGAAATGCGGCAGGTTCTATTCGTCTGCGTTGGCAATAGCGGCCGCAGCCAGATGGCCGAGGCCTTCTTCAATCACTTCTCTGCCGGCCGCCTAGTGGCCATGTCGGCGGGAACACAGCCGGCCACATCGGTGAGCCGCACTGCCATCGCCGCCATGGCCGAACTGAGCATCGACATCAGCGCCCAACGGCCCAAGCCCCTGACTCAGCGGATGATCCAGCAGGCCGACAGGATCATAGCCATGGGCTGCGACGTGGCGGACAGCTCCCCGATGGGCTTTCATCCTTCTGAGGACTGGGGCCTGGAGGACACCCGGGGCCAACCCCTGGAGAAGGTACGGCTCATCAGAGACCAGATACGAGAGCGAGTCCTGGCGCTGCTGACGGAGCTGGGCGAGCCTCATTCCGCTGAGACGATGTAGTAGTAGTGGGGCTGACCACCATAGACAACCTCCACCTCCCGCTGAGGATGGAGGCGACGCAGCTCGCGGGCTAATGCTTGCGCCTCCGCCTCGCGGGTATCAGCGCCATAGTAGAGGGTAATCAGACTCACTTCCTCCATAGGCAGGTGGCCCAGGGCCGTCTTCACTGCTGCCTCGGGAGTCTTTCGAGCAACCTTCAGCTCCCCATCGACCACCGCTACACACTCGCCCTCCCGAATGCGCAGGCCGCCAATACTCGTGCTGCGAATAGCCCGCGTCACCTCCACCGTGTGAACGCCGGCCTTTGCCTCCTCCATAGCTTCGACGTTCGCCTCCAGATCCTCGTCTGGGCTGAAGGCCAGGAGAGCGGCCACCCCTTGTGGCACGCTGGTCGTCCTGACAACGCGCACCTCTTTGGGGCTCATGGGGAGCGCCTGTTCCGCCGCCATTACGATGTTCTTATCGTTGGGCAGAAGCACCACGCGGTTCGCGGGGCACCGTTCGATGGCTTCCAGCAGCTCGCGAGTACTGGGGTTCATCGTAGGACCACCCCCCACGATAGCGCTAGCTCCCATGCTCCGGAACACATGCTCCATGCCCTCGCCAGCCACCACCACCACCGTGGCAATGTCGGCAGGCGGAGCGGCAACCCTCTCTCGCTCATGTACGGCCAGGAACTCCTCGGCCTGCGCCTGAATGTTGTCCACCTTCACCTGCTCGATGGAGCCCAGAGCGGTGCAGTAGCTCATGGCGGCGCCGGGGTCGTCAGTATGGACGTGCACCCGCAGCAGGCTCTCGTCGCCCACTACCAGCACCGAGTCGCCCAGTTCCACCATCCGCTTCTGGATGCCATCGCTGGGGAGATTCTGGCCGCAGACCAGGAACTCGGTGCAGTAGCCGTAAGGGGACTCGCCCCTGTGGTGCATCTGGCTGGTCACCGTAAGCCAATCGCGCTCGATCTCCTCGCGAGTCACCAACGGGCCTGTCTGAATCTCCTCCTCACCCTTGAGGTAGCGCAGAAAGCCGTCCATCATTACGTAGAGGCCCTGACCGCCGGCGTCCACCACCCCCGCCTCGGCCAGCACCGGCAGGAGGGTGGGAGTCTTGGCCACCGCCTCGCCCGCCGCCTTGATGGCCGAAACCACCACCGCCAGGATGTCCTGTCCATCCCTCTGAGCCTCGCTTGCTGCAGCAGCAGCCGCCTCTCGCATCACGGTGAGAATGGTGCCCTCCACCGGTTGGCTGACAGCCTTGTAGGCGGTAGCCGTCGCCTCAGCCAGGCCGGCCGCAAGGCCTGGGGCGTCCAGATGCTGGTGCCCCTCAGCGGCGCTGGCCAGGCCGCGAATAATCTGCGATAAGATGACGCCGGAGTTGCCGCGGGCGCCCATCAGGGCTCCCTTAGACATCGCCCGCAGCACCGCACCCACGCTATCACCATCGGCGCGATACGCCTCCTCGAGCGTGGAGCGCATGGTGAGGTACATGTTGGTGCCGGTGTCGCCGTCAGGTACGGGGAAGACGTTGATGGCGTTGATGAGCTCAACGTGGCGCTCCAGCCAGTTGGTGGCGGCAGCGAACATCGCCCGCAATTCGCTTCCCGACAGTGTGCTTACTACCGATGGTTTAGTCATGGAGCGACTTCTTGGAGGGGCTTCCCTTCTAGAACGCGACAGCCCAGAGCGCTCTTGAGTAGACGTATCGGACCACCTTGCTCTTGGCCGATATAGAATGATATGATGCCTGCGTGCTGAATTCTACCCTCGCCCACTTACGGGTGCAAGGGGCAGGGAGCGAGTTTCGATGGCTAAATGCGCTATCTGCGGCAAGGGAACCATGTACGGGCGTAACATCCGTCACAGGCACGCCGGACGGTGGGAGCGACGCGCGCCCAAGACCAATCGCACCTTCCGGGCCAACATCCAGAAGCGCATGGTGACCATCGACGGCCGCCCGGTGCGAATGGCCATCTGCACCCGCTGCCTGCGCACCCAGCTCAAGACGACGGGCTGAGCCATGGCCGGGGTGTCTCCCCCGCAAAGCGGCCAACCGTTCCCGCACGCTGGGGCTGCTGACATCCTCGCGAGGCTTACCCACGAGATCTTCGCTCTTGAGAGGGCCATCATAGATCACCTGCGGGTGCTGCCTGAGATTCGGGTTACCCTCTGGGAGTCGCTGAGGCGCGGGCGGATAGGCGAGTGCGAAGCGGCTCACCTAGCGCTCGCAGCGAGGTTTGCAGAGATACTGGAGCGCTACGAAAGTGGTGACGTGCTCTTCAAGGGGCTTGGCGTAGACCCCGATCGGAACGCGGAGGAGGCAGCCAGAGTCGTCGCCACCTTCTTCCAGTTCCGCCCCGGCATGGAGCCGCACGTCTCCAACATATTTCGCCTGATGCAGTATGGCGACCAGCTATTGGCCTCCAAACGCAACACAGCCGACTTCAGAACTACTGCACTTCTCGCCGGATCTGCTATCGTCATCTCCGTGATATTCGGAGTATCGCAGGCTTTCTACTAGCCAGGGCGCAGCCAGCCTAGACCGTCGGCCTTACCTTGCGCACGCTCTCCTGAATGCGCGTCATCGCCGCGGCCACGCCATCCGCCTGCTGAAACACCGCCGAGCCCGCCACCAGCACTCGCGCTCCCGCCTCCACCACCAGCGGCGCTGTCTCCGCCGTGATGCCGCCGTCCACCTCCAGCTCTGCCGCCAGACCCTGCTCGTCCAGCATCCGCCGCAGCCGTCGCATCTTAGGCAAAACGCTAGGGAGGAACGCCTGGCCGCCCCAGCCGGGGTTCACCGTCATCAGCAGCACCAGGTCCACCTCCGCCAGCACCTCCTCGATGAGGCAGAGCGGGCTGGCCGGATTGAGGGCGACGCCGCTGCGCACGCCCAGGCCCTTGATCATCTGCACCAGGCGATGAACGTGAGGGCTGGCCTCCGGATGCACAGTGAGGATGCTGGCCCCCGCCTTGGCGAAGGCCTCGATGTGCCGCTCCGGCTCCTCGATCATCAGGTGGACGTCCAGAGGCAGTTCGGTCGCCCGCCGCAGGGCCTCCACCACCAGCGGCCCGATGCTGATGTTGGGCACGAAGCGACCGTCCATCACATCGACGTGGATGTAGTCGGCGCCGGCGGCCGCGACCTCTCGCACCTGCTCCCCCAACCGAGCGTAGTCGGCTGCCAGGACGGAGGGAGCCAGCTTGATGCCGTTGATCATTGCTTTCCGCCTTCCAGCCGCCGTCGCGCGCGCTTCAGGGCCGCCGCCACCCGCTGCGAGGCCGTCCCGCCGGGCACGTCCCTGGCCTCGATGGCCGCGCGCACGTCCAGCTTGAGCACGTCCTCATCGAACAGAGGCGAGAAGCGGCGGTACTCGTCCAGGCTCAGCTCAGAGAGGCCCTTGTCCCGCTCGTCGGCGTATCTGACAAGCTGCCCCACAACCCCATGCGCCTCGCGGAAGGGCAGGCCCTGGCGCACCAGGTAGTCGGCGACATCGGTGGCCAGAGAGTAGTTTTCGCTCGCCGCCGCCTGCGTGCGCTCGGCATTCACGCGAATGCTCGGGACCATCGCGGCCATCACTTCCAGCGTGGTGAGAAGGGTATCGGCGCTGTCGAACAGACCAGGCTTGTCCTCCTGCAGATCGAGGCAATAGGCCAGCGGCAGGCCCTTGAGCACGGTCAGGATCGACATGAGGTTGCCGTACACACGCCCCGTCTTGGCGCGGGCAAGCTCGGCCACGTCGGGGTTGCGCTTCTGAGGCATGATGCTGGAGCCGCCGGCGAAGGCCTCGTCTATCTGAATGAAGCCGAACTCGGCGGTGGACCACAGCACCAGCTCCTCGGCCAAACGCGACACGTGCATCATAGTCAGCGCCGCCGCCGCCTGGAACTCGACCACGCAGTCGCGGTCGGAGACGGCGTCCAGGCTGTTTTCGCTGATGCGGTTGAAGCCCAGCTCGCGCGCCACGAACTCGCGGTCGATGGGATAGGTTACGCCAGCCAGAGCACCGGCGCCCAGGGGCAGAACATCGGCCCGCTTGAGGCAGTCCTGGAAGCGGCCGACGTCGCGATCGAACATCTCGAAGTAGGCCAGCAGGTGGTGGGCGAAGAGCAACGGCTGCGCCCGCTGGAGGTGAGTGTAGCCGGGCATGATCACCCGCCGATTCACCTCCACCACGTCGAGGAGCGCCCCCTGCAGGCGACGCAGGACGGCCAGCACGCCGGCGATGGCGTCCTTCAGGTACAAGCGCAGGTCGGTGGCCACCTGGTCGTTGCGGGAGCGGGCGGTGTGCAGGCGGTCGGCGGCCGGGCCGATCTTCTGGCGCAGGCTCGCCTCGATGTTCATGTGGATGTCTTCCAGCTCGCGGCTGAGCTCGAACCGACCGGCCTCGATCTCCTCGCCTATCTCCTCCAGCCCCCGCACGATAGCCTCGCCGTCCTCCTGTGGGATGATGCCCTGCTTAGCCAGCATGCGGGCGTGCGCGATGGAGCCAGCGATGTCGTACCTGGCCAGCCGCCGGTCAACGTCGATCGAGGCGGTGAACGCCTCCGCCTGCGGGTCGGTGGCCTTGGCGAAGCGGGCGGCCCAAACCTTGGCGGACTTCTTCTTAGCCATGATTAAGAACAGGCAACTGGGTCAACTCCCAGAGCTTGTCGATGACGTAGTCGGGCGCGATCTCGCCCTCCACGTCCACCTTGTCGGCGCCCACCTCGGTGGGCTCGTCCAGCGGCGGGCGCTTCCAGACGCCGATCATGCCCATGCCGTTCGCCCCGGCTACATCGCAGCGCAGCGAGTCGCCCACCATCATCGTCTCTTCGGCCTCGATCTGTAGAGTGCCCAGGGCATGCTGGAAGATCTTGGGGTGCGGTTTTAGATAGCCCACGTTCGAGGAGATGGTCACCACATCTAGGTAGGGTTCGAGGCCATATTCCTCCAGCTCGCCCATGAAGCGCGGCCCACCGTAGGCGCGGTCGGTGACGGCGCCCACCTTTAAGCCATGCTCCTGCAGCCAGCGCAGCGTGTCGAGAGCATCGGGGAAGAGGGTGCGGCCGAAGAACTGGCCGCCCAGGTTCCAGGTGTCCCACAGCTCCTCCGTCTGGCTATCGCTGAGGGTGAGCCCCATGCGAGCAGCCACCTCGCGGCAGAGGCCCGGATAGTCGGGGCTGACCAGGTCGGTACGATAGGCCCTCTCCGTCTCCTTCTCGACCGCGATGCGGATGTCGCGGCCCAGGAAGAAGAGCGGGCCATCGGGCTCGATGCTCCAGCGGCGCAGCAGGTCGGACACGCGCCGCACCGTCTCCTGTATCGCAACAATGCGCGGCGGCATGTTGGGGAAGTGCCACAGGGTATCGCCGAAGTCGAAGAGAACTGCCTTAATCATGGCCGAAGGGTCCTATTCTCGAACGTAGCGGGGGCCTCGTGGTCATCGGG
>CAZEJO010000012.1:20835-27256 GCA_964512285.1 uncultured Dehalococcoidia bacterium | reverse complement strand
CCCCAGATGTGGATGAAGCCCGGCGCTGCGCTCTGATCGTACACGTCACCCTTATCATACGTGGCCAGCGAGAAGTCATACAAGCTCTTGGGCGACTTGCGCCCCACCACCATCGCCGTGCCCTTGTGCAGCCGCACCCGTATCGTGCCCGTTACGTGCCGCTGGGTGCTCTGGACGTAGGCCGCCAGGTCCTGATGGTGGACGGTGAACCACAGGCCGTTGTAGATGAGGTCGGCGTACTCCTGGGCGATGCGCTCCTTGAGGCGCACCTGCTCCTTGGACAGGGTCATCTGCTCCAGGCCCTCGTGCGCCCGCAGCAGCGTCACCGCCGCCGGCGCCTCGTATATCTCCCGCGACTTGATGCCCACCAGCCGGTTCTCCATAAGGTCGATGCGGCCCACGCCGTGCTCGCCCGCCTGCTCGTGCAGACGCTTGACCAGCGACACGGGGTCGAGCTCACGGCCGTCCAGGGCCACCGGTATCCCCTTCTCGAAGCTGATCTCTACGTAGCCAGGCTTGTCGGGCGCCTCGGCCACCGATTTCGTCCACTGGAACACGTCCGCCGGCGGCTCGACCCAGGGGTCCTCCAGGACGCCGCACTCGATGCTGCGCCCCCACAGGTTCTCGTCTGTGGAGTAAGGGCTCTCCTTGGTCACCGGCACGGGGATCCCGTGCTTTTCGACATAGACGATCTCCTCGTCGCGCGTCATCCCCCACTCCCGCACGGGCACGACGACGCGCAGGTCGGGAGCCAGCGCCTCCACGCTGACGTCGAAGCGCACCTGGTCGTTCCCCTTGCCGGTCGAGCCGTGGGCGACGGCGGTGGCCCCCTCCTCGCGGGCAACCTCCACCAGGTGCTTGGCGATCAGCGGCCGCCCGAGGGCTGTGGCCAGAGGATACTGCTTCTCGTAGACGGCGCCAGCGGCCAGCGCGGGGAAGGCGAAGTGGCGGATGAACGTCTCCTGGGCCTCGACCCAGCGGAAAGCGACGCCCCCCGCCGCCAACGCCCGGCTTTGCAGCGTCTCGGGGTCCTTCTGCATGCCCACGTCCACAGTCAGGCAAATGACATCGTAGCCCCGCTCCTCCTTCAGCCAGCGCACAGCCGCGGAGGTGTCGAGGCCACCCGAATAAGCAAGAACAAGCTTCTCAGCCATTTCTACTCCCTCTTCTCTTTCTCCAGCTTCCCCAAAACCTTGTCCACGATCTCCACCGCCCGATCCAACTCCTCCTCGCTCACCACCAGAGGCGGCATGAGGCGCAAGGCGGTGGGCTTCACGTTGTTCGCGATGAGACCCTCCTTCAGACACATCCCCACGGCTTGCTCGGCCAGCTCGCCGTCCAACTCGATCGCCCACAGCAGGCCACGACCGCGCACCTCCGTGACAATCGGATGGCGGTCGGCCAGGCTGTGCAGGCGGCGCTCCAGGTGCTGGCCCTTCTTCGCCACCTGGCCGGGGATGTCGTTATCGATAACGTACTTTAGCACGGAATAGCCGACGTGCGTGCACAGGGGATTGCCCCCAAACGTGCTGCCGTGGTCGCCCAGCGTGAACACGGCGCAGTGCTCCTTGGCCAGCAAGGCCCCAATGGGCACACCTCCGGCCAGGCCCTTGGCCAAGGTCATGATATCAGGCTCGGCGCCGTACTGCTGATAGGCGAACAGGCTGCCCGTCCGACCGATGCCCGTCTGGATCTCGTCCAGGATCAGCAGGATGCCCGCCTCGTCGCACCAGGCCCGCAGCTTGCGCAGGTAGTCGTCGCTGGGGACATTGACGCCGCCCTCGCCCTGGATGGGCTCCACAAGCACGGCGCAGGTCTTGTCGCTCGTGGCCTTGCGGATCGCCTCCACGTCATCGAAGGGCACATGGACGAACCCCGGAGGCAGGGGCAGGTAGGGCAGCTTGTACTTCTCGGTACCGCCGGCGGTAAGAGTGACCAACGTCCGCCCGTGGAAGGCGTTGTCGGTGCAGATGACCTCGAAGGCGCCGTCCTTCTTCTCCTTGCCCCACTTGCGGGCCAGCTTGATCGCCCCCTCGATGGCCTCGGCGCCGCTGTTGCAGAAGAAGACGCGATCGAGGCAGCTATTCTCCACCAAGAGCTGAGCCAAGCGAACCTGGGGGATGCTGTACACAAGGTTGGAGACGTGCACGAGGACGCTGGCCTGCTCGGCCAGAGCCGATACCACCGCCGAATGACAGTGGCCCAGGCTTAGAGCGGCGATCCCCGCCACGAAGTCCAGATACTCCCTACCCTGATCGTCCCAGACACGCACGCCCTGGCCGCGCACCAGGGTCACCGGCTGGCGCTTGAAGGTCGAGAAGAGATAGCGGTTCTCCAGTTGTTGCCAGTTGGTCATGACCCCTCCTCACCCGTGCCGATAATTGTCCCAGCGAACTCGCCTTGCTGAAGCGCCGCCAGCAGAGCATGCGGCTGGCGACCATCGATGACGGCCGTGCGCGTGCTACCCTCGCAGGCCCGCAGGCAGGCCTCGACCTTGGGTATCATACCCCCGGAGACCGTCCCCTGGTCGATGAGGGCCGTCGCCTCCTGGCACGACAGGTGGGCCAACGAGGCGCCGTCGCTGCCGCTGACGCCCGCCACGTCGGTCAGGAAGACCAGCCAGCGAGCCGCCAGGGCGAAGGCCACCTCGCCCGCCACCGTATCGGCGTTGATGTTCAGGATCTGGCTCTGCAGTTTCTGGTTCTCCCACAAGAGGCCCAACGGCGCGACGACGGGCAGGTAGCCCGCATCGAATAGCCGTACGAGCATGTCGCTGTCCACCCGCTCGATCTCGCCAACGTATCCCAGATCGGGGTCTAGCTGGCGAACACGAATCAGACCGCCGTCAGCCCCCGAAAGGCCGATGGCCTGGCCACCTAGAGCGCCGATGGCCGCCACCAGTTCCTTGTTGATGAGGCCAGCCAGCACCGCCACCACCACTCGCAGGGACTCAGCGTCCGTGACGCGCAGGCCGCGCACGAAGCGAGTAGGCGTATCAAGAGAGTCCAGCCACTCGCCTATCGTAGCGCCACCGCCATGCACCACAATCGGGCGCCAGCCCTCCCTCTGCAGCGCCACGATGTCCTCCAGGGTGGTGTCGTGGCTACCCAGGGTGCTGCCACCAATCTTGACCACAATGATCGGCGATTCGCTCATCTCACGTCGTATAGGCGCTGTTCAAGCGCACATACTCCTCGGTGATGTCACAACCCCAGGCGGTGGCCGCACCGTCCCCCAGGCCCAGGTCCAGCCGAAGCTCCACCTCCGTCCCTGCCAGAGCAGCGCGAGCGACCCGCTCGTCGTGCTCCAGGGCTCGGCCCTGACGATACAGACAGATGTCGCTCAGATAGAGAGTCGCCTTGTCCTCAGCCATATCGGCTCCGCTGCCGCCCAGCGCCGCCAGTATGCGTCCCCAGTTGATGTCCTCTCCGTAGACTGCCGTCTTGACCAGCAGCGACCCAGCCACTCCTCGAGCCGCCCGGCGAGCGTCGGCTTTGCTGGCCGCCCCTTCCACCCGCACCTCGATGAGCTTCGTAGCCCCCTCGCCGTCGCGGCAGATGGCCTTGGCCAAGTAGGTGCAAACCTGGGTCAGGGCCTCGCAGAAAGGCTCCGCCGCCGGATGCTCAGCATCGAGCGGTTCCCCTCCAGCCAGGCCACTGGCCAGCACCGCCACCATGTCGTTGGTGCTGGTATCGCCGTCGACGGTGATCATGTTGAAGGAGGCATCCACCGCCTGGCGCAGGGCAGCGTCCAGGAAGTCTCCGCGAACGGGCGCATCGGTGGTCAGAAAGCACAGCATCGTCGCCAGATCGGGATGGATCATCCCCGCCCCTTTGGCCACCCCACCCACGGTGTACCGCCGCCCCTGGCAGTCGAAGCGGACGGCTATCTGCTTGGGTACCGTATCGGTGGTCATGATAGCCAGGGCCAGGTCGTCGCCTCCCTTGCTCGAAAGCACGATGTCGCCGATGCCCGCGCGAATTCTGGCCATGGGCAGGCAACTGCCAATGACGCCGGTGCTGGCCACCAGCACGTCCTCGGGCTGGATGTCCAGCTTGGCAGCCGTCAGTTCAGCCATCTCGTGGGCTTCCCGCAGGCCCTCCTCGCCCGTGCAGGCGTTGGCGCAGCCGCTGTTGGCGACGATGGCCTGCGCCCGCCCGTCAGCCAGGTGCTTCTGGCAAACGAGGATGGGCGCTGCCTTCACCCGATTGCCGGTGAGAACGCCGACCGCCGCGCACGGCTCCTCCGAGTAGAGGATGCCCAGGTCCAGCTTTTCGAGGCCCTGCCTGATGCCCGCACGGACAGCGCCCGCCACAAAGCCGCGAGCGCTGGTGACGCTCCCCTGGGGAATGACTACAATCTCTGAATTCATCGTCGAGAGGCCCAGTTGCCTCACGGGTAAACTGCGGGCAGATCGAGGCCGGTGGCCTCGGGGAAGCCCAGCATCAGGTTCATGTTCTGGATAGCCTGGCCAGCCGCCCCTTTCACCAAGTTGTCGATACAGCTCACCACTACCAGGCGGCCCGCTCGCGTGTCCACAGTGGGATAGACCAGGCAGAGGTTATTCCCCCACGTGTGCTTGGTCTGGGGCGGCTCGGCTGTCACCCGCACGAAGGGCTCGCCGCCGTAGAAGTCCTCGTACAGCTCGCGCACCTTGGCTTTCGTTACCGTCTGCCCGTCGACGAGGGGCGCGTAGCAGGTGGTGAGGATGCCGCGCGTCATCGGCACCAGATGCGGCTGAAAGGTGACCCGCAGCGACTCCTCGGCCCTCGGCCACAGCCGTCCCAGCTCCTGGACTATCTCCGGCAGATGGCGATGCCCTTCCATAGCATAGGCAGCCACGCTCTCGTTGGCCTCGGCGTAGTGGTAGCTGAGCCCCAGGCTACGACCTGCTCCCGATACGCCCGACTTGGCGTCGATCACGACGTCAGGCTCGATGATGCCGCCCTTGGCCGCCGGCGCCAGGGCCAGCAGCGCCCCCGTCGGGTAGCAGCCGGGGTTGGCCACCAGCCGCGCCCCCCGAACGGACGGCCGATTCAGCTCCGTCAGGCCGTACACCGCCTCCGCCAGCAGATCCGACGCCGGGTGGACTACGCCGTACCAGCGCTCGTACTCGGCGACATCGCTCAGACGGAAGTCGGCGCTTATGTCGACCAGCCGCAGCCCCTTGCGCACCAGCGGCGCCACCGCCTCCGCGCTGGCACCGTGGGGCAGCGCCGAGAAGGCGAACTCCACGTCCTCCAGCTCGCTGCTGACCTTCAGGTCGAGCGGCCAGAGGTGCGGGAAGACCTCCGATAGCGCCTTCCCCGCCGCGCTGCGCCCGCTGACCGAGGCGACCTTCGCCTCCGGATGCATGTAGAGGAGACGGGCCAACTCGGCGCCGGCGTAGCCGGTCACATTGATGATGCCAACCCTGATCAATTCGCTCCCTTTCGCGGCATTGGATGGCTTAGAGTATACACACGGGCGATACGTGCGAGCAAGGAGAAGAACTTGTGTTGAGGGCCCCGCGCTGCCCCTACCGTGCGAAGCGGTACAGCCCCTGCCGTCGCGCCAGCTCCAGCGCCTCCTGGTACTCCTCGACGCTGGGCCGCCGCGAGAGCTCCGGGTAGTTGTAGGCCTTGTTCTCCGGCCTGTACTGGGCCATCACGTTCACGTAGGAGTGCACCGATAGCTCCTGCGCGATGAAGCGCATCACCTCAGCCGTTCCCGCCAAGCCCTCGGGCAGAACCAGATGACGGATGATCAGCCCCCGCACGGCCACGCCGTCCTCGGTGACGAGGTCGCCCACCTGGCGGTGCATCTCCTTCAGCGCCGCCTGCGCGACGGGATAATAGTCCTTCACCAGCGAGTACTTGCGGGCGAACGCCTCGTCCGCGTACTTGATGTCCGGCATGTAGACATCGAAGATGCCGTCCAGCAGGCGCAGGGCCTCCAGCGAGTCGTAGCCGCCGCTGTTGTACACCAGCGGCAGGCGCAGGCCCCCCTCGATGGCATGGGGCAGGGCGGCCAGGATCTGCGGCACGTAGATGCTGGGCGATACGAAGTTGATGTTGTGGCAGCCCAGGGCCTGAAGCCTCAGCATCGCCCCCGCCAGTTGCTCGTCCGTCACCTCGCGACCCCAGCGCGCCTGGGAGATCTCCCAGTTCTGGCAGAAGACGCAGGCCAGATTGCAGGACGACAGGAAGATCGTCCCCGAGCCGCCGACGCCCACCAGCGGCGGCTCCTCGCCGAAGTGGGGGCTGAACGACGATACCAGCGCCCGCACGCCCACCCGACAGAAGCCCCGCTTGTCGTCCTGGCGACGATCCACCTTGCAGTGCCTGGGGCAGACGCGACAGGGGCTGGCCATGAGCTCCCAGGCCTGCTCGCCACGCCGGCGCAACTCCTCGGGCGGAAGCTCCAGATACGATGGCTTGTG
>CAZEJO010000012.1:0-20735 GCA_964512285.1 uncultured Dehalococcoidia bacterium | reverse complement strand
GCCTGTCGAAGGATGAGCGGTCAGAGGCCATCCGACCCCCAATCTCTCACCTAGAGTGAAATACTCCAGCTCTAGAGCAGCGCTGAGGGGCAGTCGTGGGCCAGCACGCACTGAGAGCACAGCGGCCTCTGAGCCTTGCAGATGCGCCGCCCGTGCTTTATCAGGCTCATGTGGAAGGGGTAGACCTCGGCGGGGGCCAGCATGCCCTCCAGCAGTCCGTGTGCTTCCGCCGCGCCCACCTGCGGTGACACCAGCCCCAGGCGCTTCGCCACGCGATAGACGTGGGTGTCCACCGGCAGGGCCGGGCGCCCCAAAGCGAACAGGAGGACGCAGGCGGCGGTCTTGGGTCCCACCCCCGGCAGCGAGCGCAGCCAGGACTTCGCCTCCTCCAGGGGCATCTCCGCCAGGAAGGACAGGTCGAAGGAGCCCAGGCGGCCCCACACCTCCTCCGCGACCGCCTTGATGCGAGGCGCCTTGATGCGGGCCAGGCCGCCCACTCGAATAGCCTCGGCGATCGCCGTCGGGTCGGCGGCTAGGAGCGCCTCCCAGGTGGGGAAGCGCGCTTCCAGGCGAGCGAAGGCGCGGCCGGAGTTGGTGTCGGAGGTGTTCTGCGAGAGGATGGTGCGGACGAGCTCGCTCATGGCATCGCTGCGGGGCCGCCAGCGAAGCTCCCCGTACTCCTGGCGCAGAAGGTCGATGATCTCCCTGGACGTCAGCACCGAAGCCCTCGAACCGATTCTAGCACAGCCACCCTTGTGATAGCCGAAAGAGGAACCGTATACTGATCTTGCGTCTGTATCGAGGGGAGGTCTATGACCAGGAAAGAGATCCGTCTGACGGAGCTCGCCTCCTGCGCGGGTTGAGCTGGCAAGACAGGGCCGGAGGCCCTGGCGCAGGTCTTGCGCCATCTCAATGACGTGCTCGCGGGCACCCATCTGCCCAACCTGCTGGTGGGCTTGAATGATCGCGACGACGCCACCGTCTATCGTCTGAACGACGAGCAGGCGGTGGTGCTAACGGTGGATTTTTTTGCTCCTCTGGTCGATGATCCCTACTCCTACGGCGCCATCGCCGCCGCCAACTCCATGAGCGACGTCTATGCCATGGGCGGCGAGGTGCTCCTGGCCCTCAATGTGGCCGCCTTCCCTGAGGACCTGAGCCAGGACATCGTCGCCGATATCCTGCGAGGCGGCGCCGACAAGGTATTTGAGGCTGGCGGCATCATCGCCGGCGGCCATACGATGATCGACAAGGAACCCAAGTACGGCCTGTGCGTCCTGGGCCTCATCCACCCTGAGCGGGTCTTCACCAGGAACGGCGCCCGCCCCGGCGATGCTCTCTATCTCAGCAAGAAGTTGGGTACGGGAATCGTCACCACCGCCGCCATGATGGACATGGTCGCTCCCCTCCACCTGGAGACGGCCATCGAGAGCATGGCTCGCCTCAACCGTCATCCCTCTCACATCATACGCGAGGTGGGTGCCCACGCCCTCACCGATGTCACCGGCTTCGGCCTGCTGGGCCACGCCTCCGAGATGGCCGAGGCCAGCGGCGTGGCCTTTCGCATAGAAGCGAGCCGTGTGCCCATCCTGCCGGGCGCCCTGGAGTACGCCGCTCAGGGCGCCATCAGCGGCGGCGAGTCACGCAATCGCCATGCCTGGCAGGAGAAGATGACCTTTCAGGATGGCATCTCTGATGAGCTAGCCTCGGTCCTCTTCGACCCCCAGACATCGGGCGGTCTCCTCATCGCCGCCTCGCCGGAGCAGGGGCGAGAACTGGAGCAGCAGTTCTCCCTGAGCCATCTCACCCTCTGGCGCATCGGCGAGGCGATGGAGGGGCAAGGCATCACGGTGGTGCGCTAGGCCGTCGCCCCATCCCTTAGCAGCGCGACCATCCCCATCACGCCACCGTAGTCGCCCAGCTCGGCCAGCTTCACCTGCACTGCCCTCAGAGCCTCCGGCATGGCCCGCGCCTCCATCTCGGCCCTGGCGGGCGCCAGCAGAAGGTCGCCCGCCTTGGCCACACCACCGCCGATCATGATGAGCTGGGGGTTGAAGATATTCACATAGCTGGCGAAGCCTATGCCCAGATAGTATCCCGCTCGCCGGATGATCTCCTGACAGGCGATGTCACCCTGACCAGCAGCCTGAGCGACGGTCTCGGCCGTGAGCCGCCCTTGCTTCTGAGCCAGCTCGGCCAGCAGGGACGAACCCCCCTGAGCGACAAGCTCCTGCCCACGAGCAGCGATGGCCGTGCCGGAAGCGAGAGCCTCCAGACAGCCGTGATTACCACAGCCGCACACAGGACCTTGGGGGTCGATGGTCATGTGGCCGAGCTCGCCTGCGAGCCCCGTCGCTCCCCGGTACAGCCTTCCATCGATGATGAGCCCACCACCGATACCCGTACTCACAGTGATGTAGATCAGGTGACGACAGCCGCGGCCCGCCCCGTAGACGTGCTCGCCCACGGCGGCCGCGTTGGCATCGTTCTCCAGGAGGGCAGGCGCGCCCAGCCTCTCCTCCAGGTATCGGCAGATGGGAACGTCTCGCCAGCCGGGCAGGTTGGGAGCGCTGCAGATCACGCCAGCATCGATGTCGCAGGGGCCAGGGGAGCATATGCCCACCGCCGTCAGATCGCCCTGCTGGAGGCCCGCATTCGCCAAGGCCGTCTCCAGCGAGACGCCGATACGCTCCAGCACCACCTCCGGCCCTTCTCTAGCGCTGGTGGTCCGCCTATCCTCCCCCACGCGGCGGCCATCGCCCTCGGCGATGACCGAAAGGATCTTGCTGCCGCCCAGGTCCACCGCCCCCAGGTATTTCTTCCCCTGCGGTGCTGCTGTCATACTCACTCCGAGCGTCAGTGGGGCCGGTTTAGCCGGCCCCACTCGCATTTTACCCCATCTAGCCCCGTCGCTAGTACATTTCGGGTGGCATCTGCGGCTGCGCTGGCTCCTTCTTCTCGGGGATCTCCGCCACCAGGCAGTTAGTGGTCAGCACCATGGAAGCGATGCTCACGGCGTTCTCCAGAGCAGCCCGGCTCACCTTGGCCGGATCGACGATGCCACGCTCGATCATGTTGCAGTACTCGTCGCGCTCGGCATCGTAGCCCTCCTTCTTGGGGAGAGCCCTCACCTGGTTGACGACGACCGAGCCATCCTGGCCGGCGTTCATGGCAATGCGCCGAGTGGGCTCCTCCAGAGCGCGGCGCAAGATATTGACGCCGGTAATCTCGTCGCCTTCCAGCTCCAGCTTATCCAGAGCCGCCTGGGCGTTGAGGTAAACCACGCCGCCGCCAGCCACCAGTCCTTCCTCCACAGCAGCGCGGGTGGCTGACACAGCATCCTCCACTCGATGCTTCTTCTCCTTGAGCTCCGTCTCGGTGGAGGCTCCTACCTTAATCACCGCCACCTTGCCCGCCAGCTTGCCCAAGCGCTCCTGCAGCTTCTCCCGATCCCAGTCGGAGGTCGTCAGCTCGATGGCCGTCTTCACCGTCTTGATCTGGCCCTCGATGGCCTGAGGCTCGCCCCTGCCTTCGATGATGGTGGTCTCTTCTTTGGTTACCACCACTCGGCGGGCACGGCCCATGTCGGCGATGTTCACGGCATCGAGGCGACGCCCTACCTCCTCGCTGATCACCTGACCGCCCGTGACGGCGGCGATGTCGCTCAGGTTGTCCTTGCGCCGGTCGCCGAAGCCCGGCGCCTTGACGGCACAGGCGTTGAGTGTGCCCCGCAGCTTGTTCACCGCCAGGGTGGCCAGCGCCTCGCCGTCACAGTCCTCACAGATGACCAGCAGGTCCTTGGTGCCTACCTCCACCAGCTTCTCCAGCACTGGCAGGATCTCGTTCACCGCCGATATCTTCTTGTCGGTGATGAGAATGTAAGGCTCCTCGATAACCGCTTCCATGCGCTCGGGGTTGGTGACGAAGTAGGGGCTGATGTAGCCGCGGTCGAAGGCCATCCCCTCTACGTATTCCACCTCGGTGGCGATGCCCTTGGACTCCTCGACGCTGATGACCCCGTCCTTGCCTATTCTGTCCATCACCTCACCGATGAGGTTGCCGATGGACTCATCCATTGCCGAGATGACAGCGATCTGAGCCATCTGCTGGCGAGTCTCGACCGGGATGGAGCTTTTTTTGATCGCCCCCAACACCGCCTCGCAAGCCTTCTCGATGCCCCGTTTGATAGCCATAGGATTCGCACCGGCGGTCACGTTCTTGAGCCCTTCCTGGACGATAGCCTGGGCAAGGACGGTGGCGCTGGTGGTGCCGTCGCCGGCGATGTCATTGGTCTTAGCGGCCACCTCCCGCGCAAGCTGGGCACCGATGTTCTCGAAGGGATCCTCCAGCTCGATGTCCTTGGCAATAGTCACGCCATCGTTGGTGATGGTCGGCGAGCCGAACTTCTTCTCCAAGACTACGTTGCGACCCCTCGGCCCCAGGGTTATCCGCACAGCATCGGCCAGGGCATCCACCCCATTCTTCAGAGCGTGCCGGGCCGCCTCGTCGAACAGCAGTTGCTTTGCCATCTGTCTCCCCCTTGCCAACGGCAAGCCATTAGCACTCCAGAGGCAAGAGTGCTAACCATATTTTTAGCTCAGACGCGCGGAACGCGCAAGGGGTTCTGAGCAATCACCAGCACTAAGAATCGGCAAATATCTCCCCTAGCGCTCCAGCGGTCTCCGTTTCCCAGCCTCTGTTATGTCGTCTTGCGCCCCTGCTCTCTCCAGGGGTATGCTTTGCCTGACATCCGATGGAAAACCCAGGCGAGCAGACATCTACTACCGCCCGGCCTCCGTCCGGCACCCCCCAACCGCAGACCTTGCGGGAGAAGCTGGCGGCCGGCCGCTTCGTGGTGAGCGTGGAGGTGGACCCACCCCACGGCCTCGTCCCGGATCGAACCCTGGCCGGCGCGTCCCTGCTCCAGCAGGCCGACGTCGACTGCATCAACGTCGGCGACAGCCCGCTGGCCCGCGTGCGCATGAGCCCGGTAGCCATGGCGGTCTTCCTCCAGCAGCAACTGGGGGTGGAGACCATCGTTCACTACACCACCCGCGACCGCAACCTCATCGCCATCCATGCCGACCTGGTGGGAGCTCACGTGCTGGGCGTGCACAATGTCCTCTGCCTGCGGGGCGACCCGCCGGCCCTGGGCGGCCACACCGACGTCGTGGCCGTCTGGGATATCGGCTCCGTGCAGCTCATCCGCATCCTTAGGATGCTCAACGATGGCGTCGACTGGACCGGTAAGTCAGTCGGGCCGTCGGCCTCCTTCTTCATCGGCGGCTCGGCCAACCCCAACGCCGATGAGACCAAGGCGGAGCTCAGCCTCATGCGCCGCAAAGTGGAGGCGGGCGCCCACTTCTTCATGACCCAGGTGGTCTACGACCCCGAACGCCTGGAGCGCTTTCTGGAGCGAACTGCCAAGTTCAAGCTGCCCGTCATTGTGGGTATCCTACCCATACTGAGCCAGCGCCAGGCCGAGTTCCTCCACCATCAGGCGCCGGGTATCACCATCCCCGAAGACGCCCTCCAGCGCTTGCGCCGCGCTGGCGAGGATGGCGTGGCAGCCGAGGGCCTTGCCATCGCCCACGACATCCTGGCGGTAGCCAAGGCCAAGGCGGCGGGCGTCTACATCGTTCCCTCCTTCGGCCGCTACGAACCCCTGGTCGAGCTCGTAGCCGAAGCCAAGCGCTAGCGGCTGGCGTTCTCCCAGGACCCCAGGCCGAAGGGAGCCACCAGCATCATCACCTTCGGTGGCCTGGGCACTCACCACGGCCTGGCCACCGCCCTTCTACCGACGCCAGCTTCGAGACAGAGGTTCAGCGCACCAAAGCGGCCTCTTAAGCTAATGTGGGTGTCAGACAGCGCGGCTGGGCGTCCCACAGAGAGAGCTGAACGGGATCGATGTCCTGAACCGCCGTCGGGCGATCTGCCAGAGCACGATTGCCCAAATAGCGGCCGTCCAGAAGGAGGAACTGCCGGGCCCGCTTGACTGCTACACCGAGGCGGGACAGCTCCTTCAGGTCGCGAAAAGTGCAAGCGGCGCGCAGAGCTACGATACGGCGAGCGCTCACCGGGCCGATGCCCGGCACTCGCAGCAACTGTTCGTAGCTGGCCCGATTCACCTCCAGCGGGAAGCACTCGGGGTGAAGCAAGGCCCAGGCCGCCTTGGGGTCCAACTCTGCGGGCAGCGACCCCTTCTCGTCGAAGGACACCTCCCCGAAGCGAAAACCGTAGAAGCGCAGCAGCCAGTCGGCCTGGTAGAGACGATGCTGGCGCAGGGCGGAGGCTGGCGGCGCTAGCTCTTCCCCGTACACCGGCCGGTAGCCGCTGTAGTAGACGCGGCGCATCGCCAATCGATCGTAGAGGTTCTGAGAAGTCTGCAATACCTCCCGGTCGCTCTCGCCGGCGGCGCCTACCACCATCTGAGTGATCTGGCCAGCCCGCAGCAGGCGAGGGTAGCGCTGCTGTAAGCGTCGCACCTCCTCCATAGAGGGGACAATCGCCTCGTACCTCTTGCTGGGCGCTATACGGGCGAGATAGCCAGGCGTGGCCGCCTCGATGTTCACCGAGACGCGATCGGCCAGGGCCACCGCCCGTTCAATGTAGTCGGCTGGCTGCCCAGGCATGATCTTCAAATGAATGTAGCCGGAGAACCGCTCCCGCAGGCGCAGGATCTCTACCGTAGTCAGCATTCGCTCGGCGGTCTTGGCGGCGCCGCCGGCCACTCCGGAGCTGAGGAAGAGGCCGCGCACCAGCCCGCGATCCCGCATCTGCTTGAAGGTCTTCACCAGCTCCTCGGGCTGGAAGGAAGTGCGGCGCACCTGACGATGACAGTTGATAGAGCAGTAGCGGCAGTCATTCTCACAGACGTTGGTCATGAGCACACGCAGCAGTGGAACGCACCGGCCGCCGCCAGCCGCCGCATAGAAGACGCCAGCGCCCCCCGACGCCTGACGCATCTGAGGCGGGCGAGCGGCCCCGGAGGTGCCATCGGCGTCGTAGAGAGCGTCATAGCCCCCCAGGAGCTCCAGCTTACCTTCGCTGTCCATACGCCTTATCATAGGCGATGAGAACGGATGTTTCAAGTCCCTAGCGACAATCTTTGCCTCAAAAGACGGCCCGTTGCCCCTGGATTCGCGCCCCTCTATCATGGAGACAGTCGCAGCCGAGCGGTGGCCGCCGTCCTGTCGGGCGAGGTACTCAGCAAGGGGCTGCTGTCCGTCACCACGGTGCCCAGCTAAGGGAAGGACCGATCAAGTGAGAAGAAAGGCCCTCCGGCTGCCAAAGTGATCTTCACCGTCGCGGAAGGCTTCCTCCTGGGATTCGCAGTTGCTGTGCCCCCGGGAGCCGTCACCGCCTATGCCGTCAAGGTCGGCATCAGGAGTGGGTTCAGGGGCGCGTGGCTGGTTGGGCTGGGCGCCGCCACGGTTGACGCTATCTATTGCCTGCTGGCCCTGTTCGGCATCGCCTCCTGGATCGTGGAGTTCCCTCCAGCGAGGACCACCATGCTCGTCATCGGAGGGCTGGTCCTGACCTACCTCGCCCTGGCCAGCCTCCTGGAGGGATTAAAGAAGGACGCTGCTTCCAGGCAAGCAACGGGAGAAAGCCATCACGTCCCCTATCTGACCGGTGTGGCCATGACTGCCCTCAACCCTCTTACCATCGGCTTCTGGGCCACAGTGGGAAGCGCCGTGTTCAGCTCGCGGACCGACTTCAGCCCCACATTGGGCGCTCTGTTCGCGTTGGCAGTGTTCGCGGGTAGCGCCTTCTGGTTCACTACTCTGGCCTCGCTAGTGCACGCCGGCCGGAGATTCGTCAACGACGTCCTGTTCCGCTTGCTGACGTGCGCGGCAGGGCTTATCCTGCTATTCTTCGGGTTGAGCCTGTTCTATCGAGCCGCTTCGTAGGAGCTGCTCTGCATTCTGAAATTCGGGAGATAGTCATGAACCGAGAAGATGCTTGGGCCCTCCTCTGCGAGTACACCAAAAGCCCGGGCCTGCGTAAGCACGGCCTGGCGGTGGAGGCGGCGATGCGCCACTTTGCCCGCAAGCGCGGGGAGGATGAGGAGAAGTGGGGCATCGTAGGGCTGCTCCATGATTTCGACTACGAGATCCACCCTACCCTGGACAAGCACCCACAAGAGGGAGCCAAGATCCTGCGTGAGCGAGGCTACCCTGAGGAAGTGGTGACCGCCATCCTCAGCCATGCCCGCCATCTGGGCCTGCCGCGTAGGACGCCCCTGGAGAAGACGCTCTTCGCGGTCGACGAGCTCACCGGCTTCATCACGGCGGTGGCACTGGTCAAACCGAACAAGAGCCTCGATGAGGTAGAGACGCGCTCGGTTCGCAAGAAGATGAAGGACAAGGCCTTTGCCCGTTCAGTGAGCCGCGACGATATCGTTGAGGGCGCTCAGGACCTAGCGGTGGACCTAGACGCCCACATCGCCGAGGTCATCGACGCGATGAAGGAAGCAGCCGACGCGCTGGGCCTGCGCGGAACAAGCTAGCGCCCTCTGAAATAAGGAAGGCCGTGGCTCTTGGCCACGGCCTCTACCTTTCTTCGCGATCTTGGCGGCTCGGCTGCCGGTTCACCCAGCGCTCGACCGAGCCGCGTCAATGTCGTCAGCCACCGGCGACGCTGGGAGTGACCGGGACCGCCGCGCCCGCCTCAGCCTTTTCAAGGGCGGCGTCGATCACCTGCTGGAAGACGCTGAAGGGCTGGGCGCCGGACACCAGTTGACCGTTGATGAAGAAGGCGGGTGTGCCTGTCACCCCGTAGGCTCTGGCATCCTGAGAGTCCTTCTGCACCTCCGAGGTATACTTGCCGGAGTCCAGGCACTCGTCGAAGGCAGCGGTGTCCAGCCCCAGGTCGGAAGCGTACCCCTTCAGACTGGTCGCCAAATCATTCATCCCGGTCTCCGCGTCCTCACTAATGGTCTGATAGTGCGCCACCAGGGTGTTGTACTCCTCCCACAGCTTGTCATGGTATTCCCAGAACTTATCCTGATCGTCGGCACACTCAGCCGCCTCAGAGATCTTCGCAGCGGGCTCACCATGGACAGGAAAGTCACGATAGACGAACCTGACTTTACCCTCGTAAGTCTGCTCTATCTGGGGCAAGGTTTGCAACGCAAACCGCTGGCAATAGGGTCAGAGAAACTCGCTGAACTCGACAATCGTCACCGCCGCGTCTTCGGGACCAATGGACGGGTCGTCATCGACGCTGGCTTCCACCACCACCGGCGTGGGCGTAGGCTGAACCACCACAGTGGGCTGCACAGTCGGGCTGGGCTGTCCGACCGCCTGGCCATCCTCATCCTCGTCCGTGAACTGCAAAACCAGAGCAACCACGGCCAAGACCACGGCCAGCACTGCCAGCAGATTGGCTGACACGATCCAGCCCATGAGAGAGCTTGAGCCGCCTCTTCCTGGATTTGGGGCAGGCCCGGCCGGTCCCGCTTCCGACGGACCGCCCTTCCGGCCCCGACCTTTCCTTCCTTCGCTCATATTGGCCTCCCTTCCAACTGCCCGAAAGCAGCGCGGCCAGCGCCATTTCGAGCGCTGCCCGCTAACCGCTGTTGCAGTCGTTCGTTGCCAACCCAGCCTAGCCCCAAACCCCCATCCGCTCGGCCATCCGCTCCAGGCGAGCGATCCTCTGCTCGACCGGCGGGTGGGTGCTGAAGAGGTTGCCCATGAAATCGCTCCGCAGCGGACTGACAGTGTACATGTGAGCCGTCGACTCACTGACCTTCGTCGGCCTCGTCTGGGCCCCCATCTGCAGTTTCCTCAGGGCGCTGGCCAGGGCCATGGGCCGCCCGGAGATGCGCGCGCCCGTCTCGTCGGCGCCATACTCCCGCTGGCGCGAGATAGCCATGCGGATGACCGCGGCGCCGATCGGCGCCAGGATGGCGATCGCTAATATCGCCACCAGCCCGATCAGGCCAGCGTACTGGTTGCGCGAACGGCCGAAGCCGCCGAAGAAGAGGCTCCAGCGGGCCATAAATGCTATGAACATGATGGCGCTGGCGAAAGTAGCCACTATGGCGCTGATGAGAATGTCGCGGTTCTTGATGTGCCCCATCTCGTGGGCCAGCACAGCCTTAAGCTCATCTTCGTTCAGTATACGCATGATGCCGGTGGTCACCGCCACCGCCGAGTGCTTGGGGTTACGGCCGGTGGCAAACGCGTTGGGCGCGTCGTTCTGGACGATGTACACCTTGGGCTTCGGCAAGCTGGCCATGCCGGCCACATCCTCCACCATGCGATGCAGACGCGGCTCCTGCTCCGGCGCCACCTGATGGGCGCCAGCCATGCGCAGGGCCAGCTTGTCGGAGAACCAGTAGGTCCAGAGGTTCATCAGCAGAGCAAACCCGAATGCAACAATGAGACCGGTCACGCCGCCAAACAGGTAGCCCAGGCCCAGAAACAGGGCCGACAACATACCCAGCAGCAGAACCGTCTTTGCCTGATTCACTGCTCACCTCCGACAGTCTTCATCCGTCTATCGAATTATTATACCCGATCTGCCCACCTGCCACACGACACATCTCAAGTCGAGCCGTCAGACAGGAAAGCCAGGATAGCCTCGTTGGCCTCCTCCGCCTGCTCCTCCAGCACCATGTGGCGCGCCCTGTCGATGACCTGCAGGCGCGCGTCGGGCAGTTCATCCGCCAGCCAGCGGGCCAGACGAAGGTTAGTCCACCGATCGCCCTCGCCCCAGAGGAGAAGCGTCGGCTGGCTCACGCGAGAGAGATCGAGCGGCTCATCGCGGGCGGCATCGCTCAGCAGGCTGGCGATGGCATCAGTCGAACCGCGAATCCCGGCCGAGCGGCGGAACTCCTCCAGCATCTCCGGGCTGACGAAAGCGGGGTCGTAGAAGCCCTGCCGCAGGACCCTCTCTCGCAGCTGCGGCTGGTGCAAGACCAGGGCCGCCCCCAGACGGAGCAGCGGGCGCAGCGGCAGGTTGGCGACAAACCGCGGCACCATCCCGTTTGGAGGAGCGCTGCCCACCAGTATCAGCCTGTCCACCTTCTCGGGACAGGTGGCTGCCAGTCGCAGGGCGATGGCCGCGCCCATCGAATGACCGAGGACAGCGGCCCGCGGGATGCCCAGGCGATCCATAAGCTCGCCCACCAGTCGAGCCTGCGCCGTCAGCGAGTAGTCGCCAGCGGCCGGCCGCTCCGAGTAGCCGAAGCCCTTCAGATCGAGGGCCACCACGCGCAAGTGCTCCGAGAGGACGGGGATGTTGTAGCGAAAGTTGTATATGCGGCCCCCCAGGCCGTGGATGAGGACGAGAGGCGGGCCCTGACCCCTATCCACGTAGTGGATGGCCACGTCCTCCAGGCGAATCATCTCGCCGGGCTTGGGGGCATCCGCCAGGTCCAGATTCTCACAGCGCCCGACCAGCCAGCGGGCGTAGGCCCAAAACGCCGCCACCGCACCCACCGTCAGACCGCCCAGCAGAAGGAGCCTTCGCCCTACCATGCACCTCTCGCCCGTATCATGAAGGCAGATGCTCTGAGCTCTCTCCTGGAGAGCGAGCGATGCCCAGCAGCCGCTTCACCTCGCTCAGGCTTTGAGCGATGCGCGGCCCGTACCAGGTGAGCAACTTGCCGTCGATCAGGAAGATATGCCCGTTCTTGACGGCCGCCACCTCAGCAAAGGACTTAAAGTCGGCCTTATGCCGCTTGGTGAAGCGATAGGGCTCGTCGGGCAGAAGGATCACCTGAGGGTCCAGAGCCGCCATCTCGGCCAGCTCCAGCCGGGGGTAGGACTCATGTCGCCCGCCAAAGACATTCAGACCGCCACAAACAGTGATGACATCGTGCATGTATGTCCCGCGGCCGCAGGTCATGTAGGGATTGCGCCAGATGGGGCAGAAGACACGTACCGGCTCGCGGCTGGCACCAGCGCCCTGCACGAAAGCTAGAGACTCCTTGGCTTCCTGGATGATCGGCCGGGCAGCCGCAGTGGTGCCGGTGATGGCCGCTAACTGGCGCAGGAGGTCGATCGCGCTCTCGACATTGGTGACCAGAGTGACGAAAACCGCCAAGCCGTAGTCGATCAGTTGGGTCACGTCCCCAGGACTATTCTCCTCGGCGCTGGCCACCACCAGGTCGGGCTTAAGGCTCTTGATCTTTCCCACATCCAGCGCTTTAGTGCCACCCACCTTTGTCTTGCCGGCCACGCCCTGGGGCGGCTCCACGCAGAAGCGCGTCACCCCCACGACCTCCTCTTCCAAGCCAAAGGCGAACAACGCCTCGGTCAGGCTGGGCACCAGGCTGACTATCCGCTCCGGTGGCTGCCTAACCGTCAGCAATCGCCCCCAGGCATCCGCCAGGGTCAACGGCAACCCTCTTGGCCGAGCTCCAAAAGCCCGCCGGCTGGTGACTGGTTCCACAAGCTCCTCCCTATGCAGTAGGGTATCTATACATATGTTGGCTACTTGACTCCATTAGTTTCGTCCAGCCCTATGTAAGCACAGACCTGAGCCAGCGTTCCAGACGGCTAGCTACCCCAGTATGACCTCCGCCTCCTCCAGGCCGCCGTCACGGTAGTACTCGATGGTTATCGTCTCTCCCACCCGGTGGTCAGTCAGTACCTTCAACAGGTCACCGCTATTCGTGATCTCCTCCCCTGCCGCCCCAACGATGATATCGCCCGCTATAAGACCGGCGCGGTCGGCAGGGGAACCCCCCTGCACAAAACCGACTCCCACACCGCTGTCAACCGCCAAGTCATACTCCTTGGCGATGGTCGGGGTTATGTTAACCATGTTTATCCCCAAGTACCCTCGCTCCACCTGCCCCTTATCGATAAGCTCCGACACTATGGGTTTGGCTGTATCGATGGAGATGGCGAAGCCGATCCCCTCGGCGGTGCCGCGAATGACTTGAGTGGTGATGCCAACCACCTCCCCATACATGTTGACCAGAGGGCCGCCGCTGTTGCCGGGATTGATGGGGGCATCGGTCTGGATGGCCCCGGGGATCATATAGGGGTCCTCCTGGATCAAGCGCTCCTTAGCGCTCACCACCCCACGGGTGACTGTTGGGCCGCCAGCCAGGTCCAGGGCGTGGCCGATCGCCACCACATCATCTCCCACCTGGAGTTCAGCGGTATCCCCCAAGCTGGCCGGCGTCAAATTTTCAGCATCGATCTTCAGAACCGCCAGGTCGGTGGGGCGGTCTCCTCCCACCAGGCCCGCCTGAAACTGGCGACCGTCGCTGAGGGTTACTGTTATCGTTCGAGCAGGACTTTCGCTGTCGATGAACACCACGTGATTGTTGGTGACGATGTGCCCCTCTTCGTCGATGATGAACCCGGTGCCAACCCCCTCGGTGGGGATCGCCTGGCCGAAGACACTGAACGTTGTCCCCTCGATGAGCACATGCACCACCGATGGCCTTAGCACGCGGACGATCTCGGCTGTCGTCAGAGGGATTCGCTCACCGCCGGGGGTCGTGGTTGCCTCGGGGCTGGTGATCGGTGAGGCGCTCTGCGTAGGCTCAGCGCCGTCGTCCCCGCAGGCCACAGCCACAACGGCAATGACAGCTAGAATAGCAGCCAGCATGGCGGACAGTCGCATCAGCACGCACTCCTCCTCCCGCTACAAAGGGTACTATGACCACAGTCAAACTTCCATCCCCTTATGACGTCAAAGGCAGCAAGAATGCTTCGTCTAACACAACACCAAGCCCACCCGGCGAGTTAATTCCCTCGCTTGCCTCCCCAAGTCGAGGCCTGTCTTGACAAAGCTGCTCCCCTCGTGTAGCGTATTGATACCAAGTATCAATTAGCCCCACTATGTACAACCTGCAATCAGTAGCGCAACGGCTGGAAGAGCAAGGATATCGCGTCACTTCATCGCGCCTGGCGGTCGTAGGGGCAGTGCTTGATTGCAGCGGCCACTTCAGCGTGGACGACATCCTGAACCGGCTGCCAGGCGTGGGGCGAGCCACCGTCTTCCGCACCATGAAGCTCTTGTCGGAGATGGACGTGCTTTGCCGCGTCCTCCTGGACGATGGCAGCCTTCGCTATCGAGTCAGCCACCGCCAGGACCACCATCACCACCTGGTATGCGTCTCTTGCGCTAGTGTTCAAGAGCTGGATGCCTGTATCGACCCAGAGGTGCTCAACGAACTGGCCCGCACCACTGGTTACAAGATCGAGGGGCACTGGCTAGAGTTCTTTGGCCGCTGCGCCGCCTGCCGTAACGACAGCGCAGCCTAGAAGGAGACGCTTGACGAACATGAGGCCGAGTATCGGTAGCCGAACTCTCTGGCTGTTTGCGCTCCCTCTTGCAGTGATGGCCCTTATGGCCAGCGTCCTCCTCATAGCCTGCCAGGAAGAGGAGGAGGCCGAAGAGGGGGGAACGCCCAAGGTCGGCGTGGTCGTGAGCCTGGCCATCTTCGCTGACTTTGCCCACCAGGTGGGCGGCGACAGCGTGGACGTGTCCACCCTCGTTCCCGCCGGTGCCGACCCTCACACCTACGAGCCGGGCCCCAGTCGGATAGAGGAGCTAACCAAGGCCGACCTAGTCATCGTCAACGGGCTGGGACTCGAGGCGGCCATCGAGGACGTTGTCGAGGAGAACATATCCTCCTCCGCCACCCTGGTCGAACTGGCCGAGGGCCTCTCGGTCATTGATGAGAACCCTCACCTGTGGCTGGACGTGCAGAATGCCATCGCCTACGTGGAGCGCATCCGCGACGCCCTGGTGGAGATCGACCCCGCTGCCGCCGAGACCTACCGCGCCAACGCCGACAGCTACCTGGCGGAACTGCGGGCGCTGGACGAGGAGGTGGCAGCAGCCATCGACCCCATCCCCTCCGAGAGGCGCAAGCTGGTAACTTTCCACGATGCCTTCCCCTACCTGGCTCTCCGCTACGGCTTGCAGGTGGTGGGCGTCGTGGTGGCCAGCCCCGGCAAGGAGCCCAGCGCCAAGGATGTGGCCAACCTGGTGGACACCATCACCGCGGAGGACGTGCCCGCCGTGTTCAAGGAGCCTCAGTTGAACGCCCGCATCCTGGAGCTGGCAGCCGACGACACCGGTGTGGAGGTCTGCACCCTCTATAGCGGCACCCTGGACAAGAAGGTCGATACGTACGTGAAACTGATGCGCTTCAACGCCAACGAACTGGCGCGCTGCCTGGGCTAGAGATCATGTCTAGAGTTGATACCGGCCAGCAAGACACGAAGGAGGAAGGCTTCCGCCCGGCCATCGAGGTGAGCGACCTCTGGGCGGGATACAACGGCCAGACTGCTCTGGAGGGCATCACCCTGACCATCGAGGAGGGCTGCCTGGCCGGCCTGGTAGGACCCAACGGCTCCGGCAAATCCACCCTCCTGCGGGTGATTCTCGGCCTCCACCGGCCCCGCCGGGGCGAGGTTCGCCTGTTCGGCCAGAAGGTCGACCGCGCCCGCGGCCTCCTGGGATACATGCCTCAGGTGGAACTGGTGGACTGGGACTTCCCGACCAGTATCTTCGACGTAGTGATGATGGGCCGCTACGGACGCCTGGGCCTTTTCCGGCGTCCCAGCCGACGGGATCGCGAGGTCGTCTGGCGCTGCCTGGAGCAAGTAGGGATGGCCGACTTAGCCCAACGACAGATCGGCGAACTGTCAGGGGGCCAGCAGCGGCGTGTCCTCATCGCCCGTACCCTGGCCCAGGAGCCACGCATCCTCCTCCTAGATGAGCCCTTCGCCGGCCTGGACGCCGCCGGCCAGCACGACCTTATGGACCTGTTCAGCGAGGTGCAGGCGGCGGGCAAGACCTTACTAGTGGCAACCCACGACCTTTCCTGCGTAGCCGCCTGCTTCCACCATGCCGTCTTGCTCAACCGCAAGGTCATCGCCTACGGCGAGCCGCGCACCGTCTTCACCGAGGAGATCCTCAATGCTACCTTCAAGACCCACCTCCTTCTGGTGAATGTAGAGGGCAAGACCTATGTCAGCTATCAGTGACCTGACCGCCTACCTGACAGACCCCTGGGCATCCGAATTCATGGTGCGCAGCCTGTTAGCGCTGGTCATGGTTAGCATCGTGTGTGCTGTCATGGGCTCCTTCGTCGTGGTCAAGGGCATGGCCTTCATCGGCGACGCCCTGGCCCACGCCTCCTTTGGCGGCGTGGCCGCTGCCTTCGTCCTCGGTGGCAACATCTACCTGGGGGCAGCCGTCGCCGCCATCCTCACATCGCTTGGCATCGTCTTCGTCAGCCGCCGCTCCGGCCTGCGATTCGATACGGCCATCGGCGTTCTCTTTGTGGGCGCCTTCGCCCTGGGCATCCTGATCGTAAGCCGCCAGGAGGGTTACATCGTCGACCTCTTCAGCTTCGTCTTCGGCAACGTGCTGGGCGTAGGTCAGGACGATCTCCTCCTCATCGCCGCCGTCGGAGCGGCCGTGCTGGTGTTGGTGGCCCTCTTCTACAAGGAGCTCCTGTTCACCGCCTACGACCCGGCCATGGCCGCCGCCTCCGGCCTGCCGGTGGCGGCCGTGCAATATGGGCTGCTGGGCCTTATTGCCCTGACCATTGTCATCTCTCTCAAGGCAGTAGGCATCGTACTGGTGGTCGCGATGCTCGTGACCCCGGCTGCCACCGCCCAACTCCTGGTACGACGCCTCCATCTGATAATGGTGGTGGGCGCCGGCATAGGGGTTGTGTCGTCAGTGGTTGGCCTCTACCTTTCCTATCATGCCGACGTGGCCGCCAGCGCCGCCGTCGTGCTGACGGCAACCGTGCTTTTCCTCCTGACTTTCCTCTTCTCCCCACGACGAGGGGTCATCGGCTTGCGGCGGCCGTCGATTCTGTCGAAGGCTGAAGAAGGCTACGGCAGCCCCAGATAAGAACAAGCGCAGCAGGTCAAGCGCACCCTTCGAAGGCCATGACTCCCCGCAGAGGCGAGCGGAGACCCCCTTGCCCCTGCCACCTGACTCGCGTAGGCTGTTGACTCGGTGGTGGCCTGGCTTGTAATGAAGCCAAGGATACCTGCAAGCCCAAAACAGGAGGCAGAGAGATCATGGCAGAGAATGCAACTATCCAACCCGGTTGGCAACTGAGTGGAGTGTGGTACGAGGGTTGCGCCTCGGAGGGCCAATGTCCGCTGTACTTCGGACGCGATATGCAGCACCCCTGCCGTAACTTCGCCGTCTATGACATCAAGGAGGGCCAAATAAACGGTGTCGACATGGCTGGGATTCAGGTTATCAGCGTGGCGGACATCCTCTCGAGAAGAGCCGCCGACCTGGCTGTCTCAGGCACAGCGGCGGCCATCTACATCGGCGACAACGCCAGCGAGGAGCAAAGACGGATCCTGGAATCATTCGTCGCAGCCAATCTTCCACTGCCGGTCAGAGAGTGCCGGGCCGTCAAGTTCGTTCCCATCAGCGTTTCGGCAGAAGGCAGGACCTACCACGTCACGATGCCCTTCGGCGAGCTGAAAGGTTCGCTAACGATGGGCAGGGACGGCAACCCTCAGCGCATTGAGAACCACCTCGTCCCCTTCCTCCGCAAGTTGAATATCGCCAACACGGAACTATGGAAATATAACGACCTGGGGAGAAACTGGGAATACCACAACTGCAGCGGCACCGTCGCCGACTTCGCGATAGGAAGGTAGCGGGCCACGATCCCGGAGGAGCGACGACGGCCATTGTCGCATGATCTAGCGCCAGTAGTGGCGACAGCCTATTCACATAAGCAAGTGCCAGCCTTAGGATAAGAGAGGGGGTAGTGATTGTGAGTGACAAGAGTTCTTCGACCGAAAAGACGCCGGCTCCTGCCATTGACCGCAAAGAGCGGCTGAAGATACCGCCTCAAGAGATCCCTAAGCAGGACCCGAAGGAGCGAATTAAGAACTGGGACGAAGTCTACCTCGAGCTGGACGTAGAGACCGCACGACGAGAGGCTTCTCGCTGCCTCCAGTGTCCCGCTGCCGCCTGCACCAAGGCCTGCCCTCTCAACAACGACATCGCAGGAGCATTCGCTCTGCTCGAGCAGGGCGACATCATCGGCGCAGCCAACAAGTTCCGCGAGACCAGCCCCATGCCCGAGGTGTGTGGCCGCCTCTGCCCCCACGAGCAACTGTGCGAGGGCCACTGCGTAGTGGGGAAGAAGGCGAAGCCCGTCGCCGTCGGCCGGCTGGAGTACTTCCTCGCCGACTATCAGCGAAAGCACGAGGGCTGGCCCGTGCCCGAGGTGGCTCCGCCCACCGGTAGGAAAGTAGCGATCGTGGGCTCCGGCCCAGCCGGCCTGGTGGTGGCCGAGGAACTCGCCAAGAGAGGCCACACGCCGGTGGTCTATGAAGCCTGGCCTCTGCCCGGCGGTCTCCTTCGCTACGGCATCCCCAGCTTCATAATCAAAAAGAGCGTGGTCGACGACAAGATTCAGATGCTGGAGAAGCTCGGCGTCACTTTCGTCACCAATACCGTTATCGGCAAGGACATCACCGTAGACAGCCTCCTCCAGTCTGACTACGATGCGGTCTTCCTGGGCTACGGCGCCGGTCAAGGCATGAAGATGGGTGTCCCCGGGGAGGACCTCGAAGGCATCATCGGGGCCACTGACTTCCTGGTGCGGGCCAATGTGCCACCGGAGCACCTGCCTCCCGACTGGCGCAAGCCCATCGATCCCGGCGACAAGGTGGCTGTTATCGGCGGCGGCAACACCGCCATGGACTGCCTCCGTGCCGCCATCCGGCTGGGCGCTCGCGAAGTGACCTGCGTCTACCGCCGCACTGAGGTAGAGATGCCTGGGAACGCCAAGGAGCGAGAGAACGCTATCGAGGAAGGCTGCAAGATCGTGTACCTGGCGGCGCCAATCGAGTTCTTCGGCGACGACCACGGCCACCTGCGGGTGGCGCGCTGCCAGCGCATGGAGCTAGGCGAGCCCGATGACAGCGGCCGCCGCAGGCCGGTGCCCATTCCCGACTCCGAGTTCGAGATGCCGTTGGACACGGTGGTTCTCGCCCTCGGCTACCGCGTTGAGCGCCTCATCCTTGAATCGACCGACGGGCTGGAAGCCAACAGGAACGGAACGCTGATCATCGACCCCGAGACCGGCGCCACCAGCCGCCCGGGAGTCTTCTCCGGCGGTGACGCTGTACGCGGCCCGGACTACGTGGTCGACGCCGTGGCCGATGCCAAGCGGGCAGCCGCGGCCATCGACGAGTACATACGGAGAAAGCAGCTGGGGGAAACCTAGGTCTCTAGACCTGCTCCATAAACCCGGCGATCTCCTGCACCCCCACCTTCTCCACCGCCATCTCCGGCGCGTAGACGATCTCGTCCGCCGCCCAGGCCAGAGTCGGCCGGCGCTCGCGCCCCACGCCGATGATCCCCTGAAGCACGTTGTGGATGCTATCGTTGAGGCGGATGGCATTGGCCCTGATCGGTTCGGCCAGGCGGCCGTCGCGGATGATGTAGGAGTCACCCACCACCGTGCAGGTGAAGTCGCCCGCGCGCAGGCCATTCACCGGGTAGGTGTACCAAATGCGGCCCAGGTACAGGCCGTCGCCCACCTGCCGCAGCAGCTCCTCACGGCTGCGGTCGTCCCCCTCGATGATGACGTTGGTGGCGAAGACGCCCGGCTGAGCGTCGAAGTTGCGCCCGCCGCCGCGAGCGAAGCGGAAGCCGCTGCGGGGCACCATGGCCGCCCGATAGTCGGCGGGGTCTACCCCCAGCTTCTCGCGGGCCTTGGGATCGCCCAGGATGCGCTGGCTCTCGTAGTAGTTCGTCAGCAGGCCGGTGAGGACGCCGTCGCGGATGAGCTCGCTGCGACCAGTCGGCAGCCCCTCGCAGGTGATGCCCTTGCTCCCCACGAGCCCCGGCGCCGCGCCGTCGTCGTAGACGCTCAGCTTCTGCGAGGCGATCTGCTTGCCCAGCTTGCCCATGAAGGGGCTGGCAGAGGCGTAGAAGGTGCCCAGGTTGACGCTGGGCATCACCAGGTTCACCATCAGGTCCATCACCGCCTGCGGGCCGAACACGACCCGATACTCGCCGTCCTTGACCCGCACGCCGCCGATGGCCTGGACAGCGTTGCCAGCCGCCTCTCGCCCGGCCTCATCGCCGAAGGCCGCGAGACGGGTCGCCGCCGCCCAGCCGCTGCCCTTGGAGCCCTCCCGCTCGACCATGGACGTGACGAACGAGAGGATGGCGCTCGATTCGTCCGTCTGCACGTCGGGCATGGCATAGGAGGCCACGGCGATGCGCTCCTGCAGGATGGTCACGTCTCCCCCCACGATCAGCCCGAGCGCGCGCAGGTCGCCGCCGGCCAGATCGATGAGGGCCTCCGACGCCTCGAAGGTGCGCAGAGCGCCGCCCACCACCTCCCAGCCGCAGCCCACCAGGTCGGCGTCCGCCAGGCGCATCAGGCGAGGGTCGTGGTAGCGGCGCAGGGCCCGCTTCTCGCCGCTGGGCCGGGCCAGCGACACGAACTCGGGGTCGAGGACGGCCCCCTTGCGGGCCTTGGCCAGCGCCTCCTTCACCCCCTCGATGGAGATGTCGCTGCTCTCGCTGCCGAAGCCTATCTTGCGCCCCTCGGCCGTGCGGAAGACGGCCTGCACGCCGATGCCGTACGACTCCGTGGACTTGGGCTCCTCCACGCCGTTGCAGGGGATGTGCGACGTGTAGTTGAGGCGGGTGAGCAACTGGCCGTTGCTGGCGGCGAACACCTCCGCCTCCTCGACGTCGTCGACGGTGCGCAGGTAGGCCAGGCCTTCTTCGACGGACTT
>CAZEJO010000011.1:0-49936 GCA_964512285.1 uncultured Dehalococcoidia bacterium | reverse complement strand
CAGAACCTACCGCCGCTGCTGGGCTAGCTGGTGCTTCTTGCCCTCCGTCTTGATGGAGGGCGCTACAATTAGCTCCACGTTGTGGAACTCATTGATGGTCTGGGCCCCGCACATCCCCATAGCGCTGCGTATGGCTCCCACCAGGTTCTCCGTGCCGTCGGTCCGAGACGTGGGGCCGAAGAGCAGACGCTCCAGTGTGGTGTTCACGCCAACATGAATGCGGGTGCCGCGCGGAAGCTGAGTGTGGCCGGTGGACATCCCCCAGGAGTAGCCCTGACCGGGCGACTCCTGCGCGCCGGCGAAGATAGAGCCCAGCATGACTCCATCGGCGCCCGCGGCCAGCGCCTTGCAAACGTCGCCGCCGGTGCGCATGCCACCGTCGGTGATCACAGCCACGTAGCGGCCCGTCTCCCGATAGTGCTCGTCGCGAGCGCCGGCGCACTCGATCGTGGCCGTAACCTGTGGCACGCCCACTCCCAGCACCTCGCGAGTCGTGCAAATGGCGCCCGGGCCCACACCCACCAGCACGCCCGCGACCCCTGTTTCCATCAGCTCCTTGCAGGCGCCATAGGTGACGGTGTTGCCCACCACCACCGGCACCGGTAGCTGCTGGCAAAGCTCCGGCAGGATGAGGCCCCGAATACTGCGCGAGATGTGGCGGGCCGTGGTCACGGTCGCTTTGACCGCAAAGATGTCGGCGCCAGCCTCCACTGCCACCGGCGCCAGACGCTTGGTGCTGGCCGGAGTGGCCGAAACAGCGCACACGGCTCCCCCAGCCTTGATCTCGCCGATCCGCTCGCCGACGAGCTCCTCCCGGATAGGCTGCGAGTACACCTTCTGGATCACGGCGGTGGCATCCTCATCGCTGGCCGAGAGGATCTCCGCCAGGGCGGTATCAGGGTCGCTGTAGCGCGTCTGTAGGCCCTCCAGATTGAGCAGCGCCAGGCCGCCCATCTGGTGGAACGCGACGGCGAAGCGAGGATTGACCACGGCGTCCAGGTCAGCGGCCAGAACGGGCATGGCGAAGCGGAAGCGGTCGAGGGCGAAGGAGGCGTCGCTCATCTCGGGGTTGACGGTCACCTCGCCCGGGACAATGGCCACATCATCGAATCCATAGGCCGGTCGTAGCTCCTTGAGATGTGGCACAACCATCGCCCTGTCGCCCCCTGCCCTGATTCCCACTGTACCGATTATTGCCCAAAATATATCAGAGCCCCTAGTCTTAGTCAATAGGAATTCCGCCCGAAAAAGGTCAAAATTGTGAAAAGAGGTAAGCAACTGACTCTTATCGCCTTGCTGCTATAATGAAGCCACCATCGAAGGAGCGCCATGCCCACTCTGTACGTAGTAGCTACGCCCATAGGCAACCTGGAGGACGTCACCCTGCGGGCACTGCGTGTCCTGCAGGAGGTCTCTCTCATCGCCGCCGAGGATACCCGTACCACCCGCAAGCTCCTCAGCCACTACGGGATCAAGGCTCGCCTCACCAGCTACCACGAGCACAATAAGGGGGCCAAGATCCCCCATATTCTGGACGCCCTCCGACACGCCGACGTCGCCCTGGTCTCCGAATCGGGCACGCCGGGGGTAAGCGACCCCGGCTACGACCTGGTGGCAGCGGCGGCAGAGGCCGGCGTGCCGGTGGTGGCCGTGCCCGGCCCCTCGGCGGTGGTGACCGCCCTGGCCGTATCAGGCCTGCCCACCCGTCAGTTCACCTTCGTTGGCTTCTTGCCCCGACGCCGGGGCGAGCGTCGTCGCCTCCTTTCTACGCTGGCCGCTCAGCCCCAAACCATCGTCGCCTTCGAATCGCCCCATCGCCTGCTCGCCACTCTCTCTGACCTGCTGGCCGTCCTCGGCGACCGCCGCATCGCTGTCTGCCGCGAGCTCACCAAGCTGCACGAGGAGGTGTTTCGCGGCCGCATCAGCGAGGCCATCGCCCACTTCCAGGAGCCTCGCGGCGAGTTCACGCTGGTGCTGGAGGGAGCGCCCCAGCCCGCTGAGGCCGTGGTACCCACGGAGGCTGTCCTGACAGAGCTGCGCCAGCTTCGCCAGCAGGGCGTAGCTCCCCGACAGGCCGTCACCCAGGTGGCCCAGCAGTTTGGCCTGCCGCGGCGGCAGGTGTACCGCCTCTGGCTGCAGCTATAGTGGAAGCCTGGGCAGTGACGCCCAGCTATGCTAAAATTGCGGCGCAATTGCGGTTGTCCGCCGGTAGGCAGGAGGAAATTTGTTGCCTGAGAAGATCTTCATCGGCATAGCTTGGCCCTACGCCAACGGCTCCTTGCACCTGGGTCAGATCGTCAGCTCCCAGCTTCCGGCCGACATCCTCGCCCGGTACCATCGCATCAAGGGCAACCGCGTTCTCATGGTCTCCGGTAGCGACCAACACGGCACCCCCATCACCGTCCGCGCCGAGCAGGAGGGCCGCTCGCCCCAGGAAGTGGCTTCCCAGTTCCACCAGGAGTTCCTCGACTGCTGGCAGCGCCTCGGCATAACCTTCGACCTCTACACCACCACCGGCACCGAGAACCACGCCAGCGTCACTCAGGACATCTTCCTCACGCTCCTGAACAAAGGCCATATCTACAAAGAGACAATGCCCCTGCCCTACTGCCCCAACGATCGCCGCTTTCTCCCCGACCGCTACGTGGAAGGAACCTGCCCCTATTGCGGCTCCACCGATGCCCGCGGCGACCAGTGCGATGACTGCGGCAAGACGCTCAACGCTGCCGACCTCTTGCAGATGCGCTGCCGCCACTGTGGCGCCACCCCGGAGATTCGCCAGTCGGACCACTTCTTCCTCCGCCTGAGCGCCTTCAACGAAAGCCTTAAGGAGTGGGTAAGCGACAAGACCCACTGGCGCAAGGCCGTCCTCAACTGGACGCTCGGCCTGCTCAACGAAGGGCTTCAGGATCGCGCGGTCACCCGCGACATCGAGTGGGGCATCGCCATCCCCCTCGAAGGTTACGAGAACAAGCGCATCTACGTCTGGTTCGAGGCGGTCATCGGCTACCTGTCGGCGGCCAAGGAGTGGGCCCAGAATAGCGGCGACCCAGAGGGCTGGCGAGAGTTCTGGCAGGACGGAGACTGCAAGAGCTACTACTTCTTGGGGAAGGACAACATCCCCTTCCACACTATCATCTGGCCGTCCATGCTCATGGGCTACGGCGACCTCAACCTGCCCTACGACGTCCCTGCCAGCCAGTATCTCACTATGCGCGGCAGCAAGGCCTCCACCAGCCGCAAATGGGCCGTCTGGCTCCCCGACTACCTCTCGCGCTACGACCCCGACCCTCTGCGCTACTGCCTGTCGGTGACCATGCCCGAGACGTCTGACACCGACTTCACCTGGGCGGACTTCGTTCGCCGCAACAACGATGAACTGGTAGCCACCTGGGGCAACCTGGTGCACCGCGTCCTCACCTTCACCTATCGCCACTTCGATGGCGCCGTCCCTCAGCCCGGCGAACTGGATGAGGCCGACCGCCGTCTGCTGGAGCGCGCCGAGCAGAGCTTGGCTAAGGTGGGGGAGGAGATAAGCCTCTGCCACTTCCGTGGCGGCATCGGCGCTGCCATGGCTATGGCCCAGGAGGCCAACCGCTATCTGGAGGAGAAATCGCCCTGGAAGCTTATCCGCGACGACCGCCAGAAGGCAGCCACCTCCCTCTATACAGCCATCGGGGTCATCAATGCTCTGAAAACAGCTTTCTATCCCTACATGCCGTTCACCTGTCAGCGGCTGCACGGCTACCTGGGCTACGATGGACCCGTCCAGGATAGTGGCTGGCAGTTTGCCCTCCCACCACCCGGCCAGTCTATCGCCCAGCCGGAGCCCCTGTTCAAGAAGCTCGAGCCGCAGATCGTCGAGGAGGAAGAGGCCCGCCTGGGGCAATGACCATGCTCATCGACTCCCACTGCCATCTCCAGTTCGCCCAGTTCAATGATGACCGCGCTCAAGCCCTGGACCGAGCCTGGCAGGCCGGTCTGTCGGCCATCGTTGTGGTGGGCACGGATGCGGACGCCAGCGAGCGAGCCCTCGCCCTGGCCGAGGCCCACCCGAACGTCTTCGCCACGGTGGGCTGGCACCCCCATCAGGCCGCTGAATTCGATGACAGGCAGCGCCTGATCATGCGCCGTCTGGCCGAGTCCCCCAAAACGGTGGCTGTGGGTGAGATCGGCCTCGATTTCTATCGCAAGCTCTCGCCCCCGGAGGCGCAGCGAGCCGTCTTCCAGCAGATGCTGGACATGGCCGGCGAGTTGCGCCTGCCGGTCGTCGTCCACTCCCGCGCCGCCGAGGATGAGGTCTTCGCCATCCTCTCAGGCTGGGCAGCCCAGGTGAAGGGTCAGTGGCCCCAAGACCGACCTCTGGGCGTCGTGCATTGCTTCGGTGGCGACCTGGCCCTCGCCCTGCGCTACGTCCAACTGGGCTTCCTCGTCTCCATAGCAGCGAACGTCACCTACCCCAACGCCGGCCGCCTGGCGTCGGTGGTGGCCGGCCTCCCTCTGGAGCGCCTGCTGGTGGAAACGGACGCCCCTTACCTGACCCCCCAGTCGATGCGCCCCCAGCGCAACGAGCCCTCCTTCCTGGTGGAGACGGTAGGCAGGATAGCAGAGATACGCGCCCAGACCGTCCGAGAGGTGGCGGAGCAGACGAGCGCCAACGCCGCCGCTCTCTATGGCATTGCCCTGGCTAACGCCTCCGAGTCGGCAGAGGAGCGAGAGACCCTGTGAACCTGGACTCCCTCTACGGCCCCGTTCACCAAGACCTCGACCTAGTGGACGAAACCATCGATGCCCTTAGAGACGTCGACTTTGAGCCTATGGCCGAGATGCTGAACCTGGTGCTGGCTGGCAGGGGCAAACGCTTGCGGCCGGCCCTTTCCCTCCTGGCAGGCAAGTTCGGCCGCTACAACCTCGACCTCCTCGTACCCCTGGCTGCCTCCATCGAACTGCTGCACACAGCCACCCTGGTGCACGACGACGTCATCGATAACGCCGCCACCCGCCGCGGGCACCCCACAGCCAACAGCACATTCCACAACACGACCACTGTGATGCTGGGCGACTACATGTTCGCCCACGCCGCCGACCTTGCCGCCCGCACTGGTAACATCGAGGTCATCCGCCTGTTCAGCCAGACCGTCATGATCATCGCCAGGGGCGAGATTGGCCAGGACATGACCGCCTACGACACCCGCCAGACGGTGCGTCAGTACCTCCAGCGGATCGGCGGCAAGACGGCCTCACTGTTTGCCACCGCCTGCCAAGGGGGAGCGCTCCTGGCCAACGCCAGCGGGGATCGGGTGGAAGCACTCAAGCACTACGGCTACAACCTGGGCATGGCCTTCCAGGTTGTCGACGACATCCTCGATTTCGTCGGCGACGAGCAGGAGATGGGCAAGCCCGTGGGCAGCGACCTCAGCCAGGGCACTCTGACCCTGCCTTCCCTGCTACTCCTCGACCGCTACTCCAAGAACAACCCCATACAGAAGCTGTTCGCCCACCGCCGGCGGCAGGAGCACCTCAGCCAGGCGGTCGAAATGATCCGCCAATCGGATATCCCCCGAGAGTCCTACCAGATGGCGGAGAGCTTCGCCAAGGAAGCCCGGGAAGCGCTGACGGCCCTGCCGAAGAACGCTGCCCGCCGCACCCTGCGAGACATCCTGGCCTATGTCCTCGAGCGCCAGAGCTAGACGAAAGGTAGCCGCGCCCCCTGCTCGAACGCTTCACCCGCTAGGCTCGGGATGCTGGTGGTGCCGCACCCGCTTGGGCAGCGTCTTCACCTCTTTGCCCAGATGCCAGTAGGTGCCCTTGTCGGGGACACGACGAGGGTAGCCATCGCGGTAGGTGAAGGCCATGAACGAGGACATTATCCGCTGCCCGTCGCGCCGGCAGACCGGACAGGGCACAGGAAGAACGGCCTCGCTGATCGGCCGCAGAGCCTCGAAGACACCGTCGCAGTGCTGGCAATAGTATTCGTAGAGAGGCACAGAAGCCTACCCTGCTAGCTCGATACTCCTGCCGGCTGCCAGAAGTCCTCCCGCCGCAGGCGATCGATGAAGGCCGCCGACCGCACATCTCGCTCCAGTACGTGGATCAGATAGGCCCGCAGGTGCATCTCGATCTCCTGCGCCAAAGGCAAGGCCATCCTCACCCGCGACACCTCGGCGAAGCTGCCGCTTTGAAGCAGCCGCATCACCTTCAGGGCATTCAGCGATAGCGTCCTCGACTCGCCAGCCTCCGGCCCGCACGCGGGGCAAAGGACGCCGCCGGCATCAGGGCTGAAGTAGCTGGCCGCCGCTGCCAGTGCCCGCTCGCAGTTCACGCAGCGGGCGAGCTGGGGCTGAAAGCCCGCCAGTCCCAGAAGCTGCATCTCCATGTGACGCAGGACGGTGTCCACGTTCTTTGCTGAGACCAGGCGACGGAGTGTCGCCAGCAGCAACTGGAAGACGTGATAGCTCTCCGCCCTTTCGGGCGAGAAGCGGTCCACCAGCTCGGCCGCGTAGAGGGCGCGGCTGAGGCGATGCAGGTCGGCCCGCAGACCCCCAAAGCTCTCCACCGTCTGCGCCTGGCTGACGGTCTCCAGATTGCGTCCCTGGGCCAGCATGACCGTGGTGTGGGTCAGCACCTCCAGGTGACCACCCAGACGGCTCTTCGGTCGGCGCACCCCCTTCGCCACGGCGTCCAGCTTGCCGTAGTTGGGAGTGTAGAGGGTGACGATCTTGCCCGCTTCGCCCAGCTTCCGCTGGCGCAGAACGATGGCCTCCGTCTTGTAGATGCGCGGCGTGGTCATGGGAAGCGCCCGCGAGCCTCAGCTCATCTCCTGCCGGCCCTCCAGCGCGCGCGTAAGGGTGAGGTCGTCGGCGTACTCCAGGTCGGCGCCGCTGGGCAGGCCGCGCGCCAGACGAGTCACCCGCACCCCCAGTGGGCCCAGCAGGCGGTCCAGGTACATGGCGGTCGCCTCGCCCTCCAGGTTAGGGTTGGTCGCCAGGATCACCTCCTGAAACGATCCCCCCTTCAGGCGCTCCAGCAACTCCTCCACCTTCAGGTGCTCCGGCCCGACGCCGTCCATGGGCGAGATCACGCCGTGCAGGACGTGGTAGAGCCCGTTGTAGCTGCCGGTTCGCTCCAGCGCGAGGATGTCCAGCGGTTCCTCCACCACGCAGATAAGCGAGGAATCCCGCTCATCGTTGGCGCAGATGAGGCACGGATCGCGGTCGGTCACGTTCTGGCAGATGGAGCAGAAGGTGATCTTCTCCTTCACCTCCAGGATGGCCTGCGCCAGGGCTCTCGCCTCGTCCTGCGACGCTCGCAGGAGATAGTAGGTGAGGCGCTGAGCGCTCTTGGGGCCGACGCCCGGCAGTTTGTGGAACTCCTCGATGAGTCTCACCACCGGCGCTGCGGCGGAAGGGGTAACGTCCATTGCGGATTAAGTTAGGCCCGGGATATTGAGGCCGCCGGTCACAGAGCCGAAACGCTCGGCCTGCATGGTGCGCACTTTCTCCAGCGCCTCGTTGAGGGCAGCGACGATCAGGTCCTCCAGCATCTCCACGTCATCGGGATCAACCGCCTCAGGCTCAATCTTGACCGACTGCACCCTCGGCTGGCCATTGACCACCACAGTGACAGCGCCGCCGCCGGCGCTCGCCTCCACCGTAGACTCCTCGATCTCCTGCTGAGCCTTGGAGATCTGGTCCTGCATCTGCTGGAGCTGCCGAAGCATATCAGGTCTCATTCCGCGGTTCGCCACTGGAACCTCCCTTCCCACCAACAACCGGCCGTGCCCCCATCTGCCGAGCTGCCTGCACCAGATGCCCCCCGCGCATCGATGGCTTCCCTTCTGCCCTCGGGCGTTCGCACACCGTGCACTCTAGGGTGATCGTCTGGCCCAAAAGCCGCGATGCTGCCTCCTCCACGATACGGCGGCTGTCCGACGTCTCGATCTTCTCCCTATGGAAGTCAAACTTCTGATAGAATGCCAGGACGAGAACACCATCCTCCAGAGACTTGATCTCGCATGTTCCGTTGAGGTAGGCGCCCACCCGATGATCCGCCTCCTTGCACGCCAGGCGGATGCGCTGCAGGAGGTCATCGCCCGTCGCCGCTGCCGTCGCCGCTGTCGTCGCTGCCGCCGGAGCAGCCTCGGCTGGCTGGCTCCCGCCCTCACCGGCTGGCGCGGTGGCCTTCGACGGCTCCTTCTCGCCTTCCTCGGATGGCGCAGCGGCCTTCGACGGCTGGCTCTCACCCTCGCCCGTTGGCGCGACAGGCTTCGCCTGCTTCGGAGGCTGTTTCAGCGGCTGGCTCTCGGTCTCCTGGAGGCGAGCCCGTAGCTTGGACGGCTGCCGCGCTGCCCCCTGTCGGCTCGCAGGGAATGGCGGCCGGACAGCGGGCCCTGCCTCCTCGGCTGCCACCTGAGCAGGAGCGCTCGGCCCCAGCACTTGGTCGGCCAAAGCCAGCTCCAGAGGTAGCGAAGACTGAGGATCGTCGCGGAAGTCGGCCTGGCCGAAGCCGCGCAGCGCTCGCAGGATGTCCTCGCTGGCAGCAGCAGACGAGACGGAACGCATCTCCTCCACCTCCTCCGCCGCCAGGTCCAGCGTGTCCTCCGCGCCCGCCTTCAGCACGAGCAAGGCCCGCAGGTAGTTCACGACCTCTCGCTGAAACTGACGCATGTCCACGCCGTCGTCTCGCACGGCAGCGATCAGCTTCAGCCCAGCCGGCAGGTCTTTCTCCAGGACGTGGCGCACCAACTGGCGACCGCGCGCATCGGCCGTCAGGCCCAGCGAGTCGCGCACCTGCTCCAGGCTGGGCGACGAGCCATAATAGTTGCTAAGCTGCTCCACCAGATTGATGGCATCGCGCAGGCTGCCGCTGGCGCTGCGAGCGATCTCCTGGAGGGCAGCCGCCTCTATCTTGATGCCTTCCTGCTTGCAGATGTACTCCAGGCGTGAGACCACCGCCGCCAGCGGCAGACGGTGGAAGTCGAAGCGCTGGCAGCGAGAGATGATGGTGGCCGGCACCTTGTGGGCCTCGGTGGTGGCCAGGATGAAGATGATGTGCGGTGGTGGCTCCTCCAGCGTCTTGAGGAGGGCGTTGTAGGCCTCAGCGGTGAGCATGTGCACCTCGTCTACCAGATAGACCTTGTGCTCGCCAGCCATGGGCGCCAGGCCCACCCGGTCGCGCAGCTTGCGGATCTCGTCGATGCCGCGATTGCTGGCCGCATCCATCTCCACCAGATCCATCGCCCGCCCCTCGAGGTAGGACTGGCAGGACTCGCATTTGTTGCAGGGCTCGCCGTCGACCGGCTGAAGGCAGTTTACCGCCTTGGCCAGAAGGCGACCCATGCTGGTCTTACCCGTCCCACGAGGGCCGCAGAAGAGGTAGGCGTGAGCCACCCGACCGCTGGCCAGCGAGTTGCGCACCGTCTGGGTGATAGGATCCTGGCCTACCAACTCAGAGAACGACTGGGGGCGCCACTTACGATAAAGGACTTCGCTACTGCTGCTGCTGCTCAAAAAACCACCGCAAAACGCTACATCTCGAGGCCATTATAGACCACGCCCGCCGCTCGTCAAATGCGTCGGAACCCGGCGCTCGCACCGATGAAAAACCAATAAACTGATAGAAGGGCGGTGGATAACTCCGTGGATAAGTCGCTTGCCACGTTTGCCGTAGCGGGTTAGATTGTGCTTGAGGCGTCGGGACTAGATAGCGGTCGGTCAGACCCGGCAGAGATCCCCTCCAGCCCCCTGCCGACGCAGTTGGCCGATCGCTATACAGCCCCGACGCTTCTCACACCCTCAACCCTAAACCTTAGGCCTCAAGTGTCAGAACTACTCACCGACATTTTGTCAGAGGCCGCTGACATTATCAACCGGTTTCCGCCCTAACTCTCCAAACCCGCCAGAATTTCCTTCTCCCTCTCCCGCATCTTGCGCTCCTCTTCCGCCTCCACGTGATCGTACCCCAGCAGGTGGAGGACACCGTGCACCAGCAGGTGAGCCACCTCGGCCTCCACGCTGTGGCCCTGCTCCTCGGCCTGCCGCACCGCCGTCGGATAGGAGATGATCACCTCGCCCAGGCTTGGGGCCTCGCCCGGCGGCAGGGTAAAGGGCGCACCGTCCTTCTCGCCCAGCCCGAAGGAGAGAACGTCCGTCGGCTCATCGACGCCGAGATAGCGGCCGTTCAGCTCGCGCACGGTGGCGTCGTCGGTGATGACCACACCCAGCTCGGTAGGGCCAGCGTCCTCCGCCGCCAGAACGTGGCGGGCGATCCGCCTCAGCCAGACCGCCCGCAGCGCTGAGCGAAAAGGCCGGGCGACCTGCACATCTATCCGATGAGCGGAACGAGAGGGTCGACGGCCAGCCATGCTGGCATGCTAGCACCCGCTGGCTGGCGATTCAACAGAGGCGAGCCCTTAGCCGCCGAACGTCCTGGCCGCCGTCTCCGAGACCTCCAGCAGGAGGAACGGCAGGATGCCGATGAACAAGATGCCGCCGCTGGCAATGGCCATCGCCAGGCCGAGGGATGGCCCGGCGGAGACGCGCTCCTCGCTGGCCGGAGCCTCCAAGAACATCTGGAGCACCACTCGCAGGTAGTAGTAGGCGGACACCACGCTGTTGAGCACGCCCACGATGACCAGCCAGACCAGGTCGCTCTGGACGGCCGCATTGAAGATGTAGACCTTCGCGATGAAGCCGGCGGTCGGCGGGATGCCGGTGAGAGACACCAGACACAGGGTGAGGCCCAGCGCCAACAGTGGCGCTCGCCGGGCCATGCCGGCGTAGTCGCCTATCTCGTCGCTGTTGATCCGGTTGGAGATGGCGATGATGGCTACGAAGGCCCCCAGATTGGTGAAAGCGTAGGCCACCAGGAAGAACATGACGCCGCTGGCCCCCAGGCTGAACCCGCCTTCGGCGGAGGAGATCGCCGCCAGGCCGACCACCAGGTACCCCGCCTGGGCGATGGAGCTGTACCCCAGCATTCGCTTGATGTTGGTCTGAGTAATGGCCACCACGTTGCCCACGGTCATCGAGATGGCGGCGACAGCGGCAAACATGTTCGACCAGTCGCTGCTGATAGAGCGGTCGCCGAAAGCCTCGAAGAAGATGCGCATCACCACCGCGAATCCCGCCGCCTTGCTCCCCACCGACAGGTAGGCGGTGATCGGCGTCGGTGCACCCTCGTACACATCGGGCACCCACATCTGGAAGGGCACCACCGCCATCTTGAAGCCCAGACCCGCCACCAGGAAGACCATCGCCAGCACCACCGCCGCCCGTGTATCGTCGTTGGCCGCGGCCACCACCTTCGCTATGTCGTCCAGGCTGGTGCTTCCCGACAGCCCGAACAGAAGGGCCATGCCGTACAGGGTGACGGCGGTGCTCATAGCACCCAGCAGAAGATACTTGAGGCCAGCCTCGCTGGAGCGGATGTCCTTAAGGAAGGCCACCAGGATGTACAGCGAGATACCGGTCAGCTCCAGAACGATGAAGATAGCGATAAGATCAACAGTGGCGGCCAGGAGCATCATGCCAGCCGCCGAGGTCAGGATGAGCGCGTAGTACTCGGCCTGGTAGCGGCTGAATCGCTCGCTGTAGTCGATGGAGGCCAGGATAACCACGGCGGCGATGCCGGCCAAGAGGAAGGCGAAGAAGAGCGAGAAGTTGTCCACCACCAGCAGCCCGTCGAAGGCGCTGCCCCGCATGTCACGGGCAAGCAGGGTGCCCGTCCAGATGAGAGAGCCGGCCACCGCCAGCAGGCTGCTGCCCACCACCAGCCACCGCCGCTGCACCACCAAGTCGGTCAGCACGATGATGCCGGCGAAGGCCAGCAGGATCAGCTCGGGCCCAAGGCGATCGACGCTAGCCAGCTCGTCCATCTCAGGCCAGCCTTCCTACGATCGGCTCCACGCCGGTCTCGATGATGTCGGCCACCACCGCCGGGTAGATACCGACGAGAAAGATGACGGCCACCATCGCTATCATGGCGGTTCGCTCCCACCAGGCGGTTGCGTCGCCCAGGCCCTCCCAGCGAGGCATACTCTCGCCCAGGAACACCCTCTGGATCATCCACAGGATGTAGCCCGCCGTCAGCAGGATGCCGATCACCCCCAGGATCGTCAGCGCCCCGTGCTTGCCGAAGGTGCCTAAGAAGATCATCACCTCCGATACGAAACCCGCCATGCTGGGTAGACCCAGCGATGCCAGGCCGGCGATAACCATCACCACGGCGACCATCGGCATCTGGTGGGCCAGACCCGACAGCTCGCCGATCTGGCGCGTGTGGGCGCGCTCGTAGACCAGCCCCACCATGACGAACAGCAGGCCCGTGATCACGCCATGGGTGAACATCTGCATGCCCGCCCCCGTCAGGCCCACCTGCCCCAGCGCAGACAAGCCCAGCAGCACGTATCCCATATGGCTGATACTGCTATAGGCGATCAGCCTCTTGAGGTCGGTCTGGACCAGGGTCACCAGCGCCCCGTACAGGATGTTCACCACCCCGAAGATCGCCAGCCAGACGGCGGCATCGCGCGCCACGTCGGGAAGGATACTCAGGCAAATGCGCAGCATGCCGTAGCCGCCCATCTTCAGAAGAACGCCCGCCAGCATCACGCTCACCGCTGTGGGCGCATCGGTATGCGCGTCGGGCAGCCAGGTGTGGAAGGGAAACACCGGCAGCTTAATCGCGAACCCGAAGATCAGCAGGAAGAACAGCACATGGGTCGGCACCAGAGCATCGTGGATCTCCATCTGGCTCAGGAGCCTGATATCGAAGGTGCCAGCCGCGAAGCCCAGCACCAGCAGGCCCACCAGCATGAAAGCGCTGCCGAAGAAGGTGAAGAATACGTACTTCCAGGCCGAGTACACCTTGCGGCCGGTGCCCCAGATGGAGATAAGGAAGTACATGGGGATCAGCTCGATCTCCCAGAAGATGAAGAAGAGCAGGAAGTCCAAGGCGGTGAACACGCCCAGAAGGCTCATCTCCAGCAGCAGCAGCCAGGCGAAGTACTCCTTGGGCCGCAGATCGATGTTCCAGGAGATGAGCACCGCCACCAGCCCCAGCAGTGCCGTGAGCACCAACATCGCCATGCTTAGGCCGTCCACGCCCAGCAGGTACTGGATGTCGAAGTGGGCGATGTCGCCGCTGATCCAGGTGTGGCTCTGAACGAACTGGAAGCCCGTCTGGTCACGGTCGAAGGCGACGAAAAGACCCACGGCCGCCACAAGCACCACGAAGGCCGTGGCCGCCGCCACCCACTTGGAGTCGCGCTCTCGCTCCCGGGGGAGCAGGGCGATGATAGCGATCCCCAACAGAGGGAAGAAAACGATGAATGATAGCACGATCGCCTTCCCCTACGGATTCACTATGAGAATGCCCGCCACGATAAGTACAATCCCCACAAAGATAGCCGCCGCGTACAGCTGAAGCTGGCCCGCCTGCAGCAGCCGCAGGCGAGACGCGCTGAACTGGGTGAGCCAGGCCGTTGTGTTCACCACTCCGTCCACCACGTATTTGTCGAAAAGCTCCAGCCCCGCCGCCACCGTTCGCAGCACGACGCGCCGCACTAGAATGTCTTGGTATAGCCAGTCCATGTAGTATTTGTTGACAAGCAGCCCGTGGACGGGCCCGAACGCCCGCCGCAGCCTATCGGCGCTCAGTAGACGAGCGCTGTAGATGGCCCAGGCCACGACGAAGCCCGCCACGCCGAAGATCATCGACAGCGTTGCCAGCCCGAAGTGGAACTCTATCTCCGTCAGCCGCTCATGGGCCAGCTCCGGCAGCCAGCCCTCCAGAAGATCGGTCACCCCGTGATGCAGGTTCAGGAGACCGGTAAGGACTGCCGCCACGGCCAGCACGACCAGCGGCAGCACCATCACCGGCGGCGACTCGTGAGGCCCAGCCTCATGGCCAGAGTGCCCGCCGGCTGATGCCTCGCCTCCCTTGTACTCGCCGCCGAAGGTCAGGAAGATGGCTCGCCCCATGTAGAGCGCGGTCATGAACACCACGACCAGGGCCACCCAGAACAGGAGGCGCTGGTCGGTCCAGGCCGCCGAAAGGATCTCGTCTTTGCTCCAGAAGCCCGATAACGGGAAGATGCCCGCCAGGCTCAGCGAGCCGATGACGAAGGTGGCGAACGTCCACGGCATGAAGCGGCGCAGGCCGCCCATGCGGCGCATGTCGAAGGTGCCGGTGGCGTGGTTCACGCTGCCCGCCCCCAAGAAGAGAAGCGCCTTGAAGAAAGCATGGTTAAACAGATGGAACATGCCTGCCGCAAAGCCTCCCACCCCCAAGGCCAGCATCATGTAGCCCAACTGGCTGATGGTGGAGTAGGCCAGCACCCGCTTGATATCGGTGGCCACGATGCCCATGGTCGCGGCCATCAGGGCGGTGATCCCTCCTACCACGGCCACGCTGTTTATCGCCTCCTCCGAGGCGCTGAAGATCGGGAAGAAGCGCGCCACCAGATAGACCCCCGCCGCCACCATCGTCGCGGCGTGGATCAGAGCCGACACCGGCGTCGGGCCCTCCATAGCATCGGGCAGCCACACGTGCAGGGGGAACTGAGCCGACTTGCCCACCGCCCCAGCGAAGACTCCGGCCGCCAGCCAGGTGAGAATCACGTTGCCGATCGCCCCGGCCATGGCCATCTCCTGAATACGCGGGATGTCCAGCTCTCCCGTCTGTGTCCAGATGAGCAGGATGGCCGACAAGAAGCCCAGGTCGCCCAAGCGCGTGACCACGAATGCCTTGGTTGCCGCCGCCCTGGCCGCCGGTCGCTCGAACCAGAAGCCGATGAGCAGGTAGGAGCAGAGGCCCACCAGCTCCCAGAAGAGGAAGAGCATGATCAGGTTCTCGGCCAGCACCAGCCCCAGCATGGCGGTCGTGAACAGCGACATGAAGGCAAAGTAGCGAGAGTAGCCGGGGTCGCCGTGCATGTAGCCCTGGGAGTAGATCTGCACCAGCAGAGAGACAGAGGTGACCACCATCAGCATGATGGCGCTCAGGCCGTCCACCGTCAGCCCCAGGTTCACCGTCAGGGAGCCGATGGTCAGCCATTCATGGGTCGGGAAGCCCAGGTTGGCGCCTTCCTCCTGGATGACGCTGTCCAGCACCCACAACGAGAAGAGGAAGGAGATACCGATAGCGGCGATGGTGATGTAGCCGCTGCGTTGTGGCCAGCGGCGAGCAAAGAGGCTGATGATGACGAACGAAGAGAGCGGAACTAAGAAGATTGCCCAGACGACTGCTTCAGGAATAGTGTTCAGCATCGTTCGCTTCTAGATCTTTCTCAGGATCTCCTTGGCCACGTGCAGCTTGCCTTGAGGCACGTACAGCTTGCGCGGCTCCAGTTCGCCCGCCTCGCTCCACTCCTCCGATAGCGGCACCACCCGCACAGCCAGGCCCTCAGCGTTGAACAATTCCTTCCAGGCCTCGGCTATGTAGGCGTTCTTGACCTCCATCAGCTCCACCCACATAGCGCCCTACCACCTCATCAGATTGATCTTGTCGATGTCGATAGTCTCCCGGTTGCGGTAGACCACCATCGCCAGCGCCAGCGCCAGCGCTGCCTCGGCGGCCGCCACTGTAATCACGAACACCACGAACACGTGGCCGGTCACGTCCGTGGGCGGGCTGACAAAGCGAGAGAAGGCGATCAGTGTCAGGTTCACAGCATTGAACATGAGCTCGATGCCCATGAGGATCCCCACCGCATTGCGCTTGGCCAGCGCCACGTACAGACCGATGGAGAACAGGATGGCCCCCACCAGAAGATAGTGGCTCAGATCCACCGACACCGCCTAGTCCTCCCGTACCAGCACGATAGCCCCCACCATCGCCGCCAACAGGATCACGGAGGCGATCTCGAAGGGCAGGACATACTTGTCGAGCAGCGCCTCGCCGATGGCCACCGCCGTCTCCGAGAAGGGGCCACGGGTAGCCTCATTCCAGTCGGTGACCAGAACGATCGCCCCGATGGTGACCCCGACCAGCGCTGCCAGCACCAGCCCTGGCACCTGGAGGAAGGTCTCGGCGTTATCGCGAGCCGCCCTCGGCGTGAGCAGAACAGCGAACAGGATAAGAACAGAGATAGCCCCGGCGTAGATCAGGATCTGGGTGATCGCCACGAAGTCAGCGGACAGCGTGATGTACAGGCCGGCCACGCCGATGAAGCTCAGGATCAGGAACAGAACCGCGTGAATGAGGTTACGGACGGCCACCACCATCAGGGCCGCCCCCACTGTTACCACGGCCAGCGACCAGAAGGCTACGATTGAACCGACGTCCTCGAAGGCTACGCTTGAACCGACGACCTCCATCAGTGCGCTCCCCTAAGCCTCCTCTCCATAGATCACAGCCCCCAGCTCCTTGACCAGCCGTGCCCGCGTCGGTCGGTACTGGGGCCGCCCCCGCCCCAGCAGTTGCGCCCAGGCCGCTATCAGGACCACCGCCAGCACCAGGTTGGCAATGGCAAAGCCGGGCAGCACCGCCTCCGCCGGTAGATCGTTCTCCTGCCAGAGCAGAACCTCCAGGCCAGCAAAGAAGATGTTGATCAGGCCCAGAGGCAGAAGGACCTTCCAAGCGAAGGCCATAAGCTGGTCGATGCGCAGGCGAGGCAGCGTGCCGCGCATCCAGATGAAGAACCAAAACAAACCGTAAAGTTTGACCAGGAAGATCATCCAGCCGGGTACCCACTCCTCCAGCCCCCACAAGGTCCAGCCGCCCAGATAGAGGGTGGCGATGATCGCCGCGATGGCGAAGCCGGCAAAGTATTCGGCCAGCCAGAACATGCCGAACTTTATTCCCGAGTACTCGGTGTGGTAGCCGGCCACAATCTCCGACTCCGCCTCGGCGATGTCAGTGGGCGTACGGTTGATCTCCACAGCGCCGCAGATGAAGTAGATGAGAACGGCCAGCGGCTGCAGGAAGACCAGCCAGGTGTTGTGCTCATCCTGCCAGCCGACGATGCCGTTCATCCTCATGGTGTTGGTGAAGATCACCACCCCTAGCAAAGCCAGCACCAGCGGTATCTCGTAGCTGATGAGCATGGCCACTTCCCGCATCGCCCCCATCAAAGAGAACTTGTTGTTGGAGGACCAGCCCGCCATGAATATGGGGATGGCAGTGACCGACCCGACAGCGACCAGGAAGAGGACACCCACGTTCAGGTCGGCCAGGATCATGCCCTCGTTGAAAGGGATGACGGCAAACACCACGAGCGCCGGAACCACCACCAGTATCGGCGCCAGCCAGAACACCCAGCGGTCGGCGTTGGCGCTGGTGATCGCCTCCTTGGTAACGAACTTGATGGCGTCGGCGACGCTCTGGAACGCGCCCCACGGCCCAACCCTGTTCGGGCCCATTCGCGCCTGGATGCGGCCGATCAGCCGCCGCTCCACCCAGGCGAACACGAGCAGGCTGGTCAGCAGGAAGACAACGATGGTAATGGAGCCAACGACGGCCGACACGATGTAGGGCAGCCAGTCGGGACCGTGGTCGCCCAGCCATTCCAGCAACGCTCCGACAGCATTGCCCAGGTCGCGCACGTCCCACCACTCGGCCAGGAAGATCATCAGCGGTCAACCTCGCCCAGAACGATGTCGATGCTGCCCAGAGTGACGATCGCGTCAGGGATGGTCAGTCCCAACACCATGTCACGCAGCGGCGTCAGATTGATGAACGACGGCGAGCGAATGTGAAACCGCTGCGGATGAGGGCTGCCGTCGCTCACCAGATAGAAGCCCAACTCCCCCTTCGGCGCCTCGATGCGCGCGTATGCCTCGCCCACCGGCGGTCGCAAAGCCAGGGGAACCTCCACACTGGCCGGCCCCTCCGGCAGCATGGCGAGCGCTTGCTCCAGGATGCGCACGCTCTGCCGCAGTTCCTCCATACGCACTATGAAGCGATCGTAGCAGTCGCCGCGGGTGCCCACCGGGATGTCGAAGTCCAACCGATCGTACGCCGCGTAGGGGTCAGCCTTGCGGATGTCCCACATCACACCGCTGCCCCGCAGCACTGGCCCGCTCGTCGAAGCGGCGATGGCCAGCTCGGGCGGTAGAACGCCGACGTCCCGCGAGCGCACGACTATGATCTCGTTCTCCAGCAGGAGAGACTCGTACTCGGCGATGCGTTCGGGCAGCTCCTTCACCAGAGCCGTGGCAGCAGGCATGAACTCGGGCGGAATGTCGAACGACACCCCACCGATGCGCACATAGTTGGTAGTCAGGCGCGCGCCGCAGGTCATCTCAAACAGGTCTAGGATCTTCTCCCTATCGCGGAACATCCACATCATCGGCGTGAACCAGACGCCGCACTCCATGGCAAACGATCCGATGGCCATGGCATGATTGGCGATCCGCTGGAACTCGGCCATGATCACCCGCAGAAACTGGCCGCGCTCCGGAACCTCGATGCCCATCAGCTTCTCCACCGCCATGCAGTAGGCCAGATTGTTGGACATAGCCGATAGGTAATCGAGGCGGTCGGTGAAGGGGATGTTCTGAATGTAGGTGCGCCCCTCGGCCAGCTTCTCCATGCTCCGGTGCAGGTAGCCCATTATCATCTCGGCATCGACGATCCTCTCGCCGTCCAGCGTGAAGCGCAGCCGAAAGACGCCGTGCGTACTGGGATGCTGAGGGCCCACATTCACCACAAACGGCTCGCTCTTCATCGTCATCGCACGCTCTCTAGTCCTCGCGAGGGAATCGTCCCAGCCCTGGAGTGAAACCGCCCGGCATCCCCATCCAGTCCTTCCGCAGAGGATGGCCAGCGAAGCCTTCCCACAGGAAGACCCGCCGCAAGTCTGGATGGCCAGCGAAGCGGATGCCCATCAGGTCGTACACCTCTCGCTCCTGGAGTTCGGCTCCCCGCCAGACGGAGACCAGCGACGACACCTCTGGGCTCTTGTGGTCAAAGGCTCGCGTCTTCAGGGTCAGCACGTGGTTGCGGGAGATGGACTGAAGATGATAGACGACCTCGAAGTGGTCCAAATAGTCCACCGCGGTCACGCCGATGAGAAAGCGAAAGTCCATCTCGCTGTCATCGTGGAGGTAGGTCGCCACGGCCACCAGCTTCTCGGGCTGCACCACCACCCATTGAGGCGTGGCCTCCACAACCGCCTCCTGGACGCGTTGGCCAATTCTCTCCCCTACCTCCAGGCCGTCAAGCAGTCGTGACATCGTCCACTAACCAGCGCTTACCACTTTCACTGCCACTCCAGCGCCTTCTTCCGCCAGGCGTAGAGCAGCCCGATGGTCAGGATGATGACGAAGACAACCGCCTCCACGAAACCGTAGACGGCCAACTTGCGGAATGCCACCGCCCAGGGGTAGAGGAAGACAGCCTCCACATCGAAGATGACGAACAGGAGGGCGTAGAAGTAGTAGCGGAAATTGAACTGCACCCAGGCGCTACCCTCGGTGGTAACGCCGCATTCGTACGTGTCTTCCTTAACGGGGTTGGGCTTGTCGATGCGTATACGCAGACGGCCGAGCAGCCAGGAGGTCAAGATAGCAGCAATGGGGAAGGCAATGGCAATTGCCAGAAGAATCCCCACTTGTCCGTAATCGGAAAGCATCCCCTACCTTGTTTGTGAAATTCGTCGCTCAATTTCGGGCTAGTATAGCATGAGGCTTACCTAGCGGCAACGGTCGCCCTTGATTGCCAGCGACACCAGTTTGACAACGTTCCCATCGTGATCCATGATTTGGGAGCCTTCCTCCGGGCGCCATAATAGGTGGCGCCAGACGAGTTCTGGAGTGTTGCCTGCGGCGACCGGCAAGGCAAACGCATTCTCTACCTGGAGCGCACAGCGTCTATCGATTCGACGGAGGAGTGATTATGTCTCCTGACGATCTCTACAAGTTCGATCGCAGCGACGCGCTGATGGAACGCGCCCGCAAGGTGATCCCCGGCGGGATCTATGGCCATAAGAGCCCGGTTTTGCTCGTGCCTGGTGCCTACCCAAGCTTCATGGCCCGCGGCGAAGGCTGTCACATCTGGGACGTGGACGGCAACGAGTACATCGACTTCATGTGCTCCTATGGCCCCATCGTCCTCGGCCACAACCACCCGCGGGTCGAGGAGGCGGCAGCCGCCGCGCGCAGCCAGGGCGACTCCCACAACCTGCCCGGCGAGGTCTGGGTAGAGCTAGCGGAGCTGCTCGTCGACATCACACCTGCCGCCGACTGGGTGATGTACGCCAAGAATGGCTCGGACGTCACAAGCTGGTCGCTTGCCGTCGCCCGTACCCACACCCGCCGCAACAAGGCGATCATGGCCGCTGGTGCCTACCACGGCGCTCACCCCTGGTGCTCGCCGATTCCCACCGGAATCACCGAGGCTGATCGGGCCAACGTCCTCACCTTCAACTACAACGACCTCGACCACCTGCGCCGGGTGGTGGCGGAAAACCGCGGCGATGTCGCTGCCATTATCATCTGCCCCTTCCGACACGACCCATTTCATGACGAAGAAATGCCCGCTCCCGGCTTCCACCAGGGCGTGCGCGAGCTCTGTGACCAAGAGGGCATCGTCCTCGTCCTCGACGACATCCGGGGAGGCTTCCGCCTTCACCTGGGTGGCTCGGGCGAGCTCCTCGGTCTACGGCCGGACCTCATCTGCTACTGCAAGGCGATTGCTAACGGCTACGCCCTGGCGGTAGGGCTCGGCCGCGAGGAGCTGCGCCAGGCAGCCCTAGGCGTTTTCTTCACCGGCACCTACTGGACGGCCAGCGTGCCGATGGCCGCGGCCATCGCCACCATCAATACCCTGCGCGAAGAGGGCGGCATCGAGCACATGAAAGCGATGGGCATGCGCCTCCGTCAAGGCCTCGACCAGCAGGCGCGCTCGCGAGGTCTGCCCATCACCCAGACAGGACCGCCGGCAGTCCCCTTCATGACCTTCGATGCCGATCAAGGAGGCTTCCAGCGCAGCCGGGTCTTCTGCGGCGACTGCTCTCGACGAGGGGTCTTTCTCCATCCCCACCACAACTGGTTCCTTTCGACGGCCCACACCGAGGCCGACATCGACGAGGCCCTTGCGGTCACCGACACCGCCTTCGGCATCGTCAAGGAGCAGTTCGGCGACTAGGGAATGCTCATCGACCTCCACTGCCACACCTTCCCTCTCTCCAACGATAGCTTCCTCACCCCCGATCAGCTCATCGAGAGGGCCAGGGCCGCGGGGCTGGACGGCGTCTGCCTCACCGAGCACGACTCCGTATGGGAGCCGCGCAAGCTACGCGAGTTGGCCCAGCGGCACAACTTCCTGATCATCCCCGGCATCGAGCTGACCAGCGAGGACGGCCACATCCTTGTCTTCGGCCTCAACCGCCAGGTCACCGGCATGCGCCACCTGCCACAACTGGCCCAACTCGTGACGGAGGCCGGCGGGGCGATGGTCGCTCCCCACCCCTACCGACAGATCACGCCCCTGCTCCCTATGGACGACGACTTCTGGACGGTAGCCCTGGAGCGAGCGGCGGCCAATCCAGCCTTCCAGCACGTGTGCGCGCTCGAGGCCATTAACGGTCGCGCCACTCAGGACGAGAACATCTTCTCCTGGCAACTGTGCGCTCGCCTGGGTCTACCCGCCGTCGCCGGCAGCGATGCCCACGAGCCCAGCGACGTCGGCATCTGCGCCACCCGCTTCCAGCGGACCATCACCGATGTGGAAGACCTGGTGCGGGAGCTCAAGGCCGGCCGCTTTCACGCCGTCAACCTGAGAGCGCGCAGCGAAGCCAGCGAGCAGACGTGGCTTGCGCCGCCACTCGATTGACCGCCTATTTTGCCTGAGGTATGCTCTTTCAGGCAGACGCAAGATTTGACCGAGGAGGTAGACAGATGGCTGAAGCCTCAGTAATAACCGACGAGATGCGGGCGGTCATCGGCCAGGAATCGGAACCTACCACCGTCGAGGTGGACAAGACTGCCGTCCGCATGTTTGCCCGCGCCGTGGGCTACACGGACCTCATCTACTACGACGAGGAGTACGCCAAGAGCAAAGGCTATCGCAGCCTGCCGGCCCCCATGGGCTTCCTGGGCCACCCCATCTTCAGGCCGGATATCGCTTCCCGCCCGATGTATGTCATGTCTTTCAAAACCCCTTACAAGCGTGTCCTCAACGGCGGCACCGACATCGAGTACTATGAGCCGATCTGCGCTGGCGACGTCCTCACCAGTACCTCCAAGATCGCCGATCTCACCGAGCGCTCGGCAAGCATGGGGCCGATGCTCATCATCACCGGCGAGACCAACTACAAGAACCAGAAGGGCAAGGTGGTCGCCAGATTCCTTGGCACCCTTATCCAGTACTAGGAAGAGCGTAGCTGCAGGCCTTTAGGCCTGCGCTATCCACGCAGGTCTGCAGTTACGCCTGAGGGATAGGAGAAGCAATTATGAGTGACCAAGTCTACTTCGAAGACGTAAAAGAGGGCCAGGAGATACCTTCCCTCACCGAGAAGTGCACCTCCCAGCGCCTGGTGATGTGGGCAGCCGGCTCCGGCGACTTCTACCAGATCCACTATGACAAGGACTTCGCCCAGAACACCGGCCTGCCCGACCGCATCGCTCACGGCGCCCTCAAGCACGCCCTGCTGGGCCGTCTCCTGCATGATTGGGTGGGCGACCAGGGCCGCGTCAAGCGTGTAGCCTGCCAGTACCGCGGCATGGATATGGTAGAGGAGAACATCATCTGCCACGGCCGCATCACCAAGAAGTCCCAGCAAGGTGGCGAGAATATCGTGGAGCTGGAGATCTGGGCCGAGAACCCGAAGGGGCAGAAGACGACGCCCGGCACCGGCGTGGTGTCCTTGCCCTCCCGAGGGCAGTAGGAGAAATAGCACATGGGTATGCTGGAAGACAAAATCATAATCGTTACCGGCGCTGGCCGCGGCATCGGTCGTGGCGTGGCCGAACTGGCGGCGGAAGAAGGAGCAAAGGTCGTTGTGAACGACCCCGGCGTAGCCAGGGACGGCAGCGGCAGCGACAAGGGCCCCGCCGACGAGGTGGTGGATACCATTCGCAGCAGCGGCGGCACCGCCGTCGCCAACTACGATAGCGTAACCTCCATGGCCGGCGGCGAGAGCATCATCCAGACGGCACTGGACAGCTTTGGCCGCCTCGACTGCCTGATCAACGTGGCCGGCATCCTGCGCGACCGCATGTTCTTCAACATGAGCGAGGAGGAGTGGGACGCCGTCATCGCCGTACACCTCAAGGGCCACTTCGCCTGCTCCAAACCGGCGGCCGTCCTTATGCGCCAGCAGCGCTACGGCCGCATTATTAACTTCTCCTCTATCTCTGGCCTCTGGGGCAACACCGGCCAAGCCAACTACGGCGCCGCCAAATCAGGCACCGCTGGCTTCACCCGCGTGGTGGCCCGTGACCTCGGCCGCTATGGTGTCACCTGCAACTGCATCGCGCCCCGTGCCTTGACCAGAATGACGGCCGATTTGTCGAAAAAAACCCCGCAGACTGGCTCCCAGCAGAAGCGCACTGTCGGCGTCGGATTGGAGGCAATGCCGCCCGACCACATAGCCCCCATGACGTGTTATCTGGCCACCGACCAGGCCTGGAACATCAACGGTCAGATCTTCCTCGTCTACGGAGGCACGGTAGACCTGTTGGCTCACCCCCTGCCGCAGCGAACCATCTTCAAGAACGCGATGTGGACCGTCGAAGAGTTGATGGAGATGGTGCCCGAGATGATGGAAGGCATCGCCAATCCTGCACCTCCCCCCGAAGACCTTGAAGTGCCCGGCCGTCCTAAGAGCTAGGCCCAGGCAGCTTCCTGAGTAGAGAAAGGTGATCTAGCATGGCAAACTTGCTCAAGGGCAGAAACGCTGTGGTGACAGGCGCCGGTCGAGGCATCGGCCGGGGCATGGCAATTGCCTTGGCGGCCGAGGGCGCCAACGTGGTGGTCAACGACCTCGGAGTGGCCGCAGACGGCTCTGGTTTCGACAAGAGTCCCGCTGACGAGGTGGTGGAAGTCATCCGCAGCCAGGGAGGCACCGCCGTCCCCAACTACGACAGCGTAACCACCGTTGAGGGCGGCGAGAACATCATCAACACCTGTGTGAACAGTTTCGGCCGCATCGACATCCTGGTGAACAACGCCGGCATCCTCCGCGACCGCATGTTCTTCAACATGAGTGAGGAGGAGTGGGACGCCGTCATTGCTGTTCACCTCAAGGGCCACTTCGCCTGCTCCAAACCGGCGTCCGTCCTTATGCGCCAGCAACGCTACGGGCGCATCGTCAACTTTTCTTCCATCTCTGGCCTGCGCGGCAACACAGGGCAGGCCAACTATGGCGCGGCCAAAGCAGGCGTCGCCGGCTTCACCCGAGTATTGGCCCGCGACCTCGGCCGCTATGGAGTAACCTGCAACTGCATCGCGCCGTCGGCCACCACCCGCATGACGGCCAGCGTGCCGGAAGCAGCGGCAGCTATCCGCGCTCAGAGCGGCGTCGCTCAACCCAGGCTTGCGACGGGCGGCTCCAGCGAGAGGGCACCCGAACACATAGCCCCTATGGTCGTCTATCTGTGCACCGACCACGCGTGGAACATCAACGGTCAGATCTTCCACGTGGGTGGTGGCACGGTATCACTGGCCGCCGCCGAAATGCCCGTCCACAGCATCACCAAGAAGGGCAAGTGGACTCTGCAGGAACTGGCACAAGTCGTACCAACGGAGCTGGTGTACGACATCGGCAATCCCGCACCGCCACCAGCGGACCTGGACCTCCCGGGTCGTCCGGTCAAGCCCAAGGAGTAGCGGCAGGGCTATCACATACAAAGAATAAACGGGCGAACGATGAAGCAGAATCATCGTCCGCCCGTTTGTTTTCCTACCGGCTGGCCGTCTGCTCCAGCCGCCGCAGTTTCTCCATCAGCAAGAAGTTACGGCCATCGCGCCGTACCAGGCCCCGAGGCTGGAACCCCGCCTTCTGGAAGCAACGCTGCGCGCGCACGTTCCAGTCGAGGGTGTGAAGGAACATCCGTCGCAGGCCCTTCTCCTTGAACACCAGCCTCGCCAGAGCCTCTACAGCATCGCTGCCGTAGCCCTGGCCCCAGTAGCGCCGGTCGCCGATTGTGATTCCCAGCTCGGCCTCGCCCGTCGCTTCCCTCAGGTTGTAGTACATAGCGTTGCCGATGTGGCGACCACCCTCGTCCTCGATGGCATACGAGCGCTTTGCCGTATCAGGATAGCGGAGCTGAGCCTGCAACGAGGCCACGAAGTCGGAGAAGGAGAGGCGCAGAGGCGGCACAGCGTCATAGCTGGCCAGCTCCTCGTCGCTGCGCCAGCCGTAGTCGTCCTCGGCGTCGGAGAGGCGCTTGCGCCGAAGGATAACCTTCCGGCCGCGGGCAACCACATCGTCCGCGAGCGTGTTCACGACCGCTCTCCCTGACCCTCGATCAGGGCCACCGCCTTGCGCACCATCTTCACCTCATTGACATAGCTCAAGGCCTTACAAGCCTCCTCCAGTGGGAACCACTCAACCTTATCGTACTCCCAGTCGTGATCGTCAAGGCTGCCGCCAGTAGCGACCATCAGATAATGATGGACGAACTTATGGTACCGCACACCCTGCCGAGCGAACCAGTACTCGATGGTGCCGATCTTGGCCTCGATAGTCACGCGCAGCCCCGTCTCCTCGCCCACCTCGCGTACAGCCGTTTCCTCCAGGCTCTCGTTGGCGTCGGGTGTTCCCTTGGGAAGGCCCCATATGCCCTCGGCCGTGCGACCGCAGAGCACCACCTCAATACCATCCTGCCCCCGCCGATAGACGACGCCCCCAGCCGAGACGGCCCGCTCTAGCGGCAACTTCTTGGACGACGCGCCCTTGGCCATGTAGAGTTAAGAGCTAAAGGAGAGAGGGTCCTCGGCGAAATCCACCAGCGACAGGGCTTCCTCCACCGCCTCTCGCATGCCCTGCGAGGGCTCCTCCAGATAGCGCAGCAGGACAGATCTCGCCTGGCGACCGCCGATCTCCCCCAGGGCAGCGATGGTGACCTCCCTCACTTCGATGTCCTCGTCTTCCAAGAGGGGCGTCAGATAGGGCACCGCCGCCTCCTCAGCCAGCAAGCCACAGGCCAGAGCCGCTTCATAGCGCATCTCAGGGTCGTCGCTCTTGAGCTCCTCGAAGAGGATGGGCAACCAGGAAGGATCGCAGTTGCGTCCCATAGCATGGATGCCGCTCACCCTGAGACGCTGGCTGTCGCTCCTGTACGCCCTGTCGATAGCCTCCCGAACCCAGGGCAGACTACAGGCGCCGATGGCCTCCAGGGCCCTGCCCCGCACCTCCAATTCCTGGCCCTCATCGTCAACAGCCTGGTGAAGCGCCTGCTCCATCTGACGAAAATAGCGGTCCGGCAGAGCGCCAAACTCGCACTGAAGAACGAAGCGGCCCAGAGCTAGGGCCGCCTCCGCTCTCACGAACGCACTGTCATCCGATTGCAGCAGGCCGATGAGCGGTTCGATCAGCTCGCGCTGCTCGTACTCCCACAGGCCACGAATGGCAATCGCCCTCACCTCGGAGTCAGCGTCGGAAAGGCAGGCCAAGAAGACCGTATCGAAGTTCACATCTAGGTTATCTTCGGCTAGTTCCCCTAGCTGGCGCACCACCTGCCGACGGCGCTCGGTCCCAATCTCAGGCCACGCGTCCAGGAACGCCCTCTCTTCCTCGTCAGCCAAATGCGAGAGGTTCACCAGCTTGGTCGCCTTCAGTGGACGGCCTTCGTCTTCCAACTCGACCAGATACTCCTGAAAGGTCATCATCTTCCCACTTACATTTTATGAGATGCCTACACCCTTTGTGGAGGTCTCTGAAAACGTCTTTGTCCCCCCTTACCTATCTTCGGCTCCGTGCCAGACAGCAGCCGCTGAATGTTCTCTCGATGCTGGAACAGCACCAGCGCCGATGCAATGCCGCCGAATATGGCGAAGGCGTAAGGAACGAGACCCGCCACTGCCAGCCCCAAGAAGGCAGCCCACCCCATGAGAACGGTGGTCACCGACATGAGAGACATATAGCGAAAAGTCAGAACGAGCGCTATCGCCGCCGCCAGCAGCCCGGGGACACTCAGAGGGAAGAAGAGCATGGCACAGAACGCTCCGTAGGTTGCAGCAACCCCTTTGCCTCCCCTGAACCCGAGGTATGCCGGCCAGTCATGACCAATGATCGCCGCCACCCCCGCTACCGCCTGCAGGTTATGAGCTGTGTTCGCTCCCTCATAAGGCTCAAAGATGTACCAGATGGCCAGGACGGTCACATACACCTTGAGGATATCAGCGACAAGAACCAGGAGGGCCGGCCGAAGCCCCAGGCTGCGCAGGACGTTGGCGGTACCCGTCGCCCCACTGCCGTACTCGCGAATATCGATGCCTCGCGTGAGCTTACCCACCAGCCAGCCGCTGGGAATGGCCCCCATCAGGTAGCCCACCAAGGCGACAACGACGTACTGCCAAACCATCCCCTAGACCTCACTCCGACTGCGGAAGATCAGTTTGATAGCCGTTCCCTGAAAGCCAAAAACCTTACGGATGGAGTTCTCCAGATAGCGTCGATAAGAGAAGTGGAGGAGCGAGGGAGCGTTCACAAAGAACACGAACGTGGGTGGCCGCGTCTGGGCCTGGGTCACATAGAGCAGCTTCAGCCGCTGTCCCCGGACGGAGGGCGGGCTATGGGCCGCCACAGCCTTGCGCATGGCGACATTCAGTTCAGCAGTAGCCACCCGCTCCTCGCGCGCCGCCCCCGCCGCCAGGGCCGCATCGAGCAGTTCATCGATGCCGCTGCGCTCCTTAGCCGAAACGAAGCACAAAGGAGCCCAGGGCAGGAAGCGCAGACGCGCTCGGGCCGCTTTGGCGAAGGCCGCCCGCGTCTCACTGTCGCCGGGCATGAGGTCCCACTTATTGACGGCTATCACCAGACCCTTGACCGCCTCGGCCACATACCCCGCGATGTGGGCATCCTGGGCAGTGAGCCCGTCGCTGGCATCGGTTACCAGCAGAGCCACATCACCCCTATCGATAGCCTTCTCCGCTCGCAGAACGCTGTGCTTCTCCACACCGCCCTGAATGCGCCCGCGGCGACGGATGCCAGCCGTATCGACCAGCACCAGGTCTTGCTCCTGATAGCGAAAAGCTATGTCTATGGCATCGCGGGTGGTCCCTGGCTCCTCGCTGACGATCACCCGCTCCTGACCCAGGATAGCGTTGAGAAGCAACGACTTGCCGACATTCGGTCGGCCCACAATGGCCAAACGCAGGCCGGCGGGCACGGCCCCTACCGCCCCAGCAGGCAGGAGCAGAACCAGCCGATCCATCAGCTCGGCCAGGCCCAGGCCGTGGTAGGCGCTCACAGGGATGGGCTCGCCAAGCGCCAGCTCGTAGAACTCCACCGCCGCCTCCAGACGAGCCTCGTTGTCAGCCTTGTTGGCTGCCAGAACCAGCGACTTGTCTGCCCGCCGTAGGAGGTTGGCGATCTCTTGATCGGTGGCGGTGACGCCATCCCTGCTGTCCACCACCAGGACGATGACATCAGCCTCCGCCAGCGCCACCTCCACCTGTCGCTTCACCAGGGGCATGTAGCCTTCCTCGCCGCTGGGGTCCAGGCCACCGGTATCGACCAGCCTGAACGCTTGCTCCCTCCACTCCACATCGGCGTACAGGCGGTCGCGGGTGGTGCCGGGGATGTCCTCCACCAGAGCCTTGCGGGAGCCGATGAGCCTGTTGAATAGGGCTGACTTACCAACGTTGGGGCGGCCAACGATAGCTACCAGCGGCTTCTGGGCCCCTGCGGCCCCCTTCCCCTCGAGAATCTCCTCGGTCAGGGGACCGGCCTCTCTCATGGCACTGGCTCCAGCAGCACCTCGACCGACGTAGGCGATATGTCGGCCACCTGCAATCCGCCGGGGGCCTCCACCTGCGGCTCCAGACGATGGCTGCCGGCAGCCAAGTCCGATAAGTCAACGCTCACCGTCACCTGATCAGGCGAGACGTTTCGCAGCGTCGGCAGTTCACCCTGAAGTGTCACCTGCACCAAGGAGGTGACGCTCACCACCCGCAGGTCGCTCGCCACCCCCGTCCACTGCGGTGCCACCCCGAAGGTCGCCTCGCCCTCACCCGGAGCGATGCTTACCCGCACGGTCACGGTGCTCGATGTTACACTGACGCCTCGAGGCACCCCGACTATGTTAACGAGGCGAGTTACGTCATTGGTGGCGCCCGTGATATCGATTTCGTCGGTCACCACAAAACTGGTGACGTTCAGAAGCTCCAGAGGGCCTAGCAAGGTTACGCTGGTCGGATCCAGTTCCACCGACGTCACGTTATAGCCGGCAGCCGGGCTGCCCTCCAGCGAGGGACTGACCACCACCAGCCGGCTGAAGCGCTTCTGCTCCACCGCTATCTCGATGTCGACGCTGCTGGGATCGAGGGTCACCCCCGCCACAATGAAGCCGCTGTCGTCATGCGGCTCCAGAGAATAGGTCTGCCGCACATCACTCACCACCCCCGACAGGTCGACGCTGGCCACGGCTGACTCTACTCGGCTCACCAGATCCTCGGGGCCCGATACCACCACCTGCACAGGCTCCACACTGGGCGTGGACATCTCATACCCCATGGGAGGCGATCCCACCAAGTCCAGAGACACCGGCACGACCTGGCTCACCAGGGGCTTCAGCTCGACGCGCACGGTGCCCGGCGGCGCTCCCTGCGAGTGCACCGTCGGTATGACCTCGATTATGCGCAGGCCCTTGCGCTCGCCCAGCAGCTCAACCTGAACCTCTACGTCTTGTGTACCTATCTGAGCTCCCAGCAGATTCACGGTAGCTTTGAAGTCGCTAGCTACGAGTTGGTCCCAAATATCCTCATCTGCCTCGACGCGCAGGGTTACATTGCCCAAGGGGCTACCAAGAGTCAGTCCCTCCGGCATGTTGACAGGCTCCACCGGAATGTCCACCGGGAAAACGCCCGTCCGCGTGGGATGCTCGGTGTCGACGATGAACATCCACACGCCGAAGGCCAGAGCCACCGACAGGACAGCCAGACCGAAGTTACCCCTGACCGACCCGATAGAAGTCGCTATTACGGCTCGGCTAACCCTGAAGAATTCCCGCAGCAGACGTGTCAATGCAGCCACCCCGCAGTGTCGTCAGAACAGACGGCGGAAGGGCGCCCTTCCGCTCATCGCCAGAACCGTCCCAGGCCACGGACGGGGGCACGGTCCCGCTCCCACGCGGTGCTGAACAGGCTTCGGAGGATGGCCCGCAGGCGCGGCTTCTCCAGCCGGGAGATCATCCGTCCGTTGGCCGCCACCGAGATGTCGCCCCTCTCCTCGGAGACAACAACCGTCACGGCATCCGTCCGTTCGCTGATCCCCAGAGCCGCCCGATGGCGAGTGCCCATGTGCCCGCGATCCGCTCTGTCCGAGAGGGGAAGCGTACAACCGGCAGCTACTACCTTATCTCCCCGCAGGATCATCGCACCGTCGTGAAGGGGCGAGTTGGGATAGAAGAGGCCTTGCAGCAGCTCCACCGATGGCGTAGCGTCCAGCCGCACGCCGGTATCGGCGTACTCCTCTAGCCCCGTCTCCCGCTCCAGCACCATCAGAGCGCCGTGGCGACGCTGGGAGAGATTCTCCGACGCCTCGATCACCGCGTCGAGAACGCTATCGTAGCCAGGACCCAGCGCCCGCCCGAACCGACCGGTTCGTCCCACCTGCGCCAGGAAGCGCCGGATCTCCGGTTGGAAGATGATAGGGATGGCGATCAGCAGAGCCGGGAAAGAGTTGCGCACCAGCCAGTCCAGAACCGTCAGCTCGAAGACCCGCACCAGAAAGAAGGCCACCGCCAGAAGGATGACAATGCCTCGCGCCAGAAAGACGGCGGTCGTTCCCCGCATGAGCAGAAGAACGAGGTAGATGATGCCAGCGATGATCAGGATGTCGACAACACTGGCTGGCCCGAACTGCCCCAGAGCATCTTCGATACTGTTAATGAAGCCGCCCATGTTCCTTAGGTTCCCTCTCCGCCCAGTATTAAGGCCAGCACGGCTTTCTGAGCGTGCAGCCTGTTCTCCGCCTGGTCAAAGACCACCGACTGAGGCCCCTCGATCACCTCGTCCGCTATCTCCTCACCACGGTGAGCAGGCAGATCATGCATCACGATGGCGTCAGGCGAGGCCAGGGCCAGCAGCTCGCCATTCACCTGGTAGCCGCTGAAGGCCCGCCGCCTCTCCGCCTGCTCCTTCTCCTGGCCCATGCTCGCCCAGACATCGGTATACACTACATCGGCGCCGCGAACCGCCTCCTGAGGCGACTCGACGCAGACAACCGCAGCCCCCGAGGCAGCGGCCAGACCCTCTGCCTTGTCTACCAGCGCCCTGGATACACGATAGCCCTGCGGCGAGGCAATCCGAAAGTCCATTCCCACCATGGCCGACCCCAGCATGAGCGAGCGCGCAACGTTGTTGCCGTCGCCAACAAAAGAGAGCACGAGGCCCCGCCAACGATCCTTTTTCTCGTAGATGGTCAGCAGATCAGCCAGCGCCTGACAGGGATGCTCGCCATCGGAGAGGGCATTTATCACCGGAACGTCCGCCCAGCGAGCTAGCTCTTCCACCGTCTCGTGCTTGAAGGTGCGGGCGGCGATGGCGTCCACGTAGCGACTGAGAACCCGCGCCACGTCCGCCACAGGCTCTCGCTCGCTCAGGCCCACCTCTGCCGGCGACAGGTAGAGGGCATGACCACCCAGTTGCTGCATCGCCACGTCGAAGCTCACTCGCGTGCGCAGGGATGGCTTCTCGAACAGAAGGGCCAGGGTCTTCCCGCCCAGTATGGCCACCGACCGGTCATTCTTCATCTGCAAGGCCATATCGACGACCCGCTGGACGTCCTGCGGAGAGAGATCAGCAACCGATATGAGGTGCCGCCCGTGCAATCCTCAGAAAGCCTCCTCTCCTTACATAGCTAGTATAGCATGCACAAAAAATCTTTCAATTCAAGCACCGCCGCGGCCCACGCCTGCCTGATAGTTGACCTTAGATGCCATCAGTCTACAATGCTCCCAGACCCGACCGAAGAGGAGAAAGGATGCGAATCATGCAGCATGTACCCATGACCTGCAAGCGTAGCAGCCTTCTGGCCGTTTTCCTTCTGGCATCCCTCGTCACCATTCTTCTGACGTTAGCCTGTGAAGGCGAGGAGACGGAGGTCGGCACTCCCACTCCCACTCCCACTCCCACCATCACCGACACCGCCACGCCAACGGATACGCCCACCGCGACGGCAGCGGCGCCAGGCATCACCGATACAGAAATAATCCTCGGCCAGCACGCCATGCTTAGTGGCACCTTCGGCGCGGTCTACTCCATGCTCCCCCAGACGGAGCAAGCCTACTTCAAGTGGCTCAACGAGACCCAAGGCGGCGTCTGCGGTCGCGACATCGTCCTAAAGGTAGAGGACAACGGCGGCGACCCCGCAAAGGCCCTTGAGGTGACCCGAAAGCTGCTGGAGCAAGAGAAGGTATTCGCTATCTTCGGAGCGGTAGGCGATCACCCTCATTCCGGCGTTCAGGCCTACCTCAACGAGCTGGGAGTGCCCGACCTGTTCATCGTTGGGGGCGCGCACACCTGGGGTGCCGACCCCGAGGAATTCCCCTGGTCCGTCGGCGGCGTGCCCGACTACCGCACGGAGGGATATTTCTATGGCCAGTACATCTCCGAGAATCTGCCGGGCAAGAAGGTGGCTGTCCTCTGGGAGAACCAGCATCTCGGTTGGGATGGCCTGGAAGGGGTGAAGGCTGGCCTCGATCCCGAAAAGAACGAACTGGTCACCGAGCAGAGCTATGAGGCCACCGCGGTCTCTATCAGCTCTCAGGTGAGCAACATGAAGAACTCCGGCGCTGAGGTGGTCGTCCTCTATTCCACGCCCGGTTTCACTTCCCAGGCCATCAAACAGGCCAACCGTATGGAATGGCACCCCCAGTTCCTGGCTAGCTACGTCAACTCCGATCCCATCCTGTTCCAGTTCGTCCCCGCTGAGCAGGCAGAGGGCCTGATCTCATTCAACGCCTTCAAGATGCCGGACAACACCGACGACCCGGCCATAGCCCAGCACCATCAGATCATGCAGGACTATGGCGGGCCAACCCCCGGCGTTTTCACCGTCTTCGGCCAGTTGATAGCGGAGGTTATGGTCGAAGCGCTCAGCAGAACCTGTGACGACCTGACCCGAGACGGCCTGATGGACGCCGTCGAGTCCCTGACGGACTACCGTAGCGATCTGCTACTGGAGGGTGTGACCGTCACTATAAGCGACACCGACCACTGGACCCTCCAGTCCGGTCCCATGGAGCATGTCGTGGTGGAGGATGGCAAGGGCAGGTGGGAGTACTTCGGCCCGATTTACACTTTCGATTAGTGGCAAGAACGCCCGCCGTACCCCCTACGCTCTCAAGGCCAAGCTCTCACTCGATCGCCACGATGTTGCGGCCTGTCTCGCCATCGTGCCGCACCTTCAGCCTCCGACCCACCATCTCCTCCTGCGTCATCCACCGCAGCAGCTCCGGATCCGGCTCCGTATTGGCGATGAACCTGCCCCCGTCTTCCAGACGACCGAGCACTATCGCGAACTTCGGCTCGCCCTCGCGATCGAAGACGACCGTATACGTTTCTACCGCCCCGGCTCCCTGCGGCGCTTCCACTAGCGGCGGATGAGGCATGGCGTCCAGTTCCGCCTGATCCTGCAGCGAATCGGCCCTCCTCCACTCGCGCTCCGGCGGCATGCCGCTGTAGATCCCCTGAGTGTGCTTCGTGACGTACCAGCCCATTCCGCTCACCAACGCCTTGCGCTGGGGCTCCCGGCGCAGCCGCTCCACCATGGCGCACACGGCGTGCAGGCTGTAGTTGTTGCCCGGGCCGCCGAAGTAAGGGAGGCCCCCCACCAGGGTAACGGGCCGCGGATCGTCCTCGCCGATGCCCAGCATGTCCAGAGCAAGCTCCACCGCACACGGGAAGCAACTGTAGAGGTCGAACCAGTCGATCTCTTCGACGCCAAGGCCTGCCATCTCCAGAGCCCTTCGACCAACCAGGGCCATGGCCGGCGAGCTGTAGTAGTTAAGACGCTCGCTTAAGTACCAGAGGTCGTTGGCGTCGGCGCATCCCCAGATGTACACCCACTTCTCCTTGGGGATGCCCAGCTCCTGAGCAGTGCCCACGCTGGTCATGATCACCGCCGCCGCCTGGTCCACCTCCATGATGGCGTTCATGTACTTGGGGTAAGGAAAGCAGATCATGCGGTTCTCCGAGGTGATCGTCCCGATCTCCTCCGCCGTCTTGCCGTCGCGGAACCAGGCAAACGGATTGGCCTTGGCCACCCGCGCCAGGCGCGCGCACAGCGCTGCCAGGTGCTTCTGATGCTCACCGATGGGCCGCCCCTTGTGAGCCCGAATCGCGTTCTCGAACAGAGGGTAGATACGCAACGGCGCATTGGCACCGTGGCGCACCTCGATTTCGCTGCTTCCCATTCGGGCATCCCCAGCCATGGCCTCGGGAGGTGTCCAGCGCTGCCCGCGTCGCCAGCCTCGCTGGCCGCCCCGCCAGTCTTGTCGCCCGCTCGTCCCCAGCCTGACTACCGAGCGCATCGCCTCCGCTCCTGCCACCAGCGCCAGGCGAGTCTCGCCCCGCGCGATGCGCTCCGCCGTGCGATTGATCAACCACTGTGGCGCAGTGGCGCCAACCGCCGTGTAGCACTTATCGGTCGGCTGGGCGCCAACCGTCTCGGCCAGCAGTCCAGGCGCATCCCCATAGGACCAAGAGAGAATATTGGCCACCCCAACCGAGTCCAGCCGCTCCAGCAGCCCCTTGCACTCAGCATCCGCCTCGGCCCCTCTTGCCACCTTGGCGATCATCTCCAGCGGCCCCAGAGCATCGTCTGGGTCGTCAGAGCGATTGGTGTACTGGGCCGCTCCGACGATGATGGGCAACTGACGTTCGTTCATTGAGGTTTCACAGAACTTCCCGGCCGAAAGGCATCATTCGATGCTGGCGAAAGACCGCCACGGGGAAACGCTTCGCCTTACGCTAGCTATTCGCCTGGCTCAAGCAGCGACCGGCTTGAAGTGCTGGATGTCCAGAAAGGCGGCGGCCCGCCGCTTCATCTCTTGCTAGTCCTGACAAGAGAGCGCGCCATTCTGTCCAGCTTGAAGATGGTGACAAACTCTTGGTTCTTGCTAATCCACAGCTTCTTCATGATCACGGCGTCGGTGAGGGAGCCCCTATACGCTAAGCCGTCTAGAAGTACTCTCAGGTCTTCACAGACCATCACGAAGTCGGGGGAAGTGAGCCTCTCCTGCCGTAGCCTTATGTCTCCGTCGTTGATAAGGATGCCGAACTCCCCTCCAATGGTCTTGACCTGGATGTCCCGCTTCCAATCGGCTATATCTTGCTTGGCGCGCTCAGTCCGGTTCATCTCCTCGATCACAGAAGCTATCTCTTTGACAGAACCCTCGTAGACGGCCGCTTGCTCCTTCGAGGCTTTGGGCAGCTGGGGAATCACTGCTGCTTCCCAGTTGATGTCAGATTCCTGCAGGCCTTTTTTCTCCACCTGCTCCGGCGTGAGTTCACAAGTGGGAACGCAGAAGATATCTGATGATTCGCCGATGCGATCGTCCCGAAAGACGACTTTGACCTCGGCGCCTTTCCTAACCAGTCCCGGCACCAGTATGCCGGTTGTCGTGTAGACGTTGACGCTTAGGGCAGTGTCAGCGCCGTTCAGGATCACCCGGCCGCGGCCGAAGGGCGCCATACGCTGAAATAGCGAGGTAGCGAAATAGGTGATGGGTGGTGTGCTGTTCATTACCCCCACCTGTTGCACCTCCACCAGCTCAGTGGCAGCGAACTCGCAGTCGGGACAATGGGTCAGGAAGGGGGGCACTCGTACTAACCCGCATCTGGTGCACTTGCATCCGAGGATCCTCTTCTCATCCCGCAAAGCGATGAAGTAGGGAGACAACTCCCCCTTGCTGCGCTGATAGAAAGTGAACATGGCATCGTTGGTTACCAGATAATCCTTCCCGTCCATGGCCACAGTCCGCGACCCCGGCTCAGGTATAGCCTCGGTGGGTATAACCTTGGCGCTAGCTTTTCGCGCTGTCACGATTAGCCTCCTCCAGTCCCTCTAGTCGTGCTCTAGAACCAGACAGGCAGTGTACTGGGCGACGGTGCTCCCTGTGCCGTGCACAAGAGCGGTCTTGAGCTTCCTGTTGATTAGCTCGTTCCTAGCCGACCAGGCGGACATGATGTTGCTGGCTCCAACGGCATGACCGCAATAGATGAGTCCCCCGCAGGGGTTCACCAAGTACTTACCCCCTGGTGTCATAAGCCCCTCCTCGATGAGAGCGTCAGCCCTGCCCAGGGGCACCAGCCCGAACTCGGCGCAGCTTATCTCCAATTGGTGTACGAAGGCATCGTGAAGTTCAACCACCTCAATAGCCTTGGCGGGGTCCTTAATACCAGCCATCTCATAGGCCCGATGGGCGCCGTAGTAATCGGACATGATGCGGGACATCACTTTCTGGTTCTTACCAGCGAAAGAATGCTCATTGGCCTCTCCGACGCCGGTTATCCACACGACGGGCTTACCTGTGTTCCTGGCGATAGCCTTGGCGGTCTCCTCCTCGGCGAAGATGAGTGCGGCAGCGCCCTCGCTGTACACACAGATCTCCAGCTCCCTGAAGGGGTATACCACCAGCCTGGAGTTCAGGACCTCCTGTGGAGTCACCTGATCAAATTGCCTCTGAGCGTAAGGGTTGCTCCGCACGTGCTGACTAAGGAGGGAGGAGACCTGAGCAGTCACCTCCGGCTTCAAGTCTCCCGGATGCTCATCCATGTAGGCCAGAACCACTTCGGCATAGCTATCGGACGCAGACCAGCCTATCTGCTGCTCAAAAAAGCTGTCGCCTGACCAGGCGATGGTCTTGATCACTTCAGGAGTGGCCGACATAGACTGGAAATCATAACAGTCGGTGGCCTTCTCTACGCCCAGCACCAGGGCAGTCTTGAACCGCCCCGCCGCTATATAAGCATGAGCTGCCGACATAGTGTAGGCGCCTGTGGCTCCACCGTTAGAGATACGAATACCAAACTTGTCCTGCATGCCACAGATGCCTTGTAGAGGGTGCTCCGGGATGCAGGTCCTCTCAAAGATATCGTTGTAGATGCCGTAGAAAACGGCATCTACCTCTCCGATGGATATGCCAGCATCCTTCACGGCCTCTCTGGTCGCCATCTGGGCCAGTTCGTAGTAAGTCTTCTCAAGCCATTTCCCCCTAAAGGGGGTCACCGCGGCCCCCACGATACCAACGCGTCTCGTCATAGCTTCTGCCTCCGCATACACGGCAGATAGACCTGCCGTCAGTCAGGCATTATATCAGAACCTCCTCCTCAAAAGAACTCACCGGCCGGCCCGATTGCTTTGTCTGGCACAGACGTCTGTGATATTCTTGCCCTGCTTGCCCACAAACACACGGAAAGGGAGGTGAAAACGATATGCCCAAACGAGTGGCCATTGTCGGCATCGGCCAAACCAAGCACGAAGAGTCGAAGGGCCACTACACATACTACGAAAACGACTTCGAGGCGGCCAAGCTTGCCCTGGAGGACGCCTCTCTGACCCGGGGCGATCTCGATACAGTCATCGCCTCCGGTTGGGATGCCATCGATGGGCGCACCATCTCCGATATGCACACCTGCATGGCTATCGGCGGCTATCTCAAGGACTCCAGCCATGCAGCCGAGGATGGCATCATGGCCCTGGCGTACGCCTACCTGCGCATTGCCTCGGGCCTATTCGATATCGCCCTGGTGGCCGGTCACGGCCACCGCGAGGCAAACATCGACGCGGTGACCAGAATCGTCTTCGATCCCCTGTTCACCCGCCCCGCCGGCCGTAACTACATCATCACCATGGCCATGCAGGCCAACGCCTACATGCACAAGCACGGCGTGAGCAAGGAGCAGGCGGCGAAGGTGGTAGTAAAGAACCGCGCCAATGGCGCGCGCAACCCCTACGCCCACCTGGACTCGCCCGTCACCCTGGAGGACGTGCTTGCTTCACAGCCCGTGGCCTACCCCCTGAAGGCCCTGGACTGCCCACCCGAGTCGGTCGGGGGCGTGGCCCTCATCTTGGCGGCTGAAGACGTCGTGAGACGCATCACCGACAAGCCCGTCTGGATCCGGGGCCTTGGCTGGGCCATCGAGAGCTACGAGATGGGAGGCAAGGACCTGGCCGAGATCCCTTCCCTGTCAGCAGCAGCCCAGCGCGCCTACAAGATGGCCGGCATTCGCCGTCCTCTGAACGAACTCGACCTGGCGGAGGTCCACGAGGCCACCTCCTTCCACGAACTCATGGACTACGAGGCCCTGGGCTTCGCCAAGCCTGGCCAGGGGGCAAAGCTAATCGACGAAGGGACGACCGACATGGGTGGCAAGCTGCCGGTCAATCCTTCCGGCGGGTCTCTCTGCACCAACCTGTTCGGCGCCTCAGGCCTGGCGCGAGCTGCCGAGGCTGCCCTCCAACTGCGCGGAGACGCCCACGGTCGGCAGGTGGCGGGAGCCAAGCTGGCCCTGGCCCATGGCCTGAGCGCCCCTGCCGGCGCTGCTGCCCCCACCAACTGTGTGGCAATTCTGGAGCGGGGGTGAGTCATGGCTAGAAGAGTAGCTATCGTAGGCGTCGGCCTGACCAAGTGCTCCAGCCACCGCCGGGACGTGACCTATCCGGAGCTCGTCCACGAAGCGGTGAGCGCAGCCCTGGCCGATGCCAACCTGAAGGCCAAGGATATCGACGCCGTCGTCTACGGCTCCATGGACCCCTTCGATGGCGTTTTCGCCCCCGAAAGGTGGAACGTGGACGCCTGCGTGGGCGCAGGCGCTTTCAACAAGCCCTTCATCAAGCTCACCACCGGCGGCACCACCGGCGGCTCCGTCGCCCTCGGCGGCTACTACCACGTCACCTCGGGGCTATTCGATGTGGTGCTGGTGGTCGCTTCCCAGCGGGTGGGCGAGACCCTGGAGGCCCAGCTCGTTCTCAACACCTGCATCGACCCCATATACGAGCGCTGGATGGGCGGCGGCGCGATCATGGTCGGCGCTAACCAGGCTGCCAGTCACTTCCACGCCTACGGCACCACGGAGGAAGACCTGGCGATGGTGGCCGCCAAGAACTACGCCAACGCCTTCAACAACCCCTACGCCCACCTTCAGCGCCACCTGACGGTGGAGGACGCCCTGAAGATGCGCATGATCTCCTGGCCTCTCCGCCTGAGCGACTGCTGCCCAAGCTCCGACGGCGCTTGTGCCATCATCGTCGCCTCCGAGGAGCGGGCCCGCAAGATAACGAAGACACCGGCTTGGGTGCGCGGCTCGGGCCAGATCACCGACAACTACTACATCGGCGACCGCCCCTGGTTCCAGGACTGGGAGGCTCTCTCAATGCTGGCCCGGCGCGTCTACAAGGAGGCCAGCATCAGCAACCCGCTCGAAGAGCTGGATGTGGCCGAGCTATACAACGCTTTCACCATCCAGGAGATCATTGAATGTGAGGCCCTGGGCTTCTGCGAGCCGGGCAAGGGGACAGAGCTCGTCCGCAAGGGTGTGACCAGCATGGACGGCAAGCTCCCTGTCTGCCCCTCCGGCGGAACGCTCTGCACCAATCCCATCGGTGCCACCGGCCTCATCCGCATCGGCGAGGCCGCCCTACAGGTGATGGGAAAGGCTGACAAGCGGCAGGTAGCCAATGCTAAGACGGCCCTCGCTCACGTCTGGGGTGCCGCCATCGGCTTCCATGTCCTGATGATCCTGGGCAAGGAAGCGCCGTAAGAACGGGAGGACGAGGCGATGACGCAGGAAGAGGAAATTCTGATAATGCCGGGGGCCTGGAACCTTCCCTTCCGTCATACGGCGGGGAGGTTTGCCAGCCGCTTCTTCCGGGAACTAAGAGACAACAAGAAGATCTTCGGGGTGCGCTGCCCTGACTGTCGGCAGGTTCTCCTGCCCCCTCGCCCCTTGTGCGAGAGGTGCCTCGCCGCCATCGACGAGTGGGTGGAAGTGGGACAGCAGGGCACGTTGGAGGCCTTCACCATCTGCTACGTGCCCTTCCTGGGCTTGCCGCCTCCGCCTATCGCCACCATCATGGTCAGGCTGGACGGCGCCGACGGCTGTCTGAGTCACGTCCTGGGCGGCGTTGATCTCAGCGATGTGGACAAGGCCCCAGAGTTGGTGAAGATCGGCATGCGCGTGGAGGCCGTCTGGCGCGACGAGCGCAAGGGGGAGATCAGCGACATCGAGTACTTCCGACCGGTGAAGTAGAAGCCGTCGCGCTTAGCGGCAGGCTACCACTCGCACTCTACGAAGACGGGCCCTGGGACGCGAGAGCGCAGGGATCGGTGATCTGTTGCCCGTGCTGTCGCTCCCGTTCCCCGAGCTTGTGCTGCCTCCGAGTAATGGTGAACCCGGGCCGCCCGAGGTGAGGCCCTTCGCTACGCTCAGGGCGACAGAAATGCGTGGCGTCATTCTGGGCAAAGCATCGGTGGCGTCATTCTGAGCAAAGCGAAGAATCTCAGCGAAAGAGGCTCACGCGTCGCTACAGCTCGGAGACAATACTCCTTTTAGCCGCTTGCCTCTTCCAGCCTCCGAGCCAGGTCGATGAAGAAGTGCATCGAATGCGGGTTGCTTACGGCATCCGGACTAACCGCTTCTTCCGGCGGAGTCCCGCTCAGAATGCGCTTGACTGGCACCTCCAGCTTCTTCCCGTTGAGCGTGCGAGGGATGTCAGACACGGCATACACCTCGTCGGGCACGTATCGAGGGGAGAGCTCTTGGCGAAGCTTCTGCCTGATTCGGGACTGAAGCCCCTCGTCCAAGCTGACTTCACTGCTCGGCACCACGAAGAGCAGCAGGCGGCCTTCGCTCCCCAGTTGCCCCGTGTCCACGACTAGGCTGTCCAGAACCTCGGAGAGGTCTTCCACCACCCGATAGAACTCGCTGCTGCCCATCCGGACACCGGCCCGGTTGAGGGTGGAATCCGAACGTCCGTAGATCACGCAGCTACCCCGCCGAGTGATCTTGATCCAGTCGCCGTGACGCCACACCCCCGGAAACATGTCGAAGTAGCTCTCCTGATAGCGCTGGCCATCTGGATCGTTCCAGAAGAATAGGGGCATGCAGGGTAGCGGCTCGCTGACGACTAGCTCCCCCACCTCATCTACCATGGGATGCCCCTGCTCATCGTACGCCTCCACGCGGGCGCCCAGACCACGGCACTGGATCTCGCCCGCATGCACCGGCAGGATCGGACAGGACAGCACGAACGCTGTGCACATGTCCGTTCCCCCGCTCACCGAACCCAGCAGCAGATCCTCCTTCACCTTGTCGTAGACCCACCCGAAGCCTTCCGGCGTAAGCGGCGCCCCCGTGGAGCCCACTGCCCGCAGGCTGCTCAGATTGAACTCCCGCCCGGGCTCAATGCCGTCCCTCATGCACGATAGGATGTAAGGAGCGCTCGTGCCGAAATAGGTCATCCCCGTCTCTTCAGCAAACCGCCACATGGCCTGCATATCGGGATAGGCGGGGCTCCCGTCATACAACAAGATCGTCGTGCCCAGCAACAGCCCGCTTGTCAGGAAGTTCCACATCATCCAGCCGGTGGTGGTAAACCAGAAGAATCGGTCATCGGAGGTCAAGTCAAGGTGCAGCGAGAGCGCCTTCAGATGTTCCAGAAGAATCCCGCCGTGCCCCTGAACGATAGCCTTAGGAACCCCCGTGGTGCCCGATGAGTACAGCACCCACAGGGGATGGTCGAAGGGCACCGGCTCAAAAGATAGCTCCCCCGTTTCGCCGAGCAGCTCGTCCCACAGCTTCACGTTACCCAGGCCCTCCGTCGCCGGGCGCTCATCGAGATAGGGGACCAGTACCGTGGCCTCCAGCGTAGGGAGGTGGTGCTGTATCTCCGCCACCCCAGCCAGGCGTTCGTAGGGATTGCCATTGTAGTGGTAGCCATCCACCGCAAAAAGCACCTTCGGCTCGATCAGATGGAAACGATCTACCACCGCGCGGATGCCAAAGTCCGGCGAGCAACTGGACCAGATCGCCCCGATGCTGGCGACGGCCAGAAAGGCTACCAAGCTCTGAGGGATGTTGGGCATATAGGCCACCACCCGATCGCCTCGCCGAACGCCCAGCCGCCTCAGCCCCGCTGCCACCGCCGCGACCTGCCGATACAGCTCGGCATAGGTCAGCGTGCTAAGCGGCTGCACCTCCGACTTGAACACCACCGCCGGATGGTCGTCCCGCCGCTGCAGGGCGTGCTCCGCGTAGTTCAGCTCGGCGCCCGCAAACCACTGCGCTCCCGGCATGCGGCGCTCGGCCAACACCTGCGTGTAAGGCCGGTGACCCTTCACCCCAAAGAAATCCCAGATGGAACCCCAGAAGCCCTCGAGGTCAGTCACCGACCACGTCCATAGGTCGTCGTAGGAGCCAAAGTCGAGCCCCTTCTGCTCCTTTAGCCAGCGCAGGTAGCGCGTGATATTGGCCTGCGCTTTTTGCTCCTCCGAGGGCTGCCAGAGAACCGTGCCCTCGGAGACTGGCTCAGCCGACACATCGCGATCCATCACCACTCCTCCTTCGGGCCTCCGTTGGGCCACCCTGAGTCCCCGCCTCGATTGTACCTGTCATGAGACGGAACTGATATTGGTACCCTACAGCGCAGTATAGCTTAAGAAGTGCAGCGCATAAACTATGCACTGCGGCCGATTGCCGAGGCGACTGAGTTCGCCCGCTAGCCAGACTCGATAAACCGCGAAGGGGTGTAGACATGGGAAACAAAAGGAATAGTCCTGGTGCCTTCGTGGGGAAAGGCCAGATGGCTATAGCAAAGCACACTGAGCCGCTGTATCGCCTCAGCAGCGGAGGAACCCACCGCCACAGCCGGGAGATGGTGGCTTGACCTCGGCGATACAAGCATCCGGTCTGCGCAAGCACTACGGCACCCTTGCCGCCGTGGACGGAATCGACCTATCGGTGAAGGAGGGCGACGTCTTCGGCTTCCTGGGGCCCAACGGCGCGGGCAAGACCACGACCATCCGCATGCTCACAGGCCTGGCGCGGCCGACTGCAGGGTCGGCCAGTGTCTTGGGCTATGACGTCAGGTCTGAGGTGGTCAAGGCGAAGAAGGCCTTCGGCGTCGTGCCGGAGAGCTCCAACCTGTACGACGAGTTGACGGCTTTGGAGAATCTCGTCTTCATGGGACGACTGTACGGCGTGCCCCGACAGCAGTGCCTGCGGCGAGCGGAAGAACTTCTCGCGCTCTTCAGGCTCAGCGAGAAGCGAGACACGCGCTTTGCCTCGCTCTCTCGAGGGATGAAGCGCGCGCTCACAATCGCCGCGGCACTCGTGCACCAGCCCCGGCTGCTCTTCCTGGACGAGCCTACGGTCGGCCTGGACGTGCTGAACGCCCGCCAGTTGCGCGCTGTTGTCGGGCAACTGAATCGAGCTGGCACCACCATCTTCCTCACCACACACTACCTGGAAGAGGCGGACGCGCTGTGCGACCAAATCGCCATCTTGAAGCAGGGGCGGATCGTCGCCTCGGGAACACCTGCGGAGCTGAAGGCTAGTGTGGAGGCAGAACCGGCCTGCACCGTGCGCTTCTCCCCCATGCCGCAGGACGCAGCGGCCGAGTTGACACAGAGGGAGTGCGTTCGGGAGGTTCAGGTCACAGCGCAAGGCCTTCGCCTTCGCGGCCCCAGTCTGCCGCGCCTCACCAAGTTGGCCTACAGCTACGCTCAGGAGAAAGCCTTGCAGATCGAGTTCATCTCTTCTCACGAGGCGAGCCTGGAGGACGCCTTTGTGCAGCTTACGGGGCTGAGTCCGGACGCCATGCTCGCCGAGAAGGGGGGCGGATGAGGTGTGGCGCGATAACCTGAGAGGCATACTCTGCATCATCCTCAAGGACATGAAGGCTTACTACCTCAAGCCCCCAGCGATAAGCTGGGGCGTTCTGCTGCCGGCCGCTCTGGTGCTCGCGTTCTATTTGAGGGACCGTGGGGATGTTGAGGAACTCGTGCCCGGCCTCATCGCTCTGACCGTGCTCTTCAGCACGACCGCTATGGAAGCGGTGGTGATCAACTTCGAGTTGCGTATCGGCGCAATGGAGCGACTTCTCCTTGCGCCAATCAGCCTGTGGGCGGTGCTTATGGGCAAGGTGCTGGGCGGGTCCGTCTTCGGCCTGATCGTCGTGAGCGCGGTTGGCGCCGGGTGCGTAGTCGGTTTCGGCCTATTCCAGTCCAGCCTGCCCTACCTCATCCCCGTCATCTTGCTCTCGCTGGTCGTCTTCTCGGCGCTCGGCGCGCTGGTGTCAGTGTCGGTGAAAGAGGTCTTTGAGGCGCAGACGCTGGCCAATTTCGCGCGTTTCCCCATGATATTCCTCTGCGGGGTGTTCACACCGGTGGGCGACATGCCCGCTGTGCTACGGCACATCGCTTACGCGCTTCCGCTTACCTACACGGTTGACGGCGCTAAGTACGCCCTTGCCGCAGATGGTGGCGGCAGTCCCGTCAGGGACGTCATTGTACTCGCTGCTTTCGCTCTAGTTCTGCTGCTCCCCGCCGTGAGAATGCTTCAGCGCAGATTCGAATGATTGGAGGGATGCATGACGCTTCTGTCAACCAGAGTCACCGGCTTCCATTTCGGACCTTGCAGCCGCGGGTGCGGCTTGGCGCGAAGCGCCTAGGTGACCACAATAGATGGAAAAGAGACCGCGCACATGGCAAAAGAAATGAATAGTATTACAGGCAAGCCGCCCGACATGGACTCCTACGCACAGAAGCTGGCTGTGTCCAATCCCTTGAGCGAGGCGGTCATTCCGTCGGCCATCCAGGCACTGCAACTCCCGCCGGGGAGCCGAGGACTGGATGCAGGATGCGGAATTGGCCTCCAGGCCTTATTGTTGGCAGAAGCCGTAGGACCGGCTGGACACGTCACCGGCCTTGATTTGTCGCCCCAGTTCTTGGTTCACGCAAGGGAGATTGCAGAGAAGGCCAGCCTGTCGGAACGAATCTCCTTCCAGCAAGGAGACGTGCACAGGCTTCCCTTCGACGACGACACCTTCGACTGGGTATGGAGTTCGAACTGCGTGGGATATGCTCCTCTAGAACCTCTGCCGTTGCTGAGGGAACTCACGCGGGTGGTGAAGCCAGGCGGCAGCGTGGCAATCCTTGTCTGGTCTTCCCAACAGTTGCTTCCGGGGTATCCCCTGCTGGAGGCGCGGCTCAATGCGACCTCCTCGGGGATTGCCCCTTTTGTCATGGGGAAGAGACCGGAGTTGCACTTCTTGCGCGCGCTGGGTTGGTTTCGGGAAGTGGGCTTGGAGGAACCCACAGCCCAAACCTTTGTCGGCGACGCTCATGCGCCGCTAAGCGATGACATGCGCAGCGCCTTGATGGCACTCCTTGAGATGCGCTGGCCTGGGGTGCAGTCAGAGCTGACAGCGGAGGATTGGAGGGAATTTCAGCGGCTCTGTCAGCCAGAGTCACCGAATTTCATTCTGGATCTTCCCGACTACTACGCCTTCTTCACCTACTCGATGTTCCGTGGCAAAGTCGCCAAATAAACCCTTTTGACTGATTGTCAGCCCACTTGCCCTACAGCAGTGTCATCTCCTCGACATCGGGCGGCACGATGATCTTGGCGTCCGTCAGGGCCTGCACCTCCTCGGCCGTCCAGCCGGGGACCAGTTCCCGCAGCACCAGACCCTCGGGCGTCACGTCCATCACAGCGATATCGGTGATTATCTGGTCCACACACCGCGGCGCCGTGAGGGGCTGCGTGCACTCCTTGACGACCTTGGGTTTGCCCTCCTTGGTGCTGAAGGTAGTCAGGGCAATGACCTTCTTAGCGCAGAAAGCCAGGTCCTGCCCTCCCCCCAGGCTTCCGATCTGCTTGCCCGGGATGACGTAGTTGGCCAGATCGCCCTTCTCCGACACCTGCACCACCCCGAGGACAGTGATATCCACGTGGCCGCCGCGAATAATGCAGAGACTCTCGGCGTGATCCGTGATGGCCATGCCGGGTTTGCTGGATATCGGCTGCGCGCCGGCGTTGATCAGGGTGTCGTCGGCATCGTCGGCGTTGTCGATAATCGGTCCGAAGCCGATGACCCCGTTCTCCGAGTGGAAGAGGATCTCCCGCTCGGGCGGCACGAAGTTGCTACAGTAGGTAGGTATTCCCACCCCCAGGTTGATTACCATCCCCTCCTGGAACTCTTTGGCCGCTCGGATGGCCATGGTCTGCTCGTCTAGTCTCTCACCTGCCATGACGCTGCCTCCCTCTGTTCCTTACGTGGCCTCATCCCAGGGCCTAAGCTCCTTGGGCCGCACCACCACCCGCTGCACATACACGCCCGGCGTGACGATGCACTCCGGGTCTAGCTCGCCCAGCTCCACCACCTCGTCCACTTCGGCCACCGTCACGGTCGAAGCGCCGGCCATGACGGGGTTGAAGGTGCGCGCTGTCCCCCGATAGACCAGATTCCCGTACCTATCGGCCTTGTGAGCGCGGATGAGCGAGAAGTCGCCCTTGATGGCGTGCTCCAGAAGGTGCTTACGGCCGTTGAATTCCCGTACCTCTTTGCCCTCCTCCACAACAGTGCCCACGCCTACGGGGGTGTAGAACGCGGCGATGCCTCCCCTGCCGGCTCGCATCCTCTCGCACAGCGTCCCCTGACCTAGAACCTCCAGCTCGACCTGACCCTGCAGCACCCCCTGCTCGAAGGGAGTGAGAACGCGCGCTGGAGCCGCAGGGAAGCACAGGATGCCCTTTTTCACCTGCCCCCGCTGGACCAGCAGGCCGGGGTCGTACCAGTCCTCGGGGATCGTTAGGATGACGGCCATCCGCTCGCGCAATATCGCCAGCAGGTCCACCCCCCAACCGCCGGTGTTGCCCACGATGGTCAGATCCTTGACCTCTTTTCGGGCCACGGCGGCGATCAGGTAGCTGGGGCACTCCGCCGGCCCACCGAAGCCACCGATGAGAACAGTGGCCCCGTCGGCCATATCGGCCACGGCCTCATCAAAACTACCCACGACCTTGTTTATCATCGGCTTTGACCTCCTGATCGTAGTAACTGTAGCATCATAGCATCATCGAAAGCCCTCCGACTATCAAGCAAGGCCGCAATGAGCTCCATCGAATTGGCCGGAGGGGAGTCCTGCCTCTCCGCCCGCACTGCCCCTGACCAACGCCGCCGAGTGGTTCGCGCTGGCATGGCGCGGCCACGCCTCTGCACTTGCCAAGCCTCACGCCTGGGAGTAACATAAGCCTACCCCAATCGAGTAACATGTCCACAACAAGAGGACGAGGACTGCAGATGGGCGTGGTTAACTTCGCCTTCCACCGAAGCGACTGCCTTACCGTCCAAGCGCTCTCGATGAGTCGGGCCCTCGACAGCCACCAGAAGCCCGTAGCGCAAGACCATTCTGATAGGCTAAGACATCATCTATTCCCGACAGATAGAGAAAGCGTGCCAATCCAAGAAAGGAGGCCAAAGAGCCCATGCGGAAGCTAGCCAAATTCTGGCTGATCTTTCTCGCCCTGGCAGCGCTGTTGCTGGTGCTGGCAGTGGCCTGTGGGGGGGAAGAAGAGGAGGGAACCCCCACCGCGACGCGTACCGCCACCCCCACCGCCACACGCGTCGCTAGCCCCACCGCCACCCGTACTGCCACTGCGACCGCCACACCTACTACTGCCGCGACCGCCACACCTACTGCTGCCGCGACCGCCACACCCACCGCTGAGGTCACCGTCACTCCCGCCGTCACCCCTACTACACCAGCGGCGGAGGTTCCCGGCATCAAACCCGATAAGATAATCTTGGGCAGCCACTTCGCCCAGAGCGGCACCTATGGGGCAGCGTTCGCTCCCGTCCTCGCGGGCATGAAAGCCTACTTCAACTACGTCAATGCGGAGGAAGGGGGCGTCTGCGGCCGCCAGATCGATTTCAGGGCTGTGGATGATCAATATGACCCAGCCCAGGCCGTTGGGGTCGTCCGCAAGCTAGTGGAGGAAGACGAGATATTCGCCATGATCGGTGGTCTGGGCACAGCCGCCCACTCAGCCGTCTGGGAGTACCTGAACGAGGAAGGAATACCCGACCTATGGATCATGTCCGGAGCCCACAAGTGGGCCGCCGACCCCGTAGCGCATCCCTGGTCGGTTGCCATCCTGCCGGACTACTACGTCGAGGCGACGATCGTCGGCAAGTACATCTCGGAGAACATGCCCGGCAAGAAGGTGGGCATTATCTACCAGAACGACGACTACGGCAAGGACGAACTGGCCGGTCTGAAGAATGGCCTCGATCCCACCAAGAACGAACTGGTGTCCGCGCAGAGCTATGAGTCCACTGCCGTCGACATCCGCTCGCAGATTTCTAACCTGAAGAATGCAGGCGCAGAAGTTGTGCACGGCGCCTGCATCCCAGGCCACTGTGCTCAGCTCGTCAGGGCACGCCAACAGATGGACTGGGATGTCCAGATCTTTCTCGGCTATGTGAATTCTGATCCTGCCATGTTCGCCTATTCCAACCCGGAAGCCATGGAAGGAGTCATCAGCCTCCAGGCCAACAAGCTGTTCGACTGGACTGACGACCCGGACATAGCCGAGCACCACCGGATCATGAAAGAGTACGGTGACACGGCTCCCGGTAACTTCACCGTAGTCGGCCAATCGGCGGCGTTCTTGACCGTCGAGGCTCTGCGCGCCACCTGCGACAACCTGACGCGGCAAGGCTTGATAGACGCCGTCAACACAATCTTTAGGGACTACCAGGGCCCTCTCAGCTTGCCGGGAATCCTCACCGATATCAGCCCGACAGACCACTTGGCCATCGAACAGATGAGGCTGCTGCAGGCTCATCTGGAGGGCAACAAGGGTAAGTGGGAGTACTTCGGCGAAATAATCTCGTTCTCGGAAGAGTAATCGCCAGCCTTCGCGAGCGCAGGGACCGCACCCGCCAACCATGAGGAGAAGAGACACGTATTGACCAAAGTCAAAGAGGAACACTACCGAAAGCTAGAGCGGATGTATGCTTCCGCACCGGTCAACAAGTATTATGCCCCGACGATGCGAGTGAGCGAGGGGCAGGCAGAGGTAACTATCCCGGTGCGCCCGGACTTCTTTCACGCAGGCGGTGCCGTCCATGGTTTCGTATATTTTAAGGCGCTCGATGATGCCGCTTTTTTCGCGGTCAACTCACTGCTTGACGACGCCTTTGCCCTAACCGTCTCGTTCAACCTATACCTGACTCGCCCCATCTCGGAAGGCGAAATGAAAGCGACTGGCCGAGTGGTCCACCGTTCCCGACGTCTCTTCATAGCGGAGTCTGCCTTGGTTGATTCGGGCGGTCGGGAGATCGCCCGCGGGAGTGGAACCTTCATGCCAAGTACCATCCCGCTTTCGCCGGAGCTTGGCTATAAGTAGACCTGACGCGGCCTAGTCGCCATCTAACAACGCCTTACAGCAGACCGCGCCGAGCTGGGCTCGGCGCGGTCGGTGCTATCAGCGCTCGCGCGTGGCATCGCGGACAGGCGCTAGCTCAGTTAGCTCTTCGTGCGGCGCTCCCGCTCGATGAGCTCACGCCGGAGGATCTTGCCGGAGGCCGTCTTGGGTATCTCCGACAGGTACTCCACCTCCCGGATCTTCTTGTAGGGCGCCACCTTCTCCGCCACGAACGCCATCAGCTCCTCCGGACTCGCCTCGAAGCCCTCCCTCAGCACCACCAACGCCTTAGGAGCCTCGCCGCCCTCCAGGTGGCGCTTCGGGATGACAGCGGCATCCAGCACAGCCGGATGTTCGTACAGCACAGCCTCCAGCTCGGCCGGAG
>CAZEJO010000010.1:0-51521 GCA_964512285.1 uncultured Dehalococcoidia bacterium | reverse complement strand
CATGGGTTCGAATCCCACCCGGCCCTCCAGCGGCGCAAGATAGATTCAGGATCCGCCTTTCGGGGCGGCTTTCTCTTTCCCCCGCCCCGAATCTCAGCCCCGGACTCGGCAAGAAAGTGGATCGAGGCGGGTGCTCAAGAGCACCCAATCGAATCTAAATTGGGCAGCCACGGGCCCACAGCGGAGCCCCGGACTTCTAGTCCTGCGCTCGGACGGCCAGCCTCCACAGCCGTGTTGATCGGCCTAGATCGTGCCCCGGCCAGCACGACCCGAAGCCGAGTCCGTCCACCTGAATGCGCTTCAGGTACGCTGCTGGGCATTCGCCTCCACGAAACATGGATCGCTCTTAGCGGCTGAGACCGCTGGACCTGAATCTTCAGTAACAGCCCACGACTTCCGGATCAGAAGTCCGAGATCCTTTGACTCAGCCGAGGACGCTAGATTCGGACAACTGGGATTGCAGACCAGCTAAGGCGGTCGATAACATTCATTGGACGACGTCAGCGCCGGGGTTGGGTCGATAGGCTGTCTACCCGTGCGTGATCACCTGCCTGAGAAGCAGGTGATCATGGGTCGGTGATCGGTGCCACCGAGCGGACCCGGATTGTCAATCAGGACGTGCTGGCCAGAGGAGCCCTCTGCGTGGTACCCCCCGGGGAGCGAAAGCAAGCCTTCAGATGTCCATTGGGAACTGCTGATACAGATTCCGAAAGTTGCTGACGACCCACACTGCAGGCATCAAGACTGTGGCTTCCTAGACGCGGACCAATCGGGGACGAGGGAGTTCCTCCCGCAAATGTTCGACCAGCGCTCGCAGGAACCGCGGGCTTCTCTCCCTGGTGAGCGGGTGGCCATGCTCGCGGTGCCAGAACAGGGTGCTCAGCCTCATTTCGGCTAGGATCTCATACATTGCCTCGGTGGAGAAGTCCTTAGACTCCCGACACACGTCCACCACGGCAGGGAAGAGCATGTGGAGCGCAGAGACGCCCCATGCCTTCTGGATGATGTGCTGGCGGGGTTCCGCGAAGGCCCCCGGCCACCGCGCCTTCAGAGCTGACCAGTAGTCCACCAGCAGTTGAGCCACCTGAAGGTCGTCTAGACGCTTTATGAAGTCGTCCCTCAGCACGGGCTGCAGCGAGGCTACCAGTGAGTGCTGACCAATGAGGTGCTTGGAGATCCGCTTCTCACCGGGGATCCACACCGTGCCAAACCACGGGCTGTTTGGCGATTTGCGAAGGAAGTCAGCGATCTCCGTTGCTCTTGCCCGCACATAGCTGCGTTCACCCATGCTCTCGATGAGGCCGAGCCCCTCCACCTCCCGCATAGAAACAAGGTGGCGGTCTACTACGTCGGTCGGCACGCCTTTCTGGCGAGTGTTCACAACGTGGAAGCAGCGCATCTCGGCGTAGTCGTCGAGCCCCTCCAGGATCGTCACGGGCAGAGGGTACGTTTTGGCCCACCTGACTCTGTCTTTCCTGAAAGCCCGCTGAATACCGAAGAGACGATGCTGGCCATCCACTACCCACAGGGTCACCTCAGCCGGTATGACCAACTCACCCCACTCGCCAACGGGGCCGGCCCGGCCTTTGACTTCGAAGCTGGGTCGGTCGGGGCGGCGAATACACAGCAAGATGGAGGTCGGTAGCAGGCCTTCGTCCCGCTGGAGATAGGAGGACACTTGCCTTAGTCGAGCCCGGGCAACGGGTCGCTGATAGCCCCAGGGGGTGTCCTCTCGGAAGCAATCAACCTTGCAGTGAGCTAGAACCTGAGCCGCGGGAAGAACCGCCACGTAAAGGGCTACGTCGTCCTGCTTCTGATGAAACCGTACGGCCTGGACGCTGATAGTCATGGTGCCTTCTTGCTAGATCTCCCCTCTCCTAGCTGGGGCCGGCCGAGGCTTTTCTTGGAAACTTCCTCGGCGACCTGCGGCGAGCGGTCACTTGGCTTCAGGAAGCTTTGGATGGTTGCGGCTTCCTCTCATAGGTATTCCCCAGCTTCTCCAGGCTGACCGCCAGTACGTTGTTGGTGTAGGTTCTGGTCAACGTGTCGACCCTGACTTCCGCTGGCAGGGCGATTTCTTCGTCATACTGTTCTTCAGACCCTCTGACGGAAAGGGTGAGCCTGTCTTTGGCTACCCCTAGAACGATTTCTTCCTCACTAACGCCCGCCAGCTCAGCGACGACACTGATGCGATCCCCTTCGTCGAAAACGTCCAGCAGCGCCCCCGTTCTGCCTCCTTCCGTTGCTCGCGCTGGGCCGATGATCCACCAACTGAACAAGACCCTTTCCCCGGTTACGGGGTCAACCCTGGACCTGTGAAAGGCTAGTATTGGGCTGCCGGTCATTCGTTCGGCGGCTGGGTTTATCACCCCCCGTATCTTGAGCAGGACGTCCATGTGGGTGGGGGCCGCTATCAGCTCCGCCAACTCATCAATGGTGGCGTGCCGGCTTACCCAGAGATAGGCGACTATCTCTCTGCTTTGGGGGTCTAGCTCCTGCATCACCCTGTCCACGGTTTCCTGGTCGATTTCCAGCAGGGTCATCTCGAAGAGCTTTTTCCGCCAGAGCTCCAGATCGCGCATAATGATCTGTACTCTAGACGCCGCTCGAGTTGTCGGGCGCCGGTACGCTATCGCGATGACATCCTTCCACCTGCCGAGAGCGAACCTCGCTTGCTCCACCTCGATGCTCTGTATGTCGGTCAGAGCTACCTGGAAGAGGATGCCCGTCGGCACAGAGAAGATCAGCCTATCGCTGGTCAGGTGGAACCGCCCCAGCTTCCAGGCCGAGCGTGGGTTCTCCTTGTATCCACCCTGAGAATGGAGGATGATCTGCTCGTCACCAGCCAGGCGCGGCTCTAGGGGGGGTCTGGTTGCTCTCACCACTGCCGCTGTTTCTTCTCTTTCGTCTTGCCAAGTAGGGCCTTGATCGGCCACTCCAGCTCTTCCGTTCTCGACCTGATCTCCTCGCTATCGCCGCCTGCCAGAGCGGCCTGTACTTGTAGTATCCCTCTCTCCACCTCGGTGGCCAGGGACAGATCCGCCTTCGGTCCGCTGTCTTCGATAGCTTGTCGGGCAGCCCGAACCATGTTGTCGGCCTTGACGCCTATTTCCACCTCTGCCCGCCGTCTCTGATCCTCCTCAGCGTATCTCTCAGCCTCTTCGACCATCCGGCTTATCTCTTCACCAGGCAGGCCGTAGAAGCGAGGGCTGATCCGCAATTGGTGGGAGTTACCGGAATACAGGTCATGGGCGGACGCATGGAGGATGCCATTGACGTTGATATCGAAGGTCACTTCAACCCGCGCTTCTCCCCTTGGCGCCGCGGGGATGCCGGCTAGCTCGAATCTATCCAAGGTCATGTTGTGGATAGCCATGTCCCGCTCACCCTGCAAGACGTGAATGTCCATGGAGGTCTGATTGTCGGCGGCGTTGGTGAAGATCTGGCTCTGGGACACGGGAATGGTGGTATTCTTTTCGATGATCTTGGTGAATATTCCGCCCTGAGTCTCAATTCCCAAAGATAGGGGGGTAACGTCTACTAGCACCTTCCCCCGTACTTCCCCCGTTAGAATGCCCGCCTGGATAGCCGCCCCCATGGCCACCACCTCGTCGGGATGGATGTCCTTATACGGTTCCTTGCCTACGAGCTCCCTGATGAGCTCTCGTACGGCGGGCATCCTGGTTGCCCCGCCTACCAGGATCACCCGATCGATGTCCTGGGGTTCCAGCCCTGCATCGGCGAGCGCCTGCTTGGTGGGGCCCACCATCTTTTGGCGCAGATCCTCGGTCAGCTCTTCGAACTTCGCCCTGCTTAGGGTTGTTTCCCAGTGCTTGGGGCTCCCTTGGCCAGCATCGAGGAAAGGTATCCTGATGCGTGTGCACTCTGCATCCGTTAGTTCAGTCTTGGCCTTCTCCGCTACCTCTTTGAGCCGCTGCAAAGCTACCCTATTCTGTCGCAGGTCAACCCCGTATTGCCGCTGAAACTCATCAGCGAGGTGCTCCACCATTCGCTGGTCATAATCGTCACCACCCAGCCAGGTATTGCCATTGACCGCCTTGACCTCGAACAGGCCGTCACCCAGTTCCAGGATAGAGACATCGAACGTTCCGCCACCCAGGTCCCAGACCAGGATGGTGTGAATGCCCTCCAAGTCGAGGCCGTAGGCGAGAGCGGCGGCCGTGGGTTCGTCGATGATCCGCATCACTTCAAGGCCGGCGATGGTACCGGCATCCACAGTCGCCTGGCGCTGGCTCACGTTGAAGTAGGCAGGGACACTGATCACGGCTCTGTCTATCTTCTCGCCCAGATAGCCTTCAGCGTCGGCCTTGACTTTTTGCAGAATCAGCGCTGAGATCTCCTCGGGCGTATATTCCTTATCGCCGATCCTGACCCAATAGTCAGACCCCATGCGCCTCTTGACCTGGCGAATGATCTCCCGGTCGTCGCCCAGGCTATCCAGGTCCAAATAGGCTCGCCGCCCCATATGCCTCTTTATGGAGAAGATGGTGCCGTCGGGGTTGGCGACAGCCTGTAGTCTGGCGAGTTGGCCCACCAGGCGCTTTCCATCCCTGAGAAAGCCGATCACCGAAGGCGTCAGGCGGTCGCCCTCAGCGTTGGGTATGATCATTGGCCGGCCGCCCTCTAGATAGGCCGCCACCGAGAAGGTGGTCCCCAGGTCAATACCGACTGCCTTTGGCATAGATGCTTTCCTCAACCGGCAAAAGCAGTTGCGTCCACTGGGCCGTCACCATCGCCCGAAACCATGGACACTGCCTTTTCCCCTCGCCTCTCTCGCTCCCAGGCGCGGATGCGCTCGTCCCACTCTTGCATCACGCCGTACTCGAGCATCGTCTCCATTCCAGCCAGGGCGGCTCTCAGGTTGACGCCGATCAAAGGGATGCCGGCGACAGAGACAATGATGTCTGCGTAGATCACCAGGCCCTTGTCCAGAATCCTATCCAGGAGATCGACCAGAGTAGCGTGGGAATCGCGGGTCGGTTCCATTAACTGCCTCTCTGCTATGAAGCGCCAACGAAGCTGTAGGGCGGCCACGGCCCGGTGAAACGAACCGAGAACCCTTCCATCTTGTCGATGCCCTCCAGTTCCTCACCCAAGTCCGTCGACTTGTCTCCGTCGACCAGGCACGATAGATTCATGATCATCTGCCTGTCATTGTCGGCCTTCTTGGTCTTCTCCACCCTAAGGTCGCAAACGTGCTTCTTGATCCGACTGTAGAAATCCTTAAAGCACTGATCCGCTTTGGCTTCCAGTTCCCTCTTTAGGGCGTTCTCGAGCTTTTGCCTGTACATGTATGCCAGGCCTCTTGGCTTCGACTTGATGTCTTCCTCCAGCCCGCCGATCTCGGCGCTCGTTTCAGCGATGTGCCTGGCGATAAGCCGGGGCTGCCAAAAGACCTGCACCCCATATTCCGCCTTGCCCCTCACCGTCTCCATCTTGCGCTTGATGGTCTGGTAGTCCGCCGCGAGCCAGTTCTCCACGTTCTGTTGGGGGTCGCTGCCCGCCTGATCCCTGATGATGGTGTCGAAGCCTAGGGGCAGCACGGTGCCCCACTTCTCCCAGGCCTTGTCGACCACCCGCTGATGCGCTATCACCCAGGTTTTGACCACCTCGGCGTCGGCCGACTGGTACGGCTCAGCGGGGCAGTCATGCACTACCGCGCAGATGTCCTTATAGGGGACGGTATAGACTTCCTCGCCATTCATCCCGATAGGGCCCAAGCTCACCTTCTCACCGCTATCAGCAACGCAGTAGAGGTATCGTCCCTCCACCTTGGTCGTGGCTTCGCCCTCGCTTGGGCCCACTCGAACGTTGTCAGCGTGCTGCATGTGCCGGGCTTCCTCTTGATTCGGCTTCTTTCTGCCACTCCCCAGGGTTTATGAACCTATCGATAACATCGTCCACGATGTCGTCCAGGCCATCCCGCACCGATTTCACTGACTCGCTGATCCCCTGCTCTTCCTTTATCTCCTCGATGGCGGCATCCAGGTCCATGAGCGCCTCTCCCAGCCTCTCCATCTCCTCTTCAGTCAGGCTACCGCCTTCCATGCGCTTCATTGCCTGAAGCTTGAGGGCCTCTTTGATTATCTCCACCAGGGCGATGACAAGCCCCAGCACACCGTGCTTGAGGTTCTTCTCATCGATATCGACTACCATGGCTCCGGACCGGCTACTCTTTCCACAGCGTGAGCTCTAGGATGCCATTTCGGTATAGTCTTTCGACTTTCCCTTCGGGTGCGCAAGGCAAGACGATTTCCTTGTGATATTTGTGGGCGGGTGTACTGGCCGATATGACAAGGTGAGCGCCATGTAGATCTATCTCTATGTCCTCTTCCTCAATGCCGGGCAGTTCGGCAACTACTTTGAGGTGGGCCTCCTCGTCGAAGACATCCGCAGGAGGTTCCTGGACGGTGGCAACCTTCGGCTCTGGCACGGGTGCCTGCCGCGTTACGGGCACGGCCCTCCTTCCCATCGGCCTCCCGGTAGGGCGGCTCCGAAGTGAGGACATCGTGCCGCCTACCTCCACTCGCTTCAGCGGCTCGCTCCTCAGCCTGGCCTCGATCTCCTCGTCGATAGCTCTCAGCCTCTCCTGGAAGGCCTCCGACTTCTCCAGCCCGCTGATGAGACTGTCGAGGCCGGGAAGCATACCGCTGAGTTGGCCGAGTATGCTGGCAGCCGTCCCTTCGGCGCTGCCTTCGGACTCTTCCTCGGCAGTCGCCGCCTCCAGCCTCCTGATCTTCTCCTCAAGCTCCCTTATCCTTTCCTCCTGTTCAGCGAACTTCTTTTCGGCCACCGTCTTGTGCTCGGCGGTTCTCCGCCTATCGCTGGCCCTCTTCTTTCCGCTCGTACCCTCCATTGCCTTCCCCTTCCCTAGGTTGCGGGCGGGATGGCCCTCGCCTTGGCGCTTATCCAGCCGCACCAGGGGCAACCGGTCGTGATAAGCTCTTCGGTGGGCACCCTCTTGTCGCACTGGGGACAGCTCTCCTTGGCGATCACCGCCTCCTGCCAGGCCGGCGTCTCCAGGTTGGTCCCCGAGGGAAACTCCAGGCCGTATATCGCCGCCGTCTCGAACGATGCCAGGGCGGCTCTTATTTTGATGCCGAGCAGCTCAACCCCGGAGACCGACACCATGATGTCGGCGTTAATGACCAGCCCCTTGTCCAATATCCTATCTACTACGTCGGCCAGGCCTGCGCCGTCGGTGTCTCTCGCTGCTTCCAGGGCCATCAGCGTTCACTCCCTCTCACTTACCACTATGTTGACGAAGCTGTAGGGCGGTGCTGGCCCCACATAGACAAACTTGACCCTATCACCATGCGCCGCCATCAGTTCGTCCACGCGAACGTCGAACTCTTTCTCCCACCGTCTATCCACCAGGAAGGCGGCGTTGCATATCATGTCATCGCCGTGGGTCCTGTTGAACCGCACATCGAGCGAGATCTTTTTCAAGGGGTCGAGTAGGCCTTCTGCCTCCTGGGCCTTCTTTTCCTCCAGTAGTGCTTTCATCCTGGCGCCCAGGGCTTTCTTGGCGGCATCGGCTCGTTCGGAGGAGGCCTGCCCTATCTTCTCCTGGAGAGCCCTGATCTCCTCGTTCGCCCCGATGATTTCCCGAAAGACCATCTCCATGTCTTTCCAAAGAGCCTTCAGACCAAGCTCCACCCTGTTGTCCAAGTATCTTAAAAGATTCCTGAATTCCGTATATCTCTTTTTGAGGAGGCTGCGAATCTCGTCCACGGTGGGAGCGACCGTATAGAACCTTACTGGGAGGACGGTGCAGTCCTTCATTACCTCTTCGATCACCTTTTCATGCTTGGTCATGGTTTCTCGGCTAACCACGTACCTGCTCATGGGCACGCTACTTATGACCGCACTGAGACCCTGATAGGAAATGGTAGTGACCTCGTCGCCGCGATCGTCGATGCCTATAGGGCCGAAGTTCCTGGTGTCGCTACCTTCGATCAGGCAGTAGAGATACTTGCCCTCTTCCACGCTATGATCCCCCTACCTGCGCCGTTTCCCCCTTCACCTCCTCCACTTCTGCAAGTGCGAGCCGGCTTATCTTCTCGTTCACCCTGTCCCGCTGGTAGGTCAGCCAGTCTATCTTCTTCTGAAGTCCCGCCCGAAGCTGGAGCAGGCTGTCGAGGAAGCAGATCCGCCCCTGTTCGGTCACCACGTAGCCGCTCTTGGTCCCAAGGGACACCGGTTCTAGCCATTCGTGCCTGGTCAAGAAGTTCAGGAGACACTGGGCGTACCCGGTCGAGATGCCCATTCTGCGGGCGACGGTCAGCTTGTCCACGAGCTTGAGTTCCTGAGCCAGCCTCAAGATCTGCAGTTCATTAGGACTCATCTTGTCTGCCCTCTTCGGCTCATGTGGTCAAACGCAAGACCCTCTTGACAATGAACTCCGACATCCGGGGTTCTACTCTTCCTCCTCCTCGTACGATTCGCTGCGGAGGCGGGCCCTCTTCTTCTCGAACTTCAGCATGTTGCCTTCTTCGTCCAATGAGACCACATAGGTGCCGAGAATATCGGTCGATTGCGGCAGGCGGGCCATCTCCAGCAAGTCCACCGTGATGTGCCATCCCTCCGCGTCCCTATAGCTCCCCACCACCGCCACCGGCTTGAGGCCGGTAACCTCGGCCAACTGCTGCCTGGCCCGCTCCGCCACCTCTGTCATCATTAAGGCCATGGTCGCCCTCCTTGCTCCGGGACTATCCGCCGCTCGCCTTCCCCACCAAGCCGCCGTGCCGGCCGCTCAGGTCTCCGAGGTTCATCCTTTGGGTCTCTAGCCCCGCTCCTTGGCTTTGCGAATATAGCTCAGCCTCTCGAGTAGGACACCTTCCTGCGCCGCGTACTGCTCGTCACCGATCTCGCCCAGCTCGTACCGCATTTGGAGGTCCAGCAACTGCCCCTGAAGTTTGCCCTCGTCCAGCTCCTGCCTCCTCACCTCCTCAGCGATCTCCCTGGCAACCCAGTGGACCAGCCTGGGAACTCCGAGGACGGGCATGGTCAATACATCCAGCAAGAGACTGCCACCACCCGTCGATGGCGGGGCCGGCCTTTTGCGTTTTCGCAGCGGCTTGCGCAACTGCTACTCCTCATCCCAGGTGACCACGATCTCGCAGAAGTTAAAAGGCGGCGTGGGACCCGTGTATTTGAGGACCATCCTCTCCCTCAGTTCCTCGTCGAGCTTTCTCACCGCCTCGTCGCAGTCCTTTTCCCGCTCCCTTTTGACCAGGAAAGCCGCGTTGAGAACCATCCTGTCCATGATGATCCTGTTCTCTCGAATCCGCTCGGCGATCGGGCGGATGCGGGAAAGGAGCTTCTTCGCCTCTCTCTGCCGCTTGCGATCCATCGCTGCCTTCACGAGTTCGCCCACCCGTAACCTATCGAAGTGGGTTGCCTCCGGCGGGCGAGCCATGTAGGGCATGAGGGAGTCGCGAAGCTTTCGTATCTCCCTGTTCTCAGCGACGATCTCATCGAAGATGGCCTTCTCGTCTCGCCAGAGGGCCTTGAGGCCGAGCTCAGCCCTGCCGTCCATGTCTTCGTACAGATCCTCGAACTCCTGAGCCCTACTTTCGAGGAGCTTGTGCCGAATATCCTCCACGGGCGTGGCTGCGCCCTTGGTAGTGACCGTTCCGAACCTCATGGGAAGGACGGTAAGCCCCTCCTCCATCACCCGCTCGATGACCTTCTGATGGGCCATCATGTTTGCCCGGGTGGTGTCGTATTTCATGTTCGGCGAGTCGCTGAGCACAGCCGCCAGGTCCCCAAAGACCACCGTGTGCACCTTGTCACCGCGGCCACCGACCGCTTGTACGCTATTGAAGGTGCGTTCGCCGCTGCATTTGATGATGCAGTAGAGATACTTTGCCTCTTGGTTGTCCCCCTCCTGCCGTACGAAGCGAGCCATCTGCTTGCTGCACCGCCCTGCCTAGGTCACCTGGGCGCCCGACCGGCCCACGGTAACCAGAAAAGCCCGCCTGACATCTTCGGAGGCCAGGGAATAGCGGTGGTCTTGAGCGGCTCGGTCGCTCGCTTCGTTCTGGCCCCGGCAATAGGCGGTGAGTAGGGCAAACGCCTCCCGCACCTTGGTGAAGCGCTCACCTCCCTGCTCTCCATCAGGGTGGGCGTCGGGGTGGGTCTCCGCCACCATACGCCGGTAGGCTTCCTTAGCCTCTGCCTCCGAGACTTCGTTAACGAGAGCGAGCACTTGCCTCGCCTCCTCGATCTTCTCGGCGCTGGGTCTTGCCACCTCCACGCTGGCGAAGCTATAGGGTGGCAGGGGACCGATGACGCGGAAGTCTATCTGGTCATGGAATGCCTGATCCATCTCCCTCACCTGCTTGTCGAACTCCCCTTCCCGGTCCCTCTGGATTAAGAAGGCCACGTTCATCACCATCTCATCGGCGACCAGGGCGTTTGGCTGCACGGCCAGGGCCATCGGCTGGAGGGATTGAAGCATGCGCTCGTGATATTTGATCCGCCGCCGGTCCAGGGATTCCTTCACGATTCTCCCAGCGCGAATCTGCTGCTCCAGAACATCCCCGGGAGAACTGTTGGCTATTGCTTTCTTCAGACGCACAATCTCGTATTCCTGGCCGATATCTGCGAGAACCCGCTTCAGGTCCCAGGTGGCAGCCACCTCCATCTCCACCCTGCCCTCCAGCCAGATCAAAGCTTGGGTGAATTTGCGGTGTCCTTGCTCAATGAGGCGTTGCACCTCGCCGTCACCCTCGACGAGGGTGCCAAACTTGACAGGCAGGATGGGGTAGTCCTTCATGACGCGCTCAATCACCGCCTGATGGGCCATCAGGCAGCGCACCAGATTCTCCTTGGAGAGGGAGGTAAAGTCCTCCCCCAGATAATTGCTCACTACGCAACCGAGACCTCGGTAGACTACGGTGTATACCTGTTCGGCCTTGGGGGGAAAGCCGAACGCGCCGAAGGTCGGCGAGTCCATGGTCGGGATGATGCCGTATACATATTTCTTTGCCATCGGAACCACCTCGCGGCTGGTCAAGCAGGCCGCCTCCTACCCTGTGGCGTTGGTGACCCAACGAGACGTCCTTCCTCGAGTTCTTTGTTCCTTTTCCATGTCTCCGCCCATTCTTCTAGACCGGACTCCGAGGGTGTGCTCGGCCTTTTTCCCATGGCCCTGGCCCATTCCCGGGCTTTCAGGTGCTGGGCGATGCGACTTACCATCGCGCTGTTCAGGACCACCGGTCGCGGGTTGTCCTCATCTCGCCACCGACGCGGTCGCCAGCCAAGCGTCTCATCAGTTCGGCCAACCGTAGCCCGCACAGGCATTCGTACGGGAGTGATTACCGAGGTTTCCGGCTCGGGCGGAAATCCAAACCTCTCCCGACGATCGGGTTTCATCCTTGCCATCCCCGTCTTCTCCCTGACCATTTCCAACCTGGCCATGGCGCTAGCACTCACCCTTGGTTCTCCCACCACAGCGGTGCCGCCTTTCGTTCGGTAATGCTGCCACTGCACGTCTGCCGCCTCCTTGGCCCGTGGGGACGGTTCAGTAGTTGATCGACATCCGGTTCCATTCTTCCTGTTTGTATTCGTGCTTCTCCTGCGGAGGGTTCTTGGCGTTCTGGGTTACCCTCTGTTCCTTCTCAGCCATTTCGCTGGTGATCGCGGCTAGACGTCGCTCTATTCGGGCGTTTCGTTTCTGTAGGGCGGTAGCTTCTTGGGTGAGCCTCTCCCTTTCCATTTGCAGCAGGTACAGGTCCAGGTAGTAGCGATCGTTGCGCGGGGGTACGGAATGTATACCCCTGCTTACGCCGGAATGGATATCCTGCAGGCCCTTGAGATGCTGCACGCCCCTGGCCTGACTCGCGGCCCTGTCGGGTTCCCCCTCCGGGCTCTGACCACTTCTGGCGGGTTTTCGACGGGCCCGCCGTACATCGTGTCTAAGGGCAGCGATCCCTTTCTTGTCATTCATGCCCTCTGCTCCCTTCCGACCTCAACCCCCGGCTTTGTTGCCGCTAGGGTGGGCAGCCGGCCCTATCTGGCGCTGCCTCTGGACGAAATCACGACGCTCTTCTTTGCTACAACCTTCACCTCCACCAGCTGGCCGGGCTGGAGGCCCGTCTGACGGCGGATATTGTCAGGGATGGCGATCTTGCCGTCCCTATCCACTCTGGCGAAAACCCTCGTCAGCATCACTTGCGGCACCCTCCTCTTGAGCCACGGCGTGACCGCCGAGCTGCCGACCAGCTAGCAGTGCTGGTCAACCAGTTTGCCTACCAGCTCTCTGACCTTGGCGCTGTGAGCCCTGCTGCCAACCCTGCTAGTCTCTGAGGTCAGGATATCCAGACACAGCTTGCGGAAGCCCTCGTTGCCAGCGTCCACAGAGCCTTGCAGCACCTTGAGGGTCTTGGCGATCATGATCGGCCCGCGAATGGTAGGGGCATATTCACAAACGCCGGATTCCCGGAGAGCCCTGACGACGTGGACGATCTTTTGAGCATTGCTGCGGGACAGGCCCGACTTGGCCGCCGTTATGGCCACCTCGGTCTCTTCGTCGAAGTGGTCCAGGTCCAGGGTGACCATTCGGTCGCGCAGGGCATCCTGGCTTCGGTAGACCCCGGCGTACTCCTCTGGGTTGCTGGTGAAGATGGCCGTAAACTCGGGGTCTACCTTCAGGTAGTTCTCGCCGTCCCCCCGAGCGGCGGGCAGGTCCAGCATCTTCTCTTGGAGGACAGAGAGGAGGATGTTATTGGCCTCCGGCCGGGACCTAGTGAACTCATCGTAGATGAGGGTGAAGCCGTATTTGCAGGCCACCGTCAGGCGGTTGTCCATCCATCGCCTTATCATGTCCTCCTCGGTCTTGAGGACGGAGTGGATGAAGTTATCGATCACCTTCCTCATGTGGTAGCCGTACTCTCCCCCCACCAGGTCGGAGGTGCTGAACTCCTCGTCGCCGTGGATGACCACCACCGGGCGCCCAATCTTGCTGGCCACGTGCATGGCCAGGGTGGTCTTGCCCGTCCCTGAGGCTCCCCGAAAGTGAACGGGGAAGCCCGCCCTGACATAGGCCAGGGCGCGGTCGGTGATCTCTTTGACGAACTTCGTCTCCACGAAGTGGGGCAGGGGCCGAGGCTCCAGTACGGTGGTCACCCCTTCTTCTCTGACGACCATGGTTTTCTCCCTCCTCTCGCCACCGGTTGGGCGCGCTAACGACTGGTCTACGCCAGCTGCTCCACCTTCTGCCTAGCCGCGGCTGCCTTCTTCTTGAGCGCGACTACCCCCGCACCTCTGCAGAGGGCGCAGGGCAGGAAGCCCTGATCGGGCGGCTCTGCCCCCGTCCCCTGACAATGAGGGCATTTCTGCGCCGGCTCACGGACGCTGATCATCCCCTTGCCCCCGCAGCAGGTGCAGGTGAGGCGCTGGTGAGGGTGTACGCCTGTACCCTCACAGAAAGCGCACCTTTGGCAGGGCTCCCCAATCGTCACGGAGCCGATGCCGCCGCAGACCTGGCAGCGGGACAGGCCGGACAAGAGACCGAACGGGTCCCTGCCCGACCCCTCGCAGAAGGCACAGGTGATTACGTTTGCCGCCACCGAACCTCCTATCCCCTGGAACCGGGGCCGCGAGCCCTACTCGTTCACCGACGCCAGGTCATGCCCGCTAGATGGCAAAGTACAGCAGGTCTCGCTTTTCTACCTTGTTGTCGTCGATCAAGCCGTGGAGGGTCTTCGCTATCTGGATGCGGGCTATGCCGAACTCCCGTTCCATGTCGGTCAGCCTGGTCCCATCAGGGTGGTCAGCGAGGTACCCGAAGACCACGTCCCGCAGGGCTACGGTCTCGGGGCTCTCGGCTTTGGCCGCCGCTGGTGCAGCCGGGGGCGGTGCTGGTGGAGCCGCTGCCCTGGGCCGTGGGGCCGCTCGCCTGATGGGCGCCGCCCCACCCCACACCAGGGTGCGGATGGCGGCAACGTCCGCCCGGCGGTCGGCACCGACCTTGTTGTGCAGGTGGCGGACGAAGGCATCAGCGTCGGCCCGTATGGCGGCCACGTCGCGCCGGCGGTCGGTGCTGACTTTGTGAAGGTGGCCCACGAATGCGTCGATGTCGGCGCGCATGGTGGCTACCTCCGACCGGCGGTCACCGCTGACTTTGTGAAGGTGGCCGACGAAGGCGTCGGCATCAGCGCGCATGGTGGCCACCTGGGAGCGCAAGGCGGCCACATCTGCCCGGCGGTCAGCGTCAACTTTGGTGTGCAGGTGGTCGATGAGGGCGTCAGTGTCAGCCCGCATGGTGGCCACCTCGGAGCGGCGGTCTCCACTGACCCTATGCAGGTGGCCAACGAATTTGCGAAAATCGCCACGTCTGGCCGCCACCTCGCGTGCCAGGGCGGCGACCTCTTTTCGGCGCTGGGCGTCGGCCTGCTGGAATTCCTGGATCAGTCCCATCACTCCTCATCTCCTTTCAGCCCCTTGCAGAAGGGGACCGGTTTTCTCATAACGGCTGGTCGTTAGCCCGGATGAGCGTCGAGACACACCAGCGACTCCAGCAGCTTACCCCCTGCGTTGGCTCTGCCCTCCGAGCGCTTGGTAAGCAGGAACTCGGCTGGCGGTCGGGGCAGGTGTGCCCCGACGCCTTCCTGCGGACCTCCGGGCCAGGGCTGGCCTAAGCCGCTGCGGCCGTCAGCCCCACCGCCTCCGCGTACTTCAGAAAAGTGTCGACGCCAGCGCTGACCACCCTGGCCTCGACGGCCAGCAGCTCGATACCGACCAGGCTGACGCGAACCCAAGCATCCACGACGATGCCCTTGTCCAGGATCCTGTCGACGACCTCGACCAGGCTCGAGGACGCGATCGCCTTCTCAACTGCCATGCAGCTCACCTCCCTTCGTACATAGGCTGACCCCAATGCCACAGGCAGAGCCGCAAACGGCTCCCCTGTTCACCTACTCTGCCTGTTGACCTTTGGGAGCGGCGTCCAGAGAGGGGGAAGGCGCTCCGCCACACTGGCGAAGCGGCTTGGCGGTGGCTCTGACACCTGTGGACGCCAGAGAGAGAACGTGCTTCGCGACCACGGTCAGCGAAAGATACGTCTTCTGATGCTAAAGACGCCACGAGTCTCCTTTTATTACGTCCTCGTCCCGACGTATTTCACTCGTATCCTAGCTCTGCCCACAACCCCCACCTGGGCATTCTTGACAGTCCCCAGATGGACACGGCCCAAACGGGCACCACCCAGAGGGGGCAGAGCCAGGTCTCACTTGACAAGGCCGGCACGCGCCGCCTTCAGCGTAGCGTGGGTGCGATCGGAGGCGCCCAGCTTGGCGATGATACTTTGGACATGCTTCTTGGCCGTGTCTTCGACTATGGAGAGCATTCTGCCGATTTCCTTGTTGGTGCGTCCTTCCGCCACCAGCTTCAGAACCTCCTGCTCGCGGGGTGTCAGCTCATCGTGGCCGGTGGTAGCGGGGGAATCTCTTCTGCGTCGTTTGCCATCGGGGCCTACCAACCCCGAGATAGCCTCGTACAGAAGACGGGTCTTGATCAGAGTGCCGCCGCTAGTAGCTGCTCGAATCGTGTGAATCAGGAGATCGCGGGAGACATCCTTCAGAAGGTAGCCGCTGGCACCCGCTCGTACGGTGTCAACGACGTAGGCATCGTTGTCATATATCGTGAGCATAATGACCACTGTTGAGGGGTGCTGGTCCTTGATGCGCCGCGTAGCCTCTATGCCATCGAGAGTGGGCATGGCAATGTCCATTAGCACCACGTCTGGCTCGAGTTCAGCCACTTTCGCCACCGCCTCTAGCCCATCGGCGGCCTCTCCTATCACCTCGATGGCCTGGTCGGTGGCCAGCATGGTGCGAAACCCCTCGCGAACCACGGGGTGGTCGTCCACTATCAGTACCCTTACAGGATCCATCGCACCCTCTCTATTCGACGATGGGCACCTCTATCCGGACTGCTGTGCCCTTGCCCGGAGCACTCCGTATGTCACAGGCGCCTCCTAATAGCTCGGCCCGCTTGCGCATGCTGAACAGCCCGATGCCGTGGTCTGTAGCAGCCAGGTCGTGCTGCTTGAGATTGAAGCCAACCCCCCAGTCGCTCACCTGCGCTACCAGGCGATCAGCCTCTCGGGTCAACTCGATCCGCATCCTTCGGGAACCGGCGTGCTTTCTGACATTAGTAATGGCTTCGTGCACGATTCTATAGAGCGTGACCTCGGTATCTTTGGCCAGCCTGGGCCAGCTGGCCTCAAGTTCTACCTTGCAGCCGGTTTCCTTCTGGAACTGCCGCAGCTCTTGGCGCAGTGTGGCCACCAAACCAAGGTCCCTCAGGGTGGCCGGCGTGAGGCTGTTAATCACGTCTCTGGCTTCTTGGATGGCCTGCCTTACGAGGCCGGTGGCTCTGGTGATGCGCTGCTTTGCCTCTGGCATTTGATACAGGGGGGTGTTTTCTAGGGCTTGCAGGTACTGAAAAGCAGAGACGAGGGTTTGGGCAACCCCATCATGCACTTCCAGACAGACCCTCTCCCGCTCCGCCTCCTGGGCGTCGACGCTGGCCTTGACCAGCCTTATCACATCCTTTTCCCTTTCCTGGAGTTCCTGCTCCAGTCTGGCATTCTCCAGGGTGCAACCCACCAGGTCGGCGGCCAACTTCAGGGTGCGCAGCTTGTTTGAGACGTCTTCGTCGTCATCGAAAGAGGGGAAGTTTGCCTGCAATGCGCCGAGCACCGTCCCGTTGCTCTTGATGGGCACACAGATGAGCGGCAGCCCCTCTCCTCTTTCGATAACCAGGCCGGGGACCCGCAGGGCTTGCCGACGGGTCTCCAGGGCCAGGGGTTCGCTCCGGCTTGCCACCCAGCGAACTGCGGTCATTCTCCCTTTGAGGGTGGGGAATGGCCCCCAGGAGGCGACCCTGGACAGACTGTGATTGCCCGCGTCTACTAGGGCAACTGCTCCGCATCTGGCCTCAACAGCCTCTACGGCCGACCGCAGCACTTGCTCCAGCCAGGCATGGGGCGACGTTCCTGGTGTGTACAGGTCTGGCGCATTCGACATGGCAAGACGGCCAATCAACTCGTTCGACTTCTCTGTGTGGGACTTGATTCTATTAGAAGGGTGCTGATGTTGCTTTGTTATAGGAAAGCCGTGAAGATTCTATGCATGTTCTGTGAAGAAGCTTTGGACTGTGCAACGCGCCGGGCAACCCACGCGTCGCTACAACAGGAGTTGACAAACCCAGAGGTATCCGCTACAATTTCTGCTAGAGAGTCCGCTAGCACAGCTAGCTTGAACTTAGTGCGTAGATGTGGCTTGGCAGTCGGACCCCCCTCTGCCATCAGCCACTTGCGGGAGGCGCCAAAGATGGATTGGGGTACTAGAAAGATCCGCTCGGCTGGCCGAACCAGCGGCAGCGTGGAGATCACCCTCCCGGCTGAGATGCAGGCCCTGGAAGGCATCGAGTGCCGCCTGGTACTGCGGGATGGGGCCAGGCCGGAGATCGTGCTCCAACCCGATGTCTCCCTGGCGGAGACGGTCTTCGCCGAGCTCTGGGAGAGGCTGCGCTTGGCCTTCCAGAAGATCGGGGACATCGGCGACTTCTCCCTGGCGGATTTCGATGTGGGGTTTCTTCCTCCGCGCTACTGGCGTGACAAGCCTCCCCTGTCTTATCAGGACGCCCTGGCCATTCATCGCTCCCGCCAGAGGAAGAGCAGCCCTGGACGATTTCGGGAGGGCAGCGGTGCGACCCACGTGGTCACCTTCCTGGCGGTTGACGCGGGCTACCGCCTGGACTTGGAGGGGCGGTTTGCTCTGGCCTTCGGGGTGGTCGCAGGCTATCTGGTTTCGGGCATGAGCGCCGGCCACGGCGCCGACTTCGAACGGGATGTCGCCCTGACCCTCTTCGAGGGCGAGGAGAAGACGGCTCTGGCACCCATCGGCTCTCTATTCAAGAAGGAGCGCTGGGAGGAGGCCCAGGAGGGCTTCAAGCGAGTCTACGACCGGTTCCGGGAGTGGCAAGAGAACCCGGCAGCCTACGAAGCGGCCAGGGAAAAGTGGTGGGAGGCGCTGACGGTGGAATCGGGCGCCAGCGTCTCCTCGGTGGAGGACTATGTGCGGAGGACCCAAACATGACCGTCTGCAGCAGACGGGAGGAGCAATCGTCTGTTGAAAGGTGACAAGTCAGCCTAGAGAGCTAAGCGAAGAGGAGGTACGGACATGGCGGAGAAGAAGACAAGCGCACGCCGCCGCGAGCCGCGCAGGGAAAGTCGAGAGGAGATAGGCGTCGATATCGGCTTAGGGGGCATCTTCAAGGGGCTCGGCGAGTTCATCAACCTGGTGTCGGACATGGCTGAAGCGGGCGAGTCAGAGGTGACCCGAACGGGGGAGTTCAAGGTCAAGGGCCTGGGCGACCGAGGCAGGGGCGTCTACGGCTTCACCGTCAGGACGGGCATCGGCGGCACCCCCCGGGTCGAACGCTTCGGCAACATCCGCTCCACCGAGGAGGGGCCGGTGGTGGACGAGGTGCGGGAGCCGCTGGTCGATGTCTTCGATGAAGGAGCGACGGTTCTCGTCGTCGCCGAGCTCCCCGGGGTAGCCGAAGAGGAGATCACCGTCGAGGTCAAGGATGACGTCCTGACCCTGGAGACGGCGGGGGAGAGGAAATACGCCAGGGAGGTTCTCCTCCCCTGCTCGGTGGACGCGGCGACCATGAAGAAGGCCCACAAGAACGGCGTACTGGAGCTGCGCCTCAACAAGGCGAAGGGTGAATAGACTCCTCAAGCACTTCAGCCTCCGGCGGATCGCTGGCACAGAGCTGCGGGTGGTTTCGGACATCGAGGCCAGCGTCGGCTCTCTCGCCCAGGTCGAGGAGGAGGTCATAGCAAAGTATGCTGCCACGCCTCGCTGGCGACAGGAGGTCATCACCCTGTTTGTCCTCAAGGACCTTGAGCCCCTGGTTAGGCAACTGTCTGAGGGGGCGGCCCTGCCGCCTGGTGGCCTGGCCATCCTGGGGCAGAGGCCCATCGTGAACGTCTACGACCTCGAGAACCCCGGCTCCTGCCATGTCTTCATCAACCAGAGAGCTATGGAAAAGGAAGGATATTGGGACGACCGGGAGGCGATCAAGGGCCTGCTAGCCCACGAGCATGCTCACCCCCTATCCGAATGTGAGACGACCCGATCGGCGCGAAGGTTGCAGGTGGACCTCTCAACCGACGGCGTGCGGCCCTTGTTCCCTTCGCAGGCTCAGGAGAAGGAATGGCAAACCAAGGTAGACGGTCTCTTGGCCGTGGTGGTGGATAAGCTTTGCCTGTACGCCCCGAGAGAGGTCTTCGCCAACGATGTCACCATCGAGAGCAACTTCATCGCCTCTTTGCTCTATCTGGATAAGAAGAACGTGCTCAATGCTGCCAAGGGCGTTCGCTCCAAGGGGGCTTTGCGGCAAAGGCTACAGGAGGAGGTCGACAGGGCAAGCCTCACCCCGGCCGGGGCCGATCTACTGCTGGTGATCGCAGATATGCACGGCCACCTCGACTTGGCCCTGGAGACGGCCTCTTTCTACCGGCAGGGCAAGGTCACCGAGGTCAAAGAGCTGGAGGAGATGCTTTTCGCCGAGGTTATGCCCTATCTGGAAGCCCCGGTGGCCGAGGTCTATCCGAGGTTGAGAGACCAGTATGTACAGCTCCCCCAAGACGCCTCGCCCGAAGAGCTGGTGCAATTCGAAGGGGCCTTGCTAGACATACTGGCCTCCGTGCTGAAGGAGAAGGGGCTGACACTGGAATACAACCTGAGGGTAGTCCCATGAGCAGAGCTCGTAGGGCTGGGGGTGTGAAGGGAAGGAGAAATCACAAGGAGGAGGCCGTTTTGACAAAGAAGGACAGCGACAACGGAGGAAAACCGCTTGCCCTGCGGGTGGCCGAAGCCCAGGCCAAGGACGTGGGCCGGGGGATCGCTCGCATCGACCCCCAGCAGCTAGAGGAGATGGGCGCGGCCATCGGCGATATCGTCGAGATCGCAGGCAAAGGGCGGACGGTGGCCAAGGCCATGCCAACCTACATGGCAGACCGCGGCAAGGGCCTCATCCAGATCGATGGCATCCTGCGAGAGAACGCCCAGGCTGGTCTGGACGAGAAGGTCTCCGTGCGGGTGGTGGACTTCCAGCCGGCCAGGACCGTTGTCCTCGCCCCCCTTGACGCTCTGAAGTCCTGGCCCGGCGGCCGCTACACCCGCTACATCGCCCACCGGCTGGAAGGGCTGCCGGTAAGCGCCGGCGACCGGGTGCGTCTCGATCTCTTCGGGACGCGTGCCCAGGACTTCACTGTGGCCGAGGTCTCGCCCAAGGATGTCGTCATTATCCAGCGTTCCACGGCCATCAAGTTCAAGGGAGAGGGTGCTCCCTCTCTGAGAAGCACGATCTCCTACGAGGACATTGGCGGCTTGCACAAGGAGATCCAGCGCATCCGGGAGATGATCGAGCTCCCGCTGAGATACCCGGAGGTGTTCGAACGGCTGGGCATTGACCCCCCCAAGGGGGTGCTCTTGCACGGACCCCCGGGCTGCGGTAAGACCCTCATCGCTCGGGCGGTGACCCACGAGACCAGCGCCTACTTCGTTCACATCAACGGCCCCGAGGTCATCCACAAGTTCTACGGGGAGAGCGAGGCCCATCTGAGGAACATCTTCGAGGATGCCCGCGGCCAGGCACCGGCCATCGTCTTTATTGATGAGATAGACGCCATCGCTCCCAAGCGGGAGGAGGCGCGAGGCGACCAGCAGGTGGAGCGACGGGTGGTAGCCCAGCTTCTGGCCCTCATGGACGGGCTGGAATCGCGGGGACAGGTTATCGTCATTGGGGCGACCAACGTCCCCAATCTGCTCGAGCCCGCCTTGCGCCGCCCCGGCCGCTTCGACCGTGAGATCGCCATCAGCATCCCCGACAAGGACGGCCGGCGGGAGATCCTGGACATCCATACCCGCGGCATGCCCCTGGCCGAGGATGTCGACCTGGAGCGGGTAGCTGCCATCACCCACGGCTTCGTGGGGGCCGACCTGGAGGCCCTCTGTCGGGAGGCAGCCATGATTACCCTCCGCCGCCTCCTGCCGGACATTGACTTCGCCCAGGCCTCCATCCCCTACGAGCGGCTCTTGGAGCTGGAAGTGACCATGGATGACTGCCTGGAGGCCCTGAAGGAGGTGGAGCCCTCGGCCATCCGCGAGGTGTTCACCGAGGTGCCCGATGTGCGCTGGGACGACATCGGCGGTCTGGAGGAGGTCAAGCGGCTGCTGGTGGAGACGGTGGAGTGGCCCCTGAAATACGGCAAGCTGTTCCAGCACGCCAAGACCAACCCGCCCAAAGGCATCCTTCTCCACGGTCCTCCGGGGACGGGCAAGACCCTTGTCGGCAAGGCTGTTGCCAAGGAGAGCGAGGTGAACTTCATCTCGATCAAGGGACCAGCCCTTCTCTCCAAGTGGGTGGGCGAGTCGGAGCGAGGGATCCGCGAGGTGTTTAAGAAGGCCAAGCAGGCCTCACCCTGCATCGTCTTCTTTGACGAGATCGACGCTGTCGCTCCCCAGCGGGGAGCGGGCGGTGGCGACTCCCACGTTTCCGAGCGGGTGGTTAGCCAGTTCCTGACCGAAATGGACGGCATCGAGGAGCTGAAGGGGGTGGTGGTGCTGGCGGCCACGAATCGCCCGGACATAGTGGATCCGGCCCTGCTGCGGGCTGGCCGCTTCGAGGTTCTCGTCGAGCTGCCCGCGCCCGACCGGGCGGCCCGACTGGCCATCTTCCAGGTGCACACCCGAGACAAGCCCCTGGCCGCCGACGTCGACCTGGCTTCTCTGGCTGACCAAACAGACGGCATGGTGGGATCGGACATCGAGGCCATCTGTCGCCAGGCTTCAATGCTGGCTATTCGGGAGTTTGTGGAGAAGAAGCCTGAGGCGGCAGACTATGGCAGCTTCCGCATCGCCAAGTGCCACTTCGAGGAGGCCATGGCGAAAAGATAAGCTAGGTCTACGTCTTCTTGCGCTTCAGTCTTAGCTCGATGGTCCCGTTGTTCAGGGTCCAGGCCAGGCTGTTGTGTTCCACCTCGGCCGGGAGCCCTACATCTCCCCTGTACGCCCTATACTTCCCCCCGGCCCGAAGCTTCAAGGTGTGATTCTGCAGCTCGACCCTAATCGAGTCCTCCCCTGCCCCTGGAACTTCGGCTATGACGAGGATGCAGTCTCTCTCATCGAACACGTCCACGAGAGGTTCCACTATCTCTGGAATGAATGGCGCTGAGGGCCTTGGGGCCGCCGCCCTAGGCCGCGAGTGATTGCCGCCTGCGGGAATAGCTCCGTACTCTCGCCGAGAGAGGCCTCGGCTCACCCCCGCGGCTGAGAAGCGTCGGCTGATGCCGGTCGACGTCCTGGGCGGGATGCTCCTGAGGTTTGAGATCCTCTGCGTTGAGCGGCCGATATCTTCGAACAGGCCCCGCGGACCGATGCCTCCGGCAATGCCAAAGGTCTTCCCTGCTTCCGGCATGCTACCCTTTCTGAGCTCTCTCAATGCTCCACCTTCCCAAAGGGCACGCACGGCCGGCAAGCTCGGCCCTTTAAGTTCTATCTTTCATGGGGACCTGCCATATCGCTATTTACGCGGGCCCGCACCTCAAAGATTGGTCTCATCATTATGTATTGCAGGTTTCTTTGGCGCAACCGTCACCGTTCCTGAGGGAAGGTACATTTTCGGTAAACAATTCCTGGGGAGTTCAATAGGGAAGCTATCCAGCAGGCAACGTGCGGCCGGAATGTGCGGGGCGTCAGCAACTCGGGAGTCTGCGTGGATGGTTTCAAGCAAGCGGCAGCCCGATTGTCCCTGCTCTTGAGGGGCAACTCTCTGCAGGCGGCCTGATCTGAGGAAGAAGGGGCCGTGCGGCGGTCAGCCCAGGAACAACCTCCGAGGGCTGCCCTGGGCCGCCACTAGCTTCGGGGAGCTCTCAGTCCCTGAGTCCGCTCTCTACGCGTGTTGAAGGGGGCCGACAAGAGGTCGAAGAAAGGCGTTTAGGGGGCCACCACCACTTCGCCCTCCTGGGAACCGCCCTCGCCGGGGGCCTCTAGCGCACCTGGGCTGCGCCGGCTCATCTCGGCCAGCTTCTCCTCGATCTCGATGACTTCCTGAAGGTTAGCCCTCTGTCGCTCGACCATGTCGAGCTTGGCTTGAAGGTACTCGCGCTGGGCCACCAGGTTGGCGTGCTCGCTGTCTAATCCCTTCAGATACTCTTGTAGCACGTCCGACGATCGCTGTGAGCGTCGCTTGCCGCTCCCATGAACTGCGGGGTCGCTTTGCATGGGTGTCCTCCTTATCCCAGCATGTCGTGTGAGAAATCCGAGGTTGCTAATCATTTTCGTGATCTGCCGGCAAGAGGGGTTGTAGACCGAGCCATCGCCCAATCATCACCAGGGGGAGGGCAGATCGCCACGACTGTCGGTGGGCCCTCGACACCTTCTTGACCACCAGACGCACTTCGCTCGGATCGAAGGGCTTGGCGATGCATCCAGCGTAGGCGCCTCGTTGCAGGCCCTCGGCGATGAGCCTACGCTCCCGGTAGAAATTGCCTGAAATCAGGACAATGGCCACCTCAGGGTCGATTCTCCTGACAAGGGAGGCCAGCTTCAGGCCGTCTATGTCGGGCAGTTTGCCGCCGATGAGGGCCATCCTAAAGGGCGGCCCGAACTTTACGAGTTCCAGGGCCTGGCGGGCGGTGGTCGCCGTCATGGACCGGCACCCCTCCCCCTGTAACACCTTCTCCAGGGCCCGGCAGATATCGGGCTCATCATCGACGACCAAGACGTTGGCGCGGACGGCCATCAGCACTCGCTCCTGTCCTCGTCCGCCGTGGGAATCGTCTCTCCTGCCCCTGGAAACCAAATCATCGGTCAAAGAGCGACATCTAAGAGCTGCGTGACCCTTGGTCACGATGTCGGTGATAAGCATCATAAGCGTTCGCTACCGCTGTGCAGAGGGCCTTGTGGGAAGGACAGACGTAACGCCGCCTGACTTCGTCCACAGCGTCCTGGAGCCCGTGTTCCAAGCTACGACCGGCTAGCACATCCTCCAGGAGGTTGGCACCTAGTGGAGGAACGCCCTTAGCGACGGCCCCGAGGATGGCGCCGGTAGCCGTGTCAGCCTCCACCTCCACTGAGACCACAGGGGAAGCATCCCGCCCAGCCAGGCTTTGGGGCAGGCAGGCATGTCCTACGAAGATGACTGTCCTCTTGTCTCCTCGTGGGAGAGTGGGTCCCTTGGATACGGAAGTTTGGCCTTTCCGCTGCATCGAGCCATCACCCTCCCTTGTCTCGGAACGACAGCGGAGCTATGGGCCGCACAGAGTTCCTGTCGCCGGGGCTTCAGTCATACTAAGCGATCGGCGAACCGAAATGAATCAACGAAAGGGGTAAGGTCTTGTGAAGGAGCTGCGAATGTTGTGTGAAGAATACCGGGGCAAATTGGTCGGGTTAGGCTTCCTGCTGGGCCCCCGGTGCCACCGGATGGAGGACTGCGGCGTCTTCGTCCTTCTCCTGGAAGAGGGCCTTGTCCTCAATCAACCCTTTGCGGTTGGCCACCAGGAAGGCCTCTACCACCTTCGGGTCGAACTGGGTGCCGGCGTTGCGCTTGATCTCCCTCACGGCGGAGCGATGGGATGCGGCCCTGCGGTGAGGCCTGTCGGTGGTCATGGCATCGTAGGCATCAGCCACAGCGAATACGCGCGCCGCCAGGGGTATCTGGTCCCCCCAGAGGTGGCGGGGATACCCCCCGCCATCATAGCGCTCGTGGTGGCAAAGGATGATCTCCCCTGCCTTCTGAAGGAAGGGGGCGTTCCTCACCATCTGGTGGCCCAGCTCTGGATGCCTCTGGATCTTCTGCCACTCGTCGTCGGTGAGGGGACCGACCTTCTTCAGGAGGGCTTCGGGCAGAACTATCTTGCTAACATCGTGGAGCATCGCCGCCTGCTCCAGGTGGCTCAGTTCCTCATCGGAGAAGCCAAGCTCTTGTCCCACAGCCACGGCCAGCCGGGCCAGCCGCAGGGAATGGCCCTTGCTCGCCTGATCCCGCAGGTCGAGGGCAGCGTCCACAGATGGGATGACGGTAGCGGCCGACGTCCCTGTTGTTGTGGCCCCAGCCTCCTCCGTCTGGACCCCGGTTTCCCCAGCGGCCTCAGTCCGAGCGGGTGCGCTCGCGGCCTGCTCTTCGCCTTGGCCGCCGCAGGACACCGGCGATAGGCAAGCTGCGGTCAGCGCCGCGACTACAAGGATATGTCGCCATGGGGGCTTCATAGGTTGCCTCCGGTGGTCTACCTCGGTCGGCATCTACCCTACCCACAGGCGCAAGCTGTACCGATGGTACGGCCACCTCCCGGCCGGCGCCCTACCGCCAGTCGGGCTCAACGTCGGATGAGTTGCTCTTGAGCCTCGTCAGCCCCGTCCCGTCGGCCTTCATGACATAGATCTGGAAGTGGATGTCGCGGTTGGAGACGAAAGCGATCTTGGACCCGTCGGCCGACCAGGAGGGTTCATCGTCCCACGCTGGGTTGTCGAAGAAGTAAGTCTGCCCCGTCCCATTGGGGTTCATCGTGTAGATCTCGTAATCACCGTCCTGGTCGGAGGAATAGGCGATCTTGGACCCGTCGGGCGACCAGGCGGGGTCCCGGTCGTTCCCTGGCCCCGTGGCCAGTTGCCACCAATCGGTCCCGTCGGCCTTCATCTTCTTGATGTCCCAATCGTCGGACCAGCCGCGCCTTTCCAGGAAGGCGACCCAGGACCCGTCGGGCGACCAGGTGGGGTTCCGGTATTCGTAGTGGAACGCGGTGACCAAATTAAAGAAGGGCCCAGTGCCGTCGGCATTGATCGTCGAGATCCCGTAGGCTGGGAAGTCTGGCCATGCCACTGCGAAGACGATCTTGGACCCGTCCGGCGACCAGGCGGGGTCATACTCCTCGTGCTCTGGCGTGTTAGTGATGTCCGAGATGAACGTCCCGTTCGGGTACATCGTGTAGATCTCGTAGCTCCCGCTGCGATCGGAAGAGAAGGCGATCTTGGTCCCGTCCGGCGACCAGACGGCGGTGCGGTCGTCAGCCGGGTTGTTGGTGATCCTGGTCTGCTTTGTCCCATCTTCGTTCATCACGTAGATCTCCGCGTTGCCGTCGCGGTATGAGGTGAAGGCGATCAGGTCAAGAGGAGGGGACTCTTTCCCGCCGAAGACGATCACTGTCGCCAAAAAGGCCAACTTAGGAAAAGTGCTGAGCTCCGGCCGGTCGCGGAACCACCGCTCCCAGCCGCCCGTCTCCGGGTTGAGCCAATAGGCCGCATCGGCCTCCCACACCCCACACGTGTCCAGCGCCGCGGCGGCCTCGGTGCTGTCGGGTCCGTCCCACACCGCCATCGCCCACCTGCCCGGCAGGGGGCAGCCGCGCATCTGGCCCGGCTCCGACAGCGCCGGCTCGACGGTCGGTATAGGGCTGGCGGTGGACGACCCGAGGGTGATCAGGCCCTGCATATTCTCCACCGTCGAAAGCTTACTGAGCTCCGGCCGGTCGCGGAACCAGCGCAACCACTCGCCGGTGGATGGGTCCAGCGCATAGGCAGCGTCCACCGCTCCCTCGCCGCAGGTGGCGAGGGCCTCGCCCGCGTCGACTCCGTCGGGGCCCACCCACGCCGCCAGCGCCCACCTGTCCGCCTGGGGACAGTTGTTCATCTGGCCCGCCCCTGGTGGAACTGTGGGCGTGGGAGTCGGTGTCAGCTCTGTGACTTCGAAAAGGGCCTCCTTGTAGTACCAGGTCTCCTCCGGGGCGTACCACCAGCAGGCGGTCACGATGTGCTCACCAGGTTCGGCAGCATCTGGCACTGTGCCCTCCAGCAGGGTCGCTGGTTCGCCGTGAGGCACGATGCCGCTGTCGATGAGCTCGCCTGACAACTCATCTGGGTTCCAGTCCCACAGCACCTCTGCGGGCTGGTCGGCGTCAGGGTTGAGCTGCACGCCCGCCAGCTCAACCTCTAGCGGCGAGCCCGCGGCGCCGGAAGCCGGAAGGAGGTTGACGCCTGCGGACGGCAACGGTTCCAAGTCGCCGTAAGTGCCGCACTGGGAGCCTGCCGGCGGCGTGGGCGAGGGCGGTGCCCAGGTGGGGGTCGGCGTCGGCGTTGGCAGTGGCGGGCATTCCGGGACCCCTACTACCGTCTCTCCCTGCTCGTGAGTGTAAGCAAGCGTGCCGTACAGGTGGAGCGCGTTGCCAGAGGGATCCAAGACCTGCTGGCACTCTTCTGTGTCCCCGCCCCCGTTGATGAGAATCCACATATCTTGTCCGCAGCTTCCGCTCGGGTCGTTCACTTTGATACTGGTGGCACCGGCGCTGGCGGGCTCAGCCAGTGTGGTGTTGCAACCGTCGGTCGCTGAAACGGTGCCCGTGCGCGGGGAGACTAGAGCGGAGAAGACAACGATGGCTCCCACGGCCACAAGGCCTCCAGTGACTCCAAGGCCTGCAAGTGCTGCTATCGCTCTCCAGTTCAAGGCAACCTCCAGGGCTGTGCGCTGGCGCTACGAAGACTGCGAAGATGACCCTCGCATCATGCCAAAGCATCTCGGAGGCGTCAAGGTGCGGCGACAGCACGTCGTATCGCAGGCGCCAGAGGGTGTCTCTCACGAGGCAGCGTTCAGTGAGGTGCCCTGGCGGGTCGGCTGGGATTCGAACCCACGACTCCCGGATCAGAAGGCAGGAGCTCTAGCGGCTGTCGATCCTCGGTCGGCGCAGGGCCTCTGGAGGGCCGGGTGGGATTCGAACCCACGACTCCCGGATTAAAAGTCCGTCGGTCGTGAGGTCCGACTTTCAGGCCCTAACCAGATTCGGAGAGGTCACCCTTAGGGGGCACTCAAACGCCAAGTCCCCCCGTCGCCACCCGAAGCTAACTGACGAGGGGATTGTATATTGACCGTGGGGCAGTCTGCAAGAGGTTCAAGGTCCCGGCTTGGGGGTCAAAGATTCGAGAAGTAGTCCTCGTCGAGCTCGTAGGCGAGCATGGGCCGAGCGCGCACTCCACACCCATGCTCAACCATTACTTCTACCAGTCGCTCGCCGTTTACGAGCTCGACTTGCTTCTCACGACTCTCGGCTGCCACCTCGCGCGCCCCCGGCGTGTAGTCGGAAGTCGTAATGAATAGGAGTTTGTCAGCTCTATGAGCCCATCGGTCCCGTAGGTAGCTAATATCTCTGGGTCCGATGTTTGCCGTGTGCCGCTTTACCTGGACGGCCACTGTGGTCGGGACCAACATAGCGAGCGGTAACGTTCATGGGGACAGATCACCGCGGCGCCTTCTCTCATTCCAGCGGAGTTCTTACGATGTCTGTCAAGCCTCTGCCGATCGATGCACCCTTCGCCAATACCATAGCCCGAGGACAGACACAACAAGCGTTATTCCAGCGAGGGCAAAGGAGGCTACTGCTCCCCAATAGGCGATTTGACCGAATGTCCAGAAGCCATAGGCTTCCAAGAGCAAACCCCTGAGAGTTTCGCCCCTGAACAAGGTGTCGGCCTGCGACGCTAGCGTTGCATCGCCCGGGTCTGCCTGTGCCTTGGCACTCACTTCCGCATAGGTCTGGCCATCTGCCACGCCCTGCAAATGCACGTTAATGAAATGATCAGCGTAGTCTTTGGCCTGGTCCCCCGTGAGCAGCTGCTGCCCAGCGTATTTAGTGAGGTAGGGTCCGATATCAGGACTAGCCAGTGCCTCGCTTCCTGCGGGGGGGAAGTAGATCCTTTGCTGAGCTAGCTCAAAGCGTACATGGTCTTCGACGAAATTGTGAGCCCAAACTAACAGCCCGCCGGCGATCAGGAGCCCAATGGCAAGCAAAACACTGGCACCAACGAGCACGGCATCCAATGTAATCCTATTCATTTGCCACTCCCTTCTCGAGAGTCGACTAGCCTGCCGCTCCGGACGGATTGTAGGCTACGCCCGCTCCCATCCCGTGTCAAGCCCCTCCTCTTTGCTGATGAACGACGGTCTTCTTGGGCGGTCTATGGGCCGTCCGATGCCCGGGTCGTGCCCTTTCGTGGTCAATCGACTGAGGATAATCAGGGTTGCACTCGGTCTCAGGTTCGGAGTTCTGTCGTCCTACGACCGGGCTACGACCGGGTGGCGTAGACGGGCTGGCCCAGGCTGAGGGAGATGCCCCGGTCGGCACAGGCGCGTTTCACAATAGCGACGAAGAGGGCGCCCTTGGACTTGCGTATCTTGCCCTCGTTGACGGCTCGCCTCACAAGGCTCAGCGCCTCGAAGATGATTTCTTTCGGGACGGTCGCTGCGAGGCGTCGGTAGTACCCCTCGCTCTCTGCGTCCTGAAGGACCGAGAGCATCTCGTACACTAAGGCCTCCCGTTCGCCCCCGGAGGGAACGTGCGCTTCCTTTCTTAGAAGCGGCTCTTGCTTTACAACAACGTCATTTAGTCTTTCTTCCGTTTGTATTTCTTCGGGTGACATTCTTGTCACCCCTCGCGAACTTTTCCTCGTAGCGCTGCGCTTCCTCCTCGCTCACGTCCTCGATGTAGAGAATGTTGGTCTCGCCCGGCCGCTCCTCTTTCGTCAGGAGGCGGGCGGCCACCAGCTCGTCGATGTGTCGCTGGATGGTCCTGTCGGCCACCGAGCGGATAGCCGCCAGGTGTGCCACGGACGGGTAGGCGAAGCCCTTGCGAAAGACAGGGACTTCGCCCTCAAGACGATGCGGGAGTTATTGGAGGGAGAGAGTGGCTCGGAGGGGTATTTAGAACCACTTCCTTATTGCTAAACGCCAGATAACATTAATAATTACCATAACTACTATATATGCAATTGCGATAATTTTTCCGGGCGTTTGAGTAGAGGCATTTTTATTAACTATTGCCAGTAAGATACCAAGCACTACTAGTGCTACAGCAACATATAATAATTGGAAACCCCATATAATAATTGGTATTCCTAATAATTTGTACTTCAGTATACGTTGCATAGCCTAATTATATATCTTAAGGTCCAGAACTTAAACCATTTCGAGGCTGTGTAAGGCTCGGAGGGGCGACAAGGAGGTGAACCGCCATGACAGAATACATCCAGGTCTTGACGACCACAGAGACAAAGGAGGATGCAGTTAAGATAGCCAAGTCGGTGACTCAGCAGCGCCTGGCGGGGTGCGTCCAGATTGTTGGTCCCATAACGAGCACCTATTGGTGGAAGGGCAATTTGGAGGTCGCCGAGGAATGGCTTTGTCTCATCAAAACTGAACGAGGATTGTACGAGGCTCTAGAGCGGGCAGTGAAAGACATACATCCGTATGAGACTCCTGAGATAATGGCGATGCCCGTGGTGGAGGGCAACGGCGACTACCTCACTTGGCTCAGCGGTGAACTGAAGCGGTAGGTCGGGAGAGGACCCCGACACGGGTTTGATGGGCGCTCTGCGAGGCCGCCTATGTCTCACGCGGCGCGCCAAGGCCCGTCAACCCCATGCAATCGTAGGACGCCTCGGGCTAGGCCTTGATGGCATTAGTTCCCTCTCAGGAGTCGGAGCTTGCCAGCACGTCTTGGCTGAAGTCGTCTCGCGTGCTGCGGCCCACCGAGTTGGGCCGCCAACAGGTCCATTGGGGAGGAGCGGCGCTCCAGAAGGTCTTGCTGAACGCTGGCCATAGCCACGTAGTGGCGGACCATCTCCAGCGACGTGTGTCCCAGAATCTGCTGAAGTCGAAGGGGGTCGCCGACCTCCTTGACCAGGTAGTTGGTGGCGAAGGTGTGGCGGAAGCGGTGAGGGTGGACCTTGGGGATGGAGGCCTGTTTGCCGAGGCGCTGGAAGATGGTGCGCATGGCGGTACGGCAGAGGGGTCTGCCGCGGCAGGTGAGGAAGAGGGGGCCTGGCTGCGTGTCTCGGAAGTGTTCTAGGTAGAGCTGCACGGCCTGACCGGCCTCGTTGCCGATGCGCACGACCCGCTGCTTGTTGCCCTTGCCATGGCGGACCTGGATGCGTTGGCTCTGGAAGTCTACGTCCTCCAGATCAAGGCCAACCAGTTCCCCGGCGCGGAGGCCGGTGTCGAGGAGGGTGAGAATGAGGGCGCGGTCTCTGGCGCCCTTGTGGGTAGAGGGGTTGCAGCAGGCGAGGAGGCGGAGGATGTCGTCCTGGGAGAAGGGTTGGATGATCTTCTGCGGGACCTTGATGTTCTTGACCTTGGCGAAGGGGTTGGAGGGTATGAAGTCGTGGCGAAGGAGCCAGGAGAAGAAGGTGCGGGTCTCGCGTTGTCTGCGCCACTGGGTCACAGGAGAGACGCCGGTATCGGCGACACAACCGAGGAAGAGGTAGACGTGGGCGGTGGTGAAGGAGGCCACGTCTTGTGGCAAGCTTTCCTGGTCTACAGCCCGGAGGAAGATGCCAAGGCTCTCTCTGTAGGAGCGGATGGTATTGAGGGACTTACCCTCGATGCGGCAGGAAGTGAGGTAGAGCTCGATGAGGCTCGTCAGGTCTTGCCGTTGCTCGACTGCCGCTAGTGTCGTCATGCTTTAGTCACCTGGTGCAACGTACGTTGCGTACGTACATGGACGCTCTGTTCGGGCGAGAAGTCAAGTCGACACGGGGCGAATTTGGCAGATATTAGGAAAAAATCGACGTATTGGCGCGCGGTTACCAGAGATCAGGGCTCTGGTCGCCCAGAGAGAGCCAGCACCAGGCCCAGCGGGCCCGGTGGCTGGCTTGGCGAGGGCCAGAAGCGGCTACTGCTCGCCGGTCTCAGCGGGGTGCCAGAAGACCCAGCCGTTAGTGGAATGCCCGGTGCCGGTAGTCGGCGCTTGTGCCTCAGCGCGGGTCGAGGTCCAGCGCAACGCTGTTGATGCACCAGCGCTGACCGCCCGCGTCCTTTGGCCCGTCGTCGAAGACGTGGCCGAGGTGGGAGTTACAGCGCGCACACCGCACTTCCGTGCGGACCATGTCGTGAGAGCGGTCTTCGAGTAGCTCGACGGCATCCGGCGAGACGGCATCGGTGAAGCTGGGCCAGCCGCAGCCGGAATGGTACTTCGTTCGGCTATCGAAGACAATGTTCCCGCAGCCGGAGCAGCGGTAGACGCCGTCCTCCTCGGTGTCGACGTATTCGCCCGTGAAAGCTCGTTCCGTCCCGGCCTGGCGCAGAACCGCGTACTGCTCCGGCGTCAGGCGCTGGCGCCATTCCTCATCGGTTGTGGGCACGGGCGTAAGAGGGCCACCGGCTTCGGACGCGGCCGGTAGAGGGCAAGTCACCCCGGTCCCCGCGATTCCGCAGTAGCCGTTCGGAACCTTGTGGAGGTACTGCTGATGATAGTCCTCGGCATAGTAGAACGGACCGGCGGGCGCCATCTCGGTGGTGATTGGGCTGAAGCCGGCTCGCTCAAGCGCCTCGTTGTACATGGTGCGCGCCGACTCGGCAGCCTGTCGCTGTTCTTCGTCGGCGTAGTAGATGGCGGAGCGGTACTGTGTGCCGACGTCGTTACCCTGTCTCATGCCCTGGGTCGGATCGTGGGCCTCGAAGAAGATCTTCAGCAGCGAGGCGTACGAGATCTGGGCAGGATCGAACGCCACGAGGACGGCCTCAGCGTGGCCGGTTCGGCCCGAGCAGACCTCCTCGTAGGTCGGGTCGGGGGTGTGCCCGCCTGCGTACCCGACCGCGGTTGTGTAGACCCCAGGTGTCTGCCAGAAGATGCGCTCGGCGCCCCAGAAGCAACCGAGGGCGAAGACCGCTGTCTGGACGCTTTCAGGAAACGGCGGCTGAAGAGGTGTGCCGAGGACGGCGTGCGTGCGCTGTCGACGGCGTTCGGCGGGCGGCACCTTGTGGATCTCCTGCGCCTGCTGCAACACTATCTTCGCTGCCTTCTTCCGTTTCTTGCTCTTCGCCACCGTGATCTCCCTGCCTTCAGGCCTAACGGACCCCGAGTTCTTATTGTCGAGTATACTAGTAGTGGGACGGATTTCCGGGCTGCGTCGGCTTGGCACCCAAGCCAGGCTCGATTTCTCAGCACCCGGGCTCGCCGGGGTGGCCGCAGCACGTGCTGCGGTTGCGAAGCTTCGTCCAGTTGTTGACCAGGAGCCATTGCACTTTGCGGCGCAGCGGCATGTCAGCCCCTAGGTTGGAAAATAGCGCTTTCAGGTTGGGCATTACTGACTCCCCCTTGAATTGCCACGGCGAACGCGCCAGACCCTTCGAGCTACTGCCAGAGCACCCCACTAGTGCGGCTCTGTCGATTGCAGTCGCCCGTCGGCCATCTCCAGCAATCTGTCCACGTGAGTCAGCATTCGGCGGTCGTGCGTTACCATGATGCCGATCTTGTTCCGCGTCTTGACTTCTTCGGCTAGGCTGCGCACCACCTCGTTGCCTCGCTCGGAGTCGAGGTTCGAGGTGGGCTCGTCTACCAGCACCAATAGCGGATCGTTCATCAGGGCCCGCCCGATGGCGATCCGCTGCCTTTCTCCACCCGAGAGCTCGCCTGGAAGGCGGTGTGCGCGGTTTTCAACGCCCAGCTCCCTAAGCAACTGGCGCGCGCGTGCCCGCTTTTCTCCGTCCAGTTTGCCAGAGATCGCGGGGATGACCAGGAGGTTCTCCTCACCAGTCAGGTAGGGCACGAGGTTGAAGCCCTGAAAGACGAACCCTACCCGTTCGCGGCGGAATAGCGCTCGCTGCGCCTCGTTCCAGCCTGAAATGTCGGTGCCGTCCACAACGACGCGGCCGCGCGTGGCGGTGAGGAGCCCTCCCAGCATGGCCAGAAGCGTCGTCTTCCCCGAACCGCTTGGCCCCACGATCGCCACGAATTCTCCCGCTCGTACGGACAGAGAGACGTCTCGCACCGCCTCAACTGCCGTCTCGCCCGATCCGAAGACCTTCGTCAGCGACTGCGCAAGCACCTCTTGACCATGCGGGCTCATCACACCTGCCCCAGAGCGCTCATAGGGTTTACACGCACCACCTGGCGGGCGGAGAGGAGACTACCCAGGAGCGCCGCGATGGTTATGCTGACCCCTCCCGTCAAGAAGGCGCTGCCTGTTATCTGCAAGGGTATGTCCGAGGGGAGCGCGGTCTCCGTCACCAGCGCCAGCGGCACTCCGAGAGCCAAGCCAACCAGAGCGACGGCCACCACCTGGCGAACCAGCTGTCCGAAGACGTACCAGCTGGAAGCGCCCAACGCCTTGAATATGGCGATCTCATACGCCCGCTGCATTGTCAGGACGAAGAAGAAGGAGCCGATGACCAGTGCCCCGATGACGAAGCCGAAGAACTCGATTGCCATCACCACCCGCTCCTGCTCAGTCACGCCTCCTATCGCGCTTATGGCATCGCTCCTGGACAGCACACTGCTATTGGGGACGGCCGCTTCAATTCGAGCGCCCAGATTGCCTGTGTCCCCTCGCACCAGAAGGACGCTGGTGGCTGGGGCGCCCCCACCCTGTCCGGGGTAGCGCATTTCACGCCACTGGTCCAGAACCACGTACGCGGAAGGCAGACCCAGGAATTGCCCCTCGTCAACCTCGCCGACGATGGTGAAATCGTAGTCTATCAGGGCGTTGCGCATAGTGATCTGGTCACCGACTTGCAGGTCGGTGGACCGCGATAGGCTCCGGTCGATCAGGATCTCTCCCCCGCCCTGGAGAGCCCGGCCCGAGCGGACTGCTGGCTCGGCGATGCTTCTCGGCTCGAAGCCGAACAGAGCCACGTCCTCGGTTGCCAAGTCCTGCTGAACCGTCGCCGCCATGTAGCCCACTCCTCCCGTCCTGTCTGCGCCTGCCAGTTCAACTATGGCGTCCCGCTGCTCGGCCGTGAGTTCGCTCCTCAGGAAGCTGTCGTTGGAATCGGCGCTGAACACCACTAAGTCGGCGTCGAAGGAGTTCACCGCGCCGGACATGGCCGAAAGCAAGCCGGTGCCCAGGGCGCTGATCATCACCAGCAGGTAGACCATCAGACCGAGAATCAGGCTTATGAGCCCGAACTGCACCTTCTTACGTCTTATCTCTCGTAGCGCTAGCACCCGTCTGCACCTCGCCCAACGCGCCGACTCTGCCGGAGTCCTGCTTTGATTGTACCGTTCCTCCACGACTACGGTCACGCGTTCTTTCAACAGGGTGATAGCGTTCGTCTTCTTGCCCCGTGTGGCAGTTAGGAGCAAGCGACCGGGTGGCCGGTGCGGCGCGTGCCGGCAAGGGAGGCTGAATACATACACTAGCAACCGAAGGGCATCAAGCGTCGCCAGCAGGGGTACGAACTGGTGTGGCAAGAGACCAACCGAGCCACGACAACCTGCCCGAAAAGCAGGAGGCCGCCTCTCGGCGGCCCTCGCCTTGCACGCGTTGTGACATCTGATGCGGGGTGGAGCGGGAGACGGGAATCGAACCCGCGACAACCTGCTTGGAAGGAACAAGGTCACCCCTCAAAACAGGCCTAATTATTGGCCCCTCAGATTAAGAAATTGGGGTTGATTCAGGGGTTTGCTCCCGGCGGCGGGCCGGCCCTCCCTCATCCCAGCCGCTCGGCCATCCGGTGGCATCCTGCAGCATGCTGTCAATCTTTGAGCGCAGCCGGACGCAGTCCCGCATCGAGGCGCGTCGCGTGCTCCTGCAAAAGACCCCAGGCGCGGCGCACATGGGCTTCGGTCGTGCGTAGGTTGCCAATCGCCAGCCTGAGCGTGAACCTCCCGTTGAGCTCCGTGTGCGAGAGGAAGACCTCGCCCGTCCTATTGACGCTCTCGAGCAGTTGTTCGTTGAGCCGATTCAGGTAAGCTTCCGTTTCCGGACCCGCCGGGAGGCCGCGGGGGCGGTTGCGGAAGCAGACGACGCTGAACGACACGGGCGCCAACAGCTCGAAGTCCGCACTCCCTTCAATCCAGTCCTGGAAGCGTTGGGCCAGGGCAATGTGGGCTCGCAGGCGCTGGCGCAGGCCTTCGGACCCGAAAGCCCGCAGCACCATCCAGAGCTTTAGCGCTCGGAAGCGGCGCCCGAGCTGAATACCGTAGTCCATGAGATTGCGGACGCGGTCATCCTCAGAAGTGCGCAGATACTCAGGCACAAGGCTGAAAGCCTGCCGCAGGATGCTGGGCTGGCGGCAGTAGAAGGCACTACAGTCGATGGGTACGAACAGCCACTTGTGCGGGTTGACCACGATCGAGTCGGCGCGCTCGCAGGCGGCCAACGCCCAGCGCTTCTCCGGCAGGATGGCGGCCGCCCCAGCGTAGGCTGCGTCCACGTGGAGCCAGAGCTTGTACCGCTCGCAGATACGAGCGATCTCCGGCACGGGGTCGACGCTCGTTGTGGAAGTCGTACCCACGGTAGCCACCACGCAGAAGGGCTTCCAGCCCGCTTTCAGATCCTGCTTGATGGCGGCCTCAAGGTCCTGCGAGCGCAGGCGGAATTCCTCATCGACTGCAATTTTCTTGACACCGGCCTGACCGAGGCCCAGTACAATAGCCGCCTTCTCAATGGAAGAGTGTGCCTGCTCGGAAGTGTAGAGGCGGAGGTGAGGCAGGTCCGGCCGGCCGACCAAGCCCTCCTCGCGAATACGCAGACCCAAAGCCTCACGCGCGGCGGCGATGGCGCACAGGCTCGAGACGGAGGCCGTGTCGTTGATGAGGCCCATGAACTCCGGGGGTAGCCCCAGCAGCTGGCGGAGCCAGCTCAGCACGAGCTCTTCCAGCTCGGTGGCAGCGGGTGCCGTCCGCCAGAGCATAGCATTAACGTTGAAGGCCGCGCTCAGCAGTTCTCCCAAGATGCCCGGCCCGCTGCCGCTGATCGCGAAGTAGGCAAAGAAGCCGGGGTGGTTCCAATGCGTCAGCCCGGGCACAATGATCTTCTCCATATCTTGAAGGATGGCCTCCAAGGGCTCGGGTTTCTCCGGCGGCTCTTTGGGTAGAGTCCGCTCAACCTGGCCGGGCTCGACTTGAGCCAGCACCGGATAGCGCTCCGGATGCGCTAGGTACTCCGCAATCCAATCGATCAATCGATGCCCATCACGCCGGAAGGATTCACTGTCCATCTCATCGCCCCCCAATCTCCGTGTATCAGAACAAAACAATAGTGTGCAAGAGTGGCCGCATTGTCAACGGGCAAAGCTACATGGAGACGCCTAGACCTCCGTCGATCGACAGTCGAACTGTTGATGATCAAACCGCTGCCCTGCTCTATGATCCGGGACGTGCTGTCCCGCACCCCCTGATCCTGTCCGACCGCCCGCTAGGGAGCGTATAATGATGGGGCATGTCTTCCATTGAGGTTATTCATCTCACAAAGAGGTTCGGTCCCCTCTCTGCCGTCGACGACGTCAGCTTCCGAGTAGAGGACGGCGAGGTGTTCGGCTTCCTCGGACCCAATGGTGCGGGCAAGACCACCACAATCAACGTCCTCTGCACACTGATGCGACCGACAACAGGCAGTGCCAAGGTCGCTGGCTACGATGTGGCGTCCCAAAGAAACGCCGTCCGCCAGTGCATAGGCCTGGTGTTCCAAGATCCCAGTCTGGATGATCAGCTCACCGCCTACGAGAACCTCCAGTTCCACGCGCACGTGTACAACGTGCCGGGCATTGAGCGTGCCCAGCGCATTGAGGAGGTGCTGCGCGTGGTTAAACTGTGGGATCGCCGCGATGCCATTGTTCGCACGTTCTCTGGAGGCATGAAGCGGCGTCTGGAGATCGCCCGGGGGATCCTGCATCATCCCCGCGTTCTCTTCTTGGATGAGCCAACCCTTGGTCTGGACCCTCAGACGCGTGAGCACGTCTGGGAGTACGTACTTGAACTGCAAAGGGCGCACGAGATTACCATCTTTATGACCACCCACTATATGGACGAGGCGGAGCACTGCGATCGTATCGCTATCATTGACCAGGGGAAGATCGTGGCGCTGGACACGCCCGACGCCCTCAAGCGCATGGTAGGCGTAGACATCGTGACGCTTCGGACCGAGGACAACGAGCAGGCGACCCGGGAGATCCGGGAGCGATACGGCTTGGAACCGCGGAAAGATGACACACGCATCCGTCTGGAGGTTGAGGCCGGCGCCGAATTCATTCCCAGGCTCGTCGGTGAGCTGGGGGTCATCATCAAATCGGTGGACTTGCACCGACCGACGCTGGACGACGTGTTCCTGAAGCTTACAGGACGCGCAATCCGGGAGGAAGAAGGTGACCCCTTAGCTTGGATGCGGCTTCATGGCCGATTGTGGGGAAGAGGCCGACGCTAGATGACCACTACTGCCTACGGGCCAGCTACCGGCTTGCCCACCCGTAGCCGATGGGCAGGCCTCAGGGCCAACGCTGGCGGCGTCTACATCATCTGGTATCGCGATGTGCTGCGCTACCGGCGCGACCGCGCCCGGCTAGTCTCCTCTCTCGGCCAGCCCCTGCTGTTCCTCGTTGTCTTCGGCAGCGGCCTGACGGCGTCTCTCGGCGCCGGACTGACTAGAGATCTGGGCGACGTCTCCTACGTCCGGTTCCTTTTCCCAGGCATTGTTGCCATGGCAGTGCTCTTCACAGCAGTCTTCAGCGCCATTTCCATTGTCTGGGACAGGGAGTTCGGCTTCCTGCGTGAAGTGCTAGTGGCTCCCGTGAGCCGAGCGGCAGTGGTACTAGGGAAAGCTCTCGGCGGCAGCACAGTGGCCATGTGCCAGGGTGCGATCCTGCTGATCCTAGCACCTATCCTCGGCGTATCGCTGAACCCATTGCTTGTCATCAAGCTGCTCGGGCTGATGTTCCTGACCGCATTCGCTCTCACCTCCATGGGCATCCTCATAGCTGCCCGCCTTCAATCCATGGAAGCGTTCCAGATGATCATGAACTTCCTCATCATGCCTATGTTCTTCCTGAGCGGTGCGTTCTTCCCCCTGAGGGGACTGCCGGCCTGGATGAGCGTTGTCACCCGTCTCGACCCTGTGGCGTATGGTGTCGACCCGATGCGACGTCTCCTTCTTGGCGCTGATCTGGCTCCTGGCATCAGGATTGGCAATCACCACCTGGGGACCGTTGAAGATGCCCTCATCCTCGCTGCCTTTGCCTCCCTCATGATGGTACTGGCCGTATGGGCGTTCGAGTCTCAGGAATAGAACAGCGAGCCGCCTTTCGCCAGGCAAGTAGACCGAGGTTCCACACATATCGCAGAGCTGCCCTCACTCACAAGGGCCCACGTCCACTTGTTTGCAGACATCGGTGACACGTGCCTCCCAGCAGGCGGATATCACCAAGCGTATCACCACTGGGAGGACTCCGAAGGCTTTAGGTCTCGCTGACCACGGGACTGAATGTCATCATGATACAGTGTTAGCAAGGCCCCATGGAGACACGCAGGGACTCGCAGCACAGCATCGGCGGGGAGCAGGGAAACCCGGTTGGGCCCAAAGAAGCCGCCACCCGACCCAGCGGCATGATGACCATGGCCGCTACCTTCCGTTCGCTGCGGCACTACAACTATCGGCTGTTTTACTTCGGCCAAATGATCTCCCTCACTGGAACCTGGATGCAGACCATCGGCCAGGCATGGCTAGTGCTGGATCTCACTCATTCGCCCTTGGCCTTGGGCACGGTGACAATGCTCCAGTTCCTGCCCGTCTCTCTTTTGGTCCTGGTCGGCGGCGTGCTGGCCGACAAGGTGCCGAAACGTCGCCTGCTGGTTCTAACGCAAACGGTCGCCATGATCCAGGCGTTCGTCCTGGCATTCCTGACATGGAGCGGCCTTGTAGCCCTATGGCACATCTACGCCCTGGCGGCGCTGATGGGCTTGACCAATGCCCTTGACAGCCCCACTCGCCAGGTATTCGTGGTGGAGATGGTGGGCCGCGACGACGTGACGAATGCGGTGGCGCTGAACTCCAGTCTGTTCAACAGCGCCCGCCTCATCGGGCCCGCACTGGGCGGCGTGATCATCGCGGTGACCGGGGTTGCCGAAATCTTCTTCATCAATGGGGTCAGCTTCCTTGCTGTAATCGTCGGGCTGCTATTGATGAAGCCAGGCCTCTTACATCCCGCGCAGCGAAGCGCAAGCGGCCGCGTCCTGGAGCAATTTTCCGAAGGGGTACACTACGCGCTGCGAACCCCTTCCATCCTGTTCATACTGATCCTGACGGCGGCCATAGGAACATTCGGGTACAACTTCACGGTGGTCTTGCCGCTGCTGGCGCGAACCGTCCTTCACGTCGGGTCCATTGGCTTCGGTGCGATGACTTCGGCCATGGGCCTCGGTTCGCTCGTGGCAGCGCTCGCCTTGGCCAGCCTCGGAGAGCCCTCCCGACGGACGCTCATCATCGGCGCGATGGCCTTCGTCATCCTCCTGGCTGCGGTTGCCGCCTCGCCGTGGTACGCTTTGACGCTCGTCTTGTTACTGGCCTTGGGGGCGGCCGGCATTGCCTTCACGGCGACAGCGAACAGCAGCCTTCAGGTCACCGCTCCAGACCACCTTAGGGGCCGCGTCATGGGCCTGTACGTGTTGCTCTTCCTGGGGAGTACCCCCATCGGCGGCCAACTCACCGGCCTAATGGCAGAGCACATTGGCACACGGCTCACCGTCGGCGTCGAAGCCGGCATCTGCGCCGTCGGCATCGTAGCCGCGCTCGCCTACCTCGCCGCTCAACGAGCGCGTGGCCGGGCCGATGCCTTAGTTCAGGTGCCTGACAAGGCAGGAGAAGACGCAACTTGGAAGAGAACCCCATAACGGGACAATGGGGTTCTATCAAGAGGGCAGATGGAACGGGAGACGGGAATCGAACCCACGACGTCCTGCCTGGAAGGCAGGAGCTCTATCAGCTGGCGATCCTCGGGTGAAGCAACGCTTTGGAGGGCCGGGTGGGATTCGAACCCACGACTCCCGGATTAAAAGTCCGGAGCTCTTCCGCTGAGCTACCGGCCCTCATTGCCCTTCGGCGTGATTGTACGTCCAAAGTCGGTTCGCCTTCAAGGGGCTGCATCCGTCCAGTACGCTGGTGACACCGAGTTGCCTGCTGCCGCGGGTCGTAGCGGTTACAGGTAAGAGAAGCGACGGCCTATCAGCGAACTAAGGGCGCGGGGCGCTACCATGAGGTTGGGCCAGCCAGCGACGGCCCTTGTCGGTAAGCTCCCACAAGCGGACACTGCCGGGCAGGCTACAGGAGGTGTGGAGGGGACAACCCGTGCAGCCCGCCACCATGCACTCGTCGACAGCCATGCGCAGACAGCCGCTGCGCAAGAGGTCGGCTACCAGTCGCTCTACCAGCGCCTGTGAGACGTCTAGCTCCCGCGCCAGCTCGTCGTAGGAGCACACGCCCTGACGACCGGCTATGAGCGCCAGAAGCCTTCTTAGCACGCTAGACCCCCCATCCCATCAGGCGGGCCACCTGGTAAATGATGACGCCCACGGCGAAGGAAATGCCCATCATGTAACCGATAGCGAACCCCGTCCAGCGCCAGCTCTGAGTCTCCCGCCGGATGGCCGCCACGGAGGCCACACAGGGGATGAACAGCATCTGCACGGCAATGAAGGCCAGCGCAGCCGCCGGCACCATGACCTGTGTGAGCTGCGTGCTCAGGTTCACATCCCCCTCACCCACCCCCAGCACGACCCCCAGCGTGGCGATGGTGTTCTCCTTGGCCACGAAGCTGGTCATCAGAGCGACGATCATCTGCCAGTCCAGCCCGACCAGCCCGCCTACAGGCTCCAGGCCACGGCCAACCACGCCCAGGATGCTGTCTTCGATGTTGTCGCCGGGGAAGTTCGATAGAACCCACACCACCAGCGACACGGCCAGGATAGCCGTGCCGGCCAGGACGACGAAGGCCCGAACGCGCTGCCAGGTGGCCATCAGCACCGTCCGCCAGTTGGGTGCATGATAGCGAGGCAACTCCATAACAAAGCCCGTCTCCTCCCCCCGAAACACAAAGCGGCTGAGGAGCAACGCCACCAGAGCCAGCACCACCAGGTTAACCGTCACCATGCTCCAGGAAACGAGGGCAGCGGCTCCCCCGAAGAAGGCCGAAGTAAACAGAGCCACCACCACCATGCGAGCGGCGCAGGGCATCAAGGGCGCCACCAGAATGGTGGTCAGGCGCGCCGACCGCGACTCCACGATGCGGCTGCCCAGGATGGCCGGAACGTTGCAGCCGAAGCCCAGGAACAAGGGCAGGAAGGACTTGCCCCGCAGCCCTATCAGGTGCATGAAGCGATCCATCACGAAGGCCGCCCGCGCCATGTAGCCCAGATCCTCCAGCAAGGCCAGGGCCAGAAAGAGAATGGCCAGTATGGGCACAAAGGTCAGCACCAGACCAGCGCCGCCAATGACACCGTCGGCCAGAAGGCTCACCAGGCGGTCTGGTGCCCCCTCAAGGGCGCTCTCCAGCCGTTCGGCGCTGCCCTGCACCAGCCACTCGTCCAGGCGCTCCTGAAGGGGTGTGCCCAGGCTGAACATCGCCCAGAAGATGGCGGCCACCACACCCAAAAAAGCCAGCACTCCCCCCACCGGGTGGGTAAGAATGCGATCCGCTCGTTCTCCCAGGGAAACCCTTTCCTTTCCCAGGCGATGCGCCACCTGCTGGGAGGTCTGCGCTACCCACTCGTAGCGAGCACCGGCGATCTCCAGAATGGCATCGTCGTGCAAGCGCAGGAAGGGGTTCACACCCCGCCAACCGTTGGTCGACAGGGCCTTCTTGATCGCCCCAACGATGGCCCTGTCCCCTTCCAGCAGCTTCACCAGCGCCCACCGCCGCGGGTAGGGGATAGCCAGATCGGGAGGAATCATGTCATCGAGACCTGCTACCAGCGCCTGCACCGCCGCCGACGTTGGCGGTGGTGACACCAAAGCCCTCGCCTCACCAAAGGCGACAGCCTGCACCGCATCCAGCAGCTCGGACACACCCTCCCCTCGAGCGGCCACTGTGGGAACAACCGGCACCCCCAGGGCTGACTCCAGGGCCTCGGCGTCAACCTGCAAGCCCTGGCCGCCAGCGATGTCCATCATGTTGAGGACAACCACCAGCGGCACCCCCAGCTCCAGGAGCTCACACACCAGGTACAGATTGCGCTCCAGGCTGGAGGCGTCCACAACCACAGCCACTACATCGGGCTGTTCCTGGATAATGTAGTCGCGGGCTATCTCCTCCTCCAAGGAGTTGGCAGTGAGGCTGTAGCTGCCGGGAAGGTCCACAAAGAAGAAGTCAGTATCGCCGCGCTGGCAGGTGCCCGTCTTACGCTCGACTGTCTTGCCGGGCCAGTTGCCGACATGCTGGGACAGGCCTGTCAAGAAGTTGAAAACGGTGCTCTTGCCGGTGTTGGGCGATCCCGCCAAGGCCACCCTGAGGGTTGCCCTGCCCACCCCGCTCGCCGTCATACTAGATGTCGACCCTCTTCACCCGCAGCCGCTCCGCCTCGCCTCGCCCTAGAGCTATCCGCGTGCCGCGTACGGAGACAATGAGGGGGCCGTGGCCACTGTTGTGCACCACCTTGACCTCAGTCCCGGGGGAGCATCCCAGAGCCAGGAGACGGGCCATGAAGCTCCTGCCGCCAGACAGGTCAGTGATGATTCCTACCTGGTTCGGCCGCAGTTCGCTCACCGCCACCGTCCTGTCGGCAGGCGTTTCTTCCGTTTGAGCGGGCTGAACCATGATCTGCTCGGCCACCTCGGCCGGCACCTGGTGCGAACGACCGTCCAGCCGCACCCGCACCGAGCCATCGGCAGAGCTCACACCCTCTGTCTGGAGCACGCGGCCCGGGCTAATGTCCAGCCGCGTTAGTCGGCGCAGAAACTGAGCCGTCTCATCCTGGATGCGCGCTACTCGGACTGGCCCAGGAGCGGGGAACTTGCTGAGGGGCACCGCTGGCTCCGCCCTGCGCAGACCGGCCTTGGCGGGAATCGCATGGCCATGAGGGCAAGTATCCAAGCCGCGGAGGAAGTCGGCCAGTCGCTCCTCCAGACCGGACGAGGTGGCATGCTCCAGGCGACAAGCCTCCTCATGCACCTCTTCCCAGGAGAAGCCCAGGAAGCGCACCAGAAAAGCTTCCCACAGGCGATGGCGGCGGATGAGGGAATTGGCCAAGCGCTGACCCTCTTTCGTTAGGCTTACCGGGCCCCGCCGCCGGTGATGCACCAGGCCCTTGCCCGACAGGCGCTGGAGCATCTCCGTCACCGAGGGCATGGAGATGCCCAGAGAGCGAGCCAGGGAGGAGGTGGTAGCCTGCTCTCCCTCCTCCTCCATCTGGCCGATGGTTTTGAGGTACTGCTCCGAACGTTCGTCGATCATTTTCTTAGGCTAACCTAATTATAATCTGCGCTGTTCGAATAAGCAACAGCCAAAGGCCTTCTCAAGCAACTCTGGCAGATAACCAGGAACGGCAAGTGGTTCTTGACAACGCATGGTGACTGCCTATACTGGCTAGACAACGCGGTTCATTCCAGCGTCAGAGAGGACGTTGTGAGGAAGGTAGCACGACGATGCAGTCTGGGCAGGCCAAGAAGGCGAAACAATCGATGGCAATTGCAGGCATGGTGCCCGATCAGGTCGAGGCGGTGGGGAAGCTGACCTATGAGGCCTTCCGAGACGTAGCCCTCAGCCACGGCTTCGAACCTATCTACGAGTCACTCGATTTCGCCACCCGCGTCGTGCGCAGCCTCAGTCGGCTTGAGGGGTTCACCTCCTTTGTGGCCAGTGAGGGCGGCCAGCCGCTGGCTGTCAACTTCCTAGATCAGCGAAACGACATTGCCGGCGTGGGCCCTGTGGCCGTAGCGATTGAACATCAAGGCCGAGGCCTGGGCAGAATGGTCATGGAAGCCCTCCTGGAACAAGCCGAGGACTGTGGCTTCCAGTCGGTGCGGCTGTTGCAGGCAGCCTACAACCCTGTCTCCTTCAGCCTCTACTGCCGCCTGGGCTTCGATGCGAAGGATGAACTAGCCTCCCTGAGAGGCAGGCCACCCGCCGACGAGGATGTCGCCGCTGCCGTCAGAGAATGCACACCAAACGACCTGGACGATGTCGATCAGCTTAGCCTGGAAGTGCTTGGTTTTCGGCGACGTGGGGATGTCGAGGCGGTGATGCCATTTGTCCGACCACTGTTGGCTGAGCGTGAGGGGCGTCTCGTCGGATACACCTGCCGCATCCCCACCCCCAGCGGCATTCTTCTGGGCCCAGCAGCGGCCAGGGATGAGGCGGCCCTGAAGGACTTGATCGTCAGCGCAGCTAGACTAGCCCCCGTCGATCTTAGGCCAGTTGTGCCGGTGAGCTGTCCGTCGCTGCTGCGCTGGGCGCTTCAGTCGGGTTTCTCGCTCTCGGAGCTGGCAACCCTGATGGTCAGGGGAACCTACGAAGCCCCCGCCGGGGCGTACATGCCCTCGGTCTGGTATTAGAGGCCGTCTCGGCTGGGTCCGACTCGCTGGTTCTAGTATTCCAGCGACTTGCCGTATTTCTCCCGCAGGACGGTCTTCAGAACCTTCATGGCCGGATTGCGGGGCAGGGAATCGATGAAATCGACGGACCGGGGCTTCTTGTAGCTGGCCAGGCGCTCCTTGCAGAAGTCGATGACCTCCTCCTCGGTCAGCGTTTCCCCCGGCTTGGTAACGACGATAGCCTTGACGTTCTCGCCCCACTGCTCATCGTAGACGCCGATGACCGCCGCCTCCAGGATCTTGGGGTGCTTGTAGAGGACCTCCTCGATCTCCGCCGGATAGATGTTCTCCCCGCCGCTGACGATCATGTCCGTCTTGCGGTCCACGATGTAGATGAAGCCTTCCTCGTCCTTGCGAACGGCGTCGCCTGAGTGGAACCAGCCGTTCCTGAAGGCCACGGCCGTCGCCTCTGGGTTGTTGTAGTATTCCTTCATGATGGCGGGGCCGCGATAGATAGCTTCGCCCACCTCGCCCACTGGCACATCGCGGTCCTGATCATCCACCACCCGGACCTCGACGAAGGGAAGGGCTGTGCCCACCGAGGCCACCTTTCGCTCCGCGTCGCAGGCCTTCAGCATAGAGACCATCGCATTCGTCTCCGTCTGGCCGAAGCAGTCGAAGATCTTCACGTGGGGGAAGGCTTCCATGATCCGTCTTCGCAGGTCGGTGTTTAGAATGGACGCTCCTGAGAACCAAGCCTTCAGGGAGCTGGTATCGTACTGATCCAGGTTAGGCATCTGAAGCAGGAAGTTGGCCATGGCGGGGATCAGGAGAACCGCGTCGCACTTCTCCCGCTCCAGCAGTTGCATGATCTCCACCGGATTGAAGACCTCGGTGGGCAAGATGACTGTGCCCCCGTATAGGAGATAGGCCAGGCACGTGCCAAAGGAGGCTATGTGGAAGATGGGAGGGGCAGCGCAAGATCGCCAGGCCGACATGTCGCCGAGGTCGGGTTCGCGGCTGACCTCAATGGTAGCCAGAGTCCAGAGCATGACCTGACCCTTATGGGTAAGGACGGCTCCTTTGGGTCTGCCGGTGGTTCCGGCGGTGTACATGATGAAAAGGGGGTCGTCCTCATCAACCAGGACCAGCGGTTCATCGTCGGGATACTTCTGGAGAAGGCTCTCGAAGTGATGCATCCCTTCCACCGGCTTCTCGCTCACAGAGATGTACTGCCTAACCTTGGGGAGGTCCTTCTGAATCCCTCTGACAGTGTTGACGAAAGCCTCTCCCAGGATGAAGACCACGGCATCGGCATTGTCGGCGATATACGCGATCTCTTCAGAGTGGAGGCGAAAGTTCACGGGAACAGTTACTGCGCCGATCTTGGCCATGGCGAGGTAGGCCTCCAGGAACTGGTTGCAGTTGAAGAGAAGGGCGGCCACTTTCTCCCCTTTCTTCACTCCCATATCCATGAGGGCGTGCGCCAGGCGATTGATGCGAGCGTTGAACTCACGATAGGTCAGACGCGTATCGCCGTAGACAACGGCCTCCCTGTCGGGACCCCTGCGGGCGTTTCGAGCTATTAGCTCACCCGGAAGGAGCCTTCTTCCCAGTTCCGCTTCGATGGCTTCCTTGGACTGCATGAATCTACCTCTCCCATCCAACCTGCCAGTAATCTCTCTTCAAGAAGAGGGGCCGTTGGTGCCCCTGGCAGGACTCGAACCTGCAGCCAACTGCTTAGAAGGCAGCCGCTCTGTCCGCTTGAGCTACAGGGGCACTTACCTGCGGCCAGGCGGACCCTCCTCAATGTAGCAAGCGCCTTCTGTCAGGGTCAACCTGGACCACGCTGGCCAAGCCTGCTGCCTAGGCCCCCCGATAGACCGTCCTCACTTTGTGCAGAGGGATCAGACCCCTTCCCACAGGAGTCACGCCCACGATCTCCAGCCCATCGAGGTCGGCAGATGTAGTGACGTGTTTCTGAACCAGACGGCCCACGGGCTGTGCGCCCACCACCGCCAGCACAGCCGCCGCAAGCACGTTGGGCAAGCGCTCGAATCGCCGCCGATTGCCCACGACCACCAGAGAGGCCAGCCCGGCCATGATGCCAGCCACCGCCAGGTTCGTGCCGCAAAGAGGCGATATGGCCAGATGCGACTCGCCTTGCTTGAGGCGAGCCAGCCCCTCGGCAGCGCACTCGCCGATCTTCTCGGCTGGTACGTCGCCGTAGATGTAGAAACCGTCGAGGGAAGCCCGCCCCACCAACCGCATGTGCTGCCCCATTTCTCCCAGCAGAATCGATACGGTGGCATGCTCCAGGGCATGATTACGGCGGACAGCAGCGATCATTCTGGATAGCATCTGAACCCTCCATGCCTCAGTATACCATCATAGCGCCGTAGGGCATCTCCTAGCTCTTGATGATGCCTGGCACGAAGGACTGAGCGCGGGCGTTGACAGTCACCGTGATGGTCTTAGGAGGACCGCTGCCGTAGGGGGCCTCCAGGGTTATGGTGCCCACGTATTTGCCCTTGGGCAGGCCTGCCAGATTGGCCTGAATGATCAGGGCGGACGTGTCGCCCCCCAGTTGCTCGCTCAGGGCCAACCCCTGGCTCGCCGATAACTGGATCCACGAAGCCGAAGGAACGGCCCTCCAGACCAGAAGGCCGGTGCCAGCGTTGGAGATCGTCACTTCGTGGGGTTGGCTCAGACCCTGAGGGTGAGCAGCCATCTCGACGTCGAATGTATTCACCTCCAGCACAGGCGCCCCCACAATCGCCGAGCGATCGCCGCTCACTTCCGTCGGGTCCATATGGGAGGCGGCGGGCCGCGGCATGTCCATGTCGTCGTAGCAGTAGTTGGGAGAATCGCAGGCGAAGTTGCTCAGCTTCAGGGCCTCGGCGAAATCCACCTGCGACAGATCCGGCGGGGTGACCTCCTGAGCCTGCCAGAGGGCCTCCTCCTCTGGCTCCGGAGGATGAGCCATGCAGCCCAGGACAAGCTCCTGATAGGGGTACTGGGAGCGGTCATGCCCGAAGCCATCGTCGAAGGGGCCACAGCTATAAGAAGTGCGTGGCCAGGCGGGGAAGCGCGGGTTGAGCGGGTGGTTCACAAAGACGAAGCCGTTGTAGCCCCAGATAGCATAGTACCAGTCCTCGATGACCTGGGGGTTGCGGTCGGCCACGATGGGGCGGAATTCGGTGGCAAGGTTCCACTTGTCGACCAGGATGCGTGTACCGCGGGCGATATTGTAGGCGAAGTGGGCAGCCACCATAAGCTGCTCCCGCGTCGGTTCGCCGGTGGTGTTCTGCATGCCGCTGGTGACCTGCATGATGCCATAGCCGCAGTCACGCGAGATGAGGGCCGGGCCGATGCCCCCGTAGGGGACTGCGAAGGCCGCCTGCGACCATGAGCTCTCGACCCAGCCGATGGCCTTGAGGATAGTGGGAGGAACGTACGGCTCGGTGAGGCCGGCACCCACAGTCGGGAAGGGCGTCGGCGAAGGGGTGGGGGTGTCTGTAGCTGTCGGCGAGCCTTCGAGCGTAGCAGTCGCCGTCTCTGTCGGCGAGCCCTCGGACGTGGCGGTCGCCGTCTCCGTCGACGAGCCTTCGGACGTGGCGGTCGCCGTCTCTGTCGGCGAGCCTTCGGACGTGGCGGTCGCTGTCTCCGTCGGCGAGCCTTCGGGCGTGGCAGTCGGCGTCTCTGTCGGCGACCCCTCGGGCGTGGCGGTCGGCGTCTCCGTCGGCGAGCCCTCGGGCGTGGCGGTCGGCGTCTCCGTCGGCGAGGCTGTGGGCGTGGGCGTAGCAGTCGCCGTCGGCGTAGGAGTCGGCGTCGGCGGCACCGGAGTGCGGGGCACACGCGGGCCTGTCTCCAGAGGAGGCAGGCCGAAGTAGAGATCGCCGGGGAAGAGCCCATCGACAGCCGCTAACTCGAAGGTCTGATTGTAGACGGTGCGATAGTCCTCCGGGTCGTAGGAGACGACGTTAAACGGCCCCATGGGGCTGCCCGTCGCCGCGCACAGATCGAAGTCGTCAGCCCGCGCCGGCGACGACAGGTCATCGGCCTGCAGCAGAAACGCCAGGCTCAAGGACAAAAGGACAACTATGAGACGTAGTCTACTGTGAATCACTGGTCAGCCAACCGATGAACTCCAGGTTGCCTCCATCAGCCACTGTCTGCCGCCCCTTACCCAGCTCGATGAGCACCAGGTGCTCGCGGCCGGGTTGGGCAGCCGAACTCCCCTCGAATGAGCGTACGGCCAGATAGTCGCCCTCGGGTGCCCAGCTCACCGGTACGTCGAAGCCCTGATCGGGCGCTGGTGTGACCTCCTCCAGATCCCCTTCCACCAGCGAGACCAGCGCCGCCGCCTTGAAACCATCGTCGGGCGTTCGTCCTACCGCAATGCGCTCGCCATCGGGGTACCACACGGGATTGAAGTGATCACCGACGTCCAGGCCCTCTGAGAAATCGGTCAGGGGCTGCGGCTCTCCACCCTCAACAAGCTCGACTACGAAGGCTCGAATACCTATCCGATCGTCCGTAGCCTGGCGAGCCAGATAGGTGACCCGCGTGCCATCTGGGGAGAGGTGGTAGTCGCGAGCCGACTCGTCGCTGGCCTGAACCAGCAATTGCGGGGTGCCGCCTGCCGCGGCCACAGCGCCGAAGTGAGTGCCGCTAAGGACGATCTGGGCGAAGTAGAGGGAGCCGCCGTCGGGCGAATACCCGATGGGGAACAGTCCCAACACATCATCGGCTTGCATCAGAAGCGTCTCGCTGCCGTCGCTCACGTCGACATTCAGCAGGGAAATGGCCTGGCCGATCTGGGCCTGCGGCCCGTTTCGGCACACGACGATCGAGCTTCCGTCCGGCGACCAAACCGGCTTGATGGCTCCATCCAGATCGCCGCCCAGCAGGCGTGTCTTGCCGCTCTCCACCTCCAGCAGCCAGGCCTGGGCGTCCAGGGCCGATTCTCCGTCGGCCGCGGGCAGCGCCAGATAGACGATACGCTCGCCGTCGGGGGAAAGGCTGGCCGATATGCCCATGTCCGGAGAGTGCTCCACCTCAGCCACCTTCGTCCGACTCTGGGGCACGGCGGCCGACGCCAGCCAGATGACGTCCGCCTCGCTGCCGAACTGCTTGTACAGCAGCCGCAGCCCTTCGTCGGGCACACCGGTGGGCGACGCCGTGGCGACGCCGGTGGGCGTGGGGCTGCCCTCCCCTCCCCCATTGCAACCGCCGGCGACAAGGGCCGCCAGGATTACCAACGCCAGGAACGCTGTCAGAGTTCGCATGGTCGACCCTTACTCCTCACTCCCCGACGCCTGGGGCTCGGCCTCCTGCAGAACAGTGCGCACCCGCCGGTATATGTACCAGGCCATCAGCGCTGCCAGGATTATCAGGATCGGTATGTCCGCCGGACGCATCCACTCCCTGATCCGCTCCCAGTTCTCGCCCAGGAGGAAGCCCGCCCAGGCCAGCCCCAGCGACCAGGGGAAGGACCCGACGAAGGTCAGGATGCTGAACCGCCAGATGTTCATGCGGGCGATCCCCGCCGGCAGGCTGATGAAGGTGCGTACTACCGGCAGCACCCGCGAGATGAACACCGCCCGGTCGCCGTAGCGGGCGAACCAGCGCTCGGCTTGCTCCACTTCGTGGCGAGAGATGAGGAAGTAGCGCCCGTAGCGCAGAAGAAGCGGCCGGCCGCCCCAGGCGCCCACAGAGTAGGCCGCCAGGGAGCCGAGCAGGTTGCCCAGGGCGCCGCAGAAGGCGGCCAGCAGCAGCCACTGCGCCCCCAGCCCGCGGTCGTCCACCAGGAACCAGCCGGCCAGGGGCATAATGATCTCGCTGGGGAGAGGGATGCAGGCACTCTCGATGGCCATCAGGGCGATGACCCCTGGCCATTCGATGAGGTCGTAGACGTACTCGACGAAGTCTAGTAGTAGCTCTTCGATCTTCCTCCACCACCTTGCCGGGCTTCCACCACCAGCAAGAGCAGGCTACATACAGACCGGGGCTCCGTCCGTTCGCCTGAGTTTAGCAGCAGGTTCCAAAGGTGTCAACGTTTGGCGCGCTATGGCCGTCCCATCGCCGCGACGACCGCACGATGGCGTTGGGCAGCATCCTTTGGGCTGGCAAATAGAGAGGGGCGACGCTGCGACAGCGCTCCTTTAAGTCACACTGATCACCCACGCGCTG
>CAZEJO010000009.1:0-59716 GCA_964512285.1 uncultured Dehalococcoidia bacterium | reverse complement strand
CGGCGGCTCCGGAATCTCCGCTATCAGCGTCTCAGTGGTCAGCAGCAGCGTCGCAATCGACGCCGCATTCTCCAGCCCGCTCCGCGTCACCTTCACCGGGTCGATGATCCCCCGCTCGAACAGGTTGCAGAACTCGCCGGCCGCCGCGTCGTAGCCGTACTCCGGGTCCTTACTCTTGCGCACCGCATCCACCACCACCGAGCCCTCCTGCCCCGCGTTCTCCGCGATGACTCGCAGCGGCTCCTCCAGCGCCCTCCTCAGGATGCGAATGCCCGTCAGCTCATCGCCGCTCAGCTTCTTCTCCAGCTTGTCCAGCGCCGACATCGCCCGCAGAGTCGCCACGCCTCCACCAACCACGATGCCCTCCTCCACCGCCGCGCGCGTCGCCGAAAGGGCATCCTCCACCCGCAGCTTCTTCTCCTTCAGCTCCACCTCCGTGGGCGCGCCCACCTTCACCACAGCCACCCCGCCGGCCAGCTTCGCCAGGCGCTCCTGCAGCTTCTCCTTGTCGAACTCCGACGTGCTGTCCTCCATCTGCGCCCTGATCTGCTTGATCCGACCCTGAATCGCCTCGTCACTGCCGTGCCCCTCGATGATGACCGTGTCTTCTTTCGTGGCCACCACCCGCCGGGCGCGACCCAGGTCGGACACCTGAGTGGCGTCCAGCTTGCGGCCCATCTCCTCGGTGATGTACGTGCCGCCGGTCAGGATCGCGATGTCCTCCAGGGTCGCCTTGCGCCTGTCCCCGAAGGCGGGCGCCTTCACCACCAGAGCGTTGAACGTACCGCGCAGCTTGTTCACCACCAGCGTGGCCAGGGCCTCGCCATCGCAGTCCTCACAGATGAGGATCAGGCTCTTGGTCACCTGGAGGACCCGCTCCAGAACGGGCAGGATGTCGGCTATGGCCGATATCTTCTTGTCGGTGATCAGGATGTAGGGGTCGTCGATGATGGCCTCCATCCGCTCGGCGTTAGTCACGAAGTAGGGCGAGACGTAGCCGCGGTCGATCTGCATTCCCTCCACGAACTCCGTCTCCAAGCGAATGCCCTTGCCCTCCTCGACGGTGATCACCCCGTCCTTGCCAACCTTCTCCATGACATCGGCAATGATCTCGCCGATCTCGTTGTCGTGGCCGGAAAGGGTGGCCACCTGAGCGATCTGCTCCTTGCCGGCCACCGGCCGAGCCACAGCACGCAGGGCGTCCACAATCGCCTCCACGCCTTGCTCCAGGCCACTCTTGAGGGCCATAGGATTGGCGCCGGCCGCCACGTTCTTCATCCCCTCGCGGACGATGGCCTGGGCCAGGACGGTGGCGGTGGTAGTGCCATCGCCAGCAACGTCGTTGGTCTTGGTGGCCACCTCGCGGGCGAGCTGGGCGCCCAGATTCTCGAAGGGGTCCTTAAGGTCGATCTCCTTGGCCACACTGACGCCGTCGTCCACCACGGCCGGCGGCCCGAACTTCTTCTCCAGCACCACGTTGCGACCACGGGGACCCAGGGTCACCCGCAGGGCATTGGCCAGGGCGTCAACTCCATCCTTGAGCTTGCGCCTGGCCTCCTCATCGAAAACCAACATCTTGGCAGGCATACCTCTCCTCTCCTTAACCTATCCCTGATGAAGAGATTGCGGGAACAACAACCGCTTTCTAGCTCTGCAGGCGGGCCAGGATATCGCTCTCCTTAAGCACCAGGTACTCTTCCTGATCGCCGGGCAGGATGCCCCGCGGCACTTCCTGGCCGGAGTACTTGGCGAAGAGAACGCGCTCTCCCACCTTCACCTCGATGGGAACGCGCTTGCCGTTCTCATCGAGGCGGCCGGGCCCGATGGCGATGACCTCGCCCAACTGAGGCTTCTCCTGGGCGGTGTCGGGGATCACGATGCCGCTAGCCCGCACCTCTTCCTGCAGGACCTGTTTCACCACGATGCGGTCGCCATAAGGAATGATCTTGGCTGACGGACGCTTCTTGGCTGGCACAACCATCCCTCCTTTACAGAGCTGATTACTGAGCACAGACAATTTAGCACTCTCCTTGGAAGAGTGCTAAATCATCAATCGCATATTAGCCTATCGTCCCTCTGCGAGCAAGGACAAATAGAGCCGACGAGGGATGCAGATCCAGCATCAGCTTACATGTGGGACTATTTTCTTGCACTGTCTCGCTCAGACTCGTGCTATCTAGTTATTATAGCCTTGAGCCAGTTCACGCCGCAGCCCTGGCCCTTGATTTCTTACGCGGAAGCGTGTAAAATGCGTGGGCAATGGTGGCAAAGGGTAAGCGAAGACGAGGGCCTGTCTGGAACGGCCAGCAGGTGAGAACCCTGCGCCAGCACCTGGGCCTGACCCAGGAGCAGATGGCTGCCGAGATGGGCACCCGTCAGCAAACGATCAGCGAGTGGGAGACGGGCCAGTACCAGCCGCGGGGCACGTCGGCTCGCCTCCTGACTCTCATCGCCGAGCGGGAGGGCTTTCCCTACCGGGCTGGCGGTCAGGAGGCGGCGCTGGAGAACGAGGGGCAAGAGAGGGATTGAGCACAACGCTTCTGGGTCGGCGAGTTCTGAGTAATGAGCGACCGGCCGCGGCCAATGGAAGGGTCCAGTCGCGTGATTGCTGTACCCTGGCTCCTGCCCCTAGCGAGGCTGAGCTGGTGCGCCTGTGGGAGGGACAGCGCTTTCCCGCTCAGGCCCTGGTCAGCGGCGATACTTCGCCCCTGCGCGTGGTTTTTCGCGGTCGTCCCTGCAGCGGCGGCGCCGGCCCCGACTTTCGCGATGCCATCATCGAGCTTCGCGGCCGCCGGCTGCGCGGGGATGTGGAGCTGCACGTGCTGGCCAGCTCCTTTCGCCGCCATGGCCACCATCGCGACCACGCCTATGACAGCGTCATCCTCCATGTGGTCTTCTGGGACGACGATCGGGAAGACACTCGTTTGGCCTCGGGCCAGCGGGTACCGGTGGTGGCTCTGGGACCCTGGGTGGCCCGGCGGGCGGACGAGTTGCAGGCTTGGCTCTGTCGTCCTCCTCTTTGGCAGGAGCCCTGCTGGAGCGCTAACCAACGGCTGGGAACAGAAGCGGTTGCCGCTATTTTGGATGACGCGGGCGACCGCCGCTTTGAGGAGAAGGCGGATACCTTCGCTGCCGCCTTGATCGAGGGGGACGGCGAGGAGATCCTCTATCGAGGCATCCTGGAGGCCCTCGGCTACAGCCAGAACCGCGAGCCCTTCCGTCTGCTGGCGCGGGCTCTGCCCTGGCGGCAGCTCCGCTGCTGCATCCGAGGTCGTCCAGCGCAGGAACGGGTATTGGCTGCCGAGAGTGCCCTCCTGGGAAAGGCTGGCTTTGCTGGCCCTCTGGCAGGAGACCCGGGCGCGCTCGCCTCCTGTTCAGCCGACCGGAACGGGCTGGTCTCGATCGGCCTCGCCTGGCGCTTGACAGGGATCAGGCCAGAGAACCATCCGGCGCGGCGTCTGGCGGGCGCTGCCCGCCTCTTGGTTCGCTACATGGGAGAGGGGCTATTGACTGGCCTTCTGGAGAAGGTAGCGGAGGCCTCTGGGGAGAGGCCGCAGGTGCTGACGACAGCCCTGCGGGTGGACGGTGGTCTTATTGGGCCCAGCCGGGCCGACGAGATGGCGGTGAATGTGGTGCTGCCTTTCACCCTGGCCTGGGCCCAGGCCAGGCAAGACAAGCCCCTGGCCCAGGCGGCCCTGACCCTCTACCAGCATTATCCAAAGCTCTCCCCCTATGGCATCTTGAGAAGGATGACCGCCGCCCTGGGCCGACAGTTGACTGCGGGGGCCCGTCGTCAGCAGGGGATGCTCCGCCTCTTTCGTTGCTACTGCTGCCAGGGTGACTGCAACCGCTGTCCGCTCGCCTAGGTGGGCAAGGGGCAAGCATCTGGTGGCCCTTGCCATCGTCTTGGAGTGAAGATAGGATGGGCGTCGCCCTGACCGACGGTGGTCAGGACGTGAAGGCGAAGTCTGGAGGATGAGCCATGAGACCGAAAACGGCTTTTCTACTAGTCTTGGCCGGTTTGGGTGCGCTGGTGGTTGGCTGTGGCGGCGGCGAGGAGGAAGCATCCCCAACGCCCACTCCCAGCCCGGCGCCTACCAGCGGGGAGAAGCCCACTATCCCCCTGCCCGAACCTCGCCTCGAAGGGGAGATGAGTTTGGAGGAGGCAATCCTGAACAGACGGTCCAGGAGAGACTTCAAGGACTCATCCTTGACATTAGGGGAGATCTCGCAGGTCCTTTGGGCTGCCCAGGGCATCACCGGTGAGACAGGGCTCAGAGCTGCTCCTTCGGCAGGAGCACTCTACCCCCTGGATGTCTATCTTGTGGTGGGTAAGGAGGGAGTGGAGGGACTAGGCGAAGGGGTATACCACTATCTTCCCCAAAGCCACTCCTTACAGCCTACGCTGGAGGGCGACGTTCGCCAAACCCTGGCCCGGCTTAGCCTACAACAGATGTCTATTGCTGAGGCCCCGCTGAGCTTGCTGATTACCGCAGAGTATGAGCGCACTACCGGGAAATATGGGGATCGGGGGGTGCGCTATGTCCACATGGAGGCGGGCCATGCGGGACAAAACGTTTACCTTCAAGCGGAAGCTCTGGGGCTGGGCACGGTCACCATCGGAGCCTTCCAAGACGAGGAGATCTCCAAGGCATTGAACCTTCCCCCCGGTAGCAGCCCCCTCTATGTGATGCCTATCGGTCATCCAGAATCGTAGCGACACCAGACCAGCGAGCGCGGCCCTGGTCGGGGTCGGAGCCCCTATGGTTCGGTGGGTATAAAGGCGATTAGAAGGGCAGCGAACTCGGGCAGATGGCGCACCAGGGAATAGAGCTCGGGGAGGATATCCTGCGCCTGGAGGGCAAGGATGCCCTCCAGGGCTTGGTCGTCGGCAATGGAGCGCAGGGAGGTAGTTGTCAGGAGCAGGGCATCGCCAGCGGCCACCTGACACCAGTTGAAGCTCGGGTAGAACTCGGCGGCGATGCCGATGGGCTCGACCGCCGTTGCCTCCTGAGGGGATAGTGTCTGTAGCTGACCTTGATGGCGGCAGTAGGCGAGGGACGGCCCCGCCTGGGCCAGGTAGACCTCGGCCCCTCGCAGCGCCAGACAGGTTGCGCCGGCGCCCACGCGGTGCTCCCGCAGGCTCCTATTGTTCCAGTCGCGCAGGTGATTGTGAGCCGCCCGCAGAGAGGCGAGGAGAGCGCCGGTAACGGATAGCTTCTGCTGGTGGAAGAGACGGCCGATGACCGCCACCAGGGGCTGGCAGAAATCCTCGCTGCCGGGGAGAGAGGGCTCCACTAGGACGTAGAGGTCAGCAGCAAGCGCGCCTCCGCGAGCGGGGAACAAGCCCAGCCAGGGACCCTGCTCGCTGGCCTCGCCGCCAACGATGCTGAACTGGCCGACCCAGATCTCGGTAACCATTTTCCCGCCCAAGGATTATAGCACCCGCTGGCCAATTCATAACCCTCTTCTCGCTGCTTCTGGCTGGGGGTTGAGGACAAAAATTCGCGACAACTTTGACGCTGTTGCACGTCGTCTGGCTGGCCAGGAGGAGCCCCAGCGCGGGCGCTTACTTGACCGCTACATGCAGGGCGATAGGCCACAGATGGTAGAGACGATGGCTCACGCGGCGAAAGCCCCTATTTCGCATCGCCTCGGCCAGTTGCCGGGCATCAGGGAACTTGCTCAAGGATATGGACAGGAATCTGTACGCCTCGGCCTGGCTGGCCAGCCAGCGGCCCAACGTGGGGATGAGCCCGGCCAGGTACAAGGCGTGAAGGGCGGCCAGCGGCCGAAAGGGAGAGCGAGTCAATTCTAAACAGACCACTCGCCCGCCAGGACGCACCACCCGATGCATCTCAGCCAGAGCCAGCCCCAGGTCAGTGACATTGCGCAAGGCGAAGGCCGTGGCAATGCAGTCGAAGGTGTTGGCGGCGAAGGGCAGTCGCAAACCGTCGGCCAGGAGAAACTGAAGGCGGTCTGCCCCTGGCCGGCTTCTGGCTTTGGCCCGGGCGATGGACAGCATCTGGGGACAGATGTCTACAGCTACGACCTGCTCGGCTCGGTGTGCCAGGAGGAAGGCCAGCTCACCGGTGCCGGTGGCCATATCTAGCGCCAGGCGACAGCCCTTAGGAGCAGCCAGGGCAGCCGCGGCCTGACGCCAGGCAGCATCACGGCCGAAGGTCATGACCCTGTTCAGCAGGTCATATCGATGGGCGATGCGGGCGAACATCTGGCGGTTGCTCTTGGCCGCCAGATGGTGTCGCGTGGGGACAGACATAGGTTCGGGCGGCGGTTCTAGGGACTAGCCACCTCAGAGCTAGCGGGCGCCTTCATCGGTGAGGGGGCGAATGCGATAGGTGCAGGCCCGTTCGCCGCGCAGCAGGCTTCGCACCAGGCGGGTGTCGGCGCCCGTGAGGAGACGGACGAGCTCGAGGTGAAGGGTGCAGACCGAGCTGTCCTGCTTGGCTATCTTGGAGAGGGGGCAGGTGAACTCGTGCAGGAAAAACTCGCTGTCCCGCTGCTCCCAGTCCACAAGGCAGCCCTGCTCCTGCAGGATGAGCGCCGTCTCCTCCACTCGCTCGGCCAGGCTCTTGCCCTGCACTCGTTCCCAGAAGGACTCAGCCAGCCGCCGGGCTACTCGGTGGAGCAACTCATAGAGGCGCTCGCTTCCCTCCTCGGCCCGAATCTCCTCTAGGAGGGCGATGGCCAGTTCATCGTAGCCCTTGGGGAAGAGGGTGTCGGCCTTCTCGGTAAGGGTGTAGACCAGGGTGGGGCGTCCCACCCGGCCCCGCTCCTCGCTCGCCAGCACCAGGCCGTCGCGCTCCAGGACGGTGAGATGTTGGCGGATACCGGTGGAGGTGAGACGCAGAAGCTGACCTAGCTCCTTGACGGTAGCTCGGCCATGCCGTTGCAAATGTTCCAGGATATGCTGGCGCGTTGTCTGCATGATGTCTTTGCTTTGCTAGGGGCGAGGAAACTGCTATATTGAATCTAGGCCGGTTCGATCAGTTTAGAGTGTTTGCAAACAAGATTCTATCACATCTGTCAAAAAGGGTAAACCTGGGGGATCCTACTTGGTGAACCAATGACCTCGGAAGATTTCGACCCCCTAGCCCAGAAAGCCCAGGCCGATGCCCTCGTCGAAGAAGCGGCCCTGCGCCTGCGAGAGCTCCTGCGGGAGGCCGTGAGCCATCTCGACCCTTTCCCGCCCTTTCCCGGCGCCTTCTTCACCCACGCGATCGAGGCCGAGCCCGCTGTCGCCGCCCACGCCGATCGTGGCTGCGTGGTGGTCTGCCCGGATGGCGAGCTGTACGAGCTGGTGGTGGGGGTGGAGCTTCCGTCCTTCCCTGATGAGCAGGCCAACCCTGTGTCCACGCGCAAGGAGGAGCTCAGGAAGCTGGACGACCTTCACCCGCGCGACTATCTGGTCTACGCCTACAATGCCCTCACGCGCGTGGTAGAGATACTGCTGGAGCAACGAGAGGGATTGTCACCCTGAGCGGGTTTAAGGGTCTGCGCGTCTAGGCCTTCACTCCAGCACGATCTCCCCGCTCTTGCCGCCCGACTTGCGCGCCAGGCGCACCCCCTCGATGCGCATCCCTCTGTCCGCGGCTTTGCACATGTCGTAGACGGTGAGGCCGGCCACCGCCACCGCTGTCAGGGCCTCCATCTCCACCCCCGTCTTGCCCGTCGTGCGGACGCTGGCGGTAATGTGGAGGGCGCTCTCCTTTTCGTCGGGCTCGAGCTGGACGTCGATGTCGGTGAGCAGGAGGGGATGGCACAAGGGGATCAGCTCGTGCGTCTTCTTGGCGGCCATCACGCCCGCCAACTGGGCCACCGAGATGACATCGCCCTTGGCCACCTGCCCGGCCTGGATGAGGGCCAGGGTCTGGGGCTTCATGTAGACGCTGCCCTTGGCTATCGCCTGGCGGGTGGTGTTGGCCTTGGCGGTTATGTCCACCATGCGCGGGCGGCCCGATTCGTCCAGATGGCTGAGCCGACGTGCCATGTCTAAAGGTCCTTCGTTTCCTGCAGTGACGTCAGACGGCCTCTACCCCCCGATCTGGGCCATCTTTCGCCACTTCGGGCGATTGCCGTCGCCCAGGTGATGGGCATCGGGCTTGCTGGCCAGCGCCTCAAGGATGCGCTGGCGTAGCTCATCGTCGCTGCCGCCTCGGCGCAGCGTCTCCTTCAGGTTCACTTCCTGGTCGGTGAGCAGACAGGGGCGGATCTTGCCGTCGGCCGTGAGGCGCATGCGATTGCAGGTGGCACAGAATTGCCCCTCGCTGAGAGGGCTGATGAAACCGATGAGGCCCCTGGCATCAGGCAGTCGATAGTACTTGGCTGGGCCACCGCCTGTGCTGGTCTCCGCCGCCTCCAGAGGGCCCAACGCCTCCTCGATCTGCCGCTTCACCTCTTGAGTGGGGACGAAGCCAAGCACCAGGGAGCTGTCCCTGATGCACGTCTCCTGCTCGTCCATGAATGGCATGAGCTCGATGAACCGGACCTGCCAGTCCTCGTCCAGGGTGGTGCGGGCGATCTCCACGATCTCATCGTCGTTGACCTCCCGCATAACGACCACGTTCAGCTTCAGGGGCGACAGGCCGGCGTCGCGGGCGGCGGCGATGCCCGCCATAACGGCCGAGAGGTCGCCGCGGCGGGTGATCTGGCGAAAGCGCTCGGGGCGGAGGGTATCCAGGCTCACGTTGACCCGCTTCAGGCCGGCGGCGGCCAGCTCGTGGGCGTAGGAGGCGAGAATCATACCGTTGGTGGTGAGGGAGATGTCCTCGATGCCGGGTGTCTGGCTGATCCAGCGCACCAGGTCGACGACGCCCTTGCGCACCAGGGGCTCGCCGCCAGTGAGGCGCACTCTGCGCAGGCCCATGCCCGCCGCCACCCGGATGATGCGCGCCATCTCCTCCAGAGTGAGGATCTCCTGGTGTGGCACGAAAGGGACGCCCTCCTCGGGCATGCAGTAGACGCAGCGCAGGTTGCAGCGGTCGGTGACGGACACCCGCAGGTAGCTGATGGAGCGCTGGAAGGGGTCAATCAGTGGTCTGGCCGGTACGAAGCCGTTGCTGGTGCTCATGCAGCAGTTCTTTCAGTACTTGGCGGGCTATCTGGGCCGCCCGCCCGCGATGGCTAATCGCGTTCTTCTCCTCCGCCGATAGCTGGGCCATGGTCAGGCCCCGCTCCTGCAGGTAGAAGATGGGGTCATAGCCGAACCCGCCTTCTCCCTGGGGAGCCTCGGCCACCAGTCCCTCGCACTCCCCTCGACACAGCCGCACCCCGCCTTGGGGATCGACTATCGCAATCACACAAACGAACCGGCAACCCCGCTCCGAAGGCGGCACCCCCTGGAGGCGCTCCAGGAGGAGCGACATCTTCTCCTGGTAGGTGGTCCCCTCGCCGCCGAAGCGGGCCGCCCGTGGCCCCGGCTCGCCTGCCAGGGCGTCTACCTCCAGGCCGGAGTCATCGGCCAGGGCGTGAAGGCCGCCCACCTGAGCGGCCTCCAGCGCCTTCAGTGTAGCATTTTCTTCGTAGGTATCGCCAGTCTCCTCGGTTGCCAGGCTCAGGCCCAGCTCGCTTGGCGCTACCAGTTCCCAGCCGCAGCCGGCCAGAAGCTGGCGGTACTCGGCGACCTTGCCGGCGTTGTTGGTCGCCAGGAGGAGGTTGGGCACCAGCTAGTCCAGCGCCTCCCAGCGGTTGGCCAGCTTTTTGGCTATAAGCGGCATTGTCGTATACTCCATTTCCTCAAGCGGGAGTCTGTGCGGCTCGAAGGGGCCGTGCGCGCGCATGTAGTCGGCTATCTCGTTGGCCTTCTGGCGGGTGTGATCGTAGCTGGGGTCGTCGAACATGTCCCTCGGGCCCACCAGCTTGCCGTTGGCCAACTGGAAGCCCAGGCAGGCGATCCGTGGCGGCCCATCGAAACGGGTGGGCTGAGCATCCTTGAGCCCCACCGGCATCCAGGGGCCATGGTGGGAGCCGCGCATCCAGCCCTCAACGAGCAAGGGGAAGGCGAACGGGTCCAGCACCTCCCCCACGGCGGGGAAGTTCCCCTGAGCGCGCACCACGCACACCGGGTCGTCCTTGCCGACGTAGCGGCCGGCGATGAAGGAGAGCCGGTCGGTGCTGGAGACGGCCCCTACCTCGTCAGTGGCCCGCGAGAAGACTTTCTTCACAGCATAGCGGGACGGCGCTCCCAGGAAGATGAGCAGGTCGTATATCTCCTCCGGCGCGTTGAGGGTGATCTTCTTGTGCTCGACGACGTCCTGCACCTCGAAGCTGAAGCCCTGGTGGAGGCTGTCGGCGATGACCAGGCCAGCGGTGCTGAAGGGGTCGGCGAACATCTTGTACAGGGGCATGTTGAAGGAGCCAGCCGATGTTTTGTCGCCCATGAAAACGAGAAGCGGCTCGGAGGGGCGCTCCTCGATCTCCATCTCCGCCGAGCCGGGGCCGGCGCCGCGGATGTTCCCCGAGAAGGCGTCGGTCAGGAGGTCCTGGCCAGCGCCGTACAGCTTCAGCTTCTTGGCCACCTCGGTGCATTCTATGAAAGTGTCCCAGGCCAGGCGATGAACCGGCTCATGGTTCTCCCCGTGCTCGTGGGTCATGATCAGGAACAGGTCATCGCCGCAGTAGCTCACATGGTGATCGATGAGGAGACCCTGCTTGCGTGCCTTCTCCACCTCCTCACGGCCCTTTTCCAGCACCTCGGGGTGCATGGCCGAGTGGCCCACATAGCCACCGACGTCGGCCTTGATAGCGCTAATGGTGATCACAGCGTACCTCCTCCGGCTGCAACTACGAACCGAAACGGCTGCTCCCTGGGAAAGGGCGGCAGCCATCCTCGCGCATCGAACCGGCTGTTTCCTTTCCGCACGAGCAAGGCCATGTTACTGACGACTGCCCAGGCCGTCAACCCTGCCCAGCGGCAACCTCTGACATCTCCAGCCGTCTGAGCACCCGCCGAGCCAGACGGCGGGCCAGCTTCTCCCATTGGCGATGTTCTTTCCTGGGGGCGCGGGCCAGGAACTGCCGCAGCTCTTCCGCCATCGATTGCGCTTTGCGGCGGGCGTCCTCGGCATCCAGCGGTCTGAACCCCTGGAGCTTGCGGGGGCCTTCTCGGCCTCCCTCACTGATGTACCAATTGCGGAAGCTGGCCCCGCAGCCGCTCAGAAAGAACAGGTATCCTAGGGGTGTCGCTACCGGCGGCACGCCCAGGCTTAGCATGCGCTCCGTGGGTCGTTGTCCCTCCGACTCGTATTCCACCATCAGATGGCCGCCGGCTGGGATGAACTGGCTCAGCAGGCGGAACAGGCGGCGGTCTAGCCCACCCGCGGCCAGGTTCAGTCCTTCGCTGCCCTCGAACGCGGCGCTGTCCTCATAGCGGATGATGTCGATCCAGTTGTAGGCGGGATAGCGACCGCTGTTGTGTAGGCCCAGGAGCAGCGGCTCAGCGCTCAGGCGACCGTCAGCGAGCCTCAGGAAGACCTGAAAGTAGGACGCGCCGAAAGCATTCTTCGGCCCCAGCAGCACCAGCAGCCGAGTTGGGCCGAGGGCACGGCTCTGGAGTCGGCCCAGGGGGTGGTCTTCTCGTACAGGCAGAGACCAGCGTCGCTCCAGAAGGGCGGCGATGCGCTGGCGGTCGCCCCGCTGAGGCAATATGCGCTCCAGGTACTGGTGGATATTGCGTTTGGTCATAGCCCTGATCGATCATACGCCTCGCACACGCTCCTGTCTCCATTGAGCCAGCGGAAAGAGCGGTGCTATAATCCAGCAGACTTACGGCTAAGCAGCCTTAGTTGGCTAGAAGACCCATGGATTATTCCCAAGCCATCGAGTATGTTCTCGGCTTCACTGACTGGGAGAGGGCGTCCGCTCAGACCTTCGCTGCCGCCAACTTCGACCTGCGCCGCGTCCAGTCCCTGCTGGCTCGCCTGGGCAATCCTCACCTGGGTCGCCGGACCATCCACATCGCCGGCAGCAAGGGAAAGGGTAGCGTGGCCGCCATGATCGTCTCCATCCTGCAAGCGGCGGGATATCGCAGCGGCTTGTACACTAGCCCCCACCTCCACAACATCCGCGAGCGCATAGTTGTGGATGGCCAGCCCATCGGCGAGGAGGAATTCGCTCGCCTGACCGAAGTCCTCGCTCCCCGGGTGGCCGCCGAGAATGAGGACGGTCGCTTCGGCCAGCTCACCACCTTCGAGCTGCTGACCGCTCTGGCCTTCCTCCATTTTCAGGACAGAGACATCCAATGGCAGGTGCTGGAGGTGGGCATGGGCGGTCGCCTGGATGCCACCAACGTGGTGGATGAGAAGGCAGTGTGTGTCATCGCTCCCATTAGCCTGGAGCATACGACTGTTCTGGGCGATACTGTGGAGAAGATAGCGGCTGAGAAGGCGGCCATCCTGCGCCCCGGGACGACGGTGGTGATGGCGCCCCAGCCCTACCCGGAGGCGGTCGCCGCCATACGCGCGAGGGCGGCGGAATTAGCTGTTCCCCTGCTGGAAGTGAGCGAAACCTACTCTATGCAGCGCCTGAGCTGGGACCTGACGGGCCAGCGCTTTCGATTGGCGGGCCCCGGCTGCTCGTGGGAGTTGTGGCTGCCCCTTCTGGGTGCTCATCAGTTGGAGAACGCTGCCACGGCGGTGGCTGCCATCGATGCCTTGGGGAGCGGAGGCGTCGCCGTATCTGAAGAATCGATAGGGGAGGGCCTTGGCCGGCTGTCTTGGCCGGGCCGCCTGGAGGTGCTGACGGACAAGCCTCTGATAGTGGTCGATGGCGCTCACAATGGCGACTCGGCCCGCCGCCTGGGGCAGGCGCTGCGAGATCACTTCTCCTTCGAGCGCGCCATTCTGGTGATGGGCGTATCGGGGGGCAAGACGGTGGCAGCTATGGCCGAAGAGCTAGCGCCTCTGACTCGCTTGCTGATCGCGACCCGCTCGCGGCACCCGCGGGCGGCTGAGCCCGAGGCGGTGGCGGCTGCCTTCGCCGCCCGGGGCGTGGCCAGCGAGATCTGCCCTACGGTGGCGGCGGCCCTGGATCGCGCCCGGGCCCTGGTCGGGCCTGATGATCTCATCTGCGTGGTGGGCTCGCTGTTTGTGGTGGCCGAGGCGCGAGAGCAGGTGCTGGGCCTGTCGGTGACAGCCAGCTAGTGCGACACGATCGTGCCATGAGAGACGAGGGAGAGTAGACCATGCGGGTACTGGTAGTGGGAGGAGCGGGCTACATCGGCAGCGTGACCACGGCCGAGCTGCTGGCCGCAGGCCATCGCGTGACAGTCTGCGATAGCCTCATCGGTGGCCACGCCGCCGCCGTCTCTGACGAGGCCGATCTCATAGTAGGAGACGTCCGCAACCAAGAGCTGCTGGCTCGCGTCTTCGTCGACCAGCGCATCGATGCCGTTGTCTACTACGGCGGCTTCATCGTCGCCGGCGAGTCGATGAGTGAGCCTGGCCGCTACTTCGCCAACAACATCGGCGGCATCATCTGCCTTCTGAACACCATGCTGGAGTACAACGTGAGGCGCTTCGTCTTCAGCTCCAGCGCCGCTGTCTACGGACAGCCGCAGACCGTTCCCATCTCTGAGGACGCGCCCATCAACCCCGTCAACCCCTACGGCGAGTCGAAGGCGGTGGTGGAGCGGCTGCTGCGCTGGTACGACAGCCAGTGCGGCCTGCGCCACATATCCCTGCGCTACTTCAACGCCGCTGGCGCCACCCCTACCCTGGGAGAGGACCACCGTCCCGAGACCCATCTCATCCCCATCGTCATCCAGGTTGCCCTGGACCAGCGAGAGGTGGTCCCCATATATGGCACCGATTACCCTACGCCCGATGGTACCTGCATCCGCGACTACATCCACGTGCTCGACCTGGCTCGCGCTCACGTACTGGCTCTCAAGCGCCTGAAAGAGGGGAGCGCTGTGTACAACCTGGGCAACGGGCAGGGCTTCTCCAACCTCCAGGTGATCGAGGCCGCCCGCAAGGTCAGCGGCCAGCCCATCCCCGTGCGAGAGGAGCCGCGGCGGCCGGGCGACCCGCCGTCCCTGGTGGCTTCAGCAGAGAAGGCCCGCGGCGAGCTGGGCTGGCGGCCTCAGTTCCCCAACCTCGAGGAGATCATCGAGAGCGCCTGGCGCTGGCACCGCGAGCACCCCAACGGGTACGGGTAGGCCATGCATCGCACACGGGCGGCAATTCTGATGGCGGTGGTTGATGCAGTGCAGCCTCTCTTTTTGGGCCGCTCATGGTGAGCTTGTCGAACCATGAGCCCCCGCTCCTCCTTCGACAGGCTCAGGACGAGCGGCCAGGGGACGTTTGACGCTCTATGTCTCAACCACAGTGAAACACTGCACCCCCAGCACCAGGCCCTCTGGCCTAGCCCAGGGGGAAAGCGGCGACCTGCTCATAGACGGCGCCGCCGGGGCCGAGGATGCTGCGCATCAGGCTGAGCTCGCCGATCGTCACGGCTGAGGCGGGCGGCACCTCGATGGTCTTGGCCAGTTCCCACACGGTTTGCCTTTCGTCGCTGCCCGCCCTGTCCGGCACGCGCGCCAGGGTGAGGTGAGGCGAGAAGGCCCTGCGTTCGGGTGGAAAGCCCAGGGGTTCCAGGGCTTTTTCCACCCGCTGCTGGAGGCGGCCCAGAGGCTCCAGGTCGCCCTGCGTGCCCACCCAAAGAACGCGAGCGCCACGGCGGCCGCCGAACGTGCCCACCTCCGCCAGCGACAGCGCCAGCGGCGGTATTCCCTGTACCGTAGGGACCAATGCCTCACGGATGGCGGCCACCTTCTCCTGAGGCACCGCCCCCAGGAATTTCAGGGTCAGGTGGATGCCCTCCGGTCGCACCCAGCGCAGGCGTGGCGCCCCTTTCTTGCGTAGCGCCTCTTGTAGGCTGGCTAGAGCCGCCCTCATCTCCGCTGGCAGCTCGCAGGCCACGAACAGTCGCAGCGTTTGCTCGCTATCTCTTTCCCTCATGACCTAGCCTCAACAGTCGACAGGCGTTCTCCCCCAGGACGAGTCGCCTGCCGTACTCATCGTTCCTAAGGCTATCCTCGATGGCCTGTCGTTGGCGTCGCTGTGATATGAGTGGGTAGTCGCTGCCGAAGAGAATACGTTCTGCTCCCACCAGCTCGGCAACTCGCCGATAGATCGCTGGGTCATAGAGAAAAGGGGTGGCCGCCGTATCGACGTAGACGTTGGCCAGCGCCTCCCTGACCTCTGGCATGAGAGCATAGAAGGGAAGGCCGCCCGCCCAGTGAGCGCCCACCGTCGTCAACCCCTGATGGCTGCTCACGAATCGATAGAACGCATCCAGGCTCAGGCCACTCTTGCCCGGATAGGCGTGGCCCACCGGCTCGCTCACGTGGAAGAGGAGCACGAGATCGTGGCGGAGGGCCGCCTCGGCCAGCATGTCGCCGGCGTCCTGGTCCAGCGAATAGCCTTGGCTGTCGGGCCGAAGCTCGCCCAGGCCGCGAGCGCCGCCGCGAACGCAGCGCTCGATCTCCGCCAGGGCTTCATCGCCGGCCTGTGGCTGGATGACGCAGAAGGGGATGAGCCTCCCGTCGCTCCGGGCTGCCGTCTCCAGCAGGTATTCGTTGTGCTCTCTGCACAGCTCTTGCTCCGACCAGGCAAAGCCCATGACCACGCTCGTGTCCACCTCCGCCTCCTCCATACTAGCCGAAAGCTCTTCGCCGGTGGCGATTTGGGCCTTGGGGCTGCTGTACATCTGGGCGAAGGCAGGATCGCGGCGCAAATAGTCCTCCCGTCGCTCACGCACCTGCGGTGGGAAGATGTGGGTGTGGAAGTCGACCACCATGGAGCCATGATAGCATCGGGCCGTAGACATTAGGAAGGGCGGTTCTTATAATGACAGTGCCTGTGGGTGGATAGGTTGGAAGGGGAGTAGGCGATCTTGACCCCCGTGAGTGATGCTTCGTTGAAGGAACTGCAAGCCTTCGCTAAGCGCGTTCGCCGTCACATCGTCGAGATGACCGCTGCCGCCGGGTGTGGTCACCCTGGCGGCTCGTTGTCTTGTGCGGACATCCTGGTGGCCCTGTACTGTCACATCCTCCGCCACGATCCCCAGAATCCCCAGTGGCCGGACCGCGACCGTTTCGTCCTGAGCAAGGGGCACGCCGCGCCCGCCGTCTACGCTGTCATGGCTGAGTGCGGTTATCTGCCGGTAGAGGAACTCACCAACCTGCGCAAGCTGGGCAGTTACCTTGAGGGGCACCTGGTGGCCGGCAGCCCGCCGGGGGTGGAGATGACATCGGGCTCTCTGGGGCAGGGCCTGTCCTTCGGCCTTGGTCAGGCGCTGGCGGCTCGCCTGGACGGAAAGGACTATCGCGTCTACTGTCTCCTTGGCGATGGCGACCTGAACGAGGGCCAGACCTGGGAGGCCGTCATGGCCTCTGCCCACCATCAGGCGGACAACCTCACCGCTATCATCGATTACAATCGTATCCAGAACGACGGCTTCTGCGATTACAGCCGCTACGAAGATAAGAGCCGCCCGCAGCGCATAGGCGGCTGGGTGAACGAGAAAGGCCACACGGTAAATATCATGAGCCTCCAGCCGCTGGAGGAGAAGTGGCGGGCCTTCGGCTGGCAGGTGTTGGAGACCGACGGCCACGACCTGTCGGCCCTCATTGGGATGCTGGATAAGGCGAAGGGGACCAAGGGGCAACCCACGGTCATCATCGCTCACACCGTCAAGGGGAAGGGCGTCAGCTTCATGGAGAACAACCCTGCCTTCCACGGCAAAGCGCCCACGCCCGAGCAGGCTGAGAAGGCCCTAGCGGAGTTGGCCTAGGATGACCACCAAGGCTGCGGCTACTCGTGAGGCCCTGGGGCCAACCCTCATTCGCCTGCGCCGCGAGGGGCTGGATATCGTGGTCGTAGATGCTGACCTGGGCGGTTCTACCACCGCCCGCGAGTTCGGCAAGGTCTTCCCTGAGCGCTTCTTCCCGGTAGGCGTGGCCGAGCAGAACATGGTGAGCGTGGCGGCTGGCCTGGCGGCGACGGGCAAGACCGTGTTCGTAAGCACCTTCGCTGTCTTTGCTCCCGGCCGCTGCTTCGATCAGATCCGCCTGGGTATCGCCCAGCCTGGCCAGAACGTCAAGCTGGTGGGCAGCCACGCCGGCATCATCACCGGCGAGGACGGTGCCTCCGCTCAAGCCATCGACGATCTCTCTCTCATGCTCGCTCTTCCCGGCTTTCGGGTTATCGTGCCCGCCGACGTGGTGGAGACGGAGCAGGCCATCGAGGTAGCTGCCCGCACTTCTGGCCCCTTCTATATCCGCTGCGTGCGTCCCAAGATCCCCGTCATCTACGACGAGAGCCACAAGTTCCAGTTGGGCAAGGCCCATGTTGCGCGTCCTGGCAAGGACGTGACTGTGATGGCCATCGGAGTGATGGTCTCGAAGGCCCTGGAGGCGGCCGAGCTTCTCGCCTCGCAAGGCATCGATTGCCGCGTTCTCAACATGGCATCCCTCAAGCCCCTGGATGTGGAGGCTGTGCTGGCAGCGGCCAGGGAGACCGGCGCCATCGTCACCGCCGAGGACCACTTGGTGCACGGTGGCCTGGCCAGCGTTGTGGCCCAGACGCTGGCACTGCACCAGCCGACCCCTATGGCCTTCATCGGCATGCAGGACCAGTACGCTGTTTCCGGGCGCTGGGACGAGTTGTTAGAGCGCTACGGCCTCAGCGCCGAGAAGATCGCCGAGGCGGCTCGTAGTGTCTTAGCGCGCAAGAAAGGCTAGCTCAAGCCTTCCGCTCGCGCCCGTCAGAGCGACATGAGTATCGCCGTTCGGGCTGCCACCCTCTCCCTGATAGTCACCCTGGGCTTGCTCATCCTCAAGCTCACCCTGGGCCTCATCAGCGGCAGCATCGCCGTCCTCTCCGATGCCCTGGACAGCGGCGAGGACCTCTTGGCTGCCGCCGCTGCCCTGCTCAGCGTGCGCATCGCTGCCCGCCCGGCCGACTGGGAGCACCCCTACGGCCACGGCAAGGCGGAGAGCCTCTCGGCGACGGTGTCGGCGGGGGTGGTCGGCTTGGGCGGTGGGTTCATCATCTATCAGGCCTTGCGACGAATCATAGAGGGCAGCGAGGCCATCGACGTGAACCTGGGCCTGGCGGCGATGGTGACCAGCGCCCTGCTCAACGTGGTGGTGGCAGCCTACATGCGCATGGCTGCTCGTCGCACTGACTCCCTGGCCCTTTCCGCTGAGGCCCGCCACTTGCAGACCAACTTCGTTCAAGCGGTAGCGGTCATCGTCGGCCTGCTGCTGGTGCGCTTCACCGGCGCTGAGGTTTTCGATCCGCTTGTGGCCATAGTCCTGGCTGGCTACATGTGGTGGATGGCTTTCGGGCTGATCAGGAGTGCCCTGGGCGAGATCATGGACGTGCGCCTGCCCGAGGAGGACGAAAAGCAGATCCACCAGAGCATCCTCGCGCGCCACCCCGAGGTGCGGGGCTTCCATCATCTGCGCACCCGCCGCTCCGGCCACCAGCGCTATGTAGAGCTGCACCTTCTGGTGGACCCTGCTCGCACCATCCAGGAGGTGCACGACCTGAGTGATCAGATTGAGGGCGATATCAGGAAGCGCCTGCCCGGCGCTATCGTCACCATTCACCCCGAGCCCGATGACGGGCGCGACCGGGGGCCTATGGAGGGCATCGAGCGCTAGGCCCGATGGCCGTTCCCTTCCTCGGTCTCCTCCTCCTCGTCCTCCTCCTCAGCGAAGTCCTCGTCGGAGTAGACAGCCGCCTCTCGGCCGGCCCAGACCGTGACTACGAAGTCCTCCCGGAAGGGGTCAGTGGTCAGCACCAGCTTCTCGTCGATCTCGCCGATGAGGTCTCGCATTTCCTCCTCGGATAGGTCTCGCCCCACGCAGAGGGTGGCATAGGCTACGCTGGCAGTGAAGTGGATGTCGACCCGCCCGATCTCGTTGCCGTTCACCTCGACGGCGTAGCATTCGGAGTAGGGGGTGCGGCACTCCCTCTCGAAGTAGTAATCCCTCATCTCCTCCTCCTATCCTAAGGGCGAGTCTGGCCGCTGCCCAGAACGATCCACTTGTAGGTGGTGATCTCCCGCAGGGCCACCGGGCCGCGGGCGATGGTCTTCTGAGTAGAATCGATGATCTCCGCCCCCAGGCCGAACTGGCCGCCGTCGGTGAACTGGGTGCTGGCGTTCACGTAGGCGACGGCGGTATCCACTTCGTCCAGGAAGCGCATGGCCGCCGAGTAGTCCTCCGTTATGATGGCGTCCGAGTGGCCGGTGCCGTGCTCGTAGATGTGGTCGATCGCTTCATCCAGGGAGTCGACCACCCTGACGGACGCGACCGGGGCCAGGAACTCCTTGCCGAAGTCCTCGGCCTGCGCCGGCTTGAGCGAGAGGCCGGCGATCTCCGACGCCTCGAGGATGGCCAGCGAGCGCTGGTCGCAGCGCATCTCGATGCCGGCTTCCGCCCACGACCGCGCAATAGCGGGGAGAAAGGTCTCAGCGATGTCGGCGTGCACCAGAAGGGTGTCCAGGGCGTTGCAGATGCTGTAGCGGCGACACTTGGCGTTGTGCGCCACCCGCACGCCCATATCGACATCGGCGGCGCGGTCTATATACGTGTGGCAGACGCCGGTGCCGCCTATCAGGACGGGCATGCGGGCGTTCTCGGCCACGAAGTTGATCAGCTCGGCGCTGCCGCGGGGAACCACCAGGTCGATAAATTCGCGCAGCTTGAGCATTTCGCCCACCAGGGCGCGGTCGGTGTTCTCGATGAGCTGGATCGCTCCCTCGGGCACGCCGGCGGCTGCCGCCGCCTCTCGCAGCACGCGCGCCAGCACTGTGTTCGAGCGGATAACCTCCTTGCCGCCGCGCAGGATGCAGGCGTTGCCGCTCTTCAGGCAGAGGGAGGCGATGTCCACCGTCACGTTGGGGCGGCTCTCGTAGATGGCGGCGATGACCCCTAGCGGCACGCGGCGGCGGCCGACGACCAGGCCGTTGGGCAGGGCGCGCATGTCGATCATCTCGCCCACGGGGTCGGGCAGCGCAGCCACCGTGCGCACGCCGTAGGCGACGGCCGCCAGGCGGTCGGGGTTCAGGAGCAGGCGGTCGAGGACGCTGGCCGAGATGCCGGCTGCCTTTGCCGTCGCGTGGTCCTCGGCGTTGGCGGCCAGGATCTCCTCCTGGCGGGCGAGAAGGGCCTCGGCGATGCTGTGCAGGGCGCGGTTCTTCACCTCCGTCGACAGGCCGGGCAGCCGCCGAGCCGCCTGGCGCGCGGCCTGGCCCTTGGTTTGCAGTTCAGATGCGATGCTGGTCACAGCATCTCCCCCTGCTCGCCTTTCTCCTTCTCCGTCGGTGCCTTCGCGAAGGGAGCCTTGCCCCAGGGTATGTCCGGGCGCTTGCCGCTGAGCATCTCCTCGATGGTAAGGATCTGGAGCCGCGGGAACTTCCGCTCCCAGAACTCGCTCTCGTAAAAGCCGGCGGCTGCTGCTTCCGTGACCATGTCCCTTGTGGGCGGTGCCAGGGTCAGGAGAACCCCGATGGGCTCCTGCTCTCTCTCCAGCACGCCAACCAGATCCCGAATCATACCTACGCCAACGTGCTCGCCGCCCTTTACGGAGACGATCACCCGTTTGTAGTCCTCCTTGGGGCCGGCAAAGAAGGGGATGACGCCGTCTATGCCCTTGTCCGAGCCCTTCTTCTTTCCCGCGACCGGTTGCGCGTCTAGCCTGGTAATGGCCCACCACTGGAACTGGTACTTGTCGCGCTGGGCCAGGTCGCGGGCGCTGGCTAGGTCCCTGGGGGCGCTTTCGACCTCAACCGTGAGGTCCGGGAAGGCGTCGGTCATGCGGCGCTCGATGAGGTTGATCGCCAGATACGTAATGTCGATGCCGATCCAGCGGCGGCCGAGCTTGTGGGCGGCGTGCACCGCCGTGCCGCAGCCGCAGAAGGGATCGAGGACGATGTCACCAGGGTTGGAGGAAGCGCTGACGATGCGCTCCAGCAGAGCCAGGGGCTTCTGGGTAGGGTAGCCGAGGCGCTCTTTGGCTTGAGAATTGATCGGCGGGATGTCTGTCCAGACGGAGTTCATGGCCGAACCGGCCATCTCATTGAGGTATCGTTTCAGGCGCGGACGCCGGTCTTTCGATGGCGGATACCATACTCGGCCGTCGGCGTCGAGCTTCGCCATTGTTTCGCGCGAGTAGCGCCAACCGTAGGGAGGCGAAACATGCCCCTTCCATTCGTACATCATGTTCGGGCGCGGGTTCGGACTCGTCATGTCCCCCAGCATATACGAGCCGCGCCCATCGCCGTCATCGTGCGTGTATTTCGAGGCAAGGTGGGCATCCGTGAGCCGGACGCGGGGCTGGTTCCACACGACCTCAGCGGTCTTGCCGTAGTAGAGGATGGTGTCGGTAACCGTGCCCCACCGCTTCGCGTCGTTGTGAACGTTCGTGCGTTGCCATGTGATCTCGTTGCGGAAGTTGCGGGGGTCGAAGATGCTGTCCATCAACACCCGCAGGTATGGCCCCGCCGTGGGGTCGCAGTGAAGGTAAATGGAGCCGGTAGGCTTCAGCACTCGGTGCAGCTCCACCAGGCGAATGGCCATCATGCTCAGGTAGGCGGTCACGTCGTTGTGGCCCAGGCCGTCCACCATGGCCCTCAGCATGCGCGCCACCTTCTGGTGCGGCCCCGTCATGACCTCCTCGTAGGCCTCCTGTGCCGTCGGCCCCCACCGCCAGGTGTCCTCAAACGCCTCGATCTGCGCCTCACTGGCGGCTCCTGTCGACTCGCGGAAGAGGATATTGTACGAGCGGTTGGAATTGAACGGCGGGTCAAGGTAGATCAGGTCTATGGACTCGTCGGGAATGTGGTTCCGCAGTATCTCCAGGTTATCGCCGTAGTAGAGGACGTTCGTCTTCAGTTCCATCACCACACCGCCACCCGGGCGCTCACTCCTCCGCCTTCTGCCGCGGCAGGCGGATCACGCTGTGCCCCGAGAGGCCAAGGAGCAGGCGCGCCCGCGGCTCGTCGCTCTGCCGCACCCACACCTCCCAGCTTGGCCGACCGGTCGGCGGCGCGACCTCCGGCGCAAGCTCGCGAACGGTGGCCTTTATCCCCTGGCGCTCCAGCGCCGTTTGCCACACGTCCACCTCCACCTGGTGGATGGTGGCCGCCACCTTCACCAGCGGGTTCTCCGCCAGGCGACGCCCCCGCAAGGACGAGACGCTTCGCCGAACCCTGTCGAACATGGGTCACCGTCCCGCCTCTGGCGGAACCTCCGGCGGCGGGCCTGTCCCCAGGAACTGGTAGACGGCCGGTGCCCCCAGGCCTCCCTCTTCACGGACGAAGACCTGGTTGATAATCACCTCGCCCTCGCTGGCGGTGGGCAGCCGTAGGCGATAGCGGCCGCTCTCGACGAGAGCGTCAGGCGGACTCACGTCCCGCAGGGCGCCCTCCCACTCGTCGAGGCCGAGACCAAGGGCGTCGATCACCAGCTCACAATAGGCCCTGGCCGCGACTACGCCTTCGGTATTCAAGACATCCACCATGCCCCGAAAACGCTGCGTCGCCACCTTCCCCTCCTGGGGCAGCCCGCTAGTCTGGCTGTCGGCGGGCAAACAACTAGCGATGCCTGCGCTGCCAGCGGGCCTTTTTCAGCATCTTGCGATGCTTGTGCTTGCGAATTTTCTTGCGCCGCTTCTTAACGACAGAGCCCATACCTACTCCTGGCGATGGCCTGCCTCCTTCCCAACGATCCTCTCACAAAAGCACCAGATTGTCGCGGTGGACTACCTCCGCCCCGTACTGATAGCCTAGCATTTCCTCGATGCGCTCGGAGCGGAGACCTTGAATCGTTTCGATGTCGCTGGAACCGTAGCTGGTGATGCCGCAGGCGATGCGCTGCCCCTCGCTGTCGCAAATGGCTATGGCATCGCCCCGCTCGAAGGGGCCCTCCACCCGGCGTATCCCCGCTGGCAGAAGGCTTCGCTTCTCCTGTTGTAGAGCCCTGGCCGCCCCCGCGTCCACCACAATGCTCCCCTTCAGCGAGAGGCCGGTCAGCATCCAGCGCTTGCGGCTCTCCAGGCGATCCGCAGTCGGTGGGAAGAGGGTGCCCAGGGCCTCGCCCTCGGCCAGGCGCGCCAGGACGTCCTTCTCGCGGCCGTCGGCGATGACCACGTGGGTTCCGCCGGCGGTGGCCAGTCTGGCAGCCTGGATCTTGGTGGTCATGCCGCCAACGCCCCGTTCGCCGCGCTCGCCCGCAAGCTGCTCGATCTCCTCGTCAATCCGATCCACCCGCTGTATAAGGCGAGCGTCGGGGTGGAGCCGGGGATCGGCGCTGAAGAGGCCGCCCTGGTCGGTGAGCAGCACCAGCAGCTCGGCATCCACCAGGTTGGTCACCAGGGCCGAGAGGTTATCGTTGTCGCCGATCTTGACTCCCTCGATCTCCTCCACCGCCACCACATCGTTCTCGTTCACGATGGGCACGGCTCTCGCTTCGAGGAGGGCCAGGAAGGTGTTGCGGGCGTTCAGGTAGCCCTGGCGATCGGCCAGGTCTCGCTTGGTGAGGAGGGTTTGGGCCACCACGATGTCGTGCCAGGCGAAAAGCTCGTCGTAGGCCTGCATGAGGTAGGGCTGGCCCACCGACGCCAGCACCTGGCGGAAGGGTATGTCTTTGCGCTCCTTGGCGCTGCCCAAGCGATGCCGCCCGCAGGCGATGGCCCCCGAGCTCACGATGAGCACGTCCTTCCCCTGGCGATGAAGGCGAGCCACCTGCCCCACCAGCGACGACATCACCTCCAGGTCCAGGCGGTCGGTGCCCGCAGTGAGAACGTTGGTGCCGATCTTAACTACGATGCGCTGGTAGCGCACCTGCGACGTGCTCACAGCTTGTGCTTCCATCAACGGTTTCTGTGTCTTTGCCATGTCTAACCTGAAGGTTTGCCAGGATTTGCTACAGCATTATAGCAGGGGGCTTCGCCAGCAAACAACAGAAGCCCTGACCTCAGCCAGAGCCTCCGTATTCTTCTTGTTCGCGCTCTATGTCGAGGCCACGCAATCACTCGGGCGGGGACTCTTCCTCCTCCTCCTCTTCCTCTTCGACCTGAGGAGCCAGCTGCCGCCCGAGGGGCAGCACTACGTCCGGCCTCTCCTCGCGTCGCCGCGCCCTGGCTGGTAGCCCATCGATCGCCTGACGCAAGTCGCCCAACTGCTGCCAGGCGCCGGCCTCCATCCCGTTCACGGCAACGGCTACCACGCCAGCATCCCGCAGACACTCCAGCTCGCCCGCGCCGATATCGGGTCGAACGGGAGCAAACAAGGGCTTGCGGGAGAGAAGATGCATGCGATGCAGCTCCATCTGGAGATGCACCGTCAGCGGCCCTCGCCAGTCATCGACCCAGAGGCCTTCCAGGCGAAAGGCGTCCGTCGTCCTCAGAAGCGAATCGGTCGGTTCGCCGGAGAGGGCGAGGACGTAGCCCATCTCTGTGTCTAGGAGGGCTTCGGCGCTGGTGGCCTCGGCATCGAAGACCAGGAAGTCGGCACCCGCCTCCTTGAGAGCCGCCACGGTCTTGCCGCTGGCGGCCATCACCTGGGCACCGCAGGGCACATCGCTGGCCTTCTTGGCCCATTTAGCCAACTGACTCATGTCTGCCTGAGGGTTGGAGAGGGATAGGAGAACAGCGTCCACGCCCCGGTCTGCCAGGTCATCGGGGGGCCGCATGCTCGAGGCTGGCCCATGCACCAGCAGGAGCATCGACGGAGCGCCGGGGCGAGCAGCTATCGCCCCAAAGCCGATGGGTGCCGACTCCAAACGCCTCGCATTGCGGATCTTGTCGCCTAGCTTGCTCATCGCCTCACCTGAAAACAGCTACCTGCTCGCTAAGACATTATGCCCTGCTTGGCATCGAGCGACAAGGATGATGGCCGACTCAGTGGCTGATCAACCCAAAATCCTTTCTACGCGCCGACAATCTGCATCAGCCGGAGCTCTGCCAGTGCACCGCGGTTATCTTAGCTGCTGTCGCAGCTTCACACTTCCTTCACGCAACGTTGACGCATGAAGCCCGAATGTTTGTTTTCTCGGCCTGGCATATCCGCGTTATCTTTGACAGGTAATCTACTCCGATGGGCTGGCAAGCTAGCACCCAGGGATGCAGCGGGGCAAATGCCCACTGGGGCTAGGGTCTTGGAACTGACCCAGTCCTGGTGTTAAGGCAAGCCTTGGCCGGAACTTCGGGAGTTGAGCTCTGAGTACAGCCACTAGTCACCAGGCGACGCCAGCCATAGAAGCCAGCCGTCGCCTGTTCCGAGGTGAGCCAGATTCGGAAAGACCGGCCTAGGACGGGGGCTTGTCTGGCACCTCAGGCAGGCCCCCGCATCATAATGGCGGGCTGACTTGAAGCGGTCAGTTCGTAAGTTAGGCCTGCGAGGGCGGAGATGGATGCGGTAAGAATTTCACGCACAGGCCTGACGAAAGGAGGGCTCAGACTATGAGTGAGCTTCTACGGAAGGTTCTGCCGGCTATCGCTTTGGCCGTCATTGCACTTCTAGTCGCCCTGATGGCTCTGACCATCGCCGGAGGGACGGCATCGGCTCAATACCCCCCTCCGGCGGGGAGCGTCACGGTCAGCCTTAGCGACACGACCCCGGCGACGGGAAGCTCTGTCACCTGCACATGTGCAGTGCTGGACACGGAAGGAAATCCTGTAGCTGGTGAGCTGTGTGTGTTCACCATCGTTTCCCAGCCGGGGACCGACGCTTCTCTGAGCTCGACCACTGCGGTCACCAATGCCCAGGGCATTGCCACGGTCACTCTATACACGGGGAGCATCGCGGGCGCGATTTCAGTGGCTGCAGAGGCCAAGAGCATTGAGTCCCAGGCAACCGCCATCGCTCAGTCGGGGACGCCAGTGGCGCCCACGGCTCCCGCTACCCCCGGTGCGGCTCCTCCCACCGGTGCCGGGCAGGGTGACGGTGGCACGTCGCTGGCACTTTGGCTCGTGGCCATAGGCGCCGCCGGCGTGCTGGGCTTGGCTTCTCTCGTTGTCGTCCTGCGGTCAGCGGCTGGACGACCGAGGAATCGCTAGCTGACCCAGTGGCGGCGCCAGCACTGCCAGGGGAGCGAGGAGAGTGGTGCCAGCGAGCTTAATCGCGCAGTCGGTATGAGATGGGCATAGATGCTCAAGAAGTGGCCCTGGCGGCGGCGCTGGCTCATCGTCGGCGTGGCAGTCGCAGTAGTCGTGGTGCTCGTCACTCTAGGCGCTGTGCGGTACGTGCGTTTGTACGATGACCTAACCGGTGGGAAGAACCTCCTGCTAGGAGCGGCTGCACTGATGGAGGACGGAGGCCTGAACATCGAGAGCAACGAGTTGGACGATGTGGAGGTGTCTTTCCAGCGAGCCCAAAACAAGCTGGAAAGCGCCGCCGATACCTTGGACTCTGACCCGTTGCTTCTTGCTGCCCGCCATCTGCCCTGGCTGGGCAGCCAGGTTGAGGCCAGCCGTGACTTGGTGGAGATCGGGGCGGACGGCTCAGATATAGGGCTGGAGGCGGTTAGGGCGATGCGCTCGTACCACAATGTACGGGACAACCAAAGTGGCGCCTTATCCGAGAAGGTGACCCTCGTCTTGGATGCGGTTGAGCCGCACGTGGGGGTCATCGAGCAGGAGTTGGCGGCCGTCGACAGGCGACGCCAGGCGATGCCTGACGACGACCTCTTGGGCCCCCTCGATTCAGCCCTGGGCGATCTGGACTATCACATCGAAGAGCTGCGGGTCAGGCTGGAGGATTACCGGCGCGGTGCTCGCCTGGCTCCCGAACTGTTAGGTCATAACGGTCCCCAGACGTACCTCGTCCTGGCTCACGACAACACTGAGATGCTGGGTTCCGGCGGATTCATCCTGGTCTACGGCTTCCTCACCATTGACCACGGCAGACTGGAACGGCTCTTCTTCGACAACGTACACGACATCTACCTCGACTGGCGAGAAAGAACCGGCGAGTACATCGAGCCGCCGCGTCCCCTCAAAGCCTACCTCCTGCGCGACTGGTCTATGGGGCTGGGAGAGGCCAGCTGGTGGCCCGACTTCCCCACCGTTGCTGAGGAGGCCATCGAGCTCTATCGGCGAGAGGCGGGCAGCGAAGAACCTATAGACGGCGTGATCGGCATCAATTTCTTCACCCTGGAGAAGCTGCTGGAAGTCACCGGTCCGGTCACGGTGGAAGAGTACGGGGTCACAGTCGATAGCCAGAACGTCACCGAACAGACGCTGATCATCACTCACCCGGATGCCTTGCGGCCGTGGGAGTCAGATCGCTATGACTTCACGGGCTACCTGGCACAGGATGTCATCAACCGGTCACTGACTATCGACTCTTCCCGCTGGGCTCCCATGCTCACTGCCCTGCACACGCTGGGTGAGGAGAGGAACCTGCTCCTGTACTCCCGCGACGAGGAGGTGCAGGAGGTCATCGCCGAGCAGGGTTGGGACGGCAGGGTGATGCCCGCAAGCGGCGACTACCTGATGGTGGTCGATTCCAGCCTTAACAGCACCAAGCTCAATCTGGTGGTGGAGCCGAGCATTCAGGTGGATGTTTCCCTCAACGATCTGGGCGACGCCCACAACACCGTCACCATCACCTACGCCAACGACTACACTACCTGGGCTCAGGGCGTGGACCCCCACCTGGCCAGCCTGGTGGTGGGGGCTGGCACCCTCACAGTGTACGGCAACTATCTGCGCCTCTTGGTTCCAGAGGGAAGCACGATTCAGGACGTTCGCGAAGAGGACACCTCGGTGGGTGCCGAAGCAGTGTGGCAGGAGCACGGAAAGACCGTCCTCGGCCGCTACTTCGCCCTGACCCAGGATGCCACAAAGATACTGTCCTTCACCTACGTCGTCCCCTCGGCGCTGGATACCAGTCAGAATCCTTTCACCTACCGCCTGGTCGTCCAGAAGCAGCCGGGTACAGCGGCCATCCCCCTCAGGATAAGGGTTGAGCCACCCAATTGGGCGGAAGTGGTATCGCTGGAGCTGGACGGAAAACCGGTGGAATCCGGTTCTCTGGAAGTGAGCACCGACCTGCGGGTCGACCGTACGCTGGCGGTCACCGTTGTTCCCGAGCAGAGCGACATTCCCCGTCGGAGCGAGGCAGTGGGAGAGCGATAGCGTGCAGATGGTGATTCTGGCGGGTGGACTTGGCACGCGGATGCGTCCTCTCACCAGCGAGGTGCCTAAGGCGCTGATCCCCATCGGCGGCAAGCCCTTCCTCCACCACCAGATCGACCTCCTCAAGCGGCAAGGCATACGCGACATCGTCCTCTGCGTCGGCCACCTGGGAGACAGGGTGAAGGATTACTTCGGCGACGGTCGCTGGCTGGGCGTCCGCATCAGGTACAGCGAGGAGGAAGGCCATCTACTGGGCACGGCCGGCGCCATCAAGAACGCCGAGCCACTCCTCCGCGATGACTTCTTCCTCATGTACGGCGACTCCTATCTGATGATCGACTACCCAGAGGTCATGCGCTACTTCCGGCGCTTCGACAGGCTGGGCCTGATGGTGGTCTGGCGGAACGTCGACCGCTTCGAGCGCAGCAACGTCATGGTCGAGGGGAATCTGGTCACCGTCTACAACAAGGACCAGAAAAGCCCCGACATGGTCCATATCAACTATGGTCTCTCCGTCCTTAGGAAAGAGGCCCTTGCCCTCATACCGCCTGGAAGGCCCTTCTCTCAGGAAGACTTCTACCAGAACCTCATCGACCAGGGCGAATTGCTGGCCTTCGAGGTGGAGCAACGCTTCTACGAAGTAGGCTCGCCCAAGGGCCTGGAGGAGTTCGGAATGCTGATAGCATCGGGAGGTGTTGCCCGATGATCGTCACTCGCACGCCGACACGCATTCCCCTGGGAGGCGGTGGCACGGACATTCGCTCCTACGCCTCCCGCTACGGCGGCTTTCTCATCAGCGCCGCCATCAACAAGTACGTGTATATCACCGTCAACAGTCGTTTCGAGGACAGCATCCGCGTCAGCTACTCCAAGACGGAGATAGCCGACAGCGTGGACGACATAGAGCACCCCATCGTCAGAGAGGCGCTTCGCCTTCTAGGTGTGGAGGGTGGCCTTGAGATCGTCTCCATAGCGGATGTCCCCGCCAACACTGGGCTCGGCTCGTCCGGCAGCTTCACCGTTGGTCTGCTGAACGCCCTCCACGCATTCAAACGAGAGAGTGTCCCTGCCGAAATCCTGGCCGAAGAAGCGTCCACCATCCTGATGGACATTTTGGGCGAGCCCATCGGCGTGCATGACCAGTACCTTGCCGCTCTGGGCGGCATGACCTGCCTGGCCATCGACCAAGACGGCACGGTCCTGGCCAGCCCCTTGGCGACATGTGATGGCATCGTCGAGGAGTTAGAGACCAGCCTCGTGCTGTTCTACACCGGCGTGAAGAGAAGCGCCTCGGAGGTGCTGGCCGACGAGAGCCAGGCCATTTCTCGGAGCCAGGACGGCGTGACGGCAGCGCTTCACACGGTGAAGGAGATAGGTTGGCAGGTCAAGGAGGCTCTGGAGACAGCAGACTTGCGCCGCTTTGGCGGGCTTCTCGACCAGCACTGGCAGTCCAAGAAGAGGCTATCCAAAAGAGTCAGCTCTGACCGGATCGACAGCCTCTACGAGATGGCTAAGGCCAGCGGCGCTCTGGGGGGCAAGATCATGGGCGCCGGCGGAGGCGGCTTCTTCATGTTCTACTGCGAGAATCATGACAAGGCCCGCTTGAGGGAGGCCATGGCCGTACAGGGCCTGAAAGAGATGCGCTTCGCCATCGACTACGAGGGTTCGAAAGTGCTGGTGAACTTCTGATGGTAAGCACGAAGACGCTCAGGGATGTGAATAGCTTAGACGTGGTCGACGTTTATTTGGACGCTGTCCAGGACATAGGACAGGCGCTGCCTCGCGAGGACATCCAGCGCGTGGTGGACGTACTGTACGAAGCTTGGCGGCAGAGTAAGGCCGTGTTCACGATGGGCAACGGCGGCTCGGCGTCAACCGCCACCCACCTGGCCTGCGACCTAGCCAAGTGCACCATAGTGCCCGGCCGTCATCGCCTCAAGGCGATGGCCCTGGTGGACAACGTTCCCCTTGTGAGCGCCTGGACCAACGACTCCGGCTTCGGCAGCATCTTCGCCGATCAGTTGGAGCCCTGGATCGACGAGGGGGATATCCTGATCGGCCTATCCGTCCATGGTGGCTCCGGTGCCGGCGACGCTGGCCCCTGGTCTCAGAACCTGCTGCGGGCTGTCAGGCTGGCCAGGGAGCGAGGGGCTAAGGTCATCGGCTTCAGCGGGTTCGATGGGGGCGCTCTCAGGGAGCTGGCTGATGTGTGCCTTGTGGTCCCCATCGACGAGGAGCCTCTGGGCACTCCCCTGGTGGAATCTTATCATGTCATCCTTCATCACCTGGTCTGCACCGCCCTCAGACTGCGCATCGCGGAGAATGGCGATGCATAGGGCAGTATTCCTGGATCGGGATGGGGTCATCAACGCCGCGCTCTACAACCCGCTGGAGGGCAAACCGGACACGCCTTACAGGCTGGAGGACTTCAGGCTGCTGGCCGGCGTTGCCCCGGCGGTGCGGACTATTAACGAGATGGGCTTTCTGGCGGTCGTCGTGTCCAACCAGCCGGGGGTGGCCAAAGGCAAGTGTGACTATGCCTTTCTGGAGACAGTGAACGCTGAACTCACAGCTCGCCTTGCCAGGCAGAAGGCACATCTTGACGCCATCTACTACTGTCTCCATCACCCCGATGCTGTTGACGAGAGCCTCCGCGTCGATTGCGATTGCCGTAAGCCCAACCCTGGGCTGCTGCTGCGAGCGGCTCGGGAGTTGAACATCGACCTGGCCAGCTCCTTCATGTTGGGAGACAGCCCCAGGGACATCGAGGCCGGCCTGGCCGCTGGCTGCCAGACCATCCTTGTGGATGGCCACCGGTCCTATTTTCGCTTGGAAGAAGCGGCCTGTATGAGGCCGCACTGGACGGCGCAGAATCTACTAGCGGCTGTGGAGATAATTCGTTGTGTACAGGGGGAACGCCTATGGAGATCTTCATAGACTCTGCCAACCCAGACGAGATTCGTCGCTGGCTGGAATACGGGGTGGTAGACGGCGTGACAACCAACCCCAGCATCATGCTCAAGGATGAGGGATACGACATGGAGAAGCGAGCCAAGGAGATCGCTGCCCTCATCTACCCTCGCCCCGTGAGCGTGGAAGTGACAACCAATCACCGCGAGCAAATGATCGATGAGGCGAGGGGACTCGCCAGTTGGGCGCCCAACATCGTGGTGAAGATACCGGTGATAAACGAATACGGCGAGCCCTGCTTGGGCGTCGTGAAGGCCTTGGTGGAGGAGGGCATCAAGATCAACATGACCGCCTGCCTCTCCTTCGGTCAAGTGGTTCTGGGGGCCAAGGCCGGCGCCACCTACATCAGCATCTTCGCCGGCCGCGTGGCCGACGAGGGCCACGACGCCACCAAGCTTATCCGGGAGTCCGCCGAATGGCTGGCGGGCTGGGAGTACCACAGCAAGATCATCGCCGGCAGCATCAGAGAGGTCATCAACATCCAGGATGCGGCGCTGGCAGGAGCCCACGTCATCACCGTGCCGCCCCAGTTCATGGGCAAGCTGATAGACCACAGGTACACCCGAGACACAGTGCGTGGCTTCAACGCTGACGCCCAAACAGCGCTGGCGAAGATGGCGGAGGTGCGCGAGCAGGTGCGGACAGGAGCACGGGTCTAGAGCCCATCCGACGCGAGGAGAGGAGGCAGACAAGAGATGAAGGTGCTCATCACCGGCGGCGCGGGCTATGTGGGTTCCCTTCTGGTACCGGAGTTGATGCAGCGAGGCCACGAAGTGCGCGTCTTGGACAACCTGATGTACGGCCAGCTCAGCCTGCTCCACTGCTTCATTGACGGGAAGTTCGAGTTCATCCGGGGAGACGTCCGCGATAAGGATGCCGTGAGCAAAGCCGCCCAGGGCGTGGACCACATTGTCCACCTGGCTGCCATCGTCGGGGAGCCAGCCTGCCGCAAGGACGAGCGCCTGGCCTGGGAGGTCAATGTCCAAGGGACGATCAACGTTGTTGAGTGTCGGAGGCCTTCACAGGGGCTCATCTGTGCGTCCACCGGTAGCAACTACGGCGCAGTGGACGGCGTTTGCACAGAGGAGACCCCCCTCAACCCTCTCTCCACCTACGGCATCACGAAGACGGAGGCGGAGACTCAGGTCCTTCGATCCGACAACGCCATCGTCTATCGCTTTGCCACCGGCTTTGGCCTCTCGCCCCGCCTGCGCATGGACCTGATGATAAACGACTTCGCATTCCAGGCGGTCAAGAATGGCAGCCTGATTGTCTACGAGAAGGGATTCCGTCGGACCTTCATCCACGTGCGGGACATGGTGCGCGCCTTCGCTTTCGCAGTAGAGAACTACGACAGGCTGGTCGGCGAGGTGGGCGATGTGTTCAACGTCGGCAACGAGACAATGAACTACACCAAAGAACAGGTCGCCCTGAAGATAAGAGACCGGGTCGACTTCTGGCTCCACTTTGCCGACGTTGGTTCCGACCCGGACAAGCGGGACTACGACGTGTCCTACGACAAGATCCGGTCCAAGGGATTCGAGATCGAGATCGGCCTAGAGCAGGGCATCCACGAGCTGATCGAGGGCTGCCGCATGGTCTCGCTACGCAACCCCTTTTCGAACGTTGAGGAGTAGCTTCAAGAAATCGGAGGTGGCTCATGGGATTCTGGCAGGGTAAGCGAGCAATGGTTACCGGCGGTTCGGGGTTCCTCGGACGACACATCGTCCAGATGCTCTCAGACGAAGACTGCGAGGTTTTTGTGCCCCGCAGCAAAGAGTACAACCTGGTCTCTTTCGAGCAAGCTCAGCAATGCATGGAGAGCTTTCGCCCTCACATCGTCATTCACGGGGCAGCCTTCTACGGAGGCATCTGGATCAACCAGCTCTATCCCGGCCGCATATTCTACGAGAACCTGGTGATGGGCGCTCACGTGATGGAGGCGGCACGCCTTGTCGGGGTGGAGAAGTTCGTGGGGATTGGCACGGCCTGCTCTTACCCAGGCTACCTCGAGGGACACCTACAGGAGGACAAGCTCTGGGACGGCATCCCTCATGAGACTGTGGTGAACTACGGTCTCACCAAGAAGATGATGGCCATCCAAGGATGGGCCTACAAGCGGCAGTACGGCCTGGATGCCATTCACGTGATCCTGACTAACCTGTACGGCCCCTGGGACACATTCAACCCAGACCGCTCCCACGTAGTTGCGGCGCTCATTCGGAAGTTCGTCGAGGCCAAGCAGGCCGGCAAGCCAGAGGTCGAAGTGTGGGGGACAGGGAAACCCGTCCGAGAGTTCCTGTATGTCGAGGATTGTGCCGAGGCCATCGTGCGAGCGGCCGAGGTCTACGATGACGTCTCCCCGCTCAACATCGGCTGCGGCCAGGGGACATCCATCCGAGAGCTGGTCGACATTGTCAATGAGCTATCCGGATTCGAGGGTCAGGTGGTCTGGAACACGGACAAGCCCGACGGACAAATGGTGAAGGTCCTAGATACGACCAAGATGAAACAGGTACTCCAGTGGTCGCCTCCCACCTCTCTTCGCGAAGGATTGCGGAAGACCATCGACTGGTACGCTGTCAACAAGGCCACGGCGGACATGAGGGCCTAGAGAGAGCAAGCCCTCGGTGCTCCGGAGCGGCGTATCGTGCGGCGGATCAAAGCCAGAGTGAGAGTCCAACTGAGGTGAGGAACCGAAATGGCTAAGAGAGCCCTTATTACTGGAATTACGGGCCAAGACGGCTCTTACCTGGTGGAGTTCTTGCTTGGCAAGGGCTATGAGGTGCACGGGCTAATTAGGAAGGCGAGCACCTTCAACACCCATCGGATTGAGCATCTGTTTGCCGATCCGCATGAGCCAGGGGCAGGAATGTTTCTGCACTATGGCGATCTCGCGGATGGTAACCAGTTGACCCATCTGGTCTATGAAGTCGAACCCGACGAGATATACCACCTCGGAGCTCAGAGCCACGTCAGGGTTAGTTTCGACATACCGGAGTACACCGGCGACATAACGGGCCTGGGCACCACCAGGATCTTGGAGGCTATAAGGAGAAGCGGCGTCAAGGCCAAGTATTATCAAGCGGCCAGTAGCGAGATGTTCGGCAGCACTCCTCCTCCCCAAAACGAAGATTCCCCCTTCCGCCCGCGCAGCCCCTATGCGGCAGCGAAGGTCTATGCTTATTTCATGACCAGGAATTATCGAGAAGGCTACAACCTGTTTACCTGCAACGGCATTCTGTTCAACCACGAATCTCCGCGTCGAGGTGAGACCTTTGTAACCCGCAAGATCTCCCGGGCGATTGCCCATATTGTCGCTGGCAAGCAACAGCTTCTCTTCCTGGGGAACCTGAAGGCCAAGAGGGATTGGGGCTACGCGCCTGAATACGTTGAAGCTATGTGGCTCATGCTCCAACAAAGTGAGCCTCGAGACTACGTTATCGGCACCGGCGAATGCCATTCGGTCAGAGAGTTTCTGGAGGAGGCGTTCAACTACGCGGGGCTCGACTGGGAGCAATACGTGCGCATTGACCCCCGCTATTTCCGACCCACTGATGTGGAGTTGCTGCTAGCAGACGCAGCGAGGGGCCGCAAGGAATTGGGCTGGCGCCCAAGGGTCACGTTCAAGCAGTTGGTACGGATTATGGTGGATGCTGATATGAAGGCCCAGGGCCTCGAACCGCCGGGAGAGGGCATATCGATCCTTAGCAAAGACGGACTTCACGACATTCTTAGGCCGACCATCGCGGCACAACAGTCGAGGTCCGAGCCATGAGTTGGTTGGCTGACAAGAGAATCGCGGTAACAGGCGGCGCGGGCTTCTTGGGAAACTACGTGGTTGGGAAACTCCAGACTGTGGGCTGTCGCAATATCTTCATTCCCCGCAGCAGCGACTACGACTTGACCAGGATGGACGACGTGGTTCGGATGTATGAGCGCGCTCGTCCAGAGGTCGTTATCCACTTAGCCGCGAAAGTGGGGGGTATTGGCTACATCAAGGAGAGGCCCGGCGAGTTCTTCTATGACAATCTCATGATGGGCGTTCAAGTAATGGAGCAAGGTCGACGCTTTGGGGTGCAGAAGTTGGTGGCGCTCGTAACCGTCTGTGCCCATCCCAAGGATGCTCCTGTCCCCTTCCGCGAGGAGGACCTCTGGTGCGGCTATCCTGAGGAAACCAATGCCCCGTACGGGCTCGCAAAGAAGATGTTGATTGTGCAGGCCCAGGCCTATCGCCAGCAATATGGATTCAACGCTATCACCCTGCTGCCGGCCAACCTCTACGGACCGGGTGATAACTTCGATCCGGTCTCTTCCCACGTGATTCCGGCCCTCATTTACAAGTGCGTTGAGGCCATAGAGAAGGGCTACGACGCCATAGAAGTATGGGGCACCGGCAATGCTTCCCGCGAGTTTCTCTACGTGGAAGATGCTGCTGAGGCCATTGTGCTGGCTACGGAGCGCTACAACGGGGCTGAACCTATCAATATCGGTACTGGCAGGGAGGTTACGATCCGCGAACTGGTGGACGCCATCGTGAAGCTGACCGGCTTTCGCGGTCGCGTCCTCTGGGACCCGTCCAAACCCGACGGGCAGCCCCGCCGTTGCCTAGACGTCTCCAAGGCGGAAACGCTGTTTGGGTTCAGGGACAGGACGCCCCTGGAAGAGGGGCTGGAAAGGAGTATCGTATGGTACCGCGCCCAACGGATGGCCCCGACAGCCATCACCAACAGCCAAAGAGGAGCGAGCCTGAGCACCTGGCCCGGGAGATCCGAGACCTAGTTCGTCGCTATTTCCAGGCCGCCGCGCCGCCACCCTTCGTCCCCGGGCAGACCCGCATACCGCTCAACGCGACCCCCTTCGGCTGGGAAGAGGTGTGGGAAGCCATCGATTCCATGCTGTCCACCCAAGTGACGATGGGCGCGAAGGTGAAGCGATTCGAGTCCGCCTTCGCCGACTACCTGGGTGTGAAGCACGCCGTCATGGTGAACTCCGGCTCCAGCGCCAACCTGCTTGCCCTCTCAGTGCTGGCCAACCCACTGGCCCAACGCCCTCTCCTGCCCGGCGACGAGGTGATCACTCCAGCTGTCACCTGGGTCACCACCGTCTTTCCCATCTTCAATGTTGGCGCCGTGCCAGTGCTGGTGGACGTCGACCCAGACACCTTCAACATCGACGTAGCCGAGATCGAGCGGGCCCTGTCCCCGCGCACACGCGCCATCATGCCGGTGCATCTGTTGGGGAACCCCTGTGACATGCAAGCCATCATGGACATCGCTCGCCGCCACGACCTGATGGTCATCGAAGACACCTGCGAGGCCCACGGGGCGGCTATTGCCGAGCGCCGGACGGGCAGTTTCGGCGATCTGGCCACCTTCAGCTTCTTCTTTACCCACCATATAGCCACAATTGAGGGCGGCATGCTGGTCACGAACGACGACGACTTGGCCGAGCTGGCCAGGGCCCTGCGCACGTTCGGCTGGATCCGCGACCTGCGGAACGGTGAAGAACTGGCTCGCCGCCACCCCGACATCGATCCTCGGTTCCTGTTCGTCAACATCGGCTACAATTTCAAGCCGACGGAACTACAGGCTGCCTTCGGGCTCCACCAACTGCCCCGCCTGGACGGTTTCATCGCCGCTCGGCGCGCCAACGCTCAGTTCTGGAGCCAAGAACTCAGCCGCCTCGACCACGTGTCGGTCCACCGAGAGCGTCCCGGTACGACCCACGTCTGGTTCGGTTACCAACTGACCGTCCAGCCCGGTGCTCCTTTCTCCCGGGCCGAGCTAATGGCCTTTCTGGAGAGCCGGGGACTCGAGACAAGGCCCATCGTGGCCGGGAATATAGCGGAACAACCGGCCCTACGCCTCTTCCCCCACCGCAGCGTGGGCGACCTCGCCAACTCGCGTCTCATCCACCGCAACAGCTTCTACTTCGGCAATCACCAGGGCGTCGGGCCAGCCGAGAGACAGGCGGTGGCCAGCTACCTACAGGAGTTCATCGAGGGCGCAGGCGCACATACGGATCTCAAGAGACGTAGCGTCCATGCTGCTGGGGACCGGTCCGAAGCTGTTCAAAAAATCATCTGATCGGCGCTGAGCCAGACGGTAACTATCCGGCCAGCCGATGAACACAGAGCATGTGGTTTACATAGAACCCACCTGGGGGCTGCACTCAGCTTACAAGAGTCTGATACGGTGGCCCCCAAAGGGGTATCGCTTCGAGGCGGAGTGCGGGCGAGAGAGAGCGGCGATCAAGGCGGCAAGCCGATTTCCGCTCACCTACTCTTTGCTCTACGCCCTGGACCGGGTAGTACCCGTTCATCTTCTCAAATCCTACTGGAACACACTGAAACGCCCCCCTGCGGGAACGAAGCTGACCTACAGCATCATGCACTTGCTCCTCAGGAATGAGCCCTGGGTGCTAGACCTTCCGTGCGAGCACGTGACCAATGTCCTCGGCGGCTTCAGACACTTCAAGAGGTTCAGAGGATTGGTCAAGCGAGTCCTGGCTGCACCCAACTGCCGAAAGATCATCGTCAGCATCGATGCCGGCAGGAAGGCTCTGCAAGCCACCCTGGGCTCTGATCTGGTGGGAAAGACGGATGTAGTCTACTGGGCCGTCCCGAAGAAAGAGTTCGCCAAGAGCTTTGACGAGAACAAGGTCAAGTTGCTCTTTGTGAACTCAGGCAATATTCCTGGGCAGTTTCACGCCAAGGGAGGGAAGGAGGCCCTTGAAGCTCTTTCCCTCCTGCGCAGGCGCTATCCCCACGTGGAGATGGTGGTGCGCTCCGATGTTCCCAGCCCGATGCTGAAGCGCTATGAGCAGACAGGGGGACTGAGGATAATCGATAAGGTGGTGCCATGGGAGGAAATGGAGCGGGAGTTCATGACCGCGGACATATTCCTCTTGCCTTCTCACCTTACTCCTCAGATGGCGTTCCTTGACGCCATGAGCTACGAGTTGCCAGTGGTCACTACCGATGTTTGGGGTACTCCCGAGATTGTGGAAGACGGCACGACTGGCCTTCTCGTGCACGACTCGCGGGTGGCCGCCCATTACGAGAAGATGCTGCCCCGGTACTTCGTCCCTCCCGTCGGCTCCCCCGAGTATCGCGACATAGTCGCGTCCACAGATCCTCAGATGGTTGAGCAACTCGTGCAAAGGCTCAGTCTCCTTATCGAAGACCGCGAACTCAGGAGGAGGTTGGGCAAGGCGGGCAGAGAGGCAGTCGAGAATGGAAGGTTCTCGATACAACAGAGGAATTCTAGGTTGAAACGCGTGCTGGACGAAGCCACCAGCCTTGCAGAGGCAAAGGAGTACAGCGTCGCATGACCGCCTTGGGGCTCGAACGGCGGGAGCAGCGGCAGCCCGAAGAGGCGCCACAGGCGACGGTGCTGGCTCTCGATTCGGCGTCGGTTCCCCGTGGCGGCCAGGCGAAGCGCCTGGACGCCGTCTTCTGGGCTGGCGTCCTCGCATCCACCCTTCTACTTATCTGGAGCACCCTTTCCACCCGCATAGACAATGTCGACGAGGGGGTGCTCTCCATGGCCCGCCTGTTGCCGCCAACCTACTGGGCGGGCTTCGCCCTGCTGCTAGCCAGCACCATCATCTGGTACTTCGGGGGCGAGACGAAGGGTTTTCACTTCCTGCTGGTGGCCTTGTGGATGGGTTACCTCTTCCTGGGCCCCGAGCTGATGGAGGCGCATCCTCGCGCGATCTCGTCCTACGGCCAGGCGTGGGGGATCAGATGGGTTCTAGAGGGTCGGGAGCGAGACTTCATCTATTTCCCTTGGTTAGGCTACCACTTCGCCTTCGCCGCGGTGAGCGAGCTTACGGATATCGGGTACCTCGCCATGATCAGGGTGGGCTCGTTGGTCATGTATCTGGCCCTGGCGGTGGGGGTCATCGGCTTCTTCGGGCGGGTGCTACCCGACAAAAGATCCATATTACTGGCGACCCTGGCGGCCCTGGCTATGTTCGCGGTCCTGGGCGTCGGCTTCACCCCACACCAGATGGCGTTCGCCCTCATGCTATTTGGTTTCTTCTTTCTGGCCAGCCTGGATGCCTCCCCGGTCGTCAACCGCCTGGTGCTTATCGGCATCTTCTGCGCCATACTCATCACCCACGGCCTCTCGGCTCTGATCGTCATCTACGTCGCCGCCGTGGCCGCCCTCGCCCGCTGGAAGCCCTCGGCCATCGGGCGCTGGAGTCCCAGCACGGCGTCCCTCTCCCTGTTGTTCGCCACCCTTTTCGTAGGCTGGCTCCTGTATTCCAGCGATTTCTGGTTCGGGACTGCCGTCCGCGCTTTCAGGGATACGGTGCTGCGCGAACCGACCGCCTTTACATCACCCTTCGGCCACGTCTCCCCTGCCCGGGCCGGTCGCGCCGAGGTCTCCTTATTGAACTTCGCGTTCCTCGGCGTCTTGCTGGTCTGGTTGGTGAGCATTGTGGCGAGAAGAGGGTTCTGGAACGGCCTCAGTCGCGACCGCCTTTTCCCGCTGCTGGCGGTCTCAGGCATGCCGGTCCTGATCATCGGCACGGGCAGCTTCACCTATGAGGGATTCCTGCGGGCCTTTTTGTACGCTAGCCCCTTCCTGGCCTGGTTCCTGGCCAGGGAATCCGTGGCTCGCAGAAGCGCCGCCGCTTTCTTGGTGGTGTTGCTCGGTCTGGGCTTTGTCATTCTCTACGCCCGGGAGTTCGAGGAGCTGCCGACAAGCCAGCAGTTCGCGGGAGCGAATTTCCTTGTAGACGCCGCGGACCCCAACGCCAGCGTCATCCAGGGCGATTGCCTGCCCCTGGGGGCGGTCACAAACACCCCGGACGCCCCGTACACCGCTTGCCCGGTTCCCCAACCCGGAGACCCGCAACTAGAACTAGCGCCGGGCCCCGGCGACTTCACCTTTATTGTGCTCTCCGACATCGGTGAGAGAACGGCAAGTTTCGCCTTCGGCAAGCCCTGGTGGGAAAGCCTGCGGAACTCCGTCCAGGGCGAGGGCTTCGCCAAGATCTATTCCAACGGCGGGTATGACGTCTTCGCGCGCCAGCCGCTCCTGGAGAGAAGCCAGGAAGAGGTCTCTGTGGCCCCGGCGATAGAGGCGCAGGACCGGTGATGGCGTAATGGGCAGGTGCAGATGTATGTTCCGCGGTGATAGAGCAAAAGAACTCCTCACCCGCGTGGAAGCTAACGGAGGGAACAGCAATGCTAAGTGGAATGACGCGTGCGGTGAAGCTGTGGGCAGGCGCAGTTACGCAGCCTCGACAGCTACTAACACACCTGCGGCAACCACGGTCGTTACTATTGACGACATTAGCCCACGCAAGGCAAGGGATGGTAGATGTGAGTCAGGCCGACCTCATCAGCTATCTAGCTCCCGGCGTAGAGATTGAAAAGATAGAGGCCCTCTTGCGGGAAGTACGGGGAAATGCCTCGCTCCAGCGCAATTTGGAGCGTTACGAAACTGAGAAGGCTAAGGCGCCGCGTGGCGCGGTAGCCTACGGTATGTCCTACGTCGAGGCTGAGGCCATCTACGCCCTGGTAAGGATATCCAACCCCAATTCTATTGTTGAGACCGGGGTCAGCGCCGGGGTGTCCTCGACTTTCATTCTGCAAGCGCTGGAGAAGAACGAGAAGGGAAAGCTTTACTCGATCGACTTTCCGGCGACAGGGGTGATTGAAGATAGCGTCAATTACTGGCGGCCGCCGGGCATGGATACAGGGTGGATGGTTCCCGATTCTCTCCGTGGCAGGTGGCGTCTGATTCTTGGGAAGTCGGAAGATATCCTAGGGCCTCTATTGGACGAGCTGGGCGAAATTGACATTTTCCTCCATGACAGCCTCCACACGTTTCCACACATGGAATTTGAGTACCAAACCGCGTGGAGGTTTATCCGAAGAGGCGGTTATCTCTTGTCCCATGACGTGGGGACCGCCTATCTCAGGCTTTGCCGCAGCGTGGATACCGTTCCCATCCGGCACGTACGGTTGGGCGGAACACGCAGAGACCCCCAGGAGGATTGAGTTGAAGGCGGCCGGCGACGACCAACGTGTTCTATGACAATGGGCAGGGGCATCTGTACCTGTCGCCAGACGTGGAAGATGTGCAGGTGAGGCATGCTAGCACGCGTCGCTAGAGCATTTCGTTCATTCCTCCCCCTCCCATCGTGGTGGACGATCTCGAAACATCTGGACAAGGAGAGCGAAAGCCTCCTAGACGTCGGCTGTGGCCGCGGAGGGCCCATCGAGCGCATCAACCGAAAGCGGAAACTGTTCTCGGTGGGAGCAGACATCTTTCAGCCATATCTGCTCCACTGCCGGGCAGTGGGGTTCTACGACGACCTCGTTCGCTGCGATGTGCGGTTCCTACCCTTCGGCTCTGGGACGTTTGACATTGTTCTGTGCAGCGAGGTGTTGGAGCATCTGCAGCCACACGAGGCGGCGCACCTCATCGCCGATATGGAGGAGAGAGCCCGCCGCCAGGTGATCATCACAGCTCCTGTGGGCCGCTGTCATCAGGACGAGTATGATGGCAACCCCTATCAGGCGCACCACAGCACGTGGCTACCCCAGGATTTCCGCCGGCTAGGCTACGCAGTCCGCGGATCCGGCCTGCGAGGCATGGGAGGCCTGGTAGCCCAAGAGACTTCACCCTTGCCCGAGTGGCTGCGGCTCGTTGCCAACGCCGTCTGGATGCTGGGCACGCCCTTTTCCTACTACTTTCCTCGGATAGGGGGCAACATGGTCTGCGTGAAGAACCTGGATGGGCAGGTCTTGAATAACGCGAGAGGGGACCCAGGTTCCTCGTCTCGGGTTGAGTAGTCCTCGGCTGGTTGGACACGAGAAGACGCGGGAGATGTGAGACGTTGGAGAAGAGGGGAAAGGACCCGGCACCCGCCAAGAGACGGCTCGCGGACATGCGAGTGTTGATCGTCGGCGGCCACAACGTTGCCTGCGCACTGCCCGATCTGCTTCAGTTCCTGGCCGACGGCCCCAAAGCGCGAGAGGTCATCTTTTTGGGCCATCCCTTTGCCCAAGATCTTGTGCGGCGATCCCAGCTTGTGGCCTGTCAAGACGGCCGGCGACGGGAATGGACTATTGCCCGCGGTCGAAGCAGGGGGCCCATCTCTTATGCGGGCGATGTTCTTATCACGCTCTTCTGGCTGCTGCTTCTCAGGCGGAGATACGACCTGTACGTCTCGGGTAGCCCCCATTTGGTTCTGCTCGGCCTGTTCCTACGCTCCCTGGGTATCGTCGAACGCACAGTCTCTTGGACGCACGACTACCACCCCAAGCGGTTCAGAAACAAGGTTCTGAACGGTCTGTACTTGAAGCTGGACGAGATCTGTGCAACTCGCTCCGACTACAACTGGGACGTGGTGCCCCAGATAGTGGAGCACAGGCGTCAGCGAGGCATTAAGCTATCTCGCGACAAAGTACAGATAGTCGGAGACCCCGTGCTGGCCGAGCATCTGAACTGGCTCCCGCCAGAGGACGTGCCGACGGCCTCCATCATCAACTCGGGATTGGTTGAAGCAGGCTATGGCTTTGACCTTTTGCTGGAAACTCTTCCCTATGTCGTTGACAAGCAACCCAAGACTCGGGTCACGGTCACGACCTACCAGGAGTTTCCCCAGTCGCTGCGCAGCCGCGTGCGGGAATTGGGCCTGGAACCACACTTCGACGTGCTTGGCTACGTGGCTGATGAGGAAGAATACACCCGGGTCGTGCAGCGCCATCGAGTGGGGCTCGCCCTCTATGAGCCGAAGGCCAGCACGCACAAGAGGTACAGCGACTCTCGGGCCAAGCCCTATCTAGCGCGCGGTGTGCCCGTGATCATCACGCGTGTGTCTCCGATAGCGGCCGAAATCGAGAGAGAGGGCGCGGGCATCGTCATCGACTACGACAAGCAGCAGCTAGCGGGCGCCATCCTCAAGCTCCTGTCCGACGATGAGTTCTACAAACGCTGCCGGGAGAATGCCATCGCCCTTGCACAGCAATACCGGGCAGACAGAGTCTTCTCCTCCGCCTTCGAACGCATGGGAATCGAGGTCTAGTCGGAGCCAGATAATACGAGGCTATCGGGACCCTGAAGGTCGGCGCGGGGAAGCGAGCGCTGCCGTTGCTACCGCCCTCCCCAAGCGAGTGCTTTCATAGATGGAATGGGCCAGTCCGATCGCCGCCAGGCCGTCCTCTCCGTTGGCCGAGGGCTCTCGACCCTCGCGGATCGCGGAAGTGAACTCCCGCCATTCCTCCTCCCAGGAACGGTCCTCCCCACGGAACTCGATGACCTCCTCGCCGAAGGGCGCGACGAAGTCCCGCCGCCCGCGGATCGCCCGTTCATTGCCGTAGGCTCCCCCCAACCCCTCGACGATGAGATAGCCGTCGTGGCCAAAGATCTCGAACGAGAACAAGGGTTTCCATTGGGTCCAGCTCACGTGAAGGGAGGCGATCTGGCCCTGGGCGGTGCGCAGCAGGGCGAAGGCGTTGTCTTCTAGAGGGGCCACGTCCCAGAAGTAGGTTGCCACCATGCTGCTCGCTTCAGCGAAGTCGCCGAGAAACCAGCGGCACAAGTCCAGAAGGTGGATGCCCTGGTCCATGAGCTGGCCGCCGCCGCTGACCGAGGCCTTGGCTCGCCACTCCTGGTCATAGCCTGGCCGGCCGCCGATCCCGTAGCGACAGCGTATCCAATCGATCTCGCCGATGCTGTCGCCCTCACACCACTGGCGCACTTGGCGAATGGCGGGATGATAGCGTAGATTGAAGCCGCACTTGAGCGTCACTCCAGCCTCCCGAGCCACCTTCACCATCTCTCGACCCTCATCCACATTGCGGGCCAGGGGCTTCTCACAGAGGACGTGCTTGCCCATCTTCATGGCAGCAATGGCGATCTCAGCGTGGAGGTGTGGCGGTGTGCACACGGCTACCGCTTCCACGTCATCGCGGGCCACCACGTCCTCCCACTGGGACGTGGCCAGACAACCAGCCTCCGCCGCCAAGGCAGCGGCCGCATCTTGCCAAACATCAGCCACGATCATCAGATGCGAATCGTCTACTGCCTTAAGTGCTCTGGCGCGTCGCCTGCCCTGAAGGCCCGCGCCGACGATGCCAACCTTCATCGCTTGCTCTCCACCACCCGGCGCAAGGTATACAGATCCGAGCCCATGATTTGATCGATGCGACCGTTCATGGTCTCCCAATCGTCCCAGACGGCGCTGATCAGCCGCCCGGTCAGAGCATCGGATTCATCCGAGGCGAGGAAGACGGCTAGGGCAGCCGCCCTCTCGGGCGGCACGCCGCCGGTCTCCTTCTGCCGACGCGTGCGAGCCAGCATCTCTTCGCCAGCAGCAGCCCCGGCGGCAAAGATTTCGTCCGTCAGTCTGGTGTTCACCCCTCCCGGAGCGATGGCGTTCACCTGAATGTTGAACCCCTTGATTTCCTCAGCCAAGGTTTCGGTGAGGCGCACTATGGCCGCTTTGGATGCGGCATAGGCGGAGAAGTTGGGTAGAGGCGACGTGGCTCCTCCTCCGGAAAGATTGATGATCTTGCCGTGCCGCTGTCGAATCATGACCGGGAGAACCGCTCGGGCACAGAAGAATGAACCAAATAGATTGATCCTGACAGTTTGCACCCACTTCTCTGGGTCGTTGTCGACAAGAGGACCTATGGACCCATAGATTCCGGCGTTGTTGACCAGAATGTCGACCTTCCCGAACTCCTCAAGGGCATGGGCGACCATTCTTTCCACTTCGTCTCGGTTGGTTACATCAACCTTCAGGGTAACGGCATGTCGCCCCAGCGCTTGCGCCTCTTCGGCCGTCTCCGCTAGCTCGGACAGCGTGCGTGACGCGACCAGCATGTCCGCTCCCTCGTGGGCGAAAGCGAGAGCGGTGGCCTTGCCGATGCCTCGGCCAGCGCCCGTGATGATGGCGGCCTTGCCTGCCAGCTTCATGCCTCGTTCCCCCTTGATCCGACAGGCGCTGTGCTTCCTTTTCCCACCCCGAGATACTGGAACCCCATTTGAGTCATTTCCTTCGCGTCGAGCATGTTCTGGGCGTCAACAAACACTGGGTGCCTCATGGCTTCCTTCATGGCGGCGAAGTCCAGATCGCGGAACTCTGGCCATTCGGTAACGATCACCAAGGCATCGCTTCCGTCGGCAACCGCGCATGGGTCAGGGCAGAACTCGAAGCTCGCAATATCAGGGAGTTCTTCAAGATTGGCCCGGGGGTCATGCGCCCTGACTGCCGCGCCCAGGGTGGTCAGCTCGTCAATGATCTCCAGGGCCACAGACCGTCGGAGGGTGCTGGTGCCCGGCTTGTAGGTAAGCCCCAAGACACCCACTCTGAGGCCCTGCAGCGATCCGTAAACTCTAGTCAGCTTTCGAGTGACTGCATGGCTCTGCTGCTCGTTCACCCTTAGCACCCCTGTGATAAGGGGCGTTCCATTCTCGCCTCGCTTGCCGAGTCTTTGCAGCGTCTTCAGATCCCTGGCCAGCGTGCCGCCAGCAAAACCCAGGCCCGGCCGCAGTGGTGCTAGCGGCCCTACCCGTTGGTCAAGGTGCAGCGCCCTGGCTACGTCCAGCGCATCCGCGCCAACTTCGTCACAGAGGTTCGCCATCTCGTTAGCGAAGCTTATACATGTCGCCAGGAAGGCGTTCAGAGCATGCTTCGTCATTTCAGCCGTGCGGATGCCAACCTCCACTCGAGGAGCGTCGATGCCTTCGAGAAGTTCATTGACGGAGCTGGCTGTAGAGGGGTCCTCAGAGCCGATCACTATCATATCCGGCTTCTTGAACCGCTCGATCGCCCGGCCGAGCTGCAGATTCTCCGGAACATAGGCCAGGCCGAAATCCCGTGACGGTTTCCCCCGATGGATGGCCGCCTGGATCCGCTCGCAGGTGCCGACTGGGACCTGGCTGTTGACGACGACTATCGAGCCATCTCCCAAGTGCCTGGCCAGATGTGAGGCAGCCGCCATCACCTGCGACAGGTCCGACTCATCGCGCTCGTCCACCGTCGTGTCGTGAGCTATCATGGCATACTTGGCTCCGGCCAGCGCCTCCTGCGGGTTCGCCGTGAACCAGAGCCGTCCCTCTGCGATACCCTTCGCGACCAGCTCCTCCAAGCCTGGCTCGAATAGGGGAAGGCGATGGTTATGCAACCCCTCGATGAGTTGAGGATCGCTGTCGAAGCCGACGACCATTCGCCCCAGATCGGCGAGGCAGGCCGACGTGACCAGACCGAGATGCCAGAGGCCAATGACGCAGACTCTTTCGCTATCCATGCTCACTGGTTGAGCTCTCATCTCCCGCCAGATCAACTGGTTGCGACCGGCACTCCAAGAAGATGTCTCGCTGCTATGCGTACGGCCTCGTCCGACGTGTGCCTGGCCTGCCAGCCAAGCTTCTTCATCTTGCTCACGTCCAGGCCCACCTGCGGCACGTCTCCCACCCACCCTCTTCGTCCACCCGTGTACCTGAAACGAGCGCCGCTAAGGCCCATCTCCTCCGTGACTATCTCTGCGACCCGGCTTATCTTCGTACCGGAAGGGCAGCTCAGATTGAAGACATCACACCAAGCGTCGGACCTGTGGAAGGCGCAGAATATGCCCTCAATGCAGTCCTCGACCAAGAAGAAAGTCTTCTCCTGCTGACCGTCACCGAGGATCTCCAGCTCCTCCGAGTTGCGCTTCAGCTTCTGGATGAAGTCGTAGATCACCCCGTGTCCCATCCTGCCGCCAACCACGTTGCCGAAACGAAACATCCAGGCCTGTATGTTGAAGATGTGACAGTAGGCGCTGATCAGGGTCTCGCAGGCCAGCTTGGCGCCACCGTAGAGAGAGATTGGCAGAAGGGGGCCGACGTGCTCCGGGGTGGGAATCACCGGCGCTTCACCGTAGACAGCGGAGGTGGACGCAAAGAGCAACCTCCTGATACCAGTAGCCCTCATGGCTTCCAGCATGTTGTGGGTGGCGATGGTGCAGTTATCCAGATCCTGGCGCACGTTCTGATTGCCGCCGGGGATGTCCGTGTTGGCGCCCAGGTGAATGACTAGGTCGTGCCCAGCCATTGCCTCCTTCAATCTCTGCGCATCTAGGAGATCGGCCTCAATAAAAGTGAAGCCCGGCTGGCCGATATTGTGCTCGATCCACTCTCTGCGTCCGGATGATAGGTTGTCGTACACCGTCACGGTCTTTCCTTCGGCCAGGAGCCGATCGACTAGGTGGCTTCCGATGAAGCCAGCGCCCCCGGTCAGAAAGCATCTCTCGAACTCGGAATTGCTCGACATCTGTTGCTCCTCCTACGATTCCAGGCCGCTTGCTCAGGAGACCCTCACCGCGGTGGACGGCACCCTATCGCAATAGCGGTAGACATCCTCGATCAAGCGAATGGTTCCGAAGGCGTCCTTGGCGCCCACCGCAGGCTCTCCCCCATTGTTCAGACACTCGAAGAAGTGGCGCTGCTCCTCTACGTACGATGAATAGAAGTAAGTATAGCTCAACGGTTTGATCCGCCGCCCCGTTATCCTGCGCAGCATGTTCGCGATGCCTTCCTTGGCCGCGTGGAGGCGCAGATTCTGAGGCACAAGCTGGTCGGTCGAAAGACATCCGGCCGTGCCGTGCAAGATGACGCGGAAGTCGAATGCGGGGAACACCAGCTTGGCGAAGTAGCCAGTGTGCAAAACTCCCTTGGGGCCTGTCTTGGACTGGAGAACAACTATCGCATTGTCCTCATAGGGGAAGCCATAGTGGTTATCCAGGCGAGCATAGGCCACCTCGGCCTCTCCAAAGAGCCAGCGGAACAGGTCGACCACATGGTAACCCAAGTCCAGCAGCCACATCCCAATCTTGTCCGCGTCGAAGTACCATTCAGGCACTGGCTGGGACTCCAGCGATGGTGCCAGAGGGCCGTGCACCAATTCGAGCGTTGAAAGCACAACGTCACCGATAGCGCCGGAGTCGTAAGTGGCCTTCAGCTTCCGAGTTGCGTCGAAGAAACGGTAGTTGTGACCGACCATCAGCTTGACATCCTGCCGCCTCGCCGCGTCATCGATCCGCTCGCAGTCTGCGCTGGTCATCGCCAGAGGCTTTTCCACGAAGACGTGCTTGCCAGCCTCGACTGCTGCCAGGGTGGTCTCCAGGTGCATGAAGTTCGGCAAGGTGATAATGACCGCGTCGACATCCGCGCGGCGAAGCAGCTCGTGGTAGTCGTCGTAAAGGTCCCGGATTCTCTCTTTCTTGGCAGCGCGCAGCGCTCTCCGAGACGGATCAGCGATGGCCACGACCTTTGTATCCTTCATGTAGTGGGATACCCTCAGGTGCAGCTTGCCCATTTTGCCAAAGCCGATGATGCCAACTTTAATGCTCACGTGTGTTCGGGCTCCTCTCTAGTCCAGCAGCGGCGGCACCGCGTCCCCCGACAGCTTAGCGTAGAGCCGCAGCATCCATAGCTGGCCGCTCCATGTCAGCTTGAAAGCCAGCGGACTCCTGGAGGGGAAGAGCTTCGATATGGCCTTCACGTCTTCGCCAACGACGCTGATGTTGTGAGCGCTTCCCACGCCCTCCTTTTCCGCCAGGCGGATTTGCCGGACGCTTGACGGCCTGTAGCGCATCATGCGAGCGACGACGGAATCGACGGCCACCGGATCACGGCCCGCCACGACGAGCCCCAGCTTCACAGGACGCTGTCCCAAGGCTACGATGCCGTCGACGACGTTCAGGTGGGGTCGAATGAGCTTGTTCAGGCCGGCGATGACCTCGTTGATTTGAGGATGCCAGCCGACTTTCCTGGGCTTGGAGATACACCCGAAGAGGTTCTTGAGAGAACAGGTGATGTGGAGGGCGTTGCCGCTGGCGTAGGGGCCCACCTTGAACTTTGGGCAATTGATGAAAAGGTCCGCATCGAATAGCATTCGGGGCAGCGGAAACGTGAACTTGTGCCTTCCAACAGCCACCTCTTTCTCACATACTTCCCCGTCGCTCAGGTTGACCAGTTCCACTCCCTTCTCGTTGGCAAGGCGGTCGTAGTGGAGCATGGGAAAGGCATGCCGCGTCCGCATCGCCGATGCATCAGCTTCGACTACGGCGATCCTGGCCCTCGTGTTCCACCGCTCGCGCACGTAGTCGATCACAGACGCTACCACCCGCGGGTCGGTGGTCTCACCTGTCGAGTAGTCCCAGTAGAAGCGCAGATTGGGCTTAATGGCGACGGTCTCCACCGGCCCGGACGGCTCAAAACCGACCAGATCTAGCGCCCGGAAGACAGCATCCCTGATGCCTCCCTCGTCGATGGTGCTGGTTCGGGTCACGCCTACGGTCGTTGTCATTGTCACCTACATTCGGCTAGCTGTAGTACCTCCGGGTGAAGCCCGCCAGCCGGGGCCGGGAGGCAGCAGCATATCCTAGAGCTACATGAAACAGGGCGTTGGCTGTGATCGTCAGCTTCTTGCGTGCGATGGTGGGCGAGCGGAAGAGCTCCCCAAGGGTTCGAGGCAACAGCCGCAGCATAATGCGCCGCAGCAGATCGTACTCGCGTACAAGGGCCCGTGTGTCCTCGTCCTCGCGATAGGTTCTCCGAAGGAGCGCCTTTGTATATCCTTGCCAGTAGGCCTGTCCGCGAACGAAAGTGAAGCCCAGCCGATAGGGATAGACCTTGTGCCATACCCGCACGTTCGGGTTGTAGACTATGGCTTTGCCTGTTCTCAACCTGAGGTTGATGGAGAACTCAGCGTCATCGACGGGCCCTGCCTTCCAAGCAGCCTGACCCCCCGTCGTCTGTCCGAAGTCCTCCGAAAACGAGCAGTAGTCGAATGCTTCCCGCCGGAAGGACATATTCATCCCCCAAGCGCTCCGCACCTCTCTCATGCCGTTCCAGCCAGTGAAGGCCGTGCAGCTGATGATCCAGTACAGCTCTTCTGGCAGCCACGCCTGCGATTCGTCCTTCCATCGCGGAAACCCCGGTCCCGTGACGCCTATCGTTGAGTCTCCCCTGGAGTAGCTCTTCACCATTTCTTCTGCCCAGTCAGGAAAGAGCACGACGTCATCATCAGCGAACGCAATGATCTCGCCACTCGCCTCTCTCACCCCGACGTTCCTTGAGGCCGAGAGCCCGCTGGGACCATCGTTGAAAATCACCTTCGCGTTGGCCATGGATCGCTGCTTTGCGTAGCACTCGACCCGTTCCCGAAGCTCCGCTGAGCGCTCGGCGACGAAGATCACCTCCAAGTTCGGATAGCACTGACCCTGGACGCTGTCGAAGAGCTCGAAGATGTCTTCCAATCTCTCGGCTGTGTGGGAGGTGACCACGATCGACAGTCGAGCGTTCGCTTTAGCCACGGAATCGTTCCCTGATCACTGTCCTGACCGCCCCAGAGCCCTGCCGCCAGCTGGGCTGTTTGGTCTCGCCACCGGTCCTCCCTCTGTCGTGGTGTCCCACCTCTATCACCTTGAGGCCCGCTTTCCTCACTCTCGCGTTCAGCAGTGGCTCCTCCTGGTCAGTCCAGCCCGAAAGGTCAACACGTGCTATCGCTCGTTTCCAGAAGGCGTTGTACCCGGCGCAGAGGTCGGTGTAGTCTGTGCGGTAGAGGATGTTATGAGTGGTGACGATGACCCAGTTGCCAAAGATCCGGTGCCGTGGTTTGCCCACGGGCCGAGACAACGCAAACCGGGAGCCCTTAACGAAGTCGTAGCCTGTCAGCAGAGGCTGGACGAACCTCGGCATGTCCTCAGGATCGGTGGTGCCGTCCGCGTCGAGGGTGACGATGATGTCACCGCTCGCATGCTCGATGCCGTACTTGAGAGCGTCGCCCTTGCCGCGGCCCGGCTGACTAATAACCTTCGCGTCCGCGCGCAGCCGCCGGATCGCCTCGACCGTACCATCAGTCGAGTGACCGTCGACGATCAACACCTCGTCCACCCATTTCGGTAGCTTGGGCAAGACGTGAGGCAGATTCTCCTCCTCATTGAGGGTGCAGATTAGAGCTGTAATGCTCAGCCCTTTCTCCGCCTTCGCCTTCAAGATAGGATCCGCCATCTTGCCTCCAGGTTTCGTGGGCCTGTTACGTTGCCTTCGCATCGCCGCTACCTGGTGCGTACTGATGGACTTCCACCTGCGATGGCCCGGCGAGACTCGTCAGAAGCCAGCGTACTCTTTCCGTAGTTGTCCCTTGGGAAGTAGCCAAAAGCCTGCCCAGTATGATGACCAAGCCAAGACTCTGCCCGAGCCCATGGCCGACACCTGCCCCCGCCAGGCCCATCACTGGCAGGAGGGCACAACTCAGCGTCACCGTCGTCACCGCTACTATCCCTGCGACAATGATCAGCTCGCCGGTCCGTTTCATGACCCTCAAAGCCCCAAGGTAGACATTCACTACTGCAGCGGGAAGGGCTGCCAGAGCCACAATGCGAAGAAGTGTCGCACCTTCAGTAGCGTAGTCAGGGCCAAAGATCAGAAGCGCCTTATCGCTCAGTAAGAGCAAGAACAGGGCGCCGGCGGTGGCTACCGCCAGTGCAGCCAGCACGGCGTTGCGGGACAGAACGCGCAGCGCCCCTGGTCCCTGAGAACCCTCCGCGAATAGGGAGAGGCCTAGGTAAGCCGAGGCCGCTGTGAGGAGGTATCCCAGCAACCACGCCATGTAGAAGTAGGCTCCTTGTGTGGAGCCCAGTAGGACTACCACTATCAGCGGTAGAATCAGACCGGGCGTCAGAAGCAACGAATCAGCAACGTAGTTGGCCACGGAAAAGGGGAAAACCCTGGTCACAGAGGCCGGATCGATTACTCCCGCTGGCCGATATCCTGCGAACCCTCTTGTCAACAGGATAAACCCAGCCGCCGCTCCCAATACTGCTCCCATGCCTCCCGACACCACTATGCCGAAGGCGCCGAAGGAGATCACCATGAGCGGCAGGGCGAGGCGAGTGGCTTGCAGGAATATCACCTGAACCAGAATGTACTTCGCCTTTCTTATCGCCAAAAAGGCATGCGTCTGTACAATATGGAAGGTGGCGGCAACCACAAACGAGATGAAAGCCAGCGCGAATAATGGCTGCTCGCGCAGGAAGTCGAGGCTGGGGGCCCACAAAGGCACGCCAACAAGAAACACGGTCGACAACACCACGGCACCGACAGCGCTCGTCGTGAACACGGCGTTCGCTAGCCGTGGACCTCCTTTGCCGGAGTCCGGCAGGAAGCGAATAAGCCCCATCCCTAGGCCCAAGTGTGAAAACGTGGCGAGCAGAACAACGATCGAAAGGGCCGCTGAGCCCAACCCAACATCGTCGGCGTCGTACAAGCGGGCCACTAAAGCCCAGAAGGCAAATCCGGCGACTGCTGCTCCTGCCGCGTTGACCCAGAGGTAGAATGCGTTGGCGTACAGCGGTGTCCGGAGGAGGTGTAGAGCCCTGCGTCCGTGTGAGAGTACGTCCGCTGGGCCGGTGCTACGTTCCCCTACGTTGAGTCCCTCCACGGCCTTCCTTCAGTGTGTGTTGACAGCCTGGGGGAGCCACGAAGACTTGCCTCGTGAGCCAGACCAATCTCCTCCTGCCTCTCCCCACCTTCTCAAATCTGACTCACCTGGCAGTGGGCAATGGACGCTCTGACAAGTTACGCCGCCGAATTCCCGTTCGGCTCCGTCTGGAGCCGCGATCTAACGAACGGCACGACTCCCCCACGGCCAGGGAAACTCACCCGCAGAGCGGCCCCTACCGTTTGCCTCCCGTCCATTCCGCCCAGGTCGAGCTCATAGGGCCTTTCGACCCGCAAGCAAAACCCTTAGCCAATTGGTAACGCGCGTGATTCCCGAAGGAAAGCCAATATCTGGCAGCAGTGCATGAAGGTCTTGTGAAGGTTGAGTGAATCCGCCGCTGCCGTACCGACAACCGCTAAGATCGCGAGGACGTTGTCAGATCTAGATGCTTCCAGCAGCTATCAGGCGTCGAAGGCGCGGCCATTGGTAGAGCTTCGCCTTGACGGCCAGAACCACCAAAGCTGCTAAGCCACCGGCGTCGATGAGAAAGGAGCGGACGCTCGCTCGGCCATAGGTGCTGAACATGGCTTCGAGCCGGTCTCCCACTCGGTCTGCGTATGGTTGTCCTGCTGTCGTTCCTAAGCCGTCGGGTATGTGGACGTTGCTCAAGTCGGCTCCCAAGAACGGCCAGAAGAACTGTTCAGCCGGCAGGCCCTCCAGATCGAGCAGCAGGTGAAAGAGTGGCAGCACGCCGTATATCCATAGGTCCCTGCGGATTGCCACCAGCATGGCCAGGAGCACCAGGTTGAACAGGAGCGTGTGGGCGAAGAGCCTGCCGCCCTCGGCGCCGGGTATGACGAAGGCATACAGCGTCCGGTCTATGACATCGGGCAGGATCGCCATGAGGACGACGAGCCGATATCCTAACAGCGCCTGTGGTGTACCCTATGTGCGCCAGTATGAGCAAGAGCACATCCCGCCAGATGTCATCTGTTCAGCGCTAGCCATTTCCAGGCCGCCAGCCCTGCGCAGAACCTCTGCGACCTCCCGTGTTGCTCGGCAGCCGCTACTCTCCAACGAACTTCTTGCTTTGCTCATGATAGGATTCCTGCACCCGCTCCACAACGTGGCTCATCCGCTCGGACTCTTCCGGGGCAAGGTATCGGCGGCCGCCGGTCGCCAATGGGTCGCGGCGGTTGTATGGTCGTGGATGCCCTTCTGATCGGCTCCTCCAACCTCCGTCTTGCTCCCATGCTATCATTGTCATAGTCAGTGCCACTCGACGGAAGATCTGCCCATGCCACAAGGACGAATCGCTACAAGGCGCGGCCCGCATGCTCGGCTCACAGGCCTCGTATTGCTCGTGGTCTTGGGGGCGCTCGTATCTGCCTGCGCTGGCGAAGAGGGGGTATCGCGAGCGGATGGTACGGCCGTTGCGCTCGACTCGTCTGCGCTTGCCGTGCCGGCATCCCTGGCCGTCGATAGCAGCAGCAATCGCATATATGTAGCCAGCGAGTCACCTGACGCCATATCCGTCATCGACGGCAGCAGCAAGTCCGTCGTGGGCACGCTGCCCGCTGGTCTCTTCCCCCAGGCCATCGCCGTTGACCAGAGCAGAAATCGAATCTACGTGGCCAGTCGTCGCTCTAAGCTCTGGCTGATCGACGGCACGACCAACAGCGTTGACGCTTCTATTGCCTTGGACCATAGCCCGCTGGCCTTGGCCGTCAACCCTGACGCCGATCGCGTCTACGTGGCCGACTTCGAGGGCACGCTCTCAGTCATCGATGCCGAGACTAACGCTGTGGTCGCCAGCCTGCCCGTCGGCCAGAACCCGCTGGCGATCGCCGTCAACCCCAGCACCAATCGTATCTACGTCGCTACCTATGGCAGCCCCGAAATCTCGGTGATCGACGGGGAGAGTAACACTGTTGTCGCCAAAGTGAGCGTGGGCGAGCTGCCAATCGCTGTAGTGCCGAATCCGGAGACGAACCGCATCTATGTAGCCGACGGGGCGGCCGGCAATGTCGTCGTCATCGACGGCTCAACGAACACGCTGCTCGCCAGCGTCAAGCTAGGGGGCATGCCGAGCAGTCTGGTCCTGAACCCGGTCACTGGGCGCATCTACGTGGCGGAGGCTAATAGCGACATCATTTCCGTTCTGGACGGCGACAGCAATGCTGTGACTGCAACCGTTGCTGTTGGCAGTTCCCCGCGGGGTCTGGCAGTCAATGCTGTCACCAACCGCATCTACGTCGCCCGTTCGCTGACTGCTGATGTGCTGGTGATCGATGGCGCTACCAACGCCGTCATCGCCACCGTAGCGCTGGCTGGTGCCATTGAGTAGTTAGCGGCAGGGGTCAGGGAGAACCATCGTCTCGGCGGGCCCGCCGCCGCAGCCAGGCCCTGGGGAATCTAAGAGGGGCACGAATAAAGGCGGCCAGGCTGGGAGCAGCCCTGAGAAGCTCCGACAGTAGCCGAGACGGGAAGTCGACATCTCCGTAGCTGTTGATTAGTCCTGCCAACCTCTCGCTCTTGAGCTTTGCCAGCAGGCGCTCTAGGTGGGCATTGCTGAGGGCGGCAAATAGCCGCTGGAGGTCTGCCCCTCGCTTCAGCTCGTCGCCTGCGTCGTCCATGAATCCCTTCTGATAGCGCGAGAGGAAGGCTGCCGAGAAATCCTCTCGTTGCAGGGATTGCACAGCCACCCTGGCGGCATGTCTGGCACCCACCAGGCCCATATAGACCCCTCCCCCGGTTGTGGGCTTCACCTGCCGAGCGGCATCGCCCACCAGCAGGACGTTATCGCTGTACAGTCTCATGGGGCTCCACAGTGGTATGTGGCCGCCCGCCAGCCCCAAGATGGCATCGTCGCGGAAGTATTGAGGGAGCCTGGCCCGCAGACGACGAAGCGAATCCATGGGCTTTAGACCGTTAGCGGTTCCGGTTCCCACCCTGAAACGTCCATCGCCCAGGGGAATCACCCAGGCAAACCAGCCGGGGGCCACATCCCTGTCCACCAGGATCATCACTCGGTCTCCGGCCGCCTCTCTGGCTCTTACTTCAGCCGCCAAGCCGAGAACCGTCCTGCGGGGCCGGTGTACGCCTAGCTGCTTAGCCACCTTCGACTGGGCACCATCGGCGCCAATGAGCAGCTTGGTCAGGATCCTCGTTTGCCGACCCCGCCTCTCTACGCAGGCGCTCACCAGGCCGTTAGCTGGCTCCAGCCTCAGGAACCTGGCATCCAAGGCAAGCTCCGCCCCTCTCTCCTGCGCTTGGCTAGCCATCGCTTGGTCCAGGCGCACGCGGTCGATGGCGAGGGCGTGGACCCTGCCGCCGCCGATGGGAAGCTGCGTGCCCAGCGGGGACTCTATGATGGCTCCCCGGAGCTCATTCTGGACGACCTGCTCACCCACCTTGGCCAGGGTGAGAGCGCGGGGAGTCACCAAGCCGGAGCAGTGTAGAGGCTGACCAATGATGTTGTGCTCCTCAAGGAGCAGGACGTTGAACCCATTGCTAGCGACATCCCTGGCCACCGCTGACCCGGCAGGGCCAGCCCCCACTACTACTGCGTCATAGCAGTGCTTCATGCTTGACCCCCTCGCCTTGTGCTTGCGCTGTGCGCTAGTGAGTGGGAGGTTCCGGGAGGCGTCTGATCGCGCCGTCCCCGACTGAGGATATCTCCTGCCGACTGGGGCTGTCTACGGGGTCGCACCGGGAATTGCCACCTCACGCCCGGCGTAGATCGTACTTGCGTCTGCGATCCCGTTGGCCTCCATTATCGCCGCTGGCGTAACGCCGAAGGCGGCGGCGATGGAGGTCAGGGTGTCGCCTGCCTGCACTATGTAGGTGATTCCCGGAATTACCAGCTCTTCGCCATCCAGAATAGGGCCAGGCTCAGGCATGCCGTTGGCGGCTGCTATCGCCTCGGGGCTGACGCCGAAGCGCTCCCCGACCGAGGTCAGCGTATCGTCGGGTTCAACCAGATAGATCAGCCCACCAGGGCCCGCCGTCAGGACGGGCGGAGGTGGTACGGGCAGCGGCGTTGGGGTGGGGGTTGGCGTTGGCGTAGGTGTAGGCTCTGGCGTGGCTTCCTCAGCGAGCGCCAGCGTGGGGGGTTCTTCCACGTCAACCCATAGATGGACAGCCCTGTAGGCCTCGCCCACCCCATCCATCTCCTCCCTATGGAGCAGAAACTCCAGCTTCTGGCTGGTTCCTGCCTGGTTGGGAACCAGAGTCACCAATTCTTCCCATTGTTCCCCGTCCTTGAGACTTACGCTTTCAATGAGACCGGCTGCCTCTCCGTCTATTAGCGCTTCTACTTCGTAGGCGACCTCGGCTCCCTCGTGGTTCACCACGCCCAGGATGACCGCCAGACTGTCCCCTAGCTCCAGGGTTTGTGGGTAGCCCTCGGCTCTGCCGTTTGGGCCTAGGATGTAGAACTCGGTGAAGCTCTCCGAACCGCCTCGCGATGTCGCCAGGAAGGCCACCGCCGCGCCAAACCCGATCAAACAGAGCACCACGATCAGGGCTGAGGCCACCGTAGCCAAGTGAACTTGAGACCACCTTGGCAAGGGGACATTGATGGCGAAGGCTTCCTCCGCCGGAATGGCCTGCCTTCTGTAGATGGCAGCACCTGCGCCCATCACGATGAACAGGCTCACGAAGGCCAGAATTGGATTGAGCCGTATGCCCCACGGCGAGTAGTTGAGGGCCAGGCCAATGAGGGGGACGATGGCGATGCTCAGGCCGATGCTCAGGGCCGCTCTCTCGACGGAATCGAGATCCTCCTTGCGGGGATACAGGGTTGCCACCAAGACATAGCCGGGGAGCAAGAGGACGAAGGGCAGGCCAAGGACGATACGAATCGGCTCCAGCGAGGGAGCCAGGAGCACGATCGCAACGGTCACCAGGGCGCATGCGGCTGCAATGACAAGGTCGATATTTCTGGTGAACATCAGCCCCTCCGCTCCTGAACGCTGTCTGCAGGGTAGTGCATTTCCAGCCGACTTGTTCTATAATTTGGCGTTAATATTCCGTACGTCCTCGGGGGTAGCTCTTTCCACAAGCGGGAGCCGCGCAAAGGGGCGCGGCCTCCAAGGGGAAGACCGGCCCGACTGGTGCGGCAGTCAATGCCGGTGAAAAGGGCTGCATCCCGAGGATTTTCGATCTTGACCCTTGGGGTCGGAAGGCTGAACCACATGCGCAGTGGTGGCCACCAGGCGGAGGCAACTGTTATCAGCCGTCCGCTTCCCATCTTTGGCGCCCTGGCTGTTCGCGTTAGGGCCGTACCTTTAATGCCCATCCTGGCCGTCTTCTACGTTGTCCTCATTACTGTCGCCGAGCTTCTCACTGTACTAACCGATGCCCGCTGGGGCCTCGCCCTGCACATCGGCATCCTTACAGCCCTTCTCGTGCAGGCCTCCCTCGTAGTAGACCAGCCCTACCACAAGCTGTTGCTGGCGCTGGCACTTGCCCCTCTCATCCGCATTCTCAGTCTGTCCATGCCGCTGCAGGACATCGATCTCATGTACTGGTACGCCATTGTCGGCGCGCCGATGATGCTCACGGCCCTGGTGGTGGCCCGTACTCTTGGCCTGAGCTGGCGCAATCTTGGCTTCACCCTGCGGTCCCTTCGTATTCAGGCGCTGGTAGTCATCGCCGGCCTCGCCTTCGGCGTCGCCGAGTACTTCATCCTGAAGCCTGAGCCCCTCATCGACGAATTCAGTTGGGGTGTCTTCTGGTTACCGGCTCTCATCCTGCTGATCGGCACCGGCTTCAACGAGGAGCTGGTGTTTCGAGGCGTCATGCAGTCGGCGACCAGCGATGCCCTGGGGAAGTCTTCCATCCTGTACGTGACGGTCATCTTCGCCGTCCTCCACTTGGGCTACAAGTCGGTGCTGGACGTGGCCTTCGTATTCGCGGTGGGCTTGATGTTCGGCTTGGTAGTGGCCAAGACGCGTTGCCTCTTAGGCGTGACTCTTTCCCACGGCATAACTAACATCGCACTATATCTCGTAGTGCCCTTCCTGGGGATTGCCGCTGTCACCGCCCCCAGTATTGGTGTGCAGAATGTGAAGGTTTATTCACACGAGTTTTCACAAGAAGTGCAGCGGATGCTGGCCTTTGCGCCGCCTCCTCAGACAAAGTCGGTCCTCTCGGCCAGCGCTATGCCTACGCCTACCCCCACCCCCACTCCCGTCCCCACACCCTCTCCTACCGCCACGCCTGAGCCGACAGAGGAGCCCAGCCCGACAGAAACCTACGTTGTCCAGCCCGGTGATAGCTTGTCCGATATCGCCGCTATCTATGGGTCGACCGTCGACGAGCTCCTGCGGCTGAACGACCTGGCGGAGCCGAGTCTCCTCTACGAGGGGCAGGCCATCCTCGTCCCCCGCGGGCCCGAAGCGGCCGCCAGTACGACCGTGCACTTAGTGGAGGCGGGGGAAACGCTTGGCCTTATCGCTGAGATGTACGGCACAACCATCGAGGTCTTGCTGGAGCTGAATGATCTCGCCGAGCCCGATATCGTTCCTGTGGGTACGTATCTGGTAGTGCCCCAATCGCCGTAGGCACGGCCCTTCAGCGCGTTGGCCAGAGCCTAGCACGGCTTGGCGTTCTGACAGCCTGAGGACGAACAAGAAGAAACTGGCTCCCCCAGAGGGAGCCAGTTCCCAATCGGGTACGGCAAGCGTGCTACAGAACTTCTACGACCTTCGCCGCCGCAATGGCACCGAAGACGAGAAGCAGAGGGATGATCCCTACGTTGAGGGCACGACCCAATGTCCGTAACCGAGGGCGACCGTCGGCGCCCGCTAGCTCCTTGACCACGAGGAAGGTAACAAGAGTCAACACGGCCATGAGCCCTAAGGACGCCGCTATCCCTACGGCAGTGGTTATAGTAGACACGGTTGTCGTCGTCACGGTGGATATCATATGTCTCACCCGCCTTTCACGACGACTCCCGATTTCCATTCACCGTAGCATGATTCTTGATCTCTTGTCAATGCTGTCTAATCGTCCACAACTTCTCCCCACACTTCCGTCTTTCGGATAACGTGAGGTGTCAAGTTGCTCAGGCTGGAGCCGACAGGTATTGCTAATCTAGATGG
>CAZEJO010000008.1:0-60174 GCA_964512285.1 uncultured Dehalococcoidia bacterium | reverse complement strand
TGAGTATACGGTTAGACAAAAGTATACACTAACCCCGACAGGCAAACAAGACGGACTGGCCCCCTGCGGGCTATCCGCCCGGGAGCGCAGTCAAAAGGTCGCGCAGACTGCCAACCTGGAGGTCGGGCTCGGGCACGTCATCAGGCAGGGGACGGCCAGAGCGATTCAGCCAGGCCACTGGGACCCCCGCCTGTCGGGCACCCACGATGTCGGGCATGGGATTGTCGCCGACGTAGAGGATCTCGTGTCGCTCCAGGCCCAGCACCCCCGCTAGATGAGCGAAGATGGCAGGGTCCGGCTTGAGGGCCTGAGCCACCTCCGAGGAGACCACAACATCGAACTGCAGGCCGTTCCTGGCCAGGCAGGCGTGGAGGAAATCGTCATCGGCGTTGGACAGGATGGACAGCTGATAGCGGCCTCGCAGCGCTTCCACCACCTCGGCCACATCCGCATAGGCCTCCGCCTCGGACAGCTTCTCCTTGAGGCGAAGGGCGGCCAGAGCGCCATCGCTCTCGAAGCCCAGATCCCGTGTTGCCCGCTCGAACTGGAAAGCCCAGGCCTCGTCGTAGCGGCGATAGGTGGGCTTGGCCACGTTCTCGCCCCGAAAGACCAAGGCCGCCTCCACGAACCGGTCCCAGAGGGCCTCCGACTCGACCTCAAGGCCCTGGGCGCGGGCGATCTCGGCCATGGTACCGACGAAATCAGAAATGGTGAACCGGACGATGGTGCCGTAGCAGTCGAAGGCAACGGCGCGAATCGAATCGAGCATCCTACAACCTGGCCGCCGGTGAGAACAGCTACTAGCGCGCCGAAGCAGCCTGCGCGGGTCGCACCTTTTCGTAGGCGCCCGCCATCGCCAGGAGGATCTGGTCGGCCAGGCCGGCCATCAGTTCCCACACCTCCACCGCTTCCTCCGCCGATAGATTGCCCCGATGCGCCAGCTCTATGGCCGCGTCATCCAGCCCCTTGCGAAAGAAGATGAAGGCCTCCACGGCGTCACGTACGGGGAGCCGCTTATCGGCGAACTCTTTTCCGTACTGCTCGCCAATCTGGCGCGCCTCATCCATGAGTCGAGAGCGGCGGCTTCCCCGGCCCAGGTACTCGGAGACTAGATTCACCAGGCGCTGGCCCAGGGAACGGAATCGCTCCCTATCACCCTCAGGCACGCCCGTGTACCAGTGGGCCTGGCTCTTCTTGCCTCGCTGAAGGCGGCGGCGAATGCGCATCAGAGCCAGGTGGCCCAGCGAGCCGTAGCTGGCGGGGCCGGGCCGCCCCTGACCGGCCATCAGCGCTCGTAGGTCGTCCTCGGCAAAGCGGCGATGACCACCCGGGGTGCGGAAAGAGCGAACGTAGCCAGCATCAGCCCAGCGACGCAAGGTCGATTCGTTCACCCCCAATAGATTGCACGCCCGGCTGAGGCTGATCCAGCGGCTAGGGCGACTCTGATCTTGCGTGGCCTCACGAGCAGGCCGAGAACGCATTCAAACCTCCCTAAAGTCCCCTAAATCTTCAACGATTTTCGAGACGCATGGCAGATTGTATAATGGGCAAGCCTCAGTGTCAACAAGCGTAAGCACTGTTTTGCAGTATTTTCCCCACTTAAACATATGTCTGAAAGACACAATGAATTATGCCATGCTTTGCCTCACAGACTATTGAAAATCTTGCCCACCAGTGATAAATTCCCTGTCAAAAGGGTGCGTTTGGCCAGGCGAATGGAGGCTGCCATGGCTGAAGAAGAGATCGGTCGGGTAAGAGACTACTTCGCCCGCATAGGTGTGGCGGGCATTGATCTCAGCGGCCGCCTCAAGGTGGGCGATACCATCCACATCAAGGGTCACACCACCGACGTCCAGCAGGCGGTGGACTCAATGCAGATCGAGCACGACACCGTCCAAGAGGCTGGCCCAGGGGACTCGGTGGGGATCAAGGTGCAGGAGCGCTGCCGCAGCGGTGACCAAGTCTATCGGGTGACCGAATAGACGCTAAGCGACCCAACGCAGAACCATCTCCAAAGAAAAAGCTGGCAATCCCCGCAGAGGCAACGCTCAGGAGAGCAGCGCCTAGTCGCCGGCCATCCCCCGCATCAGGTTGGCCATCTCGATGGCTGACACCACCGCGTCGTAGCCTTTGTTGCCCATCTTCCCGCCCGCTCGCTCCAGGGCTTCCTCCAGGCTGTCGGCGGTGATGATGCCGAAGATAGCGGGCACGCCCGTCTCCAGACCGACCCGGGCGATGCCGCTGCTGACCTGGCTTGCTACGTACTCGAAGTGGGGCGTCTCTCCCCGGATGACCGCCCCCAGGCAGACCACCGCCTGGTAACGGCCGCTCTCGGCGAGCTTGCGAGCGACCACGGGGATCTCGAAGGAGCCGGGCACCCAGGCCACATCCACCCTCTCCGCCTCCACGTCATGGCATCTCAGGCCATCCTCAGCGCCCGCCAGGAGCTGGCGGGTTATCAGATCGTTGAAGCGCGAGACGACAATGGCTATGCTCACACCCTCGCCTCGCAGACGTCCTTCGAAGGTCTTGCCGGCCAAGAAATACCTCCTGTCAGGACATGATGTCCAGCAAGTGGCCCAACTTGTCGCGCTTGGTCTCCAGATAACGCATGTTGTGAGGGTTCGGCGGGGCGATAATGGGGATTCGCTCCACCACCTCCAGGCCGTAGCCCTCCAGGCCCACCCGCTTCTGGGGGTTATTGGTGAGCAGGCGGATCCGCTTGAGTCCCAGGTCCACCAGAATCTGCATGCCGATGCCGTAGTCGCGGCGGTCAGCGGGGAAGCCCAGCGCCTCGTTGGCCTCCACCGTGTCCAGGCCCTGCCCATCCTGGAGAGCGTAGGCTCGGATCTTGTTGCAGAAGCCGATGCCCCGCCCCTCCTGGCGCATGTAAACGAAGACCCCTCTTCCCTCCCCAGCGATGCGTTCCATGGCTAGCTCCACCTGCTCGCCGCAGTCGCAGCGTAGGCTGTGGAAAACGTCGCCCGTGACGCACTGGCTGTGCATGCGCACCAGCACCGGCTCCGGCGTGGAGATATCGCCTATCACCAGGGCGGCATGCTCGTCGGGGTCTATCATGCTGCGGTAGGCGATCAGGCGAATATCACCCCAGCGGGTGGGTAACTTAGTCTCGGCCACTCGCTGCACCAGCCTCTCACGCTGGATCCGGTAGCCGATAAGCTGGTTGACGCTGATGATCTTCAGATGATGGCGCCCAGCGAACCGCTTGAGGTCGGGCAGACGAGCCATCGTGCCGTCGGCCTTCATGATCTCGCAGAGCACCGCCGCCGGATAGAGGCCAGACAGACGGGCCAGGTCCATCGCGGCCTCGGTCTGACCCGCTCTCACCAGCACGCCCCCTTCGCGGGCGCGCAGTGGGAACATGTGCCCCGGCATCACCAGATCCTCAGGCCTGGTGGCCGGATCGATGAGAACACGCACCGTCCGGGCCCGGTCGTGGGCTGAGATGCCCGTGCTAACGCCGTCACGCGCCTCCACAGAGACGGTGAAGGCCGTGCCAAAGCGCGACTTGTTCTCGCCCACCATCATCGGGACACGCAGCTCGTCCAGTCGCTCGCCCGTCATGGGGCTGCAGACGAGGCCACGACCGTATCTGGTCATGAAGTTGATGGCCTCGGGCGTCACGAACTGGGCGGCAAGGGTGAGATCCCCCTCGTTCTCCCTATCCTCATCATCGACAATGATGACGAAGCGCCCCTGACGATACTCCTGAATTGCCTCTTCAACGGTTGCCATCACCACGGCTTTACCCTCACTCCCCCGGCCGAGTCCTGCTCGCTAGACATTCGCTAGTCAGAGCTCCTCTCCTTGAGCAACTGATCTATGTAGCGAGCTATGATGTCCGATTCTAAGTTTACCGTATCTCCAGGCTTCTTGCGAGTGAGGTTAGTAACATCCTGAGTGTAGAGCACCAGGGACACAGCGAACGAACTCTCATCGCGGTCTACCACCGTAAGGCTCACGCCGTCAATAGCGACGGGCCCCTTGACGATGACGTAGCGCATGATCTCGGGCGGAGCGGAGTAGCGGACTATGACCGCGTCCTCCTCGGGCGTGATGGAGAGAAGAGTGCCGGTGGCCTCCACTACCCCCCGCACCACATGGCCGCCCAGCCGGTCGCTGAGGGTAAGGGCACGCTCCAGGTTCACCAGGTCGCCCGGCTTCAACTGGCCGAGGTTGCTGCGGCGATAGGTCTCCGGCATGACGTTGGAGGTGAAGCAGTCCTCCTCCATGTGAGCCACCGTCAGGTCCACCCCATTGATGGCGATGCTGTCGCCCAGATGCGTCCCTCGCACGACCTTCTTGCAAGCGATGACCAGTCGTCCCCGCTCCGCTTCCTTTACCGTCCCTGCCTCCTCAACGATGCCCGTGAACATCTACTCACCCCTCTCCATTGGATATCCCGTGACAAGAATATCGTCCCCCAATCGTTCTACTGTCACATCTCGCAGGCGCCAGGCCTGGGCCAGCCGATGGGCCCCCCGACCAGCCACCGCCGCCGGTGCCTCGCCAGCACCGATGATCATCGGCGCGATGATAACCTGCACCTTGTCCACCAGCCCTTGGTCGAAAACGGAGCCCAGGAGGATACCTCCTCCCTCCACCAGCAGCGATAGGACTCCCCGTTCGGCCAGCGCCTTCAGCAGCGCCCCCAGGTCGAGGGAATCGCCATCGCCGGGCAGCACCAGCACCTCCGCCCCAGCCGTCTCCAAGGCTCGTCGCCAAGAAGGGCCGGAATCTTCGCTGGTGGCGATGAGTGCCCGCCCCGGCCCCTGAAGCACGCAAGCATCCGCTGGCGTGCGGTCACCGCTATCGACCACGATACGCAAGGGCTGACGTTCGCTCTCCTGTCCACCGGGGCGAGCGGTGAGCTGGGGGTTGTCCACCACGATGGTGTTCGCCCCTACCATGATAGCATCCACCGTCGTTCGCTGCTCATGGGCCCACCGGAGGCTCTGGGGCCCGCTGATCCAGCGGGAATCGCCGCTGGCGGCAGCGATACGACCGTCCAGGCTGGCGGCGAACTTGGCGATGACGAAAGGGAGACCGGTGGTACGATGCTTGATGTAGGCCTCGTTGAGCCGCCGCGCCTCCTCCTCGCATTCGCCCACCTGCACAGCGATGCCCGCCGCCGCTAGCTCCTCTTGACCGCGGCCGTTCACGTTGGAGTCGGGGTCAAGCATCGCCATGTGCACCTCGGCCACGCCGGCAGCGATGATGGCATCGGTGCAGGGCGGCGTCCGTCCCTGGTGGCAGCAGGGCTCCAGGCTGGCGTAGAGGGTAGCGCCGCGAGCGGCCTCGCCCGCCTGCTCCAGGGCCACGACCTCGGCATGAGGCCCTCCCGGCGGCCGTGTGAAGCCCTCGCCCACCACCTTCTCGTCGCGCACCAGGACGGCGCCCACCGCCGGATTGGGGCTGACTCGTCCAAGGGCCTGGCCGGCCAGGGCCAGAGCCCGCTGCATGTAGTCCATGGAGATCAGTCCGTTCTTCTCGGGGGGTCTTGATTGCGGCCGTTTGCCAGGGGATCAGTTACCAGACGCCCCTGGCCTACCTTCTCACGGATGGAGCAAACGCTGAAAACCACCGCTGGCCAGCCACCTCTGCCTTCGGTGACGTCATTCTAGCATTCGCTAGGAGACAGGGCAACCGGAGAGAACGGACGGAGCCGATCCGTCCGCCCTCCCCGGTCGCCAAGGTAGACGCTATTCGATGGCGTAGGTCAGGCCCACGTTGGAGACGATCTGCACCTCCGCCGGCATCGCCGGATCGTAGGCCATGCCCTCATAATCGTAGAGTTGGGGGTAGTAGGTATCGAAGGCCGGGTCGCAGGGCGAGAGCCCGAGCGGGCTGTAGACGTACTCGGAGGCGGCCAGGATATCGCCGACGGAGACCTCCAGCGCATCGGCCAGCCCCTCAGCGTTCTCGCGGCCGTCCTCCACCGCCGCCCGGCGGGCCTCGCGCAGGAGAGCGGAGCAGTCATCCACGCTGTACAGAACGCCCACGTTCTGGAGGTAGAGGGTGCCGCTCTCGTTGACGACCTGCGTACCAGCGTCCACTACCGGCCCGACCTTCTCCATGTCGCTCAGGGTCACCGTCACACGAGCGCTCTGCCCACCGTAGGGGTCGTAGTAGTAGCCACCTGTTGGGTAGATGACGACCTCGATGTCGGCGTCCGACACGCCCTGAGCCTTGATGGCATCGACCAGCGGTTCTAGGTCAGCCTCAGTGATGGGCGGCGGTGAGACCGGAGCGATCTCGCGCGGCACCTCCCCCTCGGGTACGGGCCAGAGTTCGTCCGGCACGGGCTCGGCGTAGTAGCCGTAGCCTTGCGTGACTACGAACTGCACGCGGGCAGAGTCAGCGGAGGCGGTAGCGCGTCCGTAGCCCTGGACGGTTAGACCAGCGGCGACACCCTGGGCAGAGGGAGCCAAGGCCCCTCCAAGACCATACGACTCCGACATGCCGGCTCTAGTGCCCAGAGCACCGGGCACGGCTGCCGGAGCGCCCATTCCCGACCACTGCAGGGCCAGCGACGCGCTCTCCGAGGCAGCCTCGCCTTCTACGTGTTGTTCCGCGGCCGCCGCCAGACCCTTCTCGACAGTCACCTTGGGACCTCCGTCGCCACAGGCCACAGCCAAGGCGACCAGTCCCATTGCTACTAACGCCAAGGGTACGAGTGTGAGCCTTGTCTTCATTGACCGTCTCCCTTCAGAATAGCTACTCGATTGTGTAGGTCATGTAGACGCTGACCACTACCTCCAGCTCGCCGGTACTGATCTCGGTAACTGCCTCTGCCTCCATCGCATACACGCCCCCGCGGTCGTAGTAGGGCTGCGAGTAGGGCGTGGAGATGGATTCGCTGATGTAGATAGGCTTGCCCAGACTCACTCCGGCCAGAGTGGCCAGTTCCTCGGCCTTGCTCTGGGCGTCGGCCACCGCTTCCGCGCGGGCCTCACTGCGCAGGGCCGTCGTGTCGTCGATGGTGAAGGAGATGCTTTGCACTTGGAGCAGGTCGCCGCCCGCCTCCACGGCATCGTCGATGACCTCGCCCGCCTTGTCGATGTCCCGCACCTTCACCTGGAGCATGTGCGTAACCCGATAGCCGGTCAGGATCTGCTCGTTGTTGCGGTAGTCGTACTCCGGGTAGACGCTGAACTGGCTGGTCTGGATGTCTTTCTCCTGGACGCCGTTGTCCTCCAGCGAGTCCAGCAGGTCGCTCATGGCGTCCTGGGTCTGGCTGTTGGCCTCCCCGACCGAGGCCGCCTTGACCGAGACGCCCAGGCCCAGCACGGCCACATCGGGCGCGGCCGAGGCCCGCCCCTCGCCGCTCACGCTTAACCCCTGCGCCTCCGAGTTACTGGCCTGGCTAGCGGACGTCAGCGAATGTGCCGACGACAACGGCTCCGACGAAGTCGCAGGCGCCGACTCCTGCGGCGAGGCCGATGAGTCTGAACCACAGGCAGCCAGCAGAACAAGGGCCAAAAGCGCCCCCGCTATCAGCAGAACCCCTATCCCTTTCTTCATGATGATCGCCTCCTCTGTGCTACGGTCGGTTTCCCATGCTTCTCTGAAAACGGGCAAGAGCCCAAACAATCACAAGAACGCCTACGCCGGCGCCCAGGCCGATCTCCAGCCAGCGCACGACCTCCTCCCGCGAGAGGCCACCGCCATCCTCCTCGCCGACAGCTTGGTTCTCCACGGCGCCAGCCTCAGCTTCATCCTCCACCTCTGCCCCCACCGCGCCAGCCCCAACTTCCTCTTCGACCTCCGCCCCCTCGAGCGTTGCCTTCTCTGAGGGTTCTTCCTCTGAGACGACCGCGCCGACTGTCGGCTCCTCTCCACGAGGCTCTGTGACACCAGGCAAGGGAGCTGCTGGCGTCTCGATGGGTGTCCCTTCCGGCGGTGCTGCCGTCTGATCGGCCGCTGGCGTCTCGTCGGCCGCTGACTCCTCCCGCTGCACGTCTGAGATGCCAGGAGCTTCCAAGATATCAGGAACGTCTGAGATATTAGGCATCTCCGTGACGCCATAGGGCTCCGGCGTCCCCGCAGACGCCGCTTCTGGCGCTGGTGGCGTCCCCTGCGTTGCAGAGTAGAGTTCCCCCCGCACCCACTCCTCCTCCTCATCACCTCCGCCGGGAAGGCCGGCGAAGTCGCCGATCAGCACCACGGTCAGGGCGAAGGCGGCGGTCGCCGTGGCCAGACGCAGGCCGAACTCCAGCCGCCTGGCCGCTGGCCGCGGGCGTGCCTCCGCGATGGGAGCGGCCGCCAGAGTGAACGAGCGGGGCGCCTCGGCCATGGGCAGGCTGCCCAGAGCCTCGACGGTAGCCCGCAGCTCTGCCAGCTCCTGACGACAGGCCTCGCAAGAATCGAGATGGGCCTCCAGGCGACGGCGCGCCCTCTCGGAAAGCATGTCGTCCACATAGGCAGAAAGGTCGCGCCGAAAGCGGCGGTGGCGAAATTGTCCCAATACTCCCAGCATCACTAGTCCTCACTCTTTATGACGGAACCGACGAGGCAGAAGTTCCCGTCGCGCCATCAAGTACTCGCGCATCCTGGCGCGGCCACGGGCGATGCGCGACTTCACCGTCCCCAGGGAGCAGTGCAGGGTCTCTGTCAGTTCCTCGTAGCTCAGGCCGTGGATATCGCGGAGAATGATCACCAGCCGCTGCTCCGCCGGCAGGGTGGCCAGCCCCTGCTGCAGATGCTGGCCCAACTCGCTGCGCAGGGTCTCTTCCTCCGGTCCGGCCTGATGGGAGGGGACATCCGCCGGCGAGCCCGCTTCCAGCGCCGCGTCCAGTGATGCTGTCGGCCGGCTGCGGTGGCGGCGCAGTTCATCGCAACAGATGTTGGAGGCGATGCGCAGGAGCCAGGCCCGAAAGTTGCCGCCTCGAAAGCTGTCAAGGCGACGGTAGGCAGTGGTGAAAGCCTCCTGAGCCGCATCCTCAGCCGCCGCTGCGCCCAGCATCCGCAGACAGAGGTTATAGACCTGGCGCTGGTAGGCCTGCACCAGAGCGTTGAAAGCGTCCAGGTCCCCCTTCCGGCTGCTCTGGACGAGCTGTTCTTCGTCGGCGATAACCATCGACCTCCCTCAGCGGGGCTTCGCTCCTCTGAGCAGGCCCAGAGCTATTCTAGCAGAGGGACGAAAGAGTGCGGCGAAACTTCTGAGCGCGTGCCAGCGTTATCTGTATTTGGTATACTAGGATCCTAAGGGAGAGCATTCATTCGGACTCTCCATAGTGTAGCCATGCAGTGGGAACCTCGACAGATAGAGCCAGGGCTGACGCCAGAACGGCTATTTGAACCGCCTTCCCCGCCCCCGGTGATGGCGCCTCCTCCGCACCGACGGCGGCGCTACCTCACCATCTTTCGGGAGGTGGTAGAGACGCTCCTTCTGGCCCTGCTTATCTTCCTGGCCGTCCGCGCCACCGTCCAGAACTTCAAGGTGGAAGGGCGCAGCATGCTCCCCAGCCTGGACAACGGCCAGTACATCATCGTCAACAAGCTGGCCTACGCCCAGTTCGACATGGGTCTCTTCGACTTCCTCCCCTTCTATGACGCCGGCGAGAACTCCACCCACCATCTGTTCGGTAGCCCCGAGCGGGGTGATGTGGTGGTCTTCGAGGCGCCCAAGTACCCAGACCGCGACTTCATCAAACGGATCATCGGCGTGCCCGGGGATAAAGTGGAGATCCGCAGTGGAGTAGTCTACATTAACGATGAACCCATAAACGAGTCATATACCCAAGGCGCCACCAACTGCCCCTGCGGCCCCTGGTACATCGAGGAGGGTCACTACTTCGTCCTGGGCGACCACCGCAACAACAGCAGCGACTCGCGCCAGTTCGGGCCCATCGAAGAATCGAGCATCATCGGCAAGACCTGGTTCTCCTACTGGCCTCTCTCGGACGTGGGCATGGCTCCCAACCACTCCCTCTCCTTCGCCAACGAGGACTCAGGGGACCAAGATGGCGAATGAGATCGAGGCCCTGCTTCGGCAGGTGGGGGCCATCCTCGATGGCCATTTCCTGCTGACCTCCGGCCGCCACTCCCCCATGTATGTAGAGAAGTTTCGCCTCTTGGAGCAACCGTCCCACACTGAAAGGCTCTGTCGTCTCATGGCCGACCACTTTCGCCCCCAGGGAGTACAACTGGTGGCGGCGCCGACCACCGGCGGGATCATCCTCGGCTACGAGGTAGCCCGCCAGTTGGGCGTTAGGGGCATCTTCGCCGAGAAGGTGGAGGAGGGACGACGCTTCGGCCGCGGCTTTCGGGTGGCCCCAGGCGAGCGCACGCTGGTGGTGGACGATGTTCTTACCACCGGCGGCAGCATCCGCGACGTTCTGGATGCGGTACGAGCCGAGGGAGGCGAGCCCATCGGGGTGGCAGTCCTGGTAGATCGCACCGCCGGTCGCTCAGACTTCGGCGTGCCCTTCTTCGCCTGCCTGACGCTCGAGCTGCCCAGCTACGACCCCGCCGAATGCCCTCTCTGCGCTCAGCACGTCGCCCTCACGAAGACCTGAGCAGCGATTCCTAGCCCTCGCGGCCGACCGACACCGTCGCCGCTTCCGTTCGTGGCCTTCCCGCCGCCAGCACAGCAGGGACAGCCACCAGCACAACCAGCCCCACTATCAGGAAGGCGAGCCGATAGCTATCCGTTACGTCGTAGATCACCCCAGCGAAGATGGGACCAGTGAAGCTACCCACACCGGCTACGAAGTACATCAGGCCCTGGATGCCGCCAAAGGCTCGCAGGCCAAAGTACTCCGCCTGAAGAGCTGGCCGTACGGAGATAGAGCCACCCCAGCCCGGAGCGAAGATCATTAGGTACAGAGGAACCTGCCAAGCACTCTGAACCGTGGCCATCAGAACGATGCCCACAGCAATGAAAAGGTAAGCTATGGCCAGCACCTTTCGCTTGTCCACATAGTCGGCCAGCCAGCCGAAGCCCAGTCGGCCCGCCAGGCTCACTATCGGCACGGCCATCTGCGCCAGCGAGGCCACCAGCGGTGGAAAGTCCATTTCTTCTTCCAGGAATGCGACCTGATGGGCAATGACGGCCACGCTGCCCAAGCCGATCAGGCCCATGCCAGAGGCCACCAACCAGAAGGAGCGGTTGCCTAGCGCCTGGCCCATGGTGAGGCCCTCATCCTGACAGGCGGCCACCTCGTCCGCCGAGGCGGCCTGACGTTCATCAGCGGCCGCTTGTTGCCCAACCGGGAGGACAGGCTCGCCATCCGGCAGAAGGCCCAGGTCCTGAGGCCGGTTACGCACGATCAGGGCCAGCGGGATGCAGACAACCCACTGGGTGAAACCCGTGATGATCAGAGCCGTGCGCCAATCGAAGGCAGCTATCAGCGCGGCCAGCACTACCACCATCACGCCGCTGCTGCCACCGCCGACCGTCATCAACGCCAAAGCCCGGCCCCGCTTCTTGTGGAACCAGTAAGCGACCGCTGCCATCGCTACGGGGCCGGCGGTAGCGCCTATGCCGATGGCGATCAGCGCCGCAACGGCGTACAATTGCCACACCGCCTGGATGCGGCTGAGGAGAATGAAACCCGTCCCGACTAGGAACACCCCCGTCAGCAGCAGGCGCCGGGGTCCCACCCGATCGACCAGATAGCCAACGACAGGAGCCCACACTCCCCCAAGCTCTGTCCTGAGCGAGAAGGCGCCGGCAATCGAGGCCCGCGACCAGCCGAACTCCTCGGTCATGGGCGTGATCAGCATTCCAAAGCCGTAGAAGAAGGTGCCGCCGGTCAGAAAGATGATACCGGCGGAGCCGAAGACCACCCACCATCCGTAGAACAAGGCCGCTCCTTAACTTGGCCAGAGAGCCGGCGTCCGCCAGCTCTCAACACAAGTTAGATGATAGCCGCCCCGTCTCTCGCAGCCAACCCTCGCCCGCATCCAGCCAGCGCTCTCCCGAGGCGCGCGGAGAAGGGTGCGCCCTCGTCTCTAGGCCGCAGGCGCGCCGGCCGGCTTCCCCGCCCAGGCGGTCGGCCTTCGTGTCATCAGCACAGCGGGGGCGGCCGCCAGAGCGCTCAGCCCCATGATCAAGAAGGCGGGCCGATAGGTATCCACCATGTCGTAGACCGCCCCGGCGAAGATCGGACCAACAAGCGGCGCCAAGGTGGCCATGCCCCACATAAGCCCCTGAATGGTGCCAAAGGCGCGCAAGCCGAAATACTCCGCCTGCAGAGTGGGCAGTACGGTAATGGCACCACCGAAGGCCGGGGCGAACACCACCAGGAACACAACGGCCTGCCAGGGACTATGAACGGCAGCGAAGATGAGGATGCCCAGGCCTTGCAGGGTCCAGGCCGTCGCCAGCAGCGACCGCTTGTTCAGGTAGTCAGCCAGCCAGCCAAAGCCGACTCTCCCCACTAGGCTGCCGAAGGGGATGCCCATCGCGATGAGCGCAGCCCCTTCCTCGGTGAAGCCGCCCGATTCGTCAAGGTAAGCTATCACATGGACGATGATCGCCAAGGCACCTATCCAGCCCAGAATCAGCGCCGACGTCAGCAGCCAGAAGGAGCGTGTCCGCAGCGCCTGGCCTATGGTTAGCCCTTCCTCCGGCCCTATGCTACTGCTCCCAGCTTGGCCGTTCACGGCCTCCGGCGGCGGGCTCCCCGACGCCTGGCTCAGGCCGGAAGGCTCACCATCCGGCAGGAGGCCCATCTCCTCCGGCCGCTGGCGCACCGTCAGAGCCAGAGTCATGCAGATAGCCAACTGGCCGACGCCCACGATCATTAGGCCAGCGCGCCATTCGAAGAGAGCTATGAGCAAGGCCGTCAGCAGCACCATCACGCCGGCTGCCCCCTCACCCGCGCCCAAGATGCCCAGAGCGCGTCCCCGCCTTTTCACAAACCAGTGAGCGATGGCTACCTGGCACACCTGCAGCGCGGCCAGGCTCATGCCGATGGCGATAACCGCTACGGAGATGTAGAACTGCCAGAGCGTCTGGATCTGGCTAAGGGCCAGGAAGCCGCCGCCCACCAACGTCACGCCCGCCACCAGCAGGGGGCGCACACCGACGCGGTCCACCAGATAGCCAGCCACGGGCACAGTCAGCCCCGCCATCAGAGCGGCGATGGAGGGGCCAGCACCGATAGCAGCGCGCGACCAGCCAAACTCCTCCTCCAGGGGATCGACCAGGGTGCCGAAAAGGTATAGCGGCCCGGCGCTGGCGATGAGTATGATGGTGGCCGCGGCGATGACCACCCACCAGCCGTAGTAGAAGGGCACTACCCGAGCCAGCACAGAACTTGGTCGCTTCATGCTCCCAACACAAGTTAGATGATAGCCGGCCCGTCTCTCGCAGCCAACCCTCGCTCGCGTTCAGCCAGCGCTCCTCGGAGGCGCGCGGAAAAGGGTGCGCCCTCGTCTCTAGGCCGCAGGCGCGCCGGTCGGCTCCCCCGCCGAGGCTCGCGGTCTGCCCATCATCTGGATCAGTACGACGGCAGTCAAGGCAGCCAGCCCCATTACGAGAAAGGTAGGCCGATAGCTATCCACCCCATCGTAGACCACTCCAGCCAAGATCGGCCCAAGAAAGCCGCCAAGCGTACCTGAGCCCCAAAGCAGCCCCTGGATGCCGCCAAGGGCCCGCAGCCCAAAATACTCTGACAGGAGAGCGGGCAACATGGTAATGGCACCACCATAGCCGGGGGTGAACACAATCAGGAATATGATGGCCTGCCAGGGGCTGTGCACAGCAGCGAAGATAAGGATGCCCGAACCCTGCAGGATCCAAGCCGCCGTCAGCAGCCAGCGCTTGTTCATGTAGTCGGCCAGCCAGCCAAAGCCCAGCCTCCCTATCAGGCTGCCGAAGGGGATGCCCATCGCGATGAGTGCAGCCCCTTCCTCTGTGAAGCCCCCCGATTCATCGAGGTAAGGTATCAAGTGGACGATGACCGCCAAGCTGCCCACCCAGGTCAGAACCAGAGCCGGCGCCAGTAGCCAGAAAGAGCGCGCCCGCAGCGCCTGGCCTAGGGTAAGCTCCTGCGGCTGCTCCATGCCGCTTTGCCCACCTTCCCTCTCCACCGTCTCCGGCGAGGGGCTGGCCGATGCCTCGCCTGGGGCAAGAGGCTCACCATCGGGCAGAAGGCCGATCTCCTCCGGCCGGTCGCGCACTGTCAAGGCGAGAGGAATGCAGATGATCAACTGGATGATGCCCAGCACCATCACACCAGCGCGGCCGTCGAAGAGAGCTACTAGCAAGGGGGTCAGCACCACCATGATCCCGGTTGCCCCAGCGCCAGCGCTCACGATGCCCAGAGCGCGCCCACGCCTTTTCGCAAACCAGTGAGCGACGGCTACTGCGCACACTGGCAGGCCAGCCAGGCTCATGCCGACGCCAATAAGCGTCACGGCGATGTAAAAGTGCCAGAGGGCCTGAATCTGGCTGATCAAGATGTTGCCGCCGCCCACCAGCAGCACGCCCACCACCAGCAGGCGGCGCACACCGATACGGTCCACTAGGTAGCCGGCTATGGGGGTACTCAACCCAAACATGACCGCGCCGATGGACGGACCGGCACCGATAGCCGCTCGCGACCAGCCGAACTCATCTTCCAGAGGCTCAATCAGGGCGCTGAAAACGTACAGGGGCGAGGCGCTGGCGACCATTATGATGCCAGCCGCGGCGACGGCCACCCACCAGCCGTAGTAGAAAGGCACTGCCCGAACCAGCGTAGAAGTTGCCCTCTCCATCATCTCAGTACAGGTTAGATGATAGCCGCCCCGTCTCTCACAGCCAACCTTCGCCCTGTTCAGATACGGCGACACGTCGCCAGTTTTAACTTTCGAGCGGTAACAGGCGAAGCCAACGTACCGTCATTCTTACTGTCAGACTTACGGCCGATCATGACCTCAGCCTCTGCCTGCACAGGAGGTCTGCTACAAGGAGGGCTGCGATTCTCTTGACTGTTCACATGGGAAGGAAAGAAATTGCGTATCTACACAGAGTCTACAGGCAGAGCGAGCGGACCAACAAGGAAGCGATCCTGGATGTCATTGAACCCCGCGCCCACGGCCGCCTTCTAGACTGCGGCTGCGGCGATGGCGAGTTCACCGTCCAGGTTGCCTGCCGTGCCCGCGTGTCGGAGGCCTACGGCATCGACTGCGCCTACGACCGCATCGAGGACGCCACCGACCGAGGGGTCATCGTCACCAAGAGCGACCTCAACGCCCCACTGCCCTACAAGAGCTGTTTCTTCAACATCGTTCACGCCGACCAGATCATCGAGCACCTGATCAACATCGATCTCTTCCTTGAGGAGGTCAAACGGGTGCTTCGCCCCGACGGCTACGCTATCCTCTCCATCAACAACCTGGCCAGTTGGCACAGCCGCTTCTCCCTGCCCCTAGGAATGGAGGCTGTGCCAGTGCCCGTATCGAACGAAACCAAGATGGATGTTGCCTCCGAGCCACTGCAGGCGATGCACCATCCCTCTCAGAGCGATAGCCGTATGCTCGTCTTCAGCTTTCAGGGCTTGGCAGAACTATGCCACTATCACGGCTTCTGGATAGAGCGCCTAACATTCGCCGGCTACTACCCCCTTCCACCCCAACTACCCCGCCTCACGTGCAAGCTGGACACCGTCCACGCTGCCTTCTTGATCGCCAAAATTCGCCCCACGTCTTAAGAGAAACAAAGGCCAGAGCCTAAATCATCACTGAGCAAAAGAGTGTCTGCCGGTGGAGTATCCCACCGGCAGACACTTTTTCCCCGGCCAAGGGAAGGGGACCCAACGTTATGGCTGAAACAGATTCTGCCTGCAATGAAAGACGGGCCATGCCAGCGAATGTTACAGAGTTTTCCGCGGATTATTCGCCTAATATGGCCCTGGCTGGAGGGCGTCAGTATCGCAGCCAGGCAAAGAGCCGGTCACGATGCATGAGTGCACTCGCCCAGAACCTTGACGGCGCGCGTCGCTGTGCTAATATCTTGTCACTCATAGCCAAAGCGTGCCCTCGACACTGGCGGTCAGGAGACCACACCATGAGAGCAGTGATTGTCACCCCCAGAGAACAAGGAAGCGGCCGACTTGCAGAGGTACCTGACCCGCAGCCCCAGCGGGGCGAAGTCCTCGTCCGGGTGCGCCAGGTGGGACTGGACGGAACCGACATCGAGATCCTCGAGGGTCAGTACGGGGAGGCGCCGCCTGGCGAAGACTACCTGATCATCGGCCACGAGTCGCTGGGCCAGGTCCAAGAGGTGACCGCTGGCGCCGAAGGGCTCTCCCCCGGCGACTGGGTCGTGGCCATCGTTCGGCGGCCGGACCCCGTGCCCTGCCGCAACTGCGCCGCAGACGAGTGGGACATGTGCCTGAACGGCCAGTACACGGAGCGAGGCATCAAGGGACGCCACGGGTTCCTGGCCGAACTCTACGTGGAGGCGCCGAAGTTCCTGGTGGAGGTCTCGCAGGAGCTGTCGCCGTTCGCCGTCCTGCTGGAACCTCTGTCCATCGTGGAGAAGGCAGTCGAGCAGATCAAGCGGATCCAGTCCCGTATGGTGTGGCAGCCCCAGCGAGCGATGGTGCTGGGCGCGGGAACGATAGGTCTTCTGGCTGCGATGGCCCTGCGCCTGGAGAACGTCGAGGTTCACATCTACAACCGGTCTGAGCAGAAGATCAAGCGCGACGTGACCGAATCGATAGGGGCGAACTTCATCTGCGCAGAGGAGCGGCCGCTTGGTCATGAATTGGAGAGGGAGATCGGGCCTCTGGATATCGTCGTGGAGGCAACCGGCTTCAGCCCTCTCGCCTTCGACGCCATGGACATGATCGGCCCCAACGGCATCGTCTGTCTCACCGGCGTAAGCGGAGGCTCAAGGACGCTCCAGATCGCGGCGGACCACCTCAACCTGGAGATGGTGCTGATGAACAAGGCCGTCTTCGGCACGGTGAACGCTAACCGCCGTCACTTCGAGGCGGGTGTCCGCCACCTGCAGGAGATCGAGGCCCGCTGGCCGGGCGTTCTCTCCCGCATGATCACCAGCCGCTATCCAATTGAGCGCTTTGCCGAGGCCCTGGAGCGGTCATCGCAGGACATCAAGCGGGTGGTGGAGGTAACCTCCCCCTAGATAGGGAGACCACCATTCCCTCTTGGGGCAGCCATGCCTAGTAAGGCCCGTCCTTTGCCAGCAGAAGGTCCTCCAGCATCGCGATCAGATCCCACGGCTCGAAGGGCCTGGCCAGAGAGCGACGCCACCGAGAGTCGTCAAGGCCAGTCGCCTCCTCGGTGCCACGGGCGGATGTGACCAGCCAGACAGGCGAACTCTCTGTTCGCTCGTTGACCTGCCGAAGCCAGTCCAGAACCGCTCCTCCCTCGCCGTTAGGAACCTGAAGTTCCTGGATTGTCGGGTCTGAGGGCTGCTGTTCCAGGACTTTCGAGTCCCCGCCGCCGGCAGTGCCAGACCTTGCGCGACGCAAGGAAAGCCACGGTATCCTGACCACACTTCCGTCATCCCCGACCACGAGGATCGCGAAGAGAATGTCGCTAACCATACTTGTCTTCTCGAATGGCAGCCACGTGGGAGCCGTGAACACCCGAACGATCGGCGCCACCACCCCGCGACATGAGCAACTCACGATCTGTCAGGTTCTCGCTTGTCACCCTCGTCCCTCTTGCCCGACACCTCTGCCGTGGCTAAAAAGACACTCCCGGCGGGTAACATAGCCCCTGTTTGGCTATGCGGCCCGCCGGGAGTCAGATCCTTCGTCGTCCGCTGCCGGCGATTCGGCGTTCTTCTAGCTGGGCCCCGCGACTCCGATCACAGCTCGTGCTGCTTGGTGTGCCCGCAGCTACCACTGCGGGGCGAGGCCTTCACTAGACCCCGAAAGCCTACTACGCCTTCGCTATTTCGGTATTTCGATATGGCGTCTACTTCCCACCATGGGAGGAGACGCACACGAGGGCGCACTGTTACACGAGGGCGTTGGAGTGCAGCGGCATCGTCTGGCACGCCGTTCATCACACTGATGCTCCCCCCATCGCACACTCAACCTCGACAGCCCCACCGAACCGCCTCAGGGTTTGACGCGGTATGCCCTAGGGCGGGCCGAACTTGAGGGACAGGATGGGGCAATCTTTCTCTGAACCTTGTGTGAAGAATGCCGAGGCAGATCGGTCCGGGTCAGGCTTCCTCCGACGCCCCTGGTGCCACCAGACCGGCGACCGCCGCCTCCTCGTCCTGCTCCTGCGGGAAGGCCTTGTCCTCAATCAACCCTTTGCGGTTGGCCTCCAGAAAAGCCTCTACCACCTTAGCGTCGAACTGTTTGCCGGCGCTCTCCTCGATCTCTCTCACAGCAGCGGCATGGGACACTGCCTTGCGATAGGGACGATCGGAGATCATGGCATCGTACGTATCAGCCACAGCGAGTACGCGCGCCGCCAGGGGTATCTTCTCCCCTACGAGACCGCGAGGATATCCCCCGCCGTCATATCGCTCGTGGTGATTAAGAATGATCTGCCCCGCCTCCTGAAGGAAGGGGGCATCCCTCACCATCTCGTAGCCCACCTCCGGATGCCTCTGCATCTTATACCACTCGTCGTCCGTCAGCGGGCCAGGCTTGACTAGAATCGTCCTCGGCAACTCCAACTTGGTCATATTGTGAAGCATCGCCGCTTGCTCCAGGTGACTCAGCTCCTCATCAGAGAAGCCAAGCTCACCCCCTATAGCCATAGCCAGACGCGCTAGCCGCAGGGTATGCCCTTTGGTCGCCTGATCCCGCAGGTCCAGGGCAGCGGATAGAATCTGCAGCAGCGAATCGTGGCTACGCTTCAGCTCCTGGCTACGGAACATCATCTGGCGCCTCTGCCTGCCCATGATGGCAGAGCCCCGCCCGACGATGACCAAAAGGACCGCATACAAGAAGCCCAAGGCACCAGCCACCGCTATGTAGACAACCGTCTGTGAACTCTCGATACGGTCGGCGATGGGGCCGTAGACCTGATGTACCTCCACGGCAGCCGCCACATCGGCCTCACCTTCAAAGGCCAGAGGAGCATAGACCGCCAGCACCGAGCCGGAGTCCACGCTGGCAGGACCCCCCAGATCATCTGAGCTATCCGCCACCTGAGAGGCAATGCTGCCGCTGAAGGCGGCCGCTAGCCTCTGATCAAGGGCAAAGTCCTGTCCAATCTGGCCTGGACTGTCCGATGAATACAGCAGGGTACCATCCTGCCCCCAGAGCCTCACCCGAACCGTGTCGGCCGACACGATTTCACTCTGGACGAAGGTGTCGATCTCAGCGTACTGCTCCCCCGTCAGGGGTGTAATAGCCTGCCCCGGCGACAGACGAGTCATGACGAGTCGAGATACCTGCTCCCCAGCGTGCTCGGCCGCATCATCGATCTCGCCCTCCTTAATAGAGCTGGCCAGATAACTACTGAGACCAAGGCCGGTGAGGCTGACCAGCACGAGGCTGATCAGGGCGAACACCAGGGTGAACTGCAGGGTGAACTGCCATGCGAAAGCGTAGCCCGTCACCCACCGCCAAACGCCCCTAATGCCTGTCCCAACAAATCTCAGCAACGCGGAGACAGCGGCAAATCTTGCGATCACGGCACCTCCTCCAGCAGCCTATCGAACGGCCTTTCAGTAGGGAGAGTGTCCACGGCTGGGAGCCGGTGCCTGGCGGTGGTGCCCCGTGGAGAGAGCATCTCCCAAGGGCCCACTCAGCATCGCGGTCAGACCGCGGGGTCGGTCGCTACCGATGGCGAAACGATCACCGTAGACTGACGCCTACGAGATCACTCCTTCCCACAGGATATAGACGCCTGGACATGCCCACTGTTGCACACTGGCTCCCTACGCCACCCCAGATCATCTCCCGCCGGGCGCCAAAGCCTGTAACCGATTTCCCTCCCAAGCGTCCTACATAGTGGAGACAAGAGCAAACGCGGCCTCCAGCTGAAAGCGCGCAGCCGCCTCACGACGGGCTTGCTGGGCACTCCCCCAGCACACCCCGCGAAGGCCAAACGGCCCCCGGCGCTGCCTCCCCATTGGCAAATCGGCCCTAGTCAGACCCTATCTCGAAGGAGGACTAGCACCCACGACGCTGCTTTCAGACCAGGGGGAGCCCAATCTTGTCAGATAGCGCCAGGCCAAGAAAGGCCACGCTGGATACTCACTATCCACGCACCATAGCGGAGCTAGGCCCAGGCGATCACGCCTGTTGTCTCTACAAGACCGAAGAAGAGCATCGGACCGTGCTCACGTCCTTCCTGCGCCAAGGGCTGGAGCGGGGCGAGAAGGTGCTCTACATCGTCGATGCCCACACCGCCGAGGCCATCCTGGACTATTTGCGAGACGACGGGCTGCATGTCGAATCCTACCTGGCCCGCGGGCAACTAGCGATTCTCACCCACGACGAAAGCTACATGCAGCGGGGCGTCTTTGACCCGGACGGGATGATCGCCCTGCTGCGGACCGAGATGGACCGGGCCCTGGCCCAGGGCTACTCGGCTCTGCGCGTCACCGGTGAGATGAGCTGGGCGCTGCGGGGGCTAGCCGGCTCCGAACGGCTGATCGAGTACGAAGCCAAGCTGAACAAGTTTTTCCCCGGCAGCAACTGCCTGGCCATCTGCCAGTACGACCAGCGAGCCTTCACCCCAGCGATGCTCTTGGACGTGCTGTGTACTCACCCTATCGCCGTTGTTGGTACAATGGTCTACGACAACTTCTACTACGTGAACCCATCCGATTCCCTCAGCGATGACCCCTCGGCCGCGCAGCTACACCATTGGCTTGAGCACCTGGCCGAGCGCAAGCGGATGACGGATGCCCTATCGGCTAAGACGCAAGAATACATCGATACCACCAACCTGACCGGCGACATCATCGTGAAGCTGGATAAGCACGGCAACTGGACCTTCCTCAACGACGCCGCCTGCCAATTCTATGGAAAGACGAGAGAGGAACTGCTCAGTACCGACTCCACAGCTTCCCTCCATCCCGACGACATAGAGTCAACTGCCCAGGTGATCCGAGAGACAAAAGCGAAGAGGGGGCCAACAAGGCGGTTCGTGAATCGCCAGGTCACGCCGATGGGAGTGAGAGTGGTGGAATGGGACGGCTATCCCCTCTTCGATGACGAAGGCCAATACGCCGGAGTCCAGATTACCGGCCGAGACATTACCGACCGCAAGCAGGCGGAGGAAGCGCTGGCAAGCTCGGAGGAGCGGCTAAGGATACTATTCGAATTTGCACCGGATGCCTACTACTTGCATGACTTACGGGGCAACTTCGTCGACGCCAATAGAGCCGCAGAGGAGTTAACCGGTTATAAGAAAGAGGAACTGATTGGAAAGAACTTGCTGGAGTCGAACCTGCTTCCTCGAGAGCAACTGTCAGAAGCGGCTGCGACCGTGGCCAAACTTGTACAGGGGGCACCCGCTGGGCCGGACGAGTTCACCCTAATCCGGAAAGACGGCAAGCACGTTGCAGTGGAAACGAGGGGATTCCCGGTAAAGATCGGAGACCAGACTCTGGTACTAGGTATTGGCCGTGACGTCAGTGAGCGCAAGCGGGCGGAGGAAGCGCTGCGGGAGAGCGAGGAACGCTACCGTCTACTTGCCGAGAACACCTCAGACCTCATCTGGACCGTGGACCTAGACCTGAGATACACCTATATGAGTCCCTCCATCAAGCATATGCGCGGCTATACCGTTGAGGAAATGATGGGCGCCTCGATCACAGAAACCATGACTCCTGCCTCCATTGAGGTTGCCAGGAAGACTCTAGCAGAAGAGCTGACCATGAAAAGGCCGGAGCGGGGCGACCCGCGCCGGTCGCGGACGCTGGAGCTCGAGATGTACTGCAAGGACGGCTCCACCATCTGGACCGAGATGAACATGAAGTTCCTGCGCGACCCAGACGGCAAGCCCGTGGGCATCCTGGGCATCACACGCGACATCAGCGAACGCAAGCAGGCAGAGGAAGCACTGCGGGAGAGCGAGGAGCGCTACCGCAGTCTGGTTGAAACCTCTCCCGACGCCATCATACTGAGCGACCTGAACACCAATATCATCATGGTCAACCACCAGGCCGTGATGCTACTCCGGTACGACAACGCGGAAGAACTGATCGGCAGAAATTCCCTGGAGTTCATTGCTCCCGAAGACCGGCAGCGCGCAGTAGAGAATATGCAGAGGACGCTGGAAACGGGGACTACTCGAAACGCTGAATACACTCTCCTCAGAAAAGATGGCACCTCTTTCGCCGCCGAGTTGAGCGCCTCGTCCGTCGTGGACGCGCAAGGGAGGCCCCAAGCCTTCACCGCCGTGATGAGAGACATCAGCGAGCGCAAACGGGCAGAGGAGGCGTTGAGGACAAAGGATTGTGCCATAGAAGCATCCATCAATGGCATCGCCTTGGCTGACTCTGAAGGTAACATGACCTACGTGAATCCTTCCTTGCTGAAAATGTGGGGATATGACCATGCCAGCGAGTTACTGGGAAAGCATGTTACAGAATTCTGGCAGGCCAAAGAGAAAGCTCGCGAGGTGGGAAGAGCGTTGCGTGATAGGGGGGGGTGGCTAGGCGAACTAGTTGCTGCGAAGAAAGACGGTTCAACGTTCGATGTTCAGCTTTCCGCAACTACGGTCATAGACGCGGCTGGCAAACCTCTTTGCATCATGGGTTCATTCGTGGACATCAGCGAGCACAAGCGGGCGGAAGAGGAACGAGAGAGGCTCCACAGCGAGTTGGAGCTGAGAGCCATCACCGACAGCCTCACCGGCCTCTATGACCACACCTACTTCTACCAGCGCCTGGCTGAGGAGATAGACCGATCCAAGCGGTACGATCACAGTTTCGCCCTGCTGCTGATGGACGTCGACGACTTCAAGCGTTTCAACGAGTCCCGTGGGCACCAGGTGGGCGACGAAATGCTGTGCCTCGTGGCTGACTGCATCCAGGCGGGTCTGCGCCGCTCAGACATCGCCTTCCGCTACGGTGGCGACGAGTTCGCGGCGATACTGCCGCACGCCGACCCATCAAAGGCAGAGACCGCAGTTGACCGCATGAATAAGCGCATCGCTAAGAGACTCAAACAGATGGACGGCGATGGTGCAAATCGCCTGGCTCTCACCGCCGGCGTGGCTTGCTTCCCCGATGACGGAGCAACTGCGGACGAGTTGGTGAGAATAGCAGACGCTACCCTGTACAACGCCAAGTGGGTAGCACGGGCTCGTGACATCATGGGCCAGAGAGAGGACATCCAGTCATTGGTCTCCGCCTTGGTCAGCCGGCAAGGCGGGGCCGCAGGTTCAGCACGCGGAGCCGCCTTCCGACCCGAGGCCCTGCATGAGCAGCAGGCGAGGATCGTGTCCAGCGTCGCCAGTTCCATTGCTGTGGCGCTGAAGGATGCCGGCGTTGCTCAAGCTCTTGAAGACCCGGACCTGCAAGTCCTTGCCACCGTAGGCGCAGCGGCCGAGATCAAGGACCGGTACATCCGCGGACACCCTGAACGCATGAGCGAGCAGGGCGTGGCCCTCGCCGAGGAGATGGGGCTTTCTCCCGAACGAGTGACGGACATTCGCATCGCTGCCCTTCTGCACGACATTGGCAAGGTCACCGTCAGCGAGGGCATCCTCAACAAGCCTGGCAAGCTGACCGAAAGGGAATTCGCCAACATCAAAGACCACCCCGTCGTCGGGGCCACCCTCGTCTCCCAGGTCAAGGGCTTCGAACGGTTGGTTCCGATCGTTCGGCACCACCATGAGCGCTTTGACGGCGCCGGCTACCCCGACGGCCTGGCTGGCGAAGACATCCCGCTCGAGGCGCGCATCCTCAGCGTGCTGGATGTGTTTGACGCCCTCACGCACGAGCGAGCCTATCGCAAGGCCGAGAGCAAAGAGGAAGCCATGGCTGTGATAGAGCGCGGTGCTGGTACTCAGTTTGATCCTGTGGTGGTAAAGGCATTTCTAGCGATGGTCAAGAGACGAGGCCAGAAGCGGGCAGTCTCCGCAAAATCAGCGAGCGCAGACAGGCCGCTGGTAGCTGCCCGCGCAGCCAGCCGGCGAAAACGATAACTGCAAGCTGGCCACCAATCTACGGAACACCCGCGCACTATTGCCGCCACACCTGCTATAATCGAGGGCGGTGTGCTCTGCCAAACCCGCGATGCTCACCACCCTCTTCCCGCCGCGGCTGATCAACCAGCCACAGGCGCTAAGCAGCATCGCTCGACGACGGCGTGGCGCACGAACACGATGGGAGGTCACTATGAGAACTTGGCTCATCGCACTCGCTCTTGCTTTCGTCGCGGTTCCGCTGGTCGTTGGCGTTGGCTGCGGCGGCGGAGGTGACGAGGAAGGATCCTCCGCAACGACGGTTCCGACGGACAGGCCAACGCTGGAGGCCACGCTCAAGAGCATAGCCCTGACACTGGATGATGTGCCCGCCGGCTTTGCCCTGGAGGAAGAGGAATTCACGGACAACGAGGAAGCCGCCGCAACCGATCCGGAGGGATCCCAAGCGGCTCTTGACCGCTTCAATGAATGGGGCCGCCTGCTGGGATATGACGCCAACTATATGACGAACGACCCTACGGGCACCTTTATCAACGGCGGCACTGCCTCGGTCAGCGTCTCACTGAGCCTCTTCGAGACGGCCGAGGGAGCTGTGGCCGGCATGGAATGGGGCAGAGAGGTAGCTGCTGACTCCAGCCGGAGTATGGCCCTCGTCCCCGGTGTGATCGCCCTTGAGAGCGAACCGATGTCGTTCCCCACCATCGGTGATGAGACGCTGGCAGCCCTTCTCACAGGCACACTCCACCCGGAGGACGCGGAGTTCGATATTGACATTGACTTCATATCCCACCTGGTCGCTATTCGCCGAGGACGAGCCACCGCTTACATCATCGTGAGTGCAATAGGCGGCGCCACACCTGGACAGGAGGTGGAGGACATCATCCGCACTCTGGACGAACGGATGGTCGAAGCCCTCCAGTAGAAATAGGCTCTGCCGTCCCTATTCGTGGTGCAAGGCCTCAATGGGGTTGAGGCGAGAGGCGTTGAAAGCGGGATAGATACCAAAGAACAGGCCAATAACCGCGGACACGCTGAAGGCCAGGATCACGGCCACCGCCGAGACATCCGCCCGCACGCTCTGCTCCAGGATGGTGCGTCCGTCCGCCATCGTCGAGAGCGTAATGCCCAGAATAACCCCGATGGCTCCACCGGCCATCGTGACCATCAGAGCTTCAACCAGGAACTGCATAAGAATGTCGCCCCGCGTCGCTCCTATGGCCTTGCGGATGCCTATCTCGCGGGTGCGCTCCGTGACCGAGACCAGCATGATGTTCATGATGCCGATCCCGCCGACCGCTAGGGAGATGCCGGCGATGGCCGCCATCGCCGCCCACAGCGTCTGAGATATCTCGGTCTCAGCGGCCTGCAAGTTGGCCACGTCAGTCTGAGTTAGAATCTCGAAGTCATCCTCTTCCACGTTGTGACGCTCGCGGAGTAAGGCCCCTATCTCCTCCTCCGCTTGCTCGAAGTCACCCCTATCGCTCACCTTTACCGAGATCTGGAACACGTTGCTGAGCCCCTGAGGATTCCTCAGGATGGGAATACGGGCCTGCATCGTCGGCAGGGGTATGAACATCAGGTCATCCTCATCGCCGGTGACCGTAGCCCCTTTCGGCTCCATGACGCCGATGACCCGGAAGTTGAATGAGATCATGCCGCCAGGGCCCACCGCTAGACGCACGGACTTGCCGACGGGGTCGCTGTCACCGAAGAGCATATCGGCCACCCTGTCTCCCAGCACAGCCACAAGGCCTTTGCGGGTAATATCGTCTTCACTGAGGAACTGGCCATTCGCCACATAGAAATCGCGTACATACTGGTAATCGGGCGTAGTGCCGATGATGGTGGTGGTCGTGTTCTCGCCACCGGCGATCAGTCTGCCCTCGAAGTCGATCTGCGGCGCCACGCCCTCCACATAGGGAAACCGCTCGGGGTCATTGATCGCGTAGGCATCCGTGTCCACCAAGGTCAGTGCCTGCCCCCCATATACCGCCGCCTGAACATTCGATGCCTGAGACTGCCCGGGCCTGATGAAGATAAGATTGCTCCCCAGCCCCCGAAGACGCTCCGTCACGCCTTTCTGAGAACCTTGACCCACCGCCATGAGGGTGATGACCGCGCTCACTCCGATGATGATGCCAAGCATGGTCAGCGACGAGCGCAGCTTGTTCGCAGCCAGCGCGGCCAAGGCAGTACGGATGGTGTCGATGATACTCATGCCGTCGAAGCCTCTCTTCCACCGTCACCACCGAGCGAGGGTTTTCCCGCCCTTGGTGATCCCTTCGACGATGGCATCACCTCATCGCTGACGATCTGCCCATCTTGAAGCCGAATGACTCTGTGAGCGTAGGCGGCGATCTCCTCTTCGTGCGTCACAAGGGCAATGGTTATGTCCCGCTCCGCGTTGAGTCGCTGAAAGATGTGCATGATATCGTGGCCGGTATTAGTATCCAGGGCGCCTGTCGGCTCGTCAGCCAGCACCAGTGCAGGACTCGTCACAAGGCAACGGGCAATGGCCACCCGCTGCTGTTCGCCTCCCGAAAGCTGCGGCGGCCGGTGCGCTGTGCGGTCGGACAGTCCCATGTCAACAAGCGCCTGATGCGCTAGCTGCCGCCGGTTGGGCGTCCTGCGATAGAGCAAGGGTAGCTCCACCTGCTCGATAGCTGATAGGCGACGAAGGAGGTTGAAGCTCTGGAAGACGAAGCCGATCTTGCGATTACGGAGCACCGCCAGCCGCTCCTCATCGAACGCACTGACCGTCAGGCCATCGAGTTCATAAGTCCCTGACGTGGGTTTGTCCAGGCAGCCGAGGATATTCAGGAGGGTAGACTTGCCGGAGCCCGAAGGCCCCATGATGGCCAGGAACTCGCCCTCCCGTATCTCCAGGTTGATCCCTCGCAGAGCGGGCACTGGCACATCGCCAGCGTGGTAGACCTTGGTGATATCGGTCAGCTTGACCATGGTGCGAATTGCTGCCTAGCGAAGACCGGCCGGAAGTTCCTCCGCTTCCCCCGCTGCCTCCTCAACCGAAACGCTGCCTGGGAGCTTCACCACATCGCCAACCTTCAGGCCGCTGAGGACCTCCGTCTTTTCAGCGTCACTAGCGCCTGTCTGGACCTTCCTGGTCTCGAGCTTGCCGTCGCTCACTACCTCAACGACCTTGTCCTGCCCGCGACGCCTAATGGCCGTGTTGGGTACAGCCAGGACACCGGCCTTTTCCTCGGTAACAATAACGGCCGATCCACTCATGCCTGGAGCCGGCCGAACGTCAGCGTTGGCATCGAACCCATCAAGCTGGGCGGTGGCAAGATAAATGACCACGCCCTGCTCTATGGTGGGAGCCAGGCCTATTTCCGTTACTGTCAGCGGATAAGCCTTCTCCAGGATGGCATCGAAGATGATGAGCCCCTTGTGACCAACCCTCACGCTGGGCAGGTCCGTCTCGCCAAGAGTCAGCTCCACCTCCAGGGCATCAGGCGTGAGCAGAGTCATGGCCGGGGTAGCCGAGGTGACCAGATCGCCCTCGCTGATGTTAACCGCTGCGACAGTGCCATCGAAGGGCGCTATCAGCTTCGCGTCCTCCAGGTTCTCGCGAGCCTGCTTCACTGCCAACTCAGCGATCTGCACCTGCTGAGTCTGCAAGTCGATGTCCTCTTGGTCAGCGCCAGCAAAGACATCATCCCTGGTCGCTATGGCTGTCGCCAAATTCGCGGCCGCAGTGTCGACTGCGCCCTGGGCGGCGGCAATGTCAGACTCGGTCGGCCCATCGCGAAGCTCGTCCAGTTGTAGCTGAGCCGCTTCCAGGGCCTGCTCGGCCGCTGTCACCGCTGCTTCGGCCGTAGCAATCTCCTCTGGGTCGGCCCCCTCTTTCACCTCGTCGAGAGCTTCCTGGGCGGATGCAAGAGCGATCTCGGCAGCCCCAACGGCTGCATTGGCATCGCCTTCGCTTGCCAGCGCGCTGCTGTAAACTGAGTTGGCCTGGATGAGAGCGCTGGTCGCCGCAACGAGGGCCGCTTCCGGGTCTTCCTCAGGGTTAATGGAATCGTTGAGTTGATTGATTTGGTGCTTGGTGAGGGGGATGGAGAAGTCATCGGAGAAGTCCTCGCAGATGTCGAAGATATGGTCGTCGGCGTCGCAATAGGCCTCAGCGGCGCCCTGGAGAGCTGCTTCCGTCGACTGCACGTTCGCCTTGGCGCTTGTTCGCAGACTCTTGGCGCTCGTCAGGTTCGCCTCGGCGATTGCCACATTAGCCTCAGCGGCCGCCAGATCGGCCTCCGAAGCGCCCTCCTCCAGCTTCCTCAGGCTATCCTGGGCAGCAAGAAGCGCTGATTCAGCGCTCCTTACTCTCTCCTCCGCCGCAGACAGCTCAGCATCAGAAGGTCCGTCCAGCAGATCATCCAGGTTATCCGAGGCTGTGTCATATGCCACTTGAGCGCTCACCACCGCCTCTTGAGCGGCTGCCTTCTCGGCGTCAGAGGCCCCGTCTTCGATCTGCTGTAGCCGGATGCGCGCCGACAGAAGATTTGCCTCGGCCGTGGCTAGCTGATTCTCCAGGGTGTCGGTTTCCAGGCTGGCCAGCTCCTGGTCTGTCTTGACCTCATCGCCCAGCTTTACGTCGATAGACTCCACCCTGCCCGCTATGCCGAAGCTGGCCACCGTGTCCCTCACCGCTTTTGCCTCGCCCGAGGTAGTGACGCTGAAGCGAATGGTGCTCGTGGTCACCGTGTACGTGTTGAAGGCTTCCCCATCGGAGCCGTTGTCAGTGAACCAGAAGTAGTAGACCAAGAAGCCTCCCACCGCAACGGCTATCAGCACAGCCAAGAGCACAAGCCAGCGAGGCCTTCTCCTATCGATCATTCCCATGAGTCCCCAGCTCCTTGCCTGTGAAGATGACGCAAGCCTACCGCACATCGGTAGACCACTGATTCAAGTAACCATATGATGGCTTGCAGACGTCTTACAGTCAAACAGACGTAGCCGACGCACTGGCTTGGCTAATCGAAAATGCCGCCACAAACAGCATTGCAGCGGCCAACTTAAGCCTGTCGCAGGTGAGCCGCGAAGCGCGGAGGGCTGCCGGATGTCTGCTCTCCTAGTCCGGCAGCCCTCGCGACTTCTGCGCCTACTCACCTCCCATCGCTGCCACAGCGGGAGGAGGCGCTCCCGAGGGGGCATTCTCATTAGGGCTGAGATTGATCTCAGCCCCGGTCTAGCTTACAGCCCTGTACCGGAGGCGGCGTTGTTGGGACCAGCGTCCGGCACAGAGAACGAACCGAAACCGCCATTCTCGAAGCCCCGATCGCCGAATCCGCCACGATTGAAGCCCCGATCACCGAATGGGCCTTCACCGAAGCCGAACCGGCCGTGCTTTCCACCCAGGCCGGGAAGGAAGCCCAGCCCGCCACCTGGGAGCACGGCGCGTACGTCGTCGCCCACCGTCATGACCGTGACGTTGTCGCCTTCCTCCAGGTCGGAGAGACCGCCCCGACAGATGAGGTCATCGTCCTCCACCGTGTAGGTCTTGGTGCCGCCAGCGTTCAGGTCCACCGTCAGCGTGCCAGCATCGGCGTCAACGCTCGCGACGGTCCCTGCCTCCAGGACGACTGTGACGGGGTTGCCCTCCTCGTCTGTCAGATTGAACTGTCCGCCGAGGATGTGGCCGAACATCTCACCCGACGGTATGCCTTCCAGTTCCGGCAGCAAGGGAATCGCCCGTGGAAGCGCCTCTGGCTGCGCCTCCAGGGTGACGGCAACATCCTGAGCCTGGCCGTCGCGGGATATGCTCAAGGTCACGGTGTCACCGACGTTCTTGTCGGCGAGCTGATCGCGGAATTCGCTCGTATTGTCGACCTCGGTCCCATCGACGGCTTCGATGACATCGCCCCGCTGCAGGCCCGCTGCGTCGGCGGGGCTGTCGGCGATAACCTGAGCGATGGTAACGCCGTCTGGAGTGCGAGCTAGCGTCACCCCTAACCAGGGATTTTCCGACTGGCTCTCCGTTGCGGACGCTGCCGCAGAGGCCTTCGTCGAGCCTGCGCTATCAGCGGCAGCGATGAGGAAGGCAGCACTTCCCACAACCGCGAGCAGGGCCACCACTGCTATCCCCGCCCGCACTAGTCGATTCTTGGCCATCACCATACCTCCTTTGCCTACCTGGAGGAGACCCTAGGACTCCTCCATCCCCACAAACAACCACTGCTACACAGATTAGCCCACCAACCTTAAGGCCACATTGGAAACGTATTAGAGTCCCTCAACATTGGGCCAGAATGTCTTTAATGTTTTCTTAATGTTTTTCGTCTACAATAGATGCACCAAGGGCAGGTGAGCATGTACACATTGGTGGTAGAGGACGAACGACGCCTGGCCCGAGTGATACGGCGCGTACTGGAGGAGGAGGGCCACACAGTCGACCTGGCCTACGACGGCGAGGAGGGGCTGGCCATGGCCATGGAGGGCTCCCACGACGTCATCGTCCTTGACATCCTACTGCCGGGGCTCGACGGCATCGAAGTCTGCCAGTCGCTGCGCAAGAACCGCGTGGATACACCTGTCATCCTGCTCACCGCCCTCGACGACGTGAACGACCGCGTGCGGGGCTTGGACGCCGGCGCCGACGACTACCTCACCAAGCCATTCGCCTTCCAGGAGCTCCTGGCCCGCCTGCGTGCCCTGGGTCGCCGTCGCGTCCAGGCCCGCGAGCCCGAACGGCTCCAGTCCGCTGACCTGGTGCTGGACTTGAACCGACGACGCGCCGAACGGGCTGGCCGCGTCATCGAGCTGAGCCCCAAGGAGTTCGCTCTGCTGGAGTTCCTCATGCGCAACGAGGGGCGCGTGGTCACCCGCACCCAGATCCTCGATCACCTCTGGGGCTACGACCACACGCCCGATTCCAATCTGGTGGATGTCTACGTTTCCTACGTCCGACGCAAGGTTGACAAGGGACACCCCGACAAGCTCATCGGCACGATCCGCGGCGTCGGCTACTTCCTCGGTCGATAGTTATGTTTGCTTCAACACGCTGGCGTCTGACCCTCTGGTTCGTGGCTGTCCTGGCTCTGATCCTGACCGTGCTCGGCGTCGTTGTTTACTTCACCGCCCACGCCGTCCTCTTCGACGCCGTCGACGACAGCCTGCGCGACCGCGCCACCACCGAGGTGCGCGTGCTGGCTCCGAGGCTCGGCCAGCAGATTCGACCCGAGCAGTCTCCCGTAAACGTCATCGTGGGGCCCACCTTCACCGCAGGCGGCTACTTCTACGCCCTGGTCGACCGCGACGGCGAGCTGCTGGCGAGCACGGCCAACGTCGACCCCAACGGCCTGGCAAGTCAGGAGACCATCGAGAAGGCGCTGGACGGCGACCCCGCTTTCGAGAACACGGACTCCTCCACCGACGAGAGCCTGCGCGTGTATGTGGTGCCCATAAGGGGCCCCCAGGCGCTTGATGTGGCACTGCAGGTGGGCAGGAGCATTGAGCCCGAAAAAGAGGCCCTGCGTCGCCTGATATTCATTCTCGGCGGCGGCGGCGGCGGCGGGTTAGCGCTTGCCCTCGTCGGCGGCTTCTTCCTCGCCGGCCGGGTTCTCCGGCCCATAGGCGCTGCTATGGACCGTCAGCGGGTCTTCGTGGCCGATGCCTCCCACGAGCTGCGCACGCCTCTATCGCTGATCCGGGCCAACGCTGAGCTCCTACAGCGCCATCCCGAGGAGCCCGTTCGAGCCAACATGCCTTCCCTGAACGACATCATTCGGGAGACCGACGGGCTGAGCACTCTGGTCAGCCAGATGCTGACCCTGACAAAGGCCGACGCCGGCACAACCCCCTTCACCTTCACGGAAATTGCCCTCCACGACTTGGTGGAAGACGTGGGAAAGCAGGTGAGGGTGCTGACCGACAAGAAGGAGCTTCAGCTAGACGTCCGCGTCGACGGACAGGTCCGGGTCCAGGGGGATGAGGTGCGCCTAAGAGAGCTTCTGCTCATCCTGCTCGACAACGCCATCAAGTTCACGGACGCCGCGGGGATAGTGGAACTGACGCTGGAGGCAGATGGCGGCAAGGCGGTGGTGTGCGTCAGGGACTCGGGCAGCGGCATCCCGCCGGAGGCCCTCCCCCATGTCTTCGACCGCTTCTACCGAGCGGACAAGGCACGCTCCCGAGCCGAGGGAGGGACCGGCCTGGGGTTGGCGATCGCCAAGTGGATCGTGGAAGGTCACCGGGGCTCGATACGAGTCGACAGCTCCCCAGGCACGGGCACCACCCTCACGGTGGAGCTCCCCGCTCACTAAGGGTCGGAGCCCGGGCAGCCTTCTGCACTACGACCACGACTCCGTGACCGCTTGACCTGCGAACAGCCGGATGGCATATTGGCACCCCATAGGCAACCGCTATTGACCGGTACCATGGAAAAGAGACCACCTTTCAAGGAACGGAGTCGACTGCATGAAGGTGCTCATTGTCCACTTCCGCTCCGCCCGGACGCGCGCTGAAGGCGGCCGCCGAACCGCGGCAGATGTGACCGACTCGGCTGGTACTGACGGCGTATCCCTCGAGATCATGAAGCGCCAGGCCCTTCTCGAAGCGATGGGCCATCAGGTCGCCGTCTGCTCGGCCTACGATTGGGCAGACCTCTCCGTGCCGGCGCTGGAATTCGACCGCCAAGATGTGGCGGTGATGATGAACAATCTCTTCGGCCACGGGATCACTGACTTCGCCGACGAGGCCGACCTTGAGCGCGCTTTCGGGCGAGCCGTCGCAGAGCTGAAGCGAGAACTGAGCGATGGGATCAAGACCTTGGCGCCGGACATGCTCTTTGTCCACAACATGCTATCGCTGCCCGTTCATCCCGTGGCCACGGTCAGTCTCGCCGAGCTGCTCGCAGACCTGCGCCTGCCCTGTGTGGCGATCCACCACGATATCCTCAGCGAAGGGGCCTACAAGTTCACCGCGACGTGCAGATTCGCGCAGTCGCTGCTTGATGGGTATTTCCCTCCCAAGATGCCGAACCTCTCCCACTGGACGATCAACACGCGCAACCAGAGGGCTCTCGGCACAAGGGGCGTCCGGGCCGGAATCATCCACGACACCATGGATTTTCGCCACCGGCTCGATGCCCCAGATTACGCAAGGATCCGAGGGGAACTCCGGGCCAAGCATGGTATCGACAGGTCTGATGTTGTGCTCTTCGTCGGAGCTCGTATCGTGCCGAATAAGCAGATAGAGTTGGCGGCTCACCTGGCCGCCGTATTGCAGGGTCTTCGCCGAGACATAGTCGGCAAAACCCTGTACCACGGCGAGGTGTTCAGCCAGGAGAGTCGGATCGTGCTCGTTCTGGCGGGCAGACCCGAACGCGCCTTCGCCGATTACCGAGAAAGCCTCTCCGCCCTGCTCGATACGCTGAAGGTCGACTGGCTGTATGTGGGAGACGAGGTTCTTCCCCTACGTGTGGCGGAGGAGAGATTCTATGCCCTTTACCCCGATATGTACACGATGGCCGACTTTGTGCTCTACCCGTCAGGCTGGGAGGGATTCGGCAACCAACTGCTGGAGGCCTTTGCCGCTGGCCTCCCCGTGGCGGTATTCGAATACCCCGTCTTCAGAGAAGACATCGCACCAAAGGGCGTGCGGGTCATCTCGCTGGGAGACACCGTGCTGGAGGAGAGCGACCCGGCAGGACTCGTCCGCGTACCCGCCGGAGTGTTAGCCAGCGCGGCGCAGGAGATGGTGACGCTTCTGACGGATCAGAAGGAGCGCCAGAACGTCACCCATCACAACATTGACGTAGGCAAACGATACTTCAGCTTCGAAGTACTTCGCTCGCATCTGTCGGAGGCAGTTCGCTGGGCCTCCGCCTTCGCCGCCTAGGCCAGCACCCCACCGCCCCACAACTAATCGCTGATGCTTGACGGCAGCGGCAACCCCAACCATTCGTAGAATCCATCGATGTCGGGCTCGAAATCGAACATGACCGGATAGCCGGGAGGCACCGCCTCAACCTCCAGCAGGGCGAAGCAGCCCGGGCAGTAGAACTCCCGCAGCTCCATCCACTCGGGGTCACTGTGCATCATCTGCGGGTAGAGCTCCCGCAGCAGCGATTCGTCGTTGCGCACAAGGACCCGCGCCTTCGTCTTCCAGTTTTCGCGGCAGTCCCCGAACTCGAACCCGCAGTCGCAGCGCACCACCCGCTGGCTTCCCTTCTGCACCACGTAGAGGTGCTCGGCTAGAGGGAGGAGAACCGGTTCTTCCCAGCCGAGGCGCTCTCGCAAGATGTCCATGACTACCTGGAACCGCTCAGGGTCCTTAGGATGGAAGAGGATCTCTCTAAGCTGAGGCCAGGATAGCCGCCCGTCGATCAAGTCCTCGGCCACTCGTCTGTCCATCTCGCCCCTCCTACGGCTGGAAGCCCTCGGGCAGCTTCCAGAAGGCCCGAAACTCCTGCGCCCAAGCTTGCGATAGACCCATGCTTTCGCGAAGCATGCCCCGAACGGGCTCGCCCAACTGCCCCTCTTCGATGAGCTGACGCTCGCGCTGCCAGAACTCCTCGTAGGGCACAGAGCGTTCGGCCCGCAGGCGTCGGATCTCCTGCCGTCGCGCGTCCGTCGCTTCCTTGTCCAACGTCCACTTCTCCTGCCCCTCGTCGCGGTTGGCCACAACGCCGAACACGTCTCTCGCAGTGCGCTCGCTGAAGATGCCATCATTGATATCGTCCACCACCCGCTGCCCAGAGCGCTCCAGAGGGTCACCGCAGCCGGGTCCACCGGAAAGAACGTAGTGGAGCACATCTCTGTCGTGGAAGATCTCCGGCATCATCATCGCGGTGGCTCTTCGCGTTACCTCGCCACCCACTAGCTGTTCAAACTCCTCCGTGTCCGGGTCGTCGCCCAGGGGGTAGGGTTGCCCTTTGGCAGCCCGATCCATAATCTCACTGCCTCTGCTCCAGAGGCGGTAGCTGGTCGCCTGCGGATAACCGCCGAAGATCCCGGAGCCCATGAAGGTCAGCCCGTCCGCCCGGGCCATGTAGAGTTCAGCATCACGGTTCCCCACGAGCAGCCGCAAAGCTTCCCAGCCCGAACCGCCGCGGTACTTGCCGTAGCCAGCCGTGTTCGCCTTTACCCGCCGGGCTAGATAGGGAATTCCTATCTCTAACAGCTCCCACAGTTCGGCATCGCCCTGGTCCGACTCCGGGTTCCACATGGCGTAGCCCCAGTCCAGCCCGTCGCGCACGGCGCTGGCGCCCAGGCCGACGGCGCTTATCTCGAAATTAGCGGCCGGCCAGTACTCGCCGTTGAAAGCGAGGGTGCCGCCTCCCTGGATGGCGTCTCCGGTGAAGCCGTAGCCGGAGACCACCTCCTCCCGATAGCCGCGGGCAAACAACGCTCTGGACAGGCAACGAGTGAGGCCGGTGAAAGCGGGGATGAGAAAGGCCCACGGCGTGGAGTACGACAGTTGGGGATCCTGGGCGTTGCACCAGGTTCCCGGCGGGAAGTAATGGCGCAGCGCCAGGTATGACCCATCGTTCACCTTGCCGTCGTAGACAAGCATCTGAGAGAGCAGCACCCAGATCGCTCCCTGCATCGGCCCTTCGGCGCAGTTGAACGCATGGAAACCTGGCGCGCTCGCTCCCTCCATGGTGAGGAAGAAGTCACCGTCCCGGCCAATGACGATCTCCATGGGAGAGTGGCAGATGAAGTCTTTGCGGGCCTTCGGCTGCCACGCCTCTTCCTTCCATGGAATGCCAACGAAGGCTGCAGCCCGGTAGCGGCCGGGCAGCAGCCGCTCTCGGACTCGTGCCATGAAGATGCGCCGGCCTTCCTCCACCACCTCCCGCGTGAAGCGCTTGTAGTAGTCAATGCCTTCTTCAGCAATGAAGCGATGAACAGCGTCACGGATCAGGTAAGCGCCAGCCGCGCGGCACTTCTCGTCCAGGTCCCAGTACAAGGGGGAACGCACCTGCCGCTGTGAGCGGAGGCGGTGATCCTGGCGGATCTGCTCATTCTCCCCGATCCGCTCGCAGGTCAGGTGGAAGCCGTCCTCAAACCGACTGGTGGGCGTGATTGGGTCGTGGCCCGGCGTATTGGCGCCGATATCCACCTGATGGGTTACCCCGCTGGCCCAGCCGATAAGCTCATCCTCCCAGAAGATAGGAACCATGGTGTGCACGTCAGTGGTGTGGACGTTCCCCACGTCGGGGTCGTTGTTGGTAAATATGTCGCCAGGCCGAATGCCGGGGTCGCGTTCGTAGTTATTGCGAACCATCCACTTGAGAGCCTCGCTCATGGTGTGAACGTGGACCATGATGCCGGTGGAGACGGCGACGGAATCGCCCTCGGGCGTGTAGAGGGCGAAGCACAGCTCGCCGATGTTGCGCACGATGGGGGAGGCCGATATGTGCAGCGCGGTCTCGCGGGCAGCCACCAGAGCGCCGCGCAACTTGGCAAAAGCCCGCTCGTATCGGAAGTGGTCTCCTTCCTTGAGCTCAAGCCGATCGATGCCCTGATAGCGCCCCGTTTCCTGGAACAGGCGCTCGCTCTCTTCCAGCATCGCCAGAACGGTCTTCCCGTCCCAGCCGATGGGAGCGCCACCTACGTCGCCCTTTGCCCGAGCCATGAGCCTATACCTCCTCCACCCTGAAGATTAGGTTCTTGTCCAGGTTGGCCCGCCATCCTGGGGGCACCAGAAGGGTAGTCGCCGGAGCCTCCACAACGGCGGGGCCTGCCACAACGTTCCCCGGCTGGAGCCTATCCATCTCGAAGAGCTCCGCCGTCGTCCAGGACCCGTCCCAGAAAATCTGACGCCGCCCCTTCATGGAGCCTTTCGCCGGCTCCTGGCCCTGGAGAGGCAGCTCGGGAATGCGCGGCTTCTCCGTGGGCACGATGCCAACCCCGATGGCCTTGGTCACTACGTAGCCCGCCTCAGCGCTTTTCGCCGCCCGCGCGAAGATGCGCTCGAAGAGACGCTCGTACTCGGCGATGATGGCATCCAGGTCTTCGGGAGAGGGCTCCGCTGAAGGCGAAGGAATCTCCAGGTCGTCCAGCATGCCCCGGTACTGCATTCGCACATAGGGCTGGAAGACCATACGCTCTGGGTCGAGGCCATCGCGGCCCAGTTCCCCAGCGAGGCGCTCGCGGATCTCAGCCCAGGCATGGCGCAGCAGCCCTGCAACCGCCTGGTGACCTGAGCGATCGGGCGGCAGAACCTTGTCGACCGTACGGTCGTAGCGATAGGCGCAGTCCGCACAGGCGCAGCCGTAGGCGGAGAAGGCCGCTGCCCACGAGGGCACTAGAACCCCCTCAAACTGCAACCCCCGGCTCAGCGCTGCCACATGCAGAGGCCCGCCGCCCCCGTACGTCAGCAGGTGGTAGTTCTCCGGCGAGTACCCGAGGCCGAGGATCATGGCCGCGAGGTGATCCCGCATCTGCGTCTCCAGGAGCTGGATAATCCCCCAGGCCACCTCCTCGGGCTCTATCCCTAGCGGCTGGGCGATCTTATCCTTGAGCGCCTGCCGCGCTCGCTCCGCACTCAGCGGAATTTCCCCGCCGAGGAAGTAGTCGGGATTCACGTAGCCCAAAACCACGTGACAGTCGGTGACTGTCGGCGTATCCACCCCGCCGGCCTCGTAGCAGACTCCCACGCGATGGCCAGCGGAATCGGGCCCCAGGTTGATGCGCCGGATCACCGGGTCGAGCCTCACGTAGGTGCCCGTGCCCGCCCCGATGGAGTCCATGGCGATCATCGGAGTGTTGAGCACGAACTGCGCCAACGCCCATTCGGTACGGATGGCATGGTGGCCCTCGGTGATCAGGCCGACGTCAAAGCTCGTTCCGCCGATGTCGGCGCACACCAGGTTGTCGATCCCCAGGTGATCTCCCAGACGGTTTGCCCCGATAATCCCGCCGATGGGACCGGAGACGAGCGTGGAGACCAGCCACTCGTGCTCTGGGGAGACAGTTCCGCCGTAGGAGGTAAGGATGCGGAAAGGAGCAGGCGACCCCAGCTCCTTGAGCCGCTCTCGCATCCGGACGAGCTGGAGCCGCGACGGCCGGGCGGCGTAGACCTCCAGGATCAAGCTGTTCAGCCGTGGCAGTTCGCCCCGAACGGGGTTCTGCTCGCTTGATAGGTACAAAGGGATGTCCACGCCGCGCTCGCTCATGACCTCTCGCGCGATCTCGGCCATCCGCCGCTCGTGGCTGGGGTTCTGGTACGAGTAGAGGAAGCAGATGCAGACGGCCCTCACTCCCCGATCCAGCAGGTAGCCGATGGCCTCCCGTGCTTCCCCCTCGTACAGCGGGATCATCTCCATCCCGATGAGGTGGATACGCCCCCGCACCCCCCGCACGAGGCTGCGGGGAACGATAGGCTCCGGGTAGCCGTGCGACCTGGCGTGGAGCCGCTCACTGTATGGGTAGCCGGCATACGATTGGAACGCCCGACCGAAGCGCAGGACATCCTCGAAGCCGGCGGTCGTGATGACGCCTATGCCCCCCTCTCCCTCTCGCTGAAGCAGACGGTTGAGCATAAGCGTGCCCGAGTAGATGGTGGCGGCCAGGCCCGTCGCGGCCGCCCCGGTGTCCCCGTCCAGGCCGGCGATGGCATCTTCAAACGATCTCAGGACGCCCTCGGACTCATCGTCCGGCGTGGTCTGCGCTTTCCCAACCGCGAACCGCCCGTCCTCCAGCACCACAAAGGCGTCGGTCATGGTGCCACCGGCATCGATAGCGAACACTCGCGCTTCCGTCATCTAGCCTCTCCCCACAGACGTATCTGCACCAAGAGCAAAGACCAAGAATTTAATATAGTCCGCGTAGCCACAAGATAGCAATTCCATTCAGGGAGAGCAAATGACCCGGCTGTGTGGAGCTGGTAGGATTGTGTATCCCCCCGCCTTCGCTATGACGTAGAGCCACCCGTTTGCGTGCTCAGAGCGGCTGCCAGAATGGACGGTCCGGCCTGGTGGGGAACGTCAAGCCGACCCAGCGCTCCTGGGGGCGTGGCCCTTCACGTAGGCCACAATGTCCGCCAGCTTCGCGCCCGGCCGGAAGATCTGGCCCACGCCCATCGCCTTGAGCTTGGGAATGTCCTGCCTGGGGATGATGCCTCCTGCCACCACCTGAACGTGCTCCAGCCCCCTCTCCTTCAGCCGCTCCATCAGCAGGGAGACGACAAGGCACGGCTCTCGATCCATGATGCGGTAGCCGATGTAGTCCACGTCTTCCTGCGCCGCCGCCTCTACCATGCCGGACGGCTGCTGAAAGCCGCCCAGGATCACCTCGATGCCGGCTTCCCGCAGGGCCCTGGCCACCACGTAGTAACCGGTGGTGTGACCGGGCGTGTCGGCCACCAGCAGGAAGCGAATCTTCTTCTCTCCAGTCATAGGTCACTCCAGAGGATCGTAGCTGCGGGGCTTCAGCCCTGCCTGGTCTTACCCTCTAGTAGAGGAAGCTCAAATAGAAGCCGTGCCGCTTCTCCAGCTCATCCAGACCGTACACTGCCGCCAGCAGCTCGACGATCTCGCCGATGCTCAGATAGGCCTGCACCGCCTCCATCATCGGCTCGACGATGTTCTCCCTGGCCTCATAAGCCGCCACCAGCCGCTTCTTGGCCGCCTCGACCTTCTGAGCGTCGCGTTCTCGCTTCACCTTCTCCAGGCGAGCGATCTGCTTGTCCCGCCAGGTGGGGTCGTACTCGAAGACCTGGCCGACGTCCAGCCCCAGCGCCTTCTCCTCTTCTTCCTCCATCACGTAGCAGTTGACCCCTACCATCGCCCTTTCACCTGTATCGACGGCCTGCTGGCGACGGTAGCCCGCCTGGTGGGCCTCCTCCCACATGTAGGCCCAGGCCTTCTCCCCACCCATCTCCTCCAGATGAGCCAGGAGCTTTCCCGCCTCATCCTCCAGTTGGTTGGTCAGAGCCTCGATGCAATAGGAGCCTCCCAGCGGGTCGATCACGACCGCCGCGTCCGTCTCGTGGAGGATGATCTGCTGAGTGCGCAGCGAGAGGATGGCCGCCGCCTCGGTGGGAATGGCGAGGACTTCATCAAAAGAGTTGACCGACATGGACTGCGCACCGCCAAGCACGGCAGCCAGCGCATGGATCGTCGAGCGAATGATGTTCTGCAGCGGCTGCTGGGCTGTGAGGCTAATCGCCGAGGTCTGGACGTGGAAACGCATCAGCCAGGAGCGCGGGTCCTTGGCGCCGAACCGCTCGCGCATCAGGCGAGCCCACATGCGCCGCGCCGCCCGATACTTGGCCACCTCCTCCAGGAACTCGTCCTCCGCGCTCAGGAAGAACGTCACGCGAGGTGCTACGACGTCAATGTCGATCCCTCGGGCCAGAGCCGCATTGATCGTGCCCACTCCCCCGTACATGGCCACAGCGATCTCTTGCACCGAGGAGATGCCCTGCTCGCGGACATCGCGGGCGGATACGCTGGTGTGATTCCAGCGAGGCAGATGGCGGCAGCAGTACTCGACCACATCCACGCCGTGGTTGCCTCGCAGCCCCGGCCCTTCACCCCCTGGCAAGACCACGTTCTGAATGGTGCCCCGCAGGTTCTCGAAGGGGATGCCCCGCCGCCGGGCCTCCGAGAGGATCATGGCGAAAATCGCCACCGACTCGCCGATCTGGTTGATTGTGATCCGTTCCATGTCGATGCCCTGGAACAGCGTCTCGATGTCGTACAGGGTGTCGATCCAGACGCCGCCACGACCCAGAATCCCCAGCGAGCGCTCATCGCTCGATTCGTAGGGAGCATAGCCCATGCCGCACACGCTGAAGCCCGTCTGGCCCTGCTCGAACAGATAGCGCAGCCTCTCATTAGTCTCCTCGGCCGTGCCCAGCCCCACCACCTGCCGCCGCGTCCATTCCTTGGTGCGATAGCCCAAGGGGCTCGCCCCACGGGTGAGGGGGTAGCCAGCCGGAAAGCCCAGGTCGCGCAGGTAGTCGCTGCCGGCGACGTCCAGGGGTGTATAGAGAGGCTTGAGAGGCACGCCAAACGTCGTCCGTCTCTCGGTCACCCGGGGGTAGCGGCTAAAGAACTGAGCAGCCAGCCTCTCGTACTCCTCCTGTGCCCTCTCGATCTCTCGCAGCTTCTCTTCCTCAGACATATAGCTCACCCCTCTGCAACGGAAGCCAGTCCGGCCTGGCCATTATAATAGGCCCGGCCGCCCTGATGGTAGCCAAAGCCCTCGTGCGGTTCGTGGTGGCGGCGGGTCGGCCGTAACCCGTTGCCCCGCTGCTTGCCTAATCCCTCGACTGCAGGTAGGATTGAGGCACCGCCACCGGCGCCAGAGTCACAAGAGGGGATACACCTCAGGGCGAGATGAGCTTGATGGCGCCGATCCTAACGGAGGTGGGCCATGCAATCGAAGCAGGCCATCGAAGAGGCGCTGGCAAAGAGGCTCCTTCTGGGGGAGATAATCGCCAGCAACGCCCGCAAGTTTCCCGATAGAGAGGCCGTTATCTACGGCGATACGCGCCTGACCTATCGTGAGTTCAACGCCCGCATCAATTGCCTGGCGCACGCCCTCATGGGTATGGGAGTGAAGAAAGGGGAGAAGGTAGCCATCCTTCTCTTCAACTGCAACCAATACCTGGAGGCCTACCTTGCCATGGCCAAGATCGGCGCGATAGCCGTTCCCTTGAACTTTCGCCTCCACCCTGAAGAGATCGCGTATATCGTCGACAATGCCGATGCCGTGGCCTTCATCCTGGGAGAGGCTTTCGTCAACACTGTCAGAGGGATTCAGAAGGACCTCCCCAAGGTTAGGCAGTACATCTCTGTGAGCGAGAAGCCGGTGGAAGGGATGCATCACTTCGAGAGCCTTCTCCAGAAGTATCCCGACGATGAGCCGCTGGTCCTGGTAGAGGAGGACGATCCCGCCTTCATCATGTACACCGCTGGAACCACCGGCAGGCCCAAGGGAGCCGTCCTTACCCATAAAGGTCAGACCATCATCTGGACGCTGGCTATTCTTGAGCTCAGCCGCGAACCCGACCTCGGCGACATGTCGATCTGGCGAGCCTGTGCTGCCCCTCCCATCTTCCATCTAGCCTCCTTTGGCACTTGCTTGGCCAATCTCCTATTTGGGGCGACAGTCATCCTAACCACCGAGGTCTTCAACCCGGTGGAGATCATGCAACTGCTGGAGCGGGAGAAGTGCGACTCGGTTCTCCTGATCCCCGCCATGGCCAACTTCCTGCTGCAGATGCCCGGGCTCGACAAGTACGATACCAGCTCCCTGAAGGCTTGGATCACAGGCGCGGCCATCCTGACCACCGACCTGCGAAGACGGATCATGGAAGCCTTCCCCCACGTCAAGATCTTCGACTGCTTCGGCCAGACGGAGACGAATGCGGTGGTCTCCCTGCTGAGGCCCTCCGACGCGGAGCGAAAGGTGGCCTCGGTGGGCAGAGCCCTCCCCTTCGTCGAGATCCGGGTGGTGGACGACCAGGACCGGGATGTGCCAGTGGGCGAGGTGGGCGAAGCCGTCTATCGCGGTCGCACGATCATGAAGGAATACTACAACAACCCGGAGGCGACCGCCGCGGCCTTCAGGAACGGCTGGTTCCACTCAGGCGACGCTGTTCGCCAGGATGAGGAAGGCTTCCTATACATCGTGGACCGCAAGACGGACATGATCGTCAGCGGCGGCGAGAACATCTATCCGGCGGAGATCGAGGAGGTCCTCCACAAGCACCCCAAGATCCTGGAGGCGGCGGTCATCGGCGTCTACGATGAGCAGTGGGGCGAGAACGTCAAGGCTATCGTCGTTACCAAGCCGGGGGAAACGCTGACCGAGGAGGAGGTCATCGACTTCTGCAAGGAGCGCCTGGCCAGCTACAAGAAGCCCCGGTCCGTCGATTTCATCGATGCCCTGCCCCGCAATCCGGCCATGAAGGTTCTGAAGACCGTCTTGCGGGAGAAATACGGTAAGTCAGTAAGATACTGACCTCACAGGTGAGCCTTGTACCACTCGATGGCCTCGCCGCACGTGCGCTCCATGCCCTGGCCCTCATAGCACTCGAAGTGGGTGACGCCCTCCATCAGCGCAAACTTCTTCGGGTTGCCGGCGCGCTCGTACATGCGCTCCAGCTCGTCGGCCGGGCAGATGACATCGCGCTCGGCGGCGATGATCAGCAGCGCCCGCGGCGCAATGCGGTCCACCACCGATATCGGACTGAACTCGAGGTGCGCCTCCACGTACTGGAAGAGAATCTGGGTCTTCAGGTGAGGCATGGTCGGAAAATGCCGCTCGAAGAACGCCTTCATCTCCGGATCGGGGATGATGACAAACGGATCCACATACATCCCCCGTCCGGTCAGCACCCGCTGCTTGCGGTCTTGCTCGATTCCCGCCCTCAGCACCTCCACCTGCTGAGGGTTCAGCGCCCGGGTGGCCGAGGTCAGGCCATCGGCGATGCCGATCTGCGCCACAACCGCCTTGACTCGCTCGTCCAGGGCCGCACTGTAGACCACCAGTCCACAACCGTAGGAGGTCCCCCACAGGCCGATCCGGTCGGCATCTACCTCTGAGCGAGTGCGGACGTAGGTCACGGCACTGCGGATGTCCTCCACCTGCTCCAGGGCCAGCAACCTGCCGCGCTGCCCCTCGCTGCTCCCGAAGCCGCGGTAGTCGAACGTCAGGGCAACCGACCCCTCGCCGGCGAATCGCTCGGCGTACGCGGGAAGGATCAACTCCTTGACGCCGCTGTAGCCCTGGGCCAGCACTACCGCCGGCCTTCGCTCCCCTCCCTTCAGGTCATCGGGAAGATAGAGGTATCCCGCCAGTCGGCATCCCTCTGAATAGAAGGCGACGTCCTCTCGCCTCATGGTGCCTCCTTCGACTCAGCGCCGCCGCGCCCCTCAGCAGCCGAAACAGGGCGTCGCCAGCCAGCTTCCAGCCTCTTGATTACGAGTGACTGGCTGCTTGACCTGCGGAGATACGACTCGAACATTGGCGCCCCACGACGCCTTGTGCGCTGTCGTCCACATGCAGACGGCTACCGCATCTCCCTTAAGCCGATGGCCTCCTCCGTCTCCGAGGCGAAGACGTGCATCCGGGCCATATCGAATTCAACCCGTATCTCCTGACCGGGACGCGCCTTGGTCCGGGGATCCACTCGCGCCATGAACGGCTTGCCGTCCGCCATCAGGTGAAGGAAGACCTCGCTCCCCATGACCTCGGTGACATCCACCATAGCCGTCACTGGCGCCGCGTCGGTGCTTGGGGGCTGGCAGTCTGGGTCACAGATGTTCTCCGGCCGCATGCCGAAGATGACCTCTTTCCCCGCGTAGGGGAGGAGGTCGTCCACCCAGGAAGCTGGGACCGGCACCTGAAAGCTGTCGATGTCCAGGTGCATCTCCTCCCGCTGGCCCTTCACCCTCGCCTGGAAGAAGTTCATAGCCGGGCTCCCGATGAAGCCGGCGACGAAAACGTTGCTGGGCCGGTCGTACAGCTCCTGCGGCGCTCCCACCTGCTGGAGCAACCCATCCTTCATCACGGCGATTCGCGTGGCCATGGTCATAGCCTCCACCTGGTCATGGGTAACGTAGATGAAGGTGGTGCCCAGCCGCTGGTGGAGCTTGCTCAGCTCAGCCCGGGTCTGCACCCTCAGCTTGGCGTCCAGGTTCGAAAGGGGTTCGTCCAGAAGGAACGCCGCCGGGTCGCGCACGATGGCCCGGCCCAGGGCCACGCGCTGCCGCTGGCCGCCCGATAGCTGCCTCGGCTTCCGCTTGAGCAGATCCTCGATGCCCAGAACCTGCGCCGCCTCACGCACCCGACGGCCGATCTCCTCCTTGGGGACCTTCCGCAACGTCAGGCCGAAGGCCATGTTGTCGTGCACGGACATGTGAGGATAGAGGGCGTAGGACTGGAAGACCATAGCGATGTCCCGGTCCTTCGCAGGGACGTGGTTGACCAGCCGGTCACCGATGTAGATCTTGCCCTCAGTGATCTCTTCCAGGCCGGCCAGCAGCCGCAGGGCGGTGGACTTGCCGCAGCCGGAAGGGCCTACCAGTACCAGAAACTCCTTGTCGGAGATCTCCAGGTTGAAATCGTTGACCGCGAGGACGGTATCGAACCGCTTCGTCACGTGGTCGTAGGTTACCGTTGCCATCGCCCGTTTTCACTCCCAAAACATTGTATCATCGCCGCCCGTCTGAAGGCGCTCTACCCCTTGACGGCGCCGGCCAGGATCCCCTGCACGAAGTAGCGTTGCAGGGCGAAGAAGATGACCAGCGGCAGCGCCATGGAGATGAAGGCGGCCGACGTGAGCACCTGATAGTTGGTTCCGAAGGAGCTGACTAGATTCGAGATCTTCAGCGTCATGGGCGCAAGGTCAGGATCCCCCAGGAGGATCAGGGCTACTAGCAGATCGTTCCAAACCCAAAGGAACTGGAAGATCGCCAGGGCGGAGATGGCGGGCATCGATAGGGGAAGGACGATACGGAAGAAGACCCTCAGATCCGATGCGCCGTCCAGATAGGCCGATTCGAAGAGGTCACGCGGCAGCGAGCCGAAGAAGTTGCGCAAGAGATAGATGGCGAAGGGCAGGCCGTAGGCCGTGTGGGCCAGCCAGATGCCCACGTAGCTGCTGGTGCCGAAGACCCGCCCGCCCAGGATCGGCAGCTGAGCGTCGACGGTTAGGTCGGTGTAGAGCCGCAACACCGGGATGAGAGTCATCTGCACCGGCACCACCAGCAAGGCGACCATCAAGAGGAACAGCAAGTTCCGCGCCGGGAACCTCATCCAGGCGAAGGCATAGGCCGCCCAGGCGGCCACTAGGATCACCAGCGCGGTGCTGGGCACTGTGATGATAACGCTGTTGAAAAATGCTCGGGCCATCCCCTGCTTCTCCAGCACCGTCTGGTAGTTCTCGACGGTCAGGGCGAAGGGATTCTTGATAGCATTCCACCAGCCCGAGGAGGCAATTGCCGTGGCCTCCCGGAAGGAACTCACCAGCAGAGCGATGGTAGGGATGCTCCATAGAACCATCAGGCCGATGAGGGCCAGATGGAGCGGCATCCGCCCCGCTAGACGCCTCGCGGTTTGCAGGGCGAGAGTGAACGGCGACGAAGCCGCCACTGCCGTCGTCGAGGGGTTTCGCCTCGCCACTAGCGGGTCTCCTCCTGGAACTGAAACCGCCGGATGCCAATAACCATGACCGGCAACACCCAGAGAAGGAGAACCACCGCCAGGGCGGCACCCACCCCGAAGTCGCCGATGCGGAACGCCTCCTTGTAGAACAGGGTGGCCACCACGTCCGTTTTGAAGCGGCCCCCCGTCATTACCCAGACCAGGTCGAACTTCTTGAGACCCTGAATCACCAGGGTGGTGGCGACCACCACGATGGTCGGCGAGAGAATGGGGACGATGATCCGCCGGAAGATCTGCCACTCGTTCGCCCCGTCCACGCGGGCCGCCTCCAGAACCTCCGTAGAGATCCCCTTGAGCCCGGCGGACAGAACCACCATCGCGAAACCCGTCCACATCCAGACGCCCACCAGGATCAGGGCCAGGTTATTGATCTGAATTGGCTGCGGCAACGTGTCCGGCCCTCGCTGGGTCAACCAGGTCTGGGGCGCGCCGGTGTCCTGCAGCCAAGCGGTCGGCTCGCCACCCAGTGACGTGACCGTCGCGTTCACGGTGCCGATCTCGGTGTTGAACTCGTACATGAAGCGCCAGATAACAGAAGCGGCGACGAAGGAGACGGCCATGGGAATGAAGATGGTCGATTTCGCCACCGCCTCGTAGCGCACCCGTCCGGTGAGGACGGCAAGGATGAGACCCAGGCAGACGGTGATGACGGTGAACAGAGTGAGCCACATGACGTTGTTCAGGAGGGCCGAGTGGGTGTCGCTCACCAGGGGCTGCGGATTATCGATGATGAACTGGTAGTTGTCGAACCCGACGAAGTTCTTCGATCGCTCATCTAGGAAGCTCCGGCGGATGGTATCAACGACGGGATAGACGAGAAATACGCCCAGCAAGACCAGCGCCGGCGCTAGCCAGAGCCAAGGGGTCCACCACCGCCGTCCGACCATCTATCGGCTCGCTCGTGTGCGGCGGGGCAAGCCTCTGCCCGACGGAGGCCACCCCGCCGCGTTACTTGAGCGCGATATGCCCTGCTACCGAGATGCCTCGATATCCGACAGGATGTCGTCCAAGTCGCCCGGGTTCGCCAGGTACTGAGTGACGCCGTCGAATTCCGCCAACTGGATCGCCCCGCCGATGGCGTCGTCCAGGTCGAAGCGGAAGAGCTCGGCAGTAGCGAGCTGCTCCGCCTGGGCACGCGCCACAGCGTCAGGGTAGGAATCCAGGCTCACCTGGCTGTTCACGGAGGTGAAGCCGCCCCTGTTCACCCAGATCGCCTGGGCCTCAGCGCTGGCCAGGTAGTTGAGGAAGGAGCAGGTCGTCTCATCGCCGTTGAAGGCGTAGACAATGTTGGCACCGCCGGTGACCCCACCACCAGGGAACGGGAAGAAATCGAAGTCTTCACCAGCGACAGCGTCCGGGAACTGATCGGTGATGAAGCCGGAGGCGAAGCCGCCCAGGTAGACCATGGCCGCCGTAGGCGGGCTCTCGAAGGGCGGGTAGCTGGAGTTTACGAAGTTCGTGGCGTTGATCCCCTCGGCGCCCCCTTGCACCGTGTAACCCTCGGTGAGCGCGATCTCGCCGAACTTCTCCCAGGCATCCTTGACCTTCGCATCCGTGAAGGGGACGGAGCCGTCGATGACGCCGTCGTAGACGTCGCCGCCGGCCTCGTTCAGGAGGATCTGCTGAATCCAGTCGGTGCCGGGCCAGCCGCTGGCCTCACCACTCTCGACACCGATGGACCAGGGCGGAGTGCCGTCCGCCAGGATCTGGTCGGAAAGGGCGATGAGGTCGTCCCAGGTGCTGCTGGCCGTGAGCGGCTCGTAGCCGTTGTCAGCGAAGAACTTGGGATTGTACCAGATCGTCCCCTTGGTATCGGCCTTCATGAAGAAACCGTACAGGACGCCGTCCACGGTGCCCAGGTCGATGAACCCCTGAGGGTAGTTGGCCTTTACCGTCTCCTCCAGCCCCTTACAGGCAGAGAGAGGTGTCAGCTTACCTTCCCGAGCGAACTGCTGAAACCGTCCTACCTCCGCCGGGATGGCGACATCGGGCGGGTTGCCGCCCTCAACCCGGGTGGCGAGGACGGTGGTGATGTCCCGCGTGCCGGTGAACGCCATGTCGCCGCCTGTGTCCGTCTCCCAAGGGGCAACCATCGCCTCGAAGGAGACGAGCTCTTCGTCGCCCCAGAGGCCCAGGACGTCGACGCTTCCGATCTGCGGGCCTTCCTCCCCATCATCGCCGCACGCGACAAAGCCCAGGCCCACGAAGGCAGTGATTGCGAACAAGATGAGTAGCAGATACGACCTCTTGCTGTGAAACACAAGGTCCTCCTTTCCCTCTCGTGCGCGAAATCTTCGATCTATAACACGCTACGACTCTCATGATTGCCTGTCAAGCCTAGAGCAATCGTTGGCAATCGATTTTTCGATACCTGGCAGGCCAGCGGCTTGCGCTGGCATAGCCCGCCAAGTATATGCCCATTTCCTCCCCAGTCACCCAACGTTTCCCTGAAGGTTCTGTGAAGATCTCCAATCTAGGGCCTTAACAATAAGGCGTAAGTCTGCTACTTTTGATCCGCGAGTCGTCGGTTCGAATCCCACCCGGCCATCCAGATTCCGGATGCGAAAACGACACGCTGGTGTCGTTTCAGATCGTGCAGACCAAGAATGCTTGCTTTCCAGGTAGAGAGCCCTAGATTAGAGCCCCGTCGCCCGACCCATCCCCTTGTGCCCTCAGCGAGCGTCACCTTTCTCCCGCACGCATTGCCCTTCATCAGACCAGGAGGAAGCCTATGAAGTTCGGCGTCACAATTTTCCCCACCGACTACTCCATTGGTCCAGCAGAACTCGCTAAGGCCGCGGAGGAGCGCGGCTTCGAGTCGCTCTTCTTCCCAGAGCACACCCATATCCCCACCAGCCGGCGAACCCCATGGCCGGGCGGCGGTGAGCTGCCCCAGGAATACTCCCACAGCCTGGACCCCTTCGTAGCCCTTAGCGCCGCCGCCACGGCCACAGAGCACCTCCTGGTCGGCACGGGGGTCTGTCTGATGATCGAGCGCGACACCATCACCCTCGCGAAGGAGGTCGCCAGCCTGGACTTCATCTCCCGCGGGCGGCTCCTGTTCGGCATCGGCGCCGGCTGGAACCTGGAAGAGATGGAGAACCACGGCACCAACCCGCCCCAGCGCTGGAAGCTGATGCGGGAGCAGATCCTGGCCATGAAGACCATCTGGACCCAGGACGAGGCCGAGTTCCACGGCCGCTTCGTCAACTTCGACCCCATCTGGTCATGGCCGAAACCCGTCCAGAAGCCTCACCCGCCGATTTTCGTGGGCGGCGACGGGCCCCACGCCCTTAAGCGGGTGGTGGAGTACAGCGACGGCTGGATGCCCATCCCCGTGGTCCTTAAGAGGCCCCTATCCGACTGCATCGCCGAGCTCAACAGCCTGGCCGCCGAGGCCGGTCGCGGGCCAATCCCGGTCACCGTCTTCGGCGCGGCTTCCCGGCCCGAGGTCATCCAGCACTACGTCGAGCTGGGAGTGGAGCGCTGCGTCTTCTGGCTTCCACCCGCGCCGGCAGACAGGGTTCTCCCCTTCCTGGATAGGTATGCAGAGGTGGCGAAGAGCTTCGCCTGAGACCGTTGGCGGGCACGAAGAAACGAGAGGTTTGTGATGACAGCAGACGATATCAAGCAGCAGCTCCAGTTGCCCGCCGTGGGCCAAATAGGCGTGGTGGTGGAAGACATTGACCGCGCCATAGCCTTTTACGAGTCCGCCTTCGGGATGGGTCCGTGGGATATAAGGGAGGTGGGAGCGCCCAATGTCTGGGACCGCGGCGAGGAGAAGTACATCAAGGCCCGGCTAGCCTTTGCCACCGTCGGCCAGGTCGAGATCGAACTGATCCAGATCCTCGAAGGCGACAGCGTGCACCTTGAGTTCCTGCGTGAGCACGGGGAGGGCCTCCACCACCTGGGCTTCTTTGTCAAGGATTTCGCAGCCAAGCTGGCGCAGGCCGAAGCCATGGGATTGCAGGTGCTTCAAAAGGACCCGTTTGGCCAGGCTTACGCCTACCTGGATACCCGCCAGCCTGGCGGAATCATTTTCGAACTGATCGCCCCCCTGGGCGACCAGAACATTTCCATGCTCAGGGGAACGATGCCGGGCTAGCAGCGGACCTGCACGACAGGAGCCTCTAGCCGCTCAGCAGAAAGCGCCGGCCTTCCCGCCGCACCGGCTGCTCGAAGGCTCAGCCCGTGTGCTTCCGAACGAACTCGCCGATGCGGTCGATAGCCTGCTGACCCTCCGGCAGCATTTCGGCAAAGAAATGCCAGACGTGGATCATACCGTCCCAGACCTCGAGCGCCACGTCCACACCAGCCGACTTTGCCCGCTCGGCGAGGCGAGTGGAGTCATCTAGCAGCGCCTCCTCTGTGCCCACCTGGATGAGCAGGGGGGGCAGCCCCGTAAGGTCAGCGTGAAGAGGAGCCGCTAAGGGTGTGTGGGGGTGAGTGTCTCCAAGATAAGCATTCGCCCACCGGACGCCGGCATCCCGCTGCACCAGCGGGTCTACCTCGGCTTTGGTAGTCATGGATTCTCCAAAGCATTCCAGGTCAACCCAGGGCGAAAGGCACACCGCCGCCGCCGGCAGCGACTCTCCCGCATCCCGTAGTGCCACGAGGGTGGCCACCGTTAATCCCCCACCCGCAGAGTCACCGGCGATCACCAGCCGGGCAGGATCCACCCCTGTGGAGAGCAGCCAGCGGTAGGCAGCCGTGCAGTCTTCAACTGCGGCGGGGAACGGGTTTTCCGGCGCCAGCCGGTAGTCGATGGCGAGGGCCCTTGCGCCCGCCGCCCGCGATATCCGAGAGATCATCTCGCGGTGCGTGTTGATCGAACCGAGCACATAACCACCGCCGTGGAGGTAGTAGACGACCCGCTGGTGCGCCGCTTCGGGGGTGGTGATCCACTCGGCGGGAACGCCCCCTGCATCCAGCCGCTCGCAGCGTACGTCCTCCCCAGGCTGGAACCGCGAGGTCATCCTTTCGAACGTGGCACGCTGCTCCTCGATGCTGAGCTCTATCATGGGCGGGCCCGACCTCAACACCCTCACGATCGCCTCAAGCTGCTGGCTGGCCATCACCCTTCCTCCCTCGCCTTGGCTTCGCCGAGCCGCTGGGTCAGGGCCGTCGAGTCCTCCACGTCAATCAAGAGAACTCAAATGGTAGTACACACAGCGGGTGGCGCTTCTGTGAACCTGCCCTGTCGCATCATGATCGCTCCGCCTCATTCTTCGCTTCGTGCGCTAGATCCTCTTCTACCGGACGAATGTGCCATTGGTGACGGAACGTTGCCGCCTCAGGCAATTTGAGCAGGTCATTCATTGTACGCTTGATACGTTCTATCCATTGCTTAAGCAAGCTTTTGACTCCAAGGTCCACCTTATCTTCAGACCATCCGACTCGGGGTGTGTCGGAAAGCCTCTGGATATCGGGAAGTAACTGATAGATGAGGAGGAGGTCTTCATACGTGTTATCCGGTATGAACTGTGCCAGTTCGAAGTTCGCGGCCCGCCAAGTTTCCGAAGAATACAACATCGACCGGTTTCCAGGGCCAGCGTATAGAACGCGAACGGCACCGGCTGCATTTGCCCTAAGCTCGCCGAGCATCGCCTTCACCATTCCAACCCTTGACCTATGTACCCGCTGCCCTTCCATGAACCATTGGCCCGCGAAACCGAGCGCGACGCCTCCAAGAGTAAACAGCCCGACTATTGCTTCTGTGGGCAACTAGCTATCCGCCTCCCCTTTTGGCGGCACCACTGGCAGCATGGAATCGCGGTAGCACTGGAGCTCGGCGCGCAGGCGCTCCATCTCCCCCTCCTCGCGCGCAGTCTACTCCCGCCTCCTCCGCTGCACGTCCCCGAAACAACCGCGCGAGACGCGTTAGTATTGTGTCGCAACGGCCAGATTGTCAACACCGAGCCGCTCGCTGGCCCCCAACGCATCGCTTCCTCAGACGCGCTCGACAGTATATGATCTGACTGTAGCTCACGCGCCGGGGTTCGCATTGTCGGGCCTGGCCGCTATTCCGAGCAAGGGCGGAAGGGAGCACGATATGAGCCTAGAGGTAAAGGGTTGCCGCGAGCTCCAGAGCGAGGTGCTGGCCCGAGACCTTTGCACCCTCTGCGGCGCCTGCGTCGGCATGTGCCCCTACCTTGTCGCCTACCGCGGCAGGATCGTTGCCCTGGACGAGTGCGACCTGCGCCAGGGACGCTGCTACGTCTTCTGCCCTCGCACCTCACTGGACCTCGACCTGCTCAGCCAGACCGTATTCGGCGTCCCCTACCCAGCCGACGAGATGGGCACAGTGCGAGAGATCGTGCTGGCCCGGGCCAGCGATGAAACCATCAGGTCCAAGGCCCAGTTTGGCGGCACCGTCACTGCCCTCGCCAGCTTCGCCCTCGATCAAGGGCTGATCGATTCGGCCGTCCTCACCAACAGCGATGAGCGCATACTCCCCAGCGGCACCCCCGCCGAGAACAAGACCCAGGTCCTCGGCTGCGCCGGCTCGAACTTCGTGGCCGCACCCACCCTGGCGGCGTTCAACCGGCAGGCAGAAGGGGATGCCCAGAGCATCGGCGTGGTGGGAACCCCCTGCCAGGCGCTCGCCCTGGCCAAGATGAGAGCCTCGCCGCTGGAGAACCGCAACAACATCGACAAGCTGAAGCTGGTCATCGGCCTCTTCTGCACCTGGGCGCTTCGCTACGAGGGCCTTGCCCCCTTCCTGGCAGACAAAGTGCCCCTCAACCAGATAGTCAAGTTCGATATCCCTCCCCCGCCGGCCAATCTCTTCCAGGTCTTCACCAACTCCGATCGTATCGACATCCCTCTCGACGACGTGCGGCCTTTCGTCAGGCCGACCTGCGATGTCTGCATCGACCTGACGGCGGAGTTCGCTGATGTCTCGGTCGGCGCCGCCGAAGGGATCGCGGGCTGGAACACGCTCATCGTCCGGAGCGACGTCGGCAGCGAGCTGGTGGAAGCAGCCCGAGCCAAGGGGGTCATCGAGACAGAACCGCTGCCGGAGCAGAACCTCGCCCATCTCAAAGAGGCCTCCCTCGCCAAGAAGAAGCGGGGGCTGGAGAAGATCATCGAGACCACCGGCAGCGATGAGGACCTGCTCTACCTCAAGCTGACCAGCGAGGCCGTGAAAAGGCTTCTGTCATAGCAATGGCACTCAACATGACATGCGGCCATGACGCTCGAAAGGGGTTGCTGAGATGACGACCATCACAGCATATGAGGCGGGCGCCAGCCAGCTTCTGATGGGCAACGAGGCCATCGCCCGCGGCGCGCTGGAGGCGGGTCTGGGATTCGCCACCGCCTATCCCGGCAATCCTTCCTCCGAGATCATCGCCAGCCTGGCCGACGTGGCCAACGAGATGAACATCTACGTCGAGTGGTCGGTGAACGAGAAGGTGGCCCTGGAGGCCGCCGCCGCAGCCTCCTTTGCCGGCGTGCGGGCTATCGTGGCCATGAAGCAGAACGGCCTCAATGTCGCCTCCGACTTCCTGATGAACCTCAACCTGACGGGAACCGTCGGTGGCCTGGTGCTGGTGGTCTGCGACGACCCCTCCGGCTCGTCCAGCACCAACGAGCAAGACAGCCGGCCCCTCGCCAAGTGGGCCGAGCTCCCCCTCCTTGAGCCCTCCAACTCTCAGGAAGCCAAGGAGATGACCAAGTGGGCTTTCGAACTGTCGGAGGAGATCAAGAACGTGTGCCTGGTCAGGAGCGTAACGCGGGTCTCCCACGCCCGCGGGGACGTACGCCTCGGGGAGCCAGTGCCCCCCACCAGAGAGGCGAAGTTCGCACCCACAATGCTCGGCCAGTTCACCCCCCTGCTCGTTACCATCAAGCACAACTTCTTGCATCAGAAGGTGACCAAGGCCAGGGAGATATTCGAGTCGTCCCCCTTCAACTGGTACACCGGCCCCAAGTGGCCGGACCTGCTGATAGTTACCTGCGGCAGCGGCTGGCACTACTCCTTGGAGGCGGTGAAGGCCCTCGCCCTGGAGGACTCTGTGGGCATTCTGAAGCTCGGCACCACCTGGCCTCTACCCGAGAAGCTGGTGCAGCAGCACCTGGCCCGAACCAATAAGGTGCTGATCGTAGAGGAGGTCGACCCCTTCCTGGAAGGCAACCTCAAGGAGCTGGTCGGCGATACGTTCTCCGCTCTTGGCCCCCTGACCTTCTACGGCAAGCGCAGCGGTCACTTGCCCTCCATCGGCGAGTTGGACCCAGATCAGGTGATCCAAGCTCTAGGCTCCATTCTCAACCGGGAGAGGATCGCCGTCGAGCCCGACTACGCCAAGAAGGCGCAGGCGCTGACCGGAAGCCTGGTGCAGAACAGGATGATCGGCTTCTGCGCCGGCTGTCCCCACCGGGCCACCCTCTGGTCGGTGAAGAATGCCATCAAGCTAGACGGGCGCGGCGGCTTCGTCACTGGCGACATCGGCTGCTACACGATGGGCCTAGGACCCACCGGATTCTTTCAGCTCAAGACAGCCCAGGCCATGGGATCGGGCGCTGGCCTGGCCTCCGGCTTTGGCAAGCTGGCCAAGCTCGGTTTTGACCAGCCCGTATTGGCAGTGTGCGGCGACTCCACTTTCTTCCATGCCGTCATCCCGGCCCTGATCAACGGAGTCTACAACCAGTCCAACTTCACCTTGATCATCCTCGACAACAGTGCCACTGCTATGACCGGTTTCCAGCCTCATCCCGGAACGGGAGCCAGCGCCCTGGGAGAGCCGGCGCCCAGCGTGGACATGGAAGGACTGTGTCGCTCGCTGGGCATACGGGTGGAGGTGGCAGACCCCTTTGACCTCCAAGCCACCACCGACAAGCTCCTTGACCTGATGCAAGATGACGGCGGCGTGCGAGTGCTGATCTCCAGGAGAAAGTGCGCCTTGGTCAGCGCCAAGGAAGAGGAGAAGCCCGCATACAAGGTTCGGGTGGACAGCGACAAATGTCGCGGCGAGAGCTGCGGCTGCGCCCGCCTGTGCACGCGGGTATTCCAGTGCCCTGGCCTCGTCTGGGACAGCGAGAGTCAGACGGCCAAGATCGACGAGGTCATCTGCAACGGCTGCGGGGTGTGCGCCGACATCTGTCCCGCTTCGGCCATCATCAGGGAGGTAGCCTGATCATGGAAGGAACAGACCCTCTCAACGTCATCGTCACCGGCGTCGGCGGCCAGGGCAACGTCCTCATCACACAGCTCATGGGCAGCGCTCTGGTGCGGACCGGCCATCACGTGACCATCGGCGAAACCTACGGCGCCTCCCAGCGGGGCGGAGCAGTGATGAGCCACCTGAGAATCTCGCGCGAGACCCAATATGGCCCCCTCATCCCTCACAGCCAGGCCAACGTCATCCTCGGTCTGGAGCCGGTGGAGACCCTGCGAGTCCTGGGACAATACGGCAATCCAGACGTCACCGTTATCACCAACTCCAGGCCCGTATACCCGTTGGCCGTGGCCATCGGCGCTGCCCACTATCCCAGCGTTGAGGAGATAGTGAAAGCGCTGGAAGAGCTATCAAGCAAGTCCTGGCTGATCAACGCCACGGACATTGCCCTCGACCTGGGCGCGTCCATCCTCGCCAACATCGTCATGGCGGGAGCGCTCGTGGGGGCCGACGTGCTGCCCCTAACGCCGGAAGAGTTCGAGCAGGAGCTCCAGGAAAGCCTGCCTGCTGACAGGCTCGACTCCAATCTGAAGGCCTTCAGGAGAGGCATCGCCGAGGTGAAAGCCCGCTGACCGGCGACCCCCGCTCGGGCGCGCGGACCCAGAAGGCCCGATATTCTACCGCTTGCCCGCGATGAACTCTCGTATGTGGGAGTTGACCAGCTCCGGCTTCTCGTGGATGACCCAGTGCGAGCCGTCCGGGATGCGCTTTACCGTCAAATCGGGCACGAACCTGTCAAGCCCCTCGAGGTTGCCGGTGAGCAGGGCCTCGTCCTTCTCCCCCCAGATCACCAGCGTTGGCACCCTCACCGTCAGCGCGGCCAGATCCGAGGTCGCGTTCTCCGTCGCGCGCCAATCAGAGCCTTCCCCCGTGGGCGGCCCGATGCCCGCGGCCCGATAGTAATTCAAGCCGCCGGTGAGAGCGCCCGGCTGTGACCACGCTTCGATGTACGCCCTGCGGTCCTCCTCGCTGAAGTAACCCTGCTTGAGCCCACCGGCCAAGACAGCATCCACCAGCGCAGCGTAGTCGTTCGCCGAAATGATCTGCTCGGCCTGCGGACGGCGGAACACCAGCATGTAGTGGCTGGCCCGTTGCTGAGCCGGGTTCTCTTGCAGCTCGCGCTCGAACACGCCCGGATGCGGCGCATTGATGATGATAAGCTTCTCGAGATAGTCCGGATGGAAGATCGCGAATGCCCACGCGACGGCGCCGCCCCAGTCGTGGCCGACAAGGACGAACTTCTTGTGGCCGAGGTGCTCTGCCAGCGCCCGCAGGTCCTCGATCAGGTACCCAATCCGATATTGATCGACATCTTCCGGTTTTGATGACAGGTTGTAGCCGCGCATGTCGAGAGCCACGGCCTGATGGTCTCGGCCGAACTCGGCGAGTTGGTTCTTCCACTCGTACCAGAACTCGGGAAAGCCGTGGGCGAACATTATCAGCTTGCCCTTTCCCGCGGTCACGTAGTGCAGCCGGACGCCGTTCAGATCAGCGTACTCGTGTTTGAGCATCGCTGCCCTCCCTTCCTCTGGTCGTGGCCCCCCACGCTAGCCAAAGACGCACGTATTATACCGCCGCCACGTCGGAGCCTCACAGCCACCCGAATAGCTCCTTGAGCTGCGCCTCGGCTACGTGGTTTGTGCTGATCATCGATGGCCTCCCCCCTTGCAGATCCCCTCGCCTGTGAGTAGGATGGGGCAGGTATGCGAAACTCCAGACGGTACCCCTTCCTTCTCGCTGTTGGAGCCGCGCTGGTGGTTGCGGCCTTCCTATCGCTTCTGGCAGTGGGCCAATCCCACGTTCGCGGTCAGACGCCACTCCTGAGCGAGGACGAGGCCGCCCTGCTGGCCCTGATCAATGACTACCGGTTGGAGCATGGCCTGTCGACGCTCAAGGTCTCGCCGACACTCAGCGCCGCCGCTCACTGGATGAGCGAGGACATGGCCCAGTACAACTACATGGACCACACCGACTCCCTGGGCCGCAACCCGTCGGAGCGCATGCTGGCCTTCGGCTATACGCAGGCCAGCCTGTGGGGCGAGGTCATCCGAGCCGGTAGCGGCACACCGGAGGGCGCCTTCGAAGGCTGGCGCAGCTCGCCGGGGCACAACGCCGTCATGCTCACCGACGGCTTCGTCGTGGCCGGCGTCGGCAGGGCTTACAACCCCCAGTCGCTGTACGGCTGGTTCTGGACGGTGGACTTCGGCAACTACGATGACGGCGGCGTCCCGCTGCCTACACGCACGCCCACACCTACGCCCACGCCTACACCCACGCCCACGCCTACGCCTACGCCCACGCCTACGCCCACGCCGGAAGCCGAAGCGCAGGCCCTGGGCTGGACGGCAGGCCCTGAGTCGCCCGACGACACGATGTACAACTGTCCCCAGGCCGGCAAGTGGTCAGTCGCCACCTGGAGCGGCCAGTACGCCGTGCCGATCGAGGAGGCCCTGGCGTCTTGCTCTCAGCAGGTCGATGTCGCGTATCGCATCAACCGAGACACTCAGACATGGATTCGCTATTTCCGCGATCGGCCCGAAATCAGCGATCTCATCGCAATCGACGACGGCCAGGGCATCATCGCATGGAGCGCGGCTGTGGCGGCGGCCTCGACAGAGGACGACCGGCCGCAAACGGGCGGCGGAGACAAGCCCTCCTCCGAAGGCCTTGATGACGATATTGCTTCGGCTTCTAATGGCGAGACTTACCAAATCCCAGACCCTGCCACTGTCTACTGTTATGAGTTGGGATACGGTTACAGAATAGCCGAAGAACCTGAAGGACAGTATGGTATATGCATCTTCCCAGATGGCAGTGAATGCGGTGACTGGAGCTTTCTGCAAGGCAAGTGCGGGGAAAGCTATTCGTACTGTGCGAGACACGGCTACGATCAGATAACGAAGACGGATGGCAAGAATTCTTACTCGCAGGAATACGCTGTTTGTGTTGATGGCCAAGAGGAGATTGGTGCTGTTACTGATCTGATTTTGAGTGAGTTGTTTGCCGGTGGGATGCGCAACTGCCCGCAAGTCGACAAGTGGGCGATCTCCGTGTGGCCTGGCACAGACGGCACGCCCATCGACCAGGCCGTCGCGAGCTGCACAGAGGCGACGGTGGCGGCGGCCTACTGGATCGACCCCCAGACCCAGACGTGGCAGCGCTGGTTCCCCGACCAACCCGAGATCAGCAGCCTAACGAGCCTCGACCACATGCAGGCGATCATTGCCCTCGGCAAGGAGCAGACACAGCCTGATCCAGACCCCACGATAACCTGCACCCACCATGTTGCTCCCAGCGGCGACGACGCCAACCCCGGCACCACCGATGCTCCCTGGCACACCATTCAGCACGCCGCCGATGCGGCTCAGCCCGGCGACACCGTCTGCGTCGGCACCGGTAGCTACTCGGAGGATGTGACCTTCTCCCGCTCCGGCACCAGCGAGGCCGCCATCACCTTCGCCGCTGCTCCCAGCGAGACGGCCACCGTCCAGGGCAGCCTGACCCTGGCCCACGATACCGCCTACCTGAACCTGATCGGCTTTGCCGTCCTGGACTTCCCCGTCTGGGGCGTCACCCTGGAGGGCGATAACCACCACGTTCTCCTTTCGCACCTGGACGTGGCCGGCGGCGAGGCCAGCGTCCGCTTCACCGTAGGCTACTCCGATGAAGCCCCTGAGTACGGGCCGGTGAGCGACGTCGTTCTGGAGGACAGCGTCCTTCACGACTGCGATTACGAGGCGGTGGACTGCACCCCCGGCCCCTGCGACCGGATGACCTTCCGGCGGCTCGAAATCTACGGCGCAGGGTCAGCGCCAGGAGCCGATTTTGGCGGCGACGGGCTGTCGGTGGCGCGGGGGCAGTACATCCTGGTGGAGGACTCCTACGTCCACGATAACGGCGGCGACGGCATTGACCTCAACTCTCGCGATTCCGCTGGCAACGTCCCCGGCATCATCGTGAGGCGCAACAGGGTCGTGCGTAACCATCTGCAGGGCATCAAGCTCTGGGCCGGCGGCCGGATGGAGAACAACGTCGTCTGGGGACAGGGGATCAACCCGGTGGTGGTGGGCGTATACCCCGGCACCTACGAGGTAGTCAACAACACCATCGCCTACAATATGTACAGCCCTGACTACGGCGCCCGAGACTATGCCTTCATCGCCGCCTACCCCGAAACCGGCGCCTCGGCGGCGATCAAACTGACATTGGTGAACAACATCTTCGCCTTCAACACCGGCCCGCAGCAAGGCTCACCGACCGGCCTCTACCTGGGAGAAGGCGTACAGCTAACGGAGCACGATAACCTCTACTGGAGCCGAGACGACGGCGAGATCGAGGCCGAGTTCGTGAGCGAGCACGACCCCTGGTTCACCCGCGCCGAGATCACGGACGGCACCTGGGCCGCTTTCACCGGCCAGGGCTACGGAGACGTGACGGCCGACCCGATCTTTGTCTCCGGCTGGTCAGACGTGGACCTGCACCTACAGGCGGGCAGCCCCGCTGTGGACGCCGGCAGTTCCCTCGATGCCCCCTCCGACGACGCCGAAGGCCACCCTCGTGACGCCGCGCCCGACATCGGTGCCTACGAGCGCTGAGCGCCGACTCGTGGCTCCCCGCCGTTCCTCAGACGGTATGCTCCATCCGCGCGATGAGCTCGTCCTGGACGACGCGGTTGAGGTCGGTGAACAGGGCGCTGTAGCCCGCCACCCGCACAACCAGCCCCCGATACGCCTCCGGGTCTTGCTGGGCAGCGACAAGCGTCGCCCGATCCACTAGGTTCCACT
>CAZEJO010000007.1:71563-75453 GCA_964512285.1 uncultured Dehalococcoidia bacterium | reverse complement strand
ATCGCCGACCAGGCGCGCACCATCCGCATCCCGGTGCACATGGTGGAGACGATCAACAAGCTGGTGCGAGTCAGCCGTCGCCTGGTGCAGGAGTACGGTCGTGAGCCCACCAGCGAAGAGGTCGGCTCCGGCATGGAGATAACGTCCGAGAAGGTGCGAGAGATCATCAAGGTCTCTCAGGAGCCGGTATCCCTGGAGACGCCCATCGGTGAGGAGGAGGACAGCCACCTGGGCGACTTCATCGAGGATCACAGCACGCTCGCCCCCGCCGACGCTGCTTCGCATCAGCTCCTCAAGGAGCAGGTGTCCGATGTGCTCTCGTCCCTCACTCCTCGCGAGCAGAAGGTGCTAGTCTTGCGCTTCGGGCTGGAGGACGGGCGTAGCCGCACTCTGGAAGAGGTGGGGCGGGAGTTCAGCGTCACCCGTGAGCGCATCCGCCAGATCGAGGCCAAAGCCCTGCGCAAGCTGCGCCACCCCTCGCGAAGCAAGAAGCTCAAGGACTACCTGGAGTAGAATCTGAGGATGAAATTAGGGAGGTAAACGCCAGATGCCGCTCTACGAGTATTACTGCCCCCAGTGCCAAACGCGGTTCGAGCTCTTGCGCTCTATGAGCCGCTCCAACGACCCAGTTACCTGTCCCAACGGTCATGAGGGAGCGCAGCGCGTGCTCTCCGTCTTCTCGTCCGTCAGCAAGGGGGCCGGCGGCGACACGGCGCCCATAGGCGGCGACCTGGGCTGTAACACCTGCGCTACTGGAACCTGTCCTCTGCCCTACTAGGCCCCCGGTTGCCTCATCGGCAGCGTCCCTGACTTCAGCCGTAGCCCCACTCCTAGGTAGACAGCCGACAGTAAGGCCAATAGCAGCGCTTCCACAGCGGTCAGACCAGCCACCAGCATGGTGGCATCGAACCAGAAGTCGCGGGGGAACATCTGGATCAGATGGTCGGTGGCCGAGTCAAGCTTCCAGAGGTCGTTAGTGAAGGCCACCAGGTGGAAGCGCAGGAAGAGCTCGTCGAAGCCCACCAGCGCCAGGACGCCAAAAAGCGCCAGCAGGCCGAGGGTGAACAGGGATGCCCCGAGGACGATCCGGGCCAGAAGGCGCAGCGACGCCTCGGCTGTCCAGATGAACACGGCCACCATGAACACCAGGGCGAAGGCCAGCGATGCCTCCTGCACCCGGAAGACGGTGCGAAAGAGGTTCTTGACGTCGGTCAGGTGGCTTGTCTCTCGCTCGTTGAACAGGAGCACGCGGCTATCATCCTCCCGCACGAAGATTCGGATGGTCTCGTCGTCATCATTGAAGTAGCGCACCAGCTTATCGGCCGCCCGGTCCAGCTCGCCGCGCGAGATGCCGGTGGCGGCCTCGGCGTCGTACCTGTCGAAGCTGTACTGATACAGGCGCGTCTCGTTGGCAGCCCAGCGCACGTTGGTGGTCACCAGCAAGACGGGGATGCTAATGAAGAAGAGGATCGTCGCAATCTTGGGAATCAGGCCCAGCTTATGCCTCCTCTCGGCCACGGCTGCTCCGTACCGCGCTATCCAGAGCCATATTAGGAGTGACCCTTCCTCTTGTCAACGAGGAGGGCCCGTCCCTATAATCGAGCGACAGGCAGGGGAAAGGACGGGCGCTATGGGCATATCGGAAGAGGAGATGCGTACCTTCGAGGGCTTCAGGGCTATCATCGCTCGCCTGCGCGGGCCCGATGGCTGCCCCTGGGATCGGGCTCAGACTCACGCTTCCCTCAAGCCCTACCTGCTGGAAGAGGCCTATGAAGCGCTTGCCGCCTTGGACGAAGGCGATCCGCAGATGCTCCGCGACGAGTTGGGTGACCTCCTGCTGGAGGTATTCCTGCACGTTCAGCTTGCCGAAGAGGCCCAGGAGTTCACCCTGGCAGACGTCGTCTATGGCATCGCCAGCAAGATCGTGCGCCGCCATCCTCACGTCTTCGGCGAAGAGCAGGCAGATTCGCCCCAGGAGGTCATGGTCCGCTGGGAGGAACTGAAGCGAGAGGAAAGGGGCGCGCAGGACTCGGCTCTGGCGGGAGTTCCCCAGGCGATGCCCGCCCTGGCCCGCACCCAGAAGCTCCTGGCCAGAGCGGCCAGTGTAGGCTTCGAGTGGCCGCAAACGGCGGACGTGCTGGACAAGCTGGGTGAGGAGCTAGAGGAGCTGGCCCAGGCAGGCGATCTGGATCACAAGCGCGAGGAACTGGGCGATGTCATCTTCCTTTTGGTGAACCTGGGCCGCTACCTCGGCCTGGACGCTGAGGAAGCCCTGCGACAGGCCAACCGCAAGTTCCACCAGCGCTTCACTACTATGGAGGCCCTGGCCCGCGAGCAGGGCCGCAGTTTGCCCGATATGCCCCTCGCGGAGCAGGAGGTTCTCTGGCAAGTGGCTAAGGAGCGCCTTCGCGCCGAGGGCGGCTAGCCCTGGCTGGTTGCCGGCTAGCCTTTTCTATGCACCGGATTGCGGCGGCTTCCCCGCATAGCACACCATCTGGAGTGAGACCCTTCGCTACGCTCAGGGTGACGCCGCGGCCTACCGTCAGGTGACAGCGTGGCCTACCGTCAGGTGACGCCGCGGCCTACCGTCATTCTGAGCGAAGCGAAGAATCTTGGCGCAGATGTGGGCAAAGAGACAAGAGTCGAGAACCAAGCCACCAACGGCGAACCGATCCCCCAAAGGGTGCCCCCAGGCGCGATCTCCTTGACAACCTTGCATCCATGCCTTATTAATACGTGCGGAGTAGGAGTAGGAGTATGCGACACAGCTTGCTCGCGGTGGCCGTTCTCGCCCTGATCGCTGGCGGCGCTTGCGCTTGTGGCTCGGAAGAAACCCCAGCCCAACAAGCGTCCGACGAACTGAATCGCGGCCTCGAGGCCCACAGCGCTGGCCGCCTTGACGAGGCCGTCGCTGCCTATCACAGAGTCCTGACATACGACCCTCAGAACAAGTATGCCTTCTACAACCTTGGTCTCATCGACGACACTTCAGGGCATCCCGGAGCGGCGGAGAGTTACTACCGGCTGGCCCTGAACGCCGACGCTGACTACGTGCCGGCTCTATTCAACCTAGCGATCCTTCGCAATAATGCAGGCTCCACCGAGGAGGCCATAGAGCTCTATGGCGAGGTTCTCACCATTGAGCCTGAGAACGCTGAGGCGCACTGGAACCTCGGTTTGGCCCTTCGGGAGATCGGCGAGACAAGCGAAGCTCAAGAGCATCTAGCGCGGGCCAGCGAACTCGATCCGAGCCTACAGGAGCGCACGCCAGCGCCGACTCCTACCCCTACCCCTACCCCTACACCCTCGCCTACGGAGGGTATACGGCCCTAGCTCACCCGAGACAAGGGATGTGAAAGTGGCGGGCTGTAGGGCCCGCCACTTCTGGATCACCCAGCACTCGTCGCTGCGCTAATCGACCGTGGCGCAGATTACGTACGCCCGGATCGACCAGCCGCCGTAGCAGTAGGACTCCCAGCCCGCTACACCGGTCGCTGTCCAGGTGTCGTCGTCGCTTGGATAGCTCGCCCTTACCGCGACAGTGCAGTAGGACTCCACCGCCGTGATCAGATAGCCGCCGCCCAGAGCCTTCTTACCCGATGGGCAATCGGCGGTAGCGGTGGCGGTGTCCGGCTCGTCTCCGAAGGCAGGATCCCCCTGGACGATCTCCCAGCCGCTGAAGCCATCAGCGCCAGGGTCACCCTGGATGCCTTGCGGGCCTGTGGCGCCTGTGTCACCCTTGTCGCCCTGGGGGCCTTGCGCACCTGTGGCACCCGTGGCACCCGTGGGGCCTGTTGGGCCCGTCTCACCCTGGATGCCTTGCGGGCCTGTGGCGCCCGTGGCACCCGTGGGGCCTGTTGGGCCCGTCTCACCCTGGATGCCTTGCGGGC
>CAZEJO010000007.1:62648-71463 GCA_964512285.1 uncultured Dehalococcoidia bacterium | reverse complement strand
CGTCTCACCCTGGATGCCTTGCGGGCCTGTGGCGCCCGTGGCACCCGTGGGGCCTTGCGCGCCTGTGGCGCCTGTGAGTCCTGTGTCACCCTGGATGCCTTGTGGGCCTGTTGGGCCTGTGTCACCCTGGATGCCTTGCGCGCCTGTGAGGCCTGTGGTGCCTGTGGCACCCGTGGGGCCTGTCGGGCCTGTCTCACCCTGGTCGCCCTGGGGGCCTTGCGGGCCTGTGGCGCCTGTGGCACCCGTGGGGCCTGTCGGGCCTGTGTCACCCTCGTCGCCCTTGGAGCCTGTTGGGCCCGTCTCACCCTGGATGCCTTGCGGGCCTGTGGCGCCTGTGGGTCCTGTGTCACCCTGGGGGCCTTGTGGGCCTGTTGGGCCCGTCTCACCCTGGATGCCCTGGGGGCCTGTGGCGCCTGTGTCACCCTGGATGCCTTGCGCGCCTGTGAGGCCTGTGGCGCCTGTGTCACCCATGGGGCCTGTCGGGCCTGTGTCACCCTCGTCGCCCTTGGAGCCTGTTGGGCCCGTCTCACCCTGGATGCCTTGCGGGCCTTGTGGGCCTGTGAGGCCTGTGTCACCCTGGATGCCTTGCGCGCCTTGTGGGCCTGTAGCGCCTGTGTCACCCTGGATGCCTTGCGCGCCTGTGGCGCCCGTGGCACCCGTGAGGCCCGTGGGGCCTTGCGCGCCTGTGGCGCCTGTGAGTCCTGTGTCGCCCTTATCGCCCTGGGGGCCTTGCGCGCCTGTGGCGCCTGTCAGTCCTGTGTCGCCCTTATCACCCTGGATGCCTTGCGGGCCTTGTGGGCCTGTGAGGCCTGTGTCACCCTGGATGCCTTGCGCGCCTGTGGCGCCTGTGTCGCCCTGGTCACCCTGGATGCCTTGCGGGCCTGTGGCGCCTGTGTCGCCCTGGTCACCCTGGATGCCTTGCGCGCCTGTGGCGCCCGTGGCACCCGTGGGGCCTGTCGGGCCTGTAGCGCCTGTGTCACCCTGGTCGCCCTTGGGGCCTGTAGCGCCTGGCACACCACGGACAAAGGGGAACCATTTGCTGGCGTAGGCGTCAAAGAGGGTGGGATCACCCTGGTCAGGGGCACCTTTGTCGCTGCTGACCACCGTTGCCAGCCCCCAAGCCGTTCCGAACACCGCGCAGGCCAGCACCACTGCCACCATAAGTCTCGTCATACCTTGCCTCCCATCGTCTCAATGCGGCTTGCCGAGCGCCGTTGCCCGCGCTTGGCGCCGCTCGTCCCCCTCCTGGCGTTTGCCCGTAGTCTCGCCCCCTTCGTCCACTGCCTCTGCCGTCGCCAAAAAAACACTCCCGCCGGGTAGCATAGCCCCTGTTCGACTATGCGGCCCGCCGGGAGTCAGATCTCCGATCGCTGCCAGCGGCTCGGTGTTCTTCTAGCAGAGCCTCGCGGCTTCGATCACGGCTTGCGCCGATTGGTATTCCTGCCGTCGATGCTGCGCTGCGAGGCCTGTGCCAGATTCCGAAAGCCTACGCCGTCGATATTCTCTTATGGCACCTACTTCTTCTCATCGAATTAGACGCAAGGGGGGGGCGGATGTTACAGCAGTTTGTGTCGTCAACATTTCTCTTTCGGGGTTCTTCGCCGGTTTTCTAATGGACAGTTCTGCCAGCGTCTCGCTTCCTGACTGCCTGATGGAACTCTCTCCTGAGCGAAGCGAAGAGTCTCACCGCAGATGTGGGCAAGGCGCGCCTGCGCGCCGAGGGCGGCTAGCCCTGGCTGGCTGCCGGCTAGAGTTTGCTCCTAGTCTTCTCTGCCCACCAAAGCGCAAGTGCGCCAACTGCTATTAGTACCACTATGCCTGCCACGCCGCCGTACCACCAGACGGGGAAATCCGTCTCGCGTCCGTCTGCTGTGCCGGGAGCCATGCCTGGGACAGGCGTTCCTGCTGGTGTCGGGGGCACCGTCGTCGGAGGGCGCACGGTCGGGCTCGGCTTCGGCGGCGTCTCCGTCTGAGCGGGTGTCTCCAGAGGAGGCGGCTCCTCCGTTGGCGTTGGGGTTGGCGGCGGAGGCGGAGGCGTTGGTGTCTCCGGGGGCGGTTCCGGCGTTGGCGTGATCTCCGGCGAGGGGGTCGCCGGTGGTGGCGGCTCGCCGACGCTGACTCGCACTGAGTCCGTCAGGGCCGGGTCGATGCAGGTGTTGTCGTCGTAGACCAGGCAGACGTAGATCGTGTGGTCGCCATCCGCCACGCCGACGAACGTCTCTGAGAGGCGTCCCGAATGGATCATGCTGTCTTCGCCCAGAGGAGTGGGCAGATCGAAGAAGGGCTCGATGTCCAGGAAGTACACGATGTGCCCCTTGTTGGGCTCGCGCTCCGGCTCTAGGGGCAGACTGATAGTGAAGTCGCTGAGGGCTACGCTCACGGTGATATCCGGGCCGGCGAGCACCTCTCCCTCCGCCGGCGCGGTGATGACGACAGACGGTTCCTCCTGGGCCAGGCCATGAGCGGCCGTCAGGGCCAACAGGAAGACAGTCGCCAGCAGGGCCAGTCCTGACCGGCAAAGACGTTGAGCCAACAACTCCCCCTCTTCGTCCCCAATTGGATAGACGTTGCATCCAATAAAATGTTTCACTGCCGCCTGAGGTTAACCTTGGACCGAAGGATCTCATTGACGGCCTTGCGAGCCAGGTGACATACTGGCTCCAAAGGGAGGTTGCTTCTGCCTTGGCGACCAAGCGAGCGCCCTTCGAGCTTCTGGAGCACACGGCCGATGTGGGCGTGCTAGCCTACGGTAGCACTCTGGCCGAGGCTTTCGCGCATGCGGCGGAGGGCATGTTTTCGGTGATGGTCAACCTGAACGGCGTGCGGGAGGAGGAAGACCGCTCGCTGGCGGTGGAGGCCCACGACTGGCCCAGCCTGCTGGTGGCCTGGCTGTCGGAGCTTATCTACTTTTGCGATATCGACGGCCTCGTCTTTAAGCGATTCGAGATCAGGCAGATGGAGCCCTATTCCCTTCAGGCCACTGCCTACGGCGAGAAGATAGACCGCCAGCGACATGAGCTGGGCGCAGGCGTCAAGGCGGTCACCCGCCACATGCTGGAGGTAGGCGAGGACGAGGACGGCTATCGCGTCCAGGTACTGCTGGACATCTAGGGGTGGTGGAACATGGCCAAGAACTGGAAGCAGATCCTGCAGCGAGTGGATGGGCTGCGCTGGGACCTTTCGCCCGACTACAAGAAGGGCATGCGCGTCCCTGGTCGCATCTACGCCAGCGAGAAGATGCTCGACGCCATGGCCGGGGACGAGGCCATCGAGCAGGTGGCCAACGTGGCCTTCCTGCCGGGCATTGTCGGCCATTCCCTGGCCATGCCCGACATCCACTGGGGCTACGGCTTCCCCATCGGCGGGGTGGCTGCCACCCGCCTAGACGACGGCGTCGTGTCGCCGGGCGGCGTCGGCTACGACATTAACTGCGGCGTGCGGGTAGTCCGCACCAACCTGCGCGAGGGAGACCTCGCCCCGCACGTGCCGGCTCTGCTGAACCAGATCTTCCGCGACGTGCCGGCCGGCCTTGGACTCTCCGGTCAGCTAAAGGTGTCCATGCAGGAGATCGACAACGTCCTGGCCTACGGCGCCCGCTGGGCTGTGGAGAAGGGCTATGGCTGGCCCCAGGACCTCGACGCCATCGAGAGCGGCGGCGCTCTGCCCGGCGCCGACCCCACCAAGATCAGCCGCCGCGCCAGGGAGCGGGGCGTGCCCCAGTTGGGAACCCTCGGCTCGGGCAACCACTTCCTGGAGCTGGAGCTGGTGGACGAGATCTTCGATAAGGAGGCGGCCCGGGTCATGGGCATCGATGAAGTGGGCCAGGTCATGGTGTTCATCCACACCGGCTCGCGCGGCCTCGGTCATCAGACCTGCCAGGACTACCTGGACAAGATGGAGGTGGCGGCCGCCAAGCACGGCATCCAGTTCCCGGAGAAGGGGGGGCTGACGGCCGTCGAGGGGAAGGTCAAGGTCTTCCTGCCTGACAAGCAGCTTGCCTGCGCCCCCATCGCTTCGAAGGAGGGTCAGGACTACCTGGGGGCCATGTTCGCCGCCGGCAACTTTGGTTTCGCCAACCGCCAGATGATCACCCACTGGCTGCGCGAGGCCTTCGCCAAGGTGCTGAAGCGCGACCCCGAAAGCCTGGGCATGAACATCATCTACGACGTCGCTCACAACATCGCCAAGATCGAGCGCCACCGCCTGGACGGCAAGGAGATGACTCTCTGCATCCACCGCAAGGGTGCCACGCGTGCCTTCCCAGCCGGCCATCCCGATGTGCCGTCGAAGTATCAGGGCATTGGTCAGCCGGTGATGGTGCCCGGCGACATGGGCCGCTACTCCTTCATCTGCGTGGGCACCGACCGGGCGATGGCCGAGACCTGGGGCTCGACCTGCCACGGCGCTGGCCGCATGCTCAGCCGCCACGCCGCCAAGCGCGAGCTGCAGGGGGTGAACATCGCTGCCCGTCTGGCCGACAAGGGGATCCTGGTGCGCGCTCAGAACAAGGCCGCCCTGGCCGAGGAGGCCAGCGAGGCGTACAAGGATGTGGCCGAGGTGGTGGGCGTCCTCCACGACGCCGGCATCGCCAGCAAGGTGGTACGCCTGCGGCCCATCGGGGTGGTGAAGGGGTAGACGAGGGTTCGTGCATACACTGTCGAGGGAGGTCCGGAAGCCATGAAAGCTTACTCACGTGCGCTGGCGATGATATTTCTGGTCGTGGTGTCTCTCGCCGTGGCTGCGGCATGCGGCAGCGATGAAGAGGCAGGACGGGAGACGAGCGGGCCCGTGTCCTTCGTGGTTTGCGATTCTTCTGAGACCTGGATGCGGCCCTCCGAGGAGGCTCAGTCCGAGCGCGTATGGTACGGCGAGCGCTACTCCGAGGGTGCCAACTGGGATCTCGAGCAGCTTCAAGCTGCCTTCCGCGAGGACTTCGTCCACTGGCACGGCGGAGCGTCCGAGAGCCTGGACCTTAGCCTTCAGCACGGCCTCTGGTCTACCCAAGACAGGTCGTCGGGCGGCCAGGACTGCGACGGCGGGCCCGCCGTCTTCAGAGGCGAGGTCATTTCCGTGTACCTGCTCCTGCACGAGGCGAAGGATGTCAAGCTCAGCGATAACACATACTGGATCACAGTTGAAGAGACGCCAACCGGCTTTCAGGAGATCCAGTTCACCAACCTGCTGTATCCCGAACCCGATTACACTGTGGTGATTGTCGATATGCAGGGCAAGGAGCTGGCTCGGGCGGAAAGCGGCGGCGTCTTCGAGGAGGCGGTACAAGAGGAAGCCCAGACCGCAACCCCCACTCCCGAGGCGACCGAGACCGCAGAGCCATAGCCCCGGCCGAGCCGGTCATGCAAGTGCGCCTGCGGGCGATAGGAGTGGGGTAGGGGTAGGAGCGGCCGTCGAGTGTATTCAAGGCGCCGCTCGCCAGATGCTTCGGGGTGTGGTCCACGGCAAGAGGGTAAGTATGGCGAAGCAGGCCGAGGCCGGGATTGAGCGAATCGAACGGCTGATCCGAGAGGTTCTGCAAATCATACCCAGCTACACTCCTGCCAGAGGTAGGTTCAGCAGCGTGCCGCAGCTGGGTTATCGAGCCCGCAATCCCGGAGCATGGCAGCGGGAATTCTTGGAGGTACTCGATGCTGGGATGCTTGGGAGGCTTAAGCCTGACACCAACGACATCGCGTCGTTGATCGACCTCGTGAACTTCTGGACCGGAGCGCCCAGTCCAGGGCCAACCTACGAGCATCCCGACGGCTCGCGCAGACTGATTCCGACCTTGATGCTGTCAACCATTGTAGGTTACGCATTGCTGGAGATGATCGTGCGAAGGTTACTAGGCACCATCCGAAATAACGGTAGTGTGACACCCTACCGAAAGAAGCCTGCCCTTGACAAGCTATTGGCACACCTCGAGGACAACTGTCCAATTCCGGATCTCGCAAGAGACCTAGCGTGTCTGAACAGACATATGGCCTATCAGGAAAAGGGTGGAACGCGGGACCTGTACTGGCGGCTTGCGAGAGGGCGAGATCAGTTAATGCATGGGAACGTGCTCAGAACGTCGGAACCCGAGGGCCCGCTGCTGGCTTTGCTGATTGACCTGGTCGTCCTTCATATCGAAAGGCACGAGTTAAGAAGTCGGCAATAGTGGGCCCATCACTCGACAGCCGGGCTCGTCAGGGATTCTGTTCCTCCCCCTCACCCGCCGCCTTCGCTCCGTCTCAGGGGACCCGTGACGGCTACTTTTTCTCTTCGTCGCCCTTGAAGGGCTCGCGCAGGACAACCTTCACGCCGGAAATGGTGCCCGTGACGACGTTGCGGACCTGCTCCACGGCCGTGGTGCTGACCTTGCCGGCCCCCTTTACGGCGCCACTGGCCGCCGCGGCCGCCGCGTCCTCGGCCTTCAGGCCGATCTCTTTGGCGCCTTCGATGGCGCCTTCGACGGCGCCTTTCGCCGCGGCTCCCACGTCGCCGCCCACGTCGCCAACGGCTTTCACCGCCGCCTCCGCGCTGGCGCTGATGGCCTCGGTCGAGCCGGTCGCGATCTCCTTGGTGCCCCTGATCACGCCGAGAACGGCATTCCTGGAGGCGATGCCAACGTCGCCGCCGACCTCTACCACGCCCTTGATGGCGCCGCTCACTGTGTCAAAGATGAGGCCCAGGCTCTCGTTGGTGATGGCGCGTACGCCTTTCAGGGCGCTCACCAGTGTCCCGCTCACGGTGTCTACCACCGCCTGCGCCACATCTCCAACGCCTCGGATGGCTCCCACCACGCCATCCTTAACAGAGTCGAATATGCTCTTCCTCTGTTCTGTCATGACGGCCACCTCCTATGGCTTGACGCTTTATCGCCAATGCTAGTTTCGCAAGCATAGCATAATGAGCCCATGTTCACCTTGTCAAGCCATGCTCATAGCGATCACGCTTGCTCCTGCCGGCTACCCTGCCTCTCCCACATCCGTCGCCTTTGCGCCGCGGGTGACCAGTGTCACATGGGGGAAGGGTATCTCGATGCCCTCCTCGTCGAAGGCCTTCTTCAACCGCTTGCGCAGCTCTCCCATTACCTCCCACTGGCGGATCGGCTCGGTGTCGCCCAGGATCTTGATGGCGATGCCCGAGTCCTCGAAGGCATCCACCCGCAGCACCTGCGGCGCCTTGATGATCAGCGGCCCGAACTCGGCGTCGGCCGCGAGCTCGTTGCCCACGTGGTTGATCACCTCGAACACCTTGTCCAGGTCCTCGCCGTAGGCCACGCTCACGTTCATGTTCACCCGCGACCACTCCTGGGTCTGGTTGCTGGCCACCGAGATCTCGCCGTTGGGCACGTAGTGGACGATGCCGTCCAGGTCGCGCAGGACGGTGCGCCGCAGGCCCACCTCCTCCACCAGCCCCGAGATGCCTGCCACCATGACCACGTCGCCCTTGCTGTACTGATTCTCGAGAAGTATGAATAGGCCGCTGAGGAAGTCTTTGACCAGGCTCTGAGCGCCGAAGCCCAGGGCGATGCCGGCGATGCCCACGCTGGCCAGGACGGGCGTCACGTTGATCCCCAGCTCGGGCAGGATGGTGAACAAGGCCCAGACAATCAGGACGAATCGGCCCGATCCCCGCAGCACACCAACGAGGGTGTGGATCCGCTGCTCGATCTCCTCCTCGGGCTTGCCCTCCATCTGGCGGCACACGGCCCCCCGGATCACGCGTGGCACGACGAACCGCAGCACAATGTCGACCACGACGGTCAGCACCAGGATCAGCAGTATCCGCAGGCCGTGGGTGAGGAGCCAATCGGTGATGCGTTCCCAATCGATATTACCCATCGTCACAAGGAATGGCGCCATGTTTCCTCCTTCCTTCCCGCATGGGGGTGGCGGAACTCTTGCAGGAGGCGAACCTAAGGTCTTGCTTCAGACTTTCCCTGACGATAGCCGGGGGCATGGTTTGGTTTTGGATGAGGTTAGCCCTCCCCCGGCGATAAGTGCTCCAGCGGGGCGAAGCTGAGAAGAAGGCGCTTGATGCCCGCCTCGCCCTTGAAGGCCACGATGACTAGCTGGTCGCCGCCCTTCTCCTCCTGACAGCTAACCACGATGCCCTCGCCGAACTTGGCATGCCGCACGTGGTCACCCGCGGCGAAGGCAACATCGAGTCGCTTAGGGCGTTTCTCAGGGCGAGCGGGCGTGCTGGCAGCAGCGATGAACCTCTCGCGGACCGGCGTGTCGGTCGGAACCCGCTCGCGGGTGGTCACCAGCTCCCGCGGTATATCCGCCAGGAAGCGAGACGGCGGATTGTGGCCGCCGAACGTCCGCCGAAAGGCCCGCACCAGGTACAGCCGCTCCTGGGCGCGGGTCATGCCCACATAGCACAGCCGGCGCTCCTCCTCCATCTGGGCTGGGTCGTCGTAGGAGCGCATGTGGGGCAGAAGGCCCTCCTCCATCCCCACGATGAACACCACCGGGAACTCCAGCCCCTTGGCGGCATGGAGGGTAATCAGCGTGACGGCATCCGTCTTCTCGCTATACTCGTCGATGTCGGTGATGAGAGCCGCATCCTCCAGAAAGCGGGCCAGCGCCTCGGCTGGAGCCAGTTCGTCGTACTGGCTGGCCACCGTCCGCAGTTCCTGCACGTTCTCCCAGCGCTCCTCGCCATCCGCGAGGTCCTCCAGCAGGTGGCGGCGGTAGTCGGCCCTGTCGATGATGGCGTCCAGCAGGTCCGATAGGCTCTGCTTGGGCGCCTCCTTGATCAGCTCGTTCAGCAGATCCAGGAAGCGCAGAAGGGCAACAGCGATGCGCTTCTGGAATGGGTGAGAGGGCTG